>NZ_BJLQ01000015.1 GCF_006538725.1 Cellulomonas gelida
GCCGACCTCGGTTCGTCGGGCCGCGTCGTCGGGCTGCGGCGCCGACGCAGCGTTCGTCGGGAGAGGGCCGCGCGCGACTCGTCGGCCGCGGCGCGCGACTGATCGAGACGAACCGCGATGATCGGGTCCCAGGCGTGCGAGCACGGGGACAGTGGTCGTCGGAAGGGAGCACCGTGATCACCTGGCTCAACCAGCTCGTGGACCTCGTCGAGGACGACCTCACCGAGGACCTCGGCGTCGACCGGCTCGCCGCCCGGCTCGGGACCACCGAGTACCACCTGCGGCGGATGTTCTCGGCGCTGGCCGGGATGCCGTTGTCGGAGTACGTGCGGCGCCGGCGGATGACAGCGGCCGCGGCGGACCTCGTCGCCGGGTCCGACGACCTGCTGACCCTCGCCGTGCGCTACGGCTACGGGTCCGCCGAGGCGTTCGGCCGGGCGTTCCAGGCCGTGCACGGCGTCAGCCCGGGCCAGGCCCGTCGCGACGGTGGCCCCTTCCGCACCCAACCCTGTCTCAGGTTCCGCCTGACCGTCGAAGGAGCAGCTCCCATGGACGTCCGCCTCGTCACCCGACCCGCCTTCCACCTGGCCGGCCACGCCGCCCGCGTCCCGCTCGTGCACCAGGGCGTCAACCCGGCCATCGCGCAGCACGTGTCGTCGCTTGAGCCGCAGGAGCACCAGCGGCTCAAGTCGCTGGGCGACACCGAGCCGCACGGTCTGCTCGCCGTGAGCGCCGATCTCGACCCGGACCGCCGCGAGGGCTCCGAGCTCACCTACCTGCACGGCGTCGCGCTCGCCGACGCCCTCGCGGTTCCCGACGACCTCGACGTCCTGCCGGTCGAGGCCGGCGCGTGGGCGGTCTTCCGAGCGTCCGGTCCCTACCCGGACGCGTTGCAGACCCTGTGGGCCGCGACCGCGACCGAGTGGTTCCCGTCGAACCCCTGGCGCCTGCGGCCCGGGCCGGAGATCGTCGTGGTGGTCGACCGCGCCGAGGACTTCAGCACCGCGACGGTCGAGCTCTGGCTGCCGGTCGAGCCGAGCTGAGCCGGCCCGTCAGAGCGGCATGTCCCCGAGCTGGCCGACGCCCGTCAGGGCAGGACAGGACCGCGCCGACGACGACCGCCACGACGTGCGGCAGGACGACGTGCGGCACGTGCCAGGACCGGCGGATCAGCCGCCTGACCGTGGCGGGGTCGAGTCGCCGCTCGGCGTCGCGGCCTCGTCGTGACACCATCGCCGCATGGCGGCGATCCGCGGGCTGGGCACCCTCGAGACCGAACGCCTCGTGCTGCGGCCCCGACAGGTCGACGAGGCCGCGACCTACCGCTACCTGTGGACGGAGAGGGACCCGCGGGTGCCTCCGCACCGAAGGATCGACGCCGACGGCCGGCCGACCGTGGCGGAGATCGCTGCGCTGATCGAGGACGAGCCCGGACTCCTCGCCGTCCAGCGCAGGGACACGGCCGAGGTGATCGGGTACTGCGGCCTGACCGGCTACGGGAGCGCGTCGCCCGACGAGCAGGAGCTGGCCTTCGAGCTGCTGCGCGCAGCCCACGGCCGCGGCTACGCCACCGAGGCGGGCGGCGCGGTGGTCGCGTGGGCACGCGAGGCGGGCTGCCCCCGGCTGTGGGCGACGGTGTGGGACTGGAACGTGGCGTCGCGCCGGGTGCTCGAGAAGCTCGGGTTCCACGAGACGGGCGCGGTGGTGGCCGAGTCCGTCCACGGCCACAGCCTGGCCACGGTCCGGCAGTTCTGAGAGGCGGTCCTGCGCGCCCGCCCGCCCTGTCCAGCCGGTCGCTCGGTCGCGATCCGCTCGACTCGACCTGCAGCCAGGGTGGCACCGCGGCCCGGACCGGCCGCATCGAAGAGGTCTCTGCGCGGCCGGCCCGGGCGCCGGGTCACGAGAGGCTGCGGACGAAGGTGCGCAGGTCGTCGGCGAGCAGCTCCGTCGCGTCCATCGCGGGGAAGTGGCCCCCCTCGTCGAACTCGCTCCAGTGCGCCGCCGCACCCCACGGGTCCAGCGCGCGGCGCATGAGCGGGTGGGTGTCGAACACGGCCCACCCGGACGGCACCGTGGGGGCGAAGGCGAAGTAGTCGATCGTCGAGTGCTCCGCCTCGTAGTAGAGCTGGGCGCTCGACGCCCCGCCGCGGGTGAACCAGTACAGGCTGACGTTCGTCAGGAGCTGGTCGCGGTCGACCGCCTCGTCGGGCAGCCGGGCGGCGCCGCGCGGGCTGAACTTCTCGGCGATCCAGGCGAGCTGGCCGGCCGGTGAGTCGGTGAGCGCCGGCCCGATCGTGTCGGGACGGTGGTTCTGCAGCTCGAGGTAGCCGCGTTCGCCGACGAGCTCGGCGCGCACGGTCTCGAGCGCGGCGACCTCGTCGTCGGACAGCCCCTCGGGGACGGGGAATTGGTGCCCGACCATGGCGAGCAACCGCCGGTCGCAGCCCACGTGCGTGCCGATGACCCGCTCGGGGTGGCGGGCCGCGAGCAGGCTCGTGGTGCCCGAGCCGATGTCAGTGCCGTGGACCGCGAACCTGTCGTAGCCCAGCCGCGTCATGAGCTGGGCGTAGGCCTCCGCGGTGCGCGCCAGCTCCCAGCCGGTGCCGGACAGCGGCGTGGAGAAGCCGAAACCGGGCAGCGACGGCACGACCACGTGGAAGTCGTCGGTGAGCAAGGGGATCAGGCGCTGGTACTCCACGAACGAGCCGGGCCAGCCGTGGTTGAGCACGAGCGGCGTCGCGTCGGGGTTCGTCGAACGCGCGTGCAGGACGTGGAAGGTCTGGCCGTCGACGACCGTCGTCAGGTGCTCGTGCTCGTTGAGCCGTGCCTCCTGCGCGCGCCAGTCGAACTCGTGCTGCCAGTACTCGGCGAGCTCCCGGAGGTAGGTGAGCGGGATGCCGCGGCTGAAGTCGGTCCGGTCGTCGCGGCCGGGCACGGGGTCGGGCCAGCGGGTGCGCGCCAGGCGCTGGCGAAGGTCGTCGACCTCGGCCTGCGGGATGTCGATGCGGAAGGGGATGAGTGCGTTCTCGGTCATGGAACGAGACGCTCCCAGGCGATGCGGCAGACTTCCTTCCGCGATCGGTGTCAGGATCGCGGCCATGGTGGAGACCTCGGCGCGACTGCTCCGGATGCTCTCGTTGCTGCAGGCCAAGCGCGACTGGACGAGCGCCGAGCTCGCCGCACGCCTGGACGTCAGCACGAGGACCGTGCGGGCCGACGTCACCAAGCTGCGCTCGCTGGGCTACCCGGTGGACGCGCGTCCCGGCGTGGCCGGCGGGTACCGGTTGGTCGCGGGGACGGCGATGCCGCCGCTCCTGCTGGACGACGACGAGACGGTCGCCGTCGCGGTCGCGCTCGGTGCCGCCGCCGGCCGGGGGCTCGCCATGGCGGAGACGTCGCTCACGGCCCTCGCGAAGCTCGAGCAGGTCCTGCCCTCGCGGCTGCGCCGCCGCGTCGAGGCGGTCCGCGACTCCACGAGCGCCGTGCCGACGGCGGGCCCCTCGCTCGACCTGTCGGTGCTCGGCGCGGTGGCCGCCGCCATCCGCGGCCGTGAGCGCCTGCGGTTCGGCTACACCACGCGTCACGGCCGGGCCGCCGCGCGCCACACCGAGCCGCAACGGCTCGTCGCCTGGGGCCCGCTGTGGTACCTG
The DNA here is from genome assembly GCF_006538725.1 of Cellulomonas gelida. Taxonomy (GTDB): domain Bacteria; phylum Actinomycetota; class Actinomycetes; order Actinomycetales; family Cellulomonadaceae; genus Cellulomonas; species Cellulomonas gelida. The sequence continues at coordinate 3,651 of NZ_BJLQ01000015.1, forward strand.
CTCGCGTGGGACCTCGACCGGGACGACTGGCGCGTCTTCCGCGTCGACCGCATGACGCCCCGCCCACCCACGGGTGCCCGGTTCCGGCCGCGCTCGATCGGCGAGGACGAGGCCGTCGCGCTCGTCGTCGCGCGCGTCAGCAAGGCGGCGTGGGCGTACCGCGCGCGGGTCCTGGTCCACGCCCCCGCGGCCACGGTCAGGGCGACGCTCCCGATCTCCCTCGACATCGAGGAGATCGACGGGTCCGCCTGCCGGTTCGAGCTCGGCGCGGACGACCCGGACCGGCTCGCGCTGTGGCTGACCCAGCTCGACGCGGACGTCGAGGTGCTCGACGGCGACGAGCTGGCGCGGGCGTTCGACCGCCTCGCGACGAGGCTGCACCGCGCCGCTCGCGTCACCCCGGCGCGGTGACCTGCATCGACGCCCGTCGGAGCGGACCGGAACGAGGTCAGCGTGGCTTGGGCGGCATCCTCCACGTGAGGGCATAGGGGGTGTCGGCACCCGCGACGGACCGGTAGGCCAGCGCGAGGACGTGCCCGCGCTCGCTCAGGTCGACGACCTTCGCGACACCCTCACCGCTCTCGCCGAGCATCAGCAGGTCGCCCGGCTGCCACACGAACGCCTGGCGCGTCCCCTCAGCGGGGTCCAGCAGGGCGACCCCTGCCACCTGCCCGGCGTCGTTGACCTGGTTGGCGAACGTCTGCAGCCCCTTCGGGCCGACGAGCGTGAGCCTCCCGCGCTGCCACAGGTACGTGCGGCCGAGCGGCCACTCCGAGAGGTGTGACCCGGTGACGACCACGGCCTCGCCGCGCTCGTTGATCGCCGTCGCCCAGGACGCCTCGTCGGCGCGCAGCCCGGGGACGTGCACCTGAGTGATCCGCCCGTCGGCCCAGATCGCCGCCCGGGGTGCCGTGCCGTGGCGCTGGACCGCGCCCGCGACCTGCCCGGCGTCGTTGAGGTCGAGGCCCCACATGGCACCGGTCGCGTCGCGCAGCACGCGTGTGCGTCCCCGTTCGACGACGAAACTCGCCTCGACACCGTCGCGAGTCACACCGAGCCCCAGGAACGTGCCCTGGTCGTTGACGTCCTGGAACCGCAGCGTGCTGTGGCTCTCGATGCCGCAGCCCTGTCCGCCGATGCTCGCGAGTCGCGTGATCGCCGGGCTGACGACGAGGTCCGTCCTGACACCGGCCCGCCACACGTAGGCCGTCTCGGGTCCGATGCGGTCGCCGTCCGCGTCGTAGCGGGTCCCGCCCGTCCAGCCGTTCTCGGTGATGCGGTGCACGGACGAGTTCGTCGCGAGGACGGTCAGGGCGCCGTCCTGCCAGTGGTAGGCGGGGTCCCCGACGATCTCGCCCGCGTTGTTGATGGCGCACGGCTGCCAGTCGCCCTCGAGGTCCGTCGTCGCTCCCTCCTGCCAGATGAACGGCGTCCGGTCCTCGTTCGCCACGTCGCCGTAGTGGTAGCCGACGACCTGGCCGCGGTCGTTCACAGCGGTCGGGACGACGACCCCGTCGTCACCGACGCGCACAGAGCTCTGCGGGTACAGGCGCTCGAGATCGAGGTACGGGCCGAAGGGCTCGTCCCAGCTCTGCGTCAACGTCCGGCCGGGGAGCAGCGTGAACACGTTCGCCTGCTCGAGGGTGTCCTTGTCGTTCGCGAAGTCGGGCGCGTACGGGCCCGGCACGACTGCGCCGACCTTCACGTCCCCTGCCGGAAGGCCGGTGATGCGGTAGCGGTCGCTCTCCGCTCGTACGGACTTCAATGCGTGCCCGGTGACCGAGTCGTACACCGTGACGGTGGCGCCGAGCACGGGGTCGAAGTTCGCGAGCACCTGCCCCTCGATCGCGGCCCCGGCGTTCGCGACCGTGATGCGGTCCGCGTCCTGCAGCCGGTGGCTGCGGGTGTCGCGGACCGTGAGCCGGTGGTGGCCCGTCCCGACGAGCGTCACGCCGGTGAACGTGTGCACCCCGCCGTCCGCCCGCGTGAACGTGTAGTCCGGCGGCAGCGCGCGCACCTGCCGGTCGTCGGTCGAGAAGCTCACCGTGCCGACGTAGGGGCCGGTGTCCCGGCCGGTGGGGCGGAGCCGGACGGTGACGTCGAACGGGACACCCGCGACGACGCGCGTGGGTGCGGACAGGCTGACGACGTGACCTCGTCCCGTCGCGGCGGCGGGCGATGCGGCGACCAGCCCGAGCGCGGCGAGACCGAGCACCGCGACCGACCACCGTCCAGCTCCCCTCCGAGCCGCTCTGGTGTGTCGTCCTCCTCGCGAGGTCGCCATGTCGTGCGCTCCTCCCGGGGCAGAGCGAGGCGGCGCCTCGACTCTCGCTGCCCCTTGACCCCGGGGTAGACCGCGGTCGCCGAGCGGCACAACTCTCAGTGGCGACTTCACCCTGCTCGGCACGCGCGCGTCGGAGCTCACCCACCGCGACGGTCCGGACGAAAGGGACCAATGCCCCAACGTCCGGCGTCGTCGGCGGCGGGTCCTCGTCGGACCTGCCGGCCAGTGCGGGTGCCCCCGGTCTCAGTCCGCCCTTCTCAGCCCACCTTGACGAGCTGCCACTGCTGGTTGGCGCCGTTCCAGTCGGAGTACTGGACGATGTTCCCGCCGTCGGCCGTGGAAGCGCCCTGCACCTCGACGGCCTTGCCGCTGTGGCGGGCGATCAGCTGGACGTACCCGTCGATCGTCTGGATGCTGAACTGCTGGTTGGCGGCGTTGTTGTCGCTCCACTGGATGATCGCCGCACCGTCGGCGGTGGACCTGGCGGACACGTCGAGGATCTTGCCCGACAGCCGCGACTTCACCTTGTAGTAGCCGTTGCCGGCGTTGACGAACTGCCACTGCTGCTGGTTGCCGTTGTTGCGCGACCACTGGGTGATGCGCGCGCCGTCGGCGGTGGAGAAGTTGTAGACGTCGAGGGCCTTGCCGCTGTTGCGGTTGACGAGCGCGTACCAAGCGGAGGTGTCCACGGGACCGGAGCCCTGGCCCGGGTCGGAGCCGCCGCTGGGGTTCCCGATGCTCCCCGGCACGGCGCGCAGCGCGGTGAACCAGGCGGCGGCCATCTTGTCGTAGCCCGTCGCGTTGGGGTGAACGCCGTCGCCCAGGTCGGCGGTGGTCAGCGCCCGGTACATGTCGACGAGGTGGACCTTCTTCCCGGCGGCGGCCCTGCTCGACACGATGCCGGGGATGGCGGAGTTGTAGGCCCGGACCTGCGAGTCGGCGAACGACACCGGGATCAGGGTCGCGACGAACACGTCGGTCTGCGGGGACGTGCTCGTGATCTTGTCGATGACGGACGCGAGCCGGGCGGGTGCGTTCGCCAGGTCGCGGTTCTGGGTGATGTCGTTGGTGCCGATGTGCAGCAGCACGGTGCGCGGCTGGTAGGTCCGTACCCAGTTCACGACGTTGGCGTCGATCTGGTCGATCCGCCAGCCCCCGTGCCCCTCGTGGTCGTGGTCCCACAGGCTGGCCGGGCCGTTGAAGGCCGACCCGACGAAGTCGGTGGTGTAGCCGTACTGCGCCAGGCGCTGCCACAGCCCGACGCGGTAGCCGCCCCCACCGGGGTAGCCCTCCGTGATCGAGTCGCCCAGGGGCATCACGCGCGTGCCCCCGTTGCTCTCGGCGGTGGCGGGCGCGGACTGCGCCACGACACCTCCGGCCAGGGCGACGCAGAGGGTGACGGCGAGCAGCAGCCGTCGGCCGATCCGGTGCATGTCTGCCTCCGATGTGAGCGCTCACAGGGTACGAAATCCCCACTGTGGCACGGGGCTCGTGGGGCCTGCGATCGGCCCAAACGGTTAGGGGCTGGGTCGCTGGACAAGGTCGATCCGGGCCGCGAGAGTCACGCCGACCGGTGACCTCCGGCCCCAGTCCGCCGACTGCCCACGGGGACCGTCGGCGCGCATCGAACGACCAACGGCGATCGGACGAATCATGCGAGGAACTCAATGGCGGCGCCGGCTCTGGCCCGCGGCTCTGGCGGTGGCGACGCTGGTCACCGGGGGGACGGTCGCGGTGGCGCCCGCGGCGACCGCCGCGACCGGCTGCCGGGTGGACTACGTCGTCCCCTCGCAGTGGAACGGCGGTTTCACGGCCAACGTCAAGGTCACCAACCTCGGTGACCCGGTCAGCAGCTGGCTGCTCTCCTGGACCTTTCCCGCGGGCCAGACCGTGACCCAGGCGTGGAACACCACCCTCACCCAGAGCGGCGCCGTGGTCTCCGCGAGGAACGCGTCGTACAACGGCTCGCTGGGCACCGGGGCGTCGGCGGAGATCGGCTTCAACGGCAGCTCCGGCGGCTCCAACCCGGCCCCCACCGCGTTCACGCTGAACGGGACCACGTGCACGGGGTCGACCACCGGCACCCCGACGCCGACACCGACGCCTACCCCCACGCCCACCCCCACGCCCTCCGCCACGCAGACGCCGCCGCCACCGACCTCGTCGGCGGACCTGACCGTCAACACCGGCACCAAGTACCAGACGATCGACGGCTTCGGTGCCGCCGTGTCGATCTGGGGAGGTGCGTGGTCGACGGCCGACACCCAGACGCTCGTCGGGATGGGGGACAACCAGCTGGGCCTGTCCATCGTGCGCACGGGCATCTCGCCGGTCTCGAGCGAGTGGGGAACCCAGGTCAGCGCGCTCAAGACGGCGAAGTCGTACGGCTCGAACGTGAAGATCCTGGCCTCGCCGTGGACCGCGCCCGCGGCGTGGAAGACGAACAACAGCCGCACCGGCGGCGGGTCGCTCAAGTCCGACTACTACGACGACTACGCCAACCACCTGAACAGCTACGTGCAGTACATGCGGAACCAGGGCGTCACGATCGACGTGACGTCGGTGCAGAACGAGCCCGACTGGCACCCCGACTACGACTCGATGGCCTGGACCGGGGAGCAGATGCGTACCTTCGTGCGCGACCAGGGCGCCAAGGTGCAGAACACGAAGCTGATGGTGGCCGAGTCGCTCGGGTTCAACCGGTCCTACAGCGACCCGACGCTCAACGACGCCGCGGCCCGCAACAACATCGGGTACGTCGGCGGCCACATCTACGGCCAGGAGAACGGGCCGAACCTCTCGCCGTACCCGCTCGCCGCGCAGTACGGCAAGAACCAGTGGATGACGGAGTGGAACTACCACCAGGCCGACGGCAACGGCTCGAACATCTGGGGCGACCCGTCGAACGCCGCCGCCTGGAACGAGACCCTCGACAAGGTCATGTACACCGTGGACCGGTCGATGCAGTCCAGCTGGAGCGCGTACGTCTGGTGGTACGGGCGGCGCTACTACTCGTTCATCGGCGACGGTGAGTCGGCGTTCGGCACCACCGGCGGCGCCGTCCTCAAGCGCGGCTGGGCCTTCTCGCAGTACGCCAAGTACGTCCGCCCGGGCTACCAGCGGGTCGGCCTGACGAAGAGCTCGAAGGCGTCCCCGCTCGAGGTCACGGCCTACGAGGGCGACGGCAAGATCACGCTCGTCATGCTCAACCGCTCGACGAGCGCGGTGAACGGCGCCGTCATCCAGGCGCCGCAGGGCGTCAGGTCCGCGCTCCAGACGATGACGTCGCAGTACTCGAGCCGCGCGGCGCGGACCACGAGCGTCAACGGCAGCCAGGTGACGGTCGACGTCCCCGCCCGGAGCATCTCGACCGTCGTCATCACGCTCTGAGCCCTTGAGCGTCCGGCGGACGCGACCGTCCGACGACGGTGCCCCACACCGAGCTGGCGTGGGGCACCGTCGTCGTCGTCGTCGTCGTCGTTGTCGTTGTCGTCGTCGTCGTCGCGGGAGTCCGCCCGACGAGCGCCTGTGGCGAGCCGGGCAGCCGCGCCCCCGGGGTCAGGGCGCGTCGACGGAGCTGGTGAAGTCGAGGATCGCCGCCGCGAGCGCATCGGGAGCCTCCAGCGCGGCGTAGTGACCGACGCCGTCGAGCTGGACCGCGGTGACCTCACCCGCCGTAACCTGACCGAGCGTCGCGGAGGTGAACGGCCCGCCGCCGGCGCCGACGGCGAGCACGGGCACGGTCAGCGGTCGCGATGCCGCCAAGGCCCTGAGGTCGTCGCCCTCGGCCAGCATCGAGCGGTAGAGGCCGACGGCTCCGCGCCAGCCGCCGGGCCGGGCGTACGTGCGGGCGAACTCGTCGACGTCGGCGTCGGTGACGGACCCGGCGACGGCGGTCATGCTCGGGAAGGCCCACTGGCCGAGCAGCTCGCGCTCGCGGCCGGCGAACAGCAGCTGCGGGATGCCGGCCGCCGTCAGGGCGCCGATGTGCCAGGAGCCGCCGTGCGTGACGTCGGCCAGCCCTTCCAGGCCGAACCCGGCCAGGCCCATCTCGATCGCCGTGAGGCTCAGGACGTCCTGCGGGTGCGCGGCCACGAGCCGGAACACGGCCCCTCCGCCGATGTCCTGCGCGCTCACGTGTACTGGCCCCCAGCCGAGGTGCTCGATGAGCCCGTGCAGGTCCTCCGCGGCGGTCGTGCTGTCGTGGTCGTTCTCGGCGGTGCTGGAGTCGCCGAAGCCGCGCAGGTCGACGGCGACGACCCGGTGGGTCCGTGCGAGCAGCGGGATGACCTTGTGGAACGTCCACCAGGTCTCCGGGAAGCCGTGCACGAGCAGGAGGGGCGACCCGGTGGCCCCCGCGGTGACGTAGTGGAGCTGCACACCGTTGATCCGCGCGGTGTGGTGCGCGACGGCGGGGATGGTCGCCTGCGTGGTGCTCATCGTCGACTCCTCAAATAGACAACTAGGTTGTCCATCACAGTAGACAACTTAGTTGTCCATGTCCATCGGGGTGTCTAGGCTCGTCGTCATGTCCCGGTCCGGCGCTGACCTCGCCCTGCTGCTGCTCGGCGGCTTCCGCACGCTCGTGGACGGCGCGATGGCCGAGCTCGCCGCCCGCGGCTACGACGACTTCCGCCCGACCCACGAGTTCGCGATGCGCGCGATCATCGCCGGCGCCGACAGCGCGTCCGACGTCGCACGACGTCTGTCCGTCTCCAAGCAGGCGGCAGCGAAGACCGTCGCGGTGCTCGTCGCGCGCGGCTACGTGTCGAGCGAACCGGACCCGTCCGACGCGCGACGCAACCGGCTCCAGGTCACCGCGCGCGGGCTCGACGTCCTGCGCGAGGGCGAAGCGGTCTTCGAGGACCTGCGCGCCCGGTGGGAGGAGAAGCTGGGCGCCGCGGAGCTCGCGCGCCTCGAGGCGGACCTGGCGACGCTCGTCGGGGACGCCGCGGTGGACCCGGGCGCGCCCGGCTGGGTCGGCCAGGACGCGGTCGCGATCGAGCACGAGTGAGTGAAGGAGGGCGGCGTGCGCAGCGAGTACGCGGGTGAGGGCCTGAGCGAGGACGGCGTGGCGCCGACACCGTTGCGGCAGGTCCGGGCGTGGGTGGCCGACGCACAGGCGCGGCAGGCCGAGCGCGGGGACGTCGTCGAGCCCACCGCGCTGTCCGTCGCGACGGTCGACTCCGACGGGCACGCGAACATCCGCACCGTGCTCATGCGGTTCCTCGACGAGCGCGGGCCCGGCTTCGTCACCGACCTGGGGTCGGCCAAGAGCCGGGAGATCGTCGCCACCGGGTCGGTCGCCGCGTCGCTCACGTGGCCGGCGATGTACCGCGCGGTCCGGTTCCGTGGGCGGGCGGTCCCTGTGGGCCGCGACGAGATCGCCGCCTACTTCGCGACGCGACCCTGGGGGTCGCGGATCAGCGCGTGGGCGTCGGACCAGTCGCAGCCGGTCGCGGACCGGGCGACGCTGGTCGCCGCCTACGAGCGGTACGCCGCGCTCTACCCGGACACCGGCTCCCCCGACGACGTCCCGGTCCCCGACGGGTGGGGCGGCTGGCGGATCGCGTGCGACGAGGTCGAGCTGTGGGCGGGCCGACGCGACCGGCTGCACGACCGGCTCGTCTTCACCCGCGTCGCCGACGGGGATCTCGACACGGCCGGCGCGTGGACGCTCCACCGCCGCCAGCCCTGAGCGCCGCCCCGCCGCGATCGTTGCCTATCCCTCCGCTACCGACCACGACGCTGCTCGGGCTCCGAGAGGACCGGAGGCGGGGACGGCCGTGCAGGTCAACGTCCGCTTCGGGTCCGCGCCGCGCCTCGCAGCGACGACCGCCCACCAGCCCTGACTGTCGACGTCGACACTGATGTCGAGCCCGTCGCCGTCGTCGGCCGGGAGCTCGAGCTGTCTCTGCTCCTGCGCGGCCGCGAGGCACGCGCGACCGTCGGTAAGGCGTACGGATAGTTCCACGACCATGCCATCGGCCACGAGAAGAAGAGCTGGAGCTTGAAGGTCATTCGGGAGCGCGGGACGAGCGCCAAGCCAGCACACATGCAGTTGGCGATCGAGTACCTTACCGGGATCGGCCCCGTGAGCGTCACCATCGACAAGGGCATCCGGTTCAAGGCACACGGCACGCACTACTGGTACGAGACGAGCTGACGATGATCCCTTTCAGTGGACCGTGGTACGAAGGCCTTTGGACTGCGTTGGTGCTCGTCAACGTTGCGTTGATCGTGTTCGCCTACCGAGAGCTCTCGGCCGCGGAGCGGCTGGACGCATGGGCGAAGGTCGCGCTGGGGCTCGCTGCGATCTTCTTGCCGTTCGTCGGCCCAGTGCTCGCGGTGCTCATCGCGCGGGCCTACGGCAGCACGCGGAGGACACGGCCCGCCTGACCCGCTCGGGCGAGGTGGCCCCGGTCGTTGACGATTCTGGCGCGGCTCGGGCGGAGCCTCCGCTCGGCCCACCCGCGACGGCACCTGCCCTCACGTCGCTCTGCACCCTGGCGGCGGTTCACTCCACCCGCGAGCGGACAAGGGAGGCTGGGCTTCCCCGCCTCGGCGCTCCTCGTGCGGGCGTCCTCGGCTGTCGACCGCAGGCCGGGCCGGGGCGGGCGCGACCCAGGAGCGCAGCGGAGCAGGGCGGACGGCGGGGGTAGGCGTTCGCACAGGCTCCGGACGGGGAGGCGCTGGTGCGCACCGCACCAGCGGAGGCAGCGTCGGCCCAGGCACCCGCACACCTCGTCGAGGTGCCACGGCCGTGCTGCGTCAGCCCTGTAGGAGCTCGGGCCGCGGTGCAACCGTCGTGATGCAGAACGGGTGCCCTGCGGGGTCCAGCAGGACCCTCCACCGCGGGTCCGGCTGCGGGTCGGCGAGTCTGGCGCCGAGAGCCACGGCCCGCTCGACAGGCTCGTCCAGCTCGGCCGGGTCGGCGCAGTCCAGGGACACGCCCACGAAGCGCAGGTCGCCGGGCACCGCTGGGGCCGTCATCGCGCCATGGTGTCACCCGGGCGACGAGGGGGTGGAGGTCGCCCCAGCGCCGCCCTGGAGGATTCCCGAGACCTGGTCGCGTCCCGAATGCAGGGATCGTCTCCCGTGCGTGGGCTGCGGTCCGCGCCAGTCATTCGCACGGGGTCGGGACGCGGGAGCCGGTGTGCGGCCGTCTCCCGGCGCTGACCCGGGCCGGGGCGCCCGGCGCCTCAGGTGTGCGCCGGTACCTTCACCAGGATGAGGCGCCGGATGGCAGCACTTGCCTCCTGCGGGGCCGGCAGTCGGATGTACGCGCCGTCCCCGCCGCGGAAGACGCAGTCCACCCCGTACCGGTGGAGCAGTGCGACCGCGGAGTCGTCGGGTTGGTGGGGGAAGAGCGCGGTCAGCACGTCAGGTGGGTCAGAGGCCATTGCCGCGGCGTAGTCGAGCAGCTGGGCCAATGCCTGGCGGACGTGGTGGCGCGCGGCGCTGCTCTTCGCCTCGACGAGCTCGTGCCGACCGCCGATCCAGACGTCGAGGTCCGTGATTCCGACAGCGGTGAGCAGGCGCCTCGCGCTTGCGGCTCGGGGCAGACGGCTGACGTAGTCGTGAACCAGGAGGTTCTCGCCACGGTGCAGCGTGGTCGCCGGGCGCGATGAGACGGTGGCGTCACCAGCGGTGACCACCTCGATGGCGATCTCGCGCACCCATGACAGATCGGTTGCCACCTTGTCGTCTGCGTCCTCGTACTCCTGGAGCGCACGGAAGAGCGCCTCGGAGGCAGGCTCGTCCTCGAGCAGCGGCGCGATGAGGTCGGGGTAGTTCGCGATGATCGCCGCGGCACGGTGGTCGTCGATGTAGGACGGCGTCTGGAACCAGGCAACGCCGGCATCTCGCAGGCCGGCGAGCGGTGCAGCAGCGTGCGCGAACGGCTCCAGGCTGTAGACGTGCAGATAGCTTCCTTCGCGGGGGCGGTTTCGCCACAGGGCGTCCCCGAGCGAGGCGTTCTGCGTCGTGAAGGCGGCACGACCGACGCCCGTCACGTGACCTGTGCCCGTGAGGACGACGACGTCGCCGGGGGCCAGTCGGCGGACGATCGACCCGTGGCGGCCGTACGTCCCCCAGAAGCGTGCCCGGCCGTCCGGGTGCGCCCGTTCGAGCGCGCGGCGGTCGTCGTCGGTGAGTGCCGCCGCCACGGCGCCGGACCGGAAGTCGACCGGTGTCTCGATGGTGGCCTGCCAGTGTTCCCGCGCCTCGGCGTTCGCAGGGCTGACGCCGGTGGGATGGACCAGCACGGCCGGGCCCGACGATGGCGAGGCGGGACGTGGCAGCCCGGACACGGCGGATACCCCCGACCAGCACGAGAACTCGTGCGGAGGGGGCGTGTCCCGTCGGCGTGCGCCGCAGGAAGCCCGTCGAACCGCTTGGTGATGCAGACCCTAGCGAGGGCACCACACCGATCGGTCCAGACGGGCCACGGGCGTGTCACCTGCCCGGCAGGTCCCCGGGTCGGTTGACGAGCTCGCGCAACGCATCGCGGGTCTCCTCGTCCGGCGAGTACAGCAGCGTGCCGACCATCCCGCGGGTGAGCAGCACCTTGTAGACGTGCCGCACCAGGCGGTCGAAGGTGGCGTCGTCCACGCTCGTCCTGCTGCGGAAGTCGGGGTCGCGGTTCTGGTCCCGCCGGGCGACGAACCTGCCGTCCCGCCACACGAGGTCAGGGCCGAGGATGACGCCGTTCCAGTCGTACTCGAAGCCCTGGGCCGTGTAGACGCACCCGACCTGCCCGAAGCCGGCGGGATCGGTCGCCCACAGCGACGACGGAGGTGCCCCGCCGGTGGCGCGGTCGCCCTTGAGGTTCCACGGGCGTGACCAGTCGCCGATCTGGACGTCGGGGACCAGGGTGCCGTCAGGTCGCGGGTCGCTCCAGCGCCAGCAGTAGCCGGCGGTCATACGCGCCTTGAGGCCGGTGTCCTGGTAGGCGCGCAGCCGGGCCTCGAGCTCGTGCGGCGTGTCGACGACGTCGACACGGAAGCCCGGCTCGTCCGCCCAGGCAACGGGTCCGTCGCCGTGCAGCCCGAGCAGCCGCTGCACCCACTCGACGTACCGCTCGCTACCTCCGGCGCGGAACTGCGCCCCCAGGTCGACGTGCCTCACGGTGAGGCCCCGCGCGCGGGCGGCCTGCTCGATCTCCGGGACGCTGCCGAGCTCGCCCGGGCGGACCACCTGGTGCTGGTCGAGCAGGAAGACCGGGACGCGGGCGGCGTCGAGGAGCTCGTCGACCTGAGCGCGTGCCCGCTCACGCAACGTCTTCGGTGTGTAGCGGTTGACGGACTTCTCCCGTAGGCGGTGCGCCTCATCGAGGATGAGCACGTCCAGCCCGTTCTTCTCCGCCGTCATGAAGCTGTTGAAGTACATGAACAGGCTCTTGGTCCGGGTCGAACCCTTGCCGGCCACCTGGCGCAGGGTCTGCGTGAACGACCGCGACCCGGTCGCGTGCAGCACCGTGCGCCCCTGGCGCGCCAACTCGCCCAGAAGCGACAGCGCGATCACGCTCTTGCCGCTGCCGGGACCACCGGCCACGACGACCACCGTCTTCGTGTCCGACGACCGCGCCTCGTCGACGGCCGCCAGCACCATCTCGTAGGCGATGCGCTGCTCGTCGAGCAGGACGAACTGCTCGCGCTCGCGGATCTCGGCGGCCGCGACGCTGAGCAGCTGCCGCGACGGGCGGATCGCCGAGCCGAGGAGCTCGTCGGCGGCGTGGACACCGGGCTCCGGTGCGAGCAGACCCCGCAGCAGGTCGTGCAGCTCGCCGCGGCGCTGGCCGGTGACGAGCCGGGCGGACGACGACGCAGGCATCGCCCGCAGGTCCTGCACGCCATAGTCCGTCGCGTTGTGCAGGTAGGCCACACCGGTCACCGACGCGTGGCCGTCGGCGAGCGACGCCGTGAAGTCCTGCAGGTAGTCGACGTACCCCGCGACCTGCAGCGAAGGGTGTAGCGACGGCCGGTAGGGAGCGCCTTCCACCTCGACGAGCGAGTCGCTGGTCTCCCAGCGCACGGCCGTGCCCCACTGCTTGAGCTCGACCACCACATACGACGGCGCGCCGGTCCGCGGGTGCACACCGGCCAGCACCACGTCCGCGCGCTTGCTGCTCAGCGGCAGGCGATGCTCGAGGATCACCTCGACCCTGCCCAGCCCGGCGTCACGCAGGTCTCGAGCGAGCACCGGCAGGCTGCTCCGCCACGACCGCCGCTCACCGATACTCGGGACTGCGACACCTGCCTGGAAGAGATGGTCCGCGAGCACGCGCTCGATCTCCGAGGAGTCGCTGTCCGTCATGGCGGCGAGCGCGTCGGCGCTCATCCGGTTCAAGCCCACCGAGATCGTCCCCTGGCAGCACGAAGGATCGTGCGGAGGGGACATGTCCGCCGGGAGCGCAGAGCGCGGGGCGGAAGTCCGTCGGGCCGCTTACGTGGGGGACTCTAGCTGGGGCGGATGCGCGCCAGCGGCGTCCCGCGGGTGGAAGGACCGAGGAGCAGCTCCGAAAAGAGGTATGGCGAATCGGGGGTGTGCGGCGAACAACGGGGGTCCGTTCCTCGTGGATGTCAGTGCCGGCGCGGTGCGCCACGGCCGCCCAGTGACCGGCCGAGGCGACGCGAACCAGGGCGCCGCTCAGCTCGAGGATGGCAGGGGCGCCAGGTCCGGTGCGCACCTGTGGGTTCGCGCGCCCCATTCGTCGGACCGAGATTTCCCGGCCGTGACCCTGTGCATTCGCGTGTCGTCATCATGTCCCGCTCGCCGCCGGCGTCGGCCGGGAGCCAACCACGTCATCCACGTCGAGCGGCACTGGAACCCGCCAAGGAGGCGCAGGCCACCGGCCGCAGCCACCGCATCGGTCAGACGCGCGAGCTGCAAGTGCACTATCAGGTCGCCTTACACCCCGACGTGGACTCCTTCGATGTCAACCTTGATCGGACGCTGCGCGCGAAGGCGGCGCTCAAGGATGCGGTGGTGGTGCCGCAGGAGGTGAGGCAGGAGGAGAGCCGGAGCGGGCGCTCGGGCTGAGCGGTGGACTAGTCCTCAAGGCGGCACCGGCGGATGACGACGACCAAGCATGACCCGGATGCGCTATACCCCGGCCGACTACCTCGACCTCACACCTGAGGACGCGCGACGCCAGTGGCTTGCGATCCTGGATCGCCGGCCGGTCGAGCAGGGCCAGCGGCAAGAGAACTTCACGCCCGTCGAGACGGTCCTGTGCCTCGCGGCGATGTACCTCGTCGACAGCTCGCGGTTCAGCAATAGGGCCGCGGTGCACGCGCCGCATCCCGTGCCCGAGCTCGCGCGGCTGTTCCGCCGCCCGCCTACGAGCGTCATCGCCAAGATGGACAACCTCGACGGGGCGCGCCCCAAGGGCAACAAGAACGACGTCCTCGTGGCGGCCGCATTAAGGAGCGACCGTGCGCACCTCGCGGCGGTCTACCGGGCGTGCTTCGCCGGCGCTCGGAGCGTGGGGATAGACGAGGCGGCACTTCCTGACTTCCTCGGGATCGAAGCTGCCGGGGAGGTCTGGCTGCTCGGGCAGGACGAGCTCGGGCCGAGCGTCCTCGAGCTCGCCGTCGCAGAGGCGCTCGGGACTTTCGCTGGTGCCGGATACGACGAGCGGGAGACCGAGCGGATCACGCTCGCCGCCGTCCGTGTCGGCCAGCACCGATTCGCGCGGGACGTCCTCACCAACTGCGGCCACGCGTGCGTGTTCTGCGGGTTCGCACTGCCGAGCGCAGGGCCTTCGCACCTGCTGCGGGCCAGCCACGTGAAGCCGTGGCGCGACGCGACGAAGCGTGAGCGGCTGCACGTCGCCAACGGACTTGCCGCCTGTCCCACGCACGACGCGGCATTCGACCAGGGGCTTCTCACCATCGAGGACGACCTGCGCATCACGGTTGCACCGGGCCTCGCCCTCGACCGTGACCGTCGGCCGGAGGTGCAGCGGTACTTCGGCGCACCGCACCTGTTCGAGCGGGTGGAGCTGCCGCAGAGGGCGGTCGTTATCGACGTGCACTACGCGCAGTGGCACCGAGAGCACGTCTACAGACCGAACGAAACGACGGTTTCCGCGCCGATGCGAGCCTTCCGCCTGACCAAACCTGGGGGCGCGCCGGCGGGGCAGTGACAGGGGCGGAGGCACGGAGCTCTGCGCGGGCGGATCCTGGGCCGGTGCCGTGCAGGCCTTACTCCTGGGCGGCCGGCACGAGCCCTGCAGCGTATGCGCGGTGGACCACGGCGTCACCTCCCGTCGTGTGCGTCGAAGGTGGCGCGATTGGGCGACTCGTCGTTGAGCGGTGGGGTGTCCACTCGCAGTTCGGTGTGTGCCGGCGTGCTGTGACCGTGCGACACGCGCGCCAGTTCCTTCCACCGAGCCCGCGCGGCCGCATGGTGCTCCTCGATCAGCCCCACGACCGGCAGCCGGGTGTCGTGCACCGAGATCCGCCGCCCGTCCAGTACGGCCAGGCTCTCGTGCCGCTCCAGCAGCGTCGGCGCGACCTGGGTCGTCTACGTGCGCGGGTGGAACGTCAGCACCAGCCGGTCGGACAGGCGGTGCAGTCGGCTCGCAGCAGCAGACCGCTGTCGTCCGCGTACTCGGGGCGGTCGGAGAACCGGTACAGGTGCGCCGCGGCGAGACCATCTCCGGCTGCGCCCTTGTGTCCGCGCACGTCGGTCCGAACCGGTCGAGGAGCCGCTCCCGGAAGCGCTGCTGCCCGGCGCGCCGTCGCGCGACGATGTCGACATGACCGCCGACGATCGCCTGCCGTCCCGGACGATCAGGTCACCGTGTGCGATGGCTTGTGTTGACGACTTCCGAGTAGTACACGTCGCGCCGCCCATGGAAGTCGCCGTAGGGGCGGTCGATCAGGTCGTCACCGGTCCGCATGAGGTAGTTCCGGGCCGACGGCAAGGACCCGACACTGCGGCCGCTGGGCGCCATGCGCCGAGGCCAGTAGGAAGGCCTGGCAGCGGGCAAGCTCCCGGTGACGGTTCACCCGCCCGCCGCTACCGGGGGTGGGCGGGTGCGGGTGACGAGAGGGCTGCGTCCGGCTGTCTCATCAAGGTGTCTCGTCGTGCGCGCCGTCGTCAGGCACAGCGGCTCTCGCGGGGCCATCGGTGCACTCACGTCCCGACGGCCGATCGCAATCCTTCTTCCAGTCGTCCGTCGAGCATCCGGACGGTCCGGTCGACCGAGTCGAGGGTCGAGGCGTCGTGCGACACGACGAGTGTGGCCGCGTCGAGCTCGCGGGCAAGGCGCGTGATGAGGTCGATGACCTGGGTGCCGCGCGCGTGGTCGAGCGCCGACGTAGGTTCGTCGACGAGGAGGACCTGCGGGGCGCCGATCAGCGCGCGGGCGATCGCCACACGCTGCCGTTGCCCGCCGGACAGCTGAGCGGGTCGCTTGTGCGCGTGGTCGCTCATCCCCACCTGGGCCAGGAGGTCCAGGGCCCGCGTTCGCAGGCTGGCGGGTCGGTCGCCGCGCAGGTGTGCGTGGAGCTCGAGCTGTTCGAGCGCGGTCAGGGATCCCAGCAGCTGCGGCGACTGGAAGACGATGCCGATCCGGTCGAGACGCGTCCGGGTGGCCGCGGCGACCGTGGTACCGGGGTGGAAGGCGACGTCCTCGCCGATCCGGACCGTGCCCGCGGTGGGCCGGGTGAGACCGGCGGCCACGGCGAGCAGGCTCGACTTGCCGGAACCGGACGGTCCCAGCAGCGCTGTCGTGGTGCCCGAGGGGACTGTCAGGTCGAGGTCCTCGACGGCGGTGAGGGTCGAGTCGCCGTCGGGGTAGACGAGGGTGATGGCGTCCAGGTGCAGGTCCATGGCGTTCCTCCGGTGCTCAGCGCGCGGCGAGTGCGACGTGGGGGTCGATGGTGGTGATGCGGGCGATCGCCAGGACGGCGCCGACGAGGCCGAGGGCGACCAGGGCCGCCGCGGGCAGCAGCGTCGTCGTGGTGGTGACGACCACCGGGACGACGTCGGCCAGGAGGGTCGCGCCGACGGCAGCCACCCCGGTGCCAAGACTGACGCCGATGACCAGCACGAGGAGCGCCTGGCCGATGGCGTCGCGCAGCAGGTAGCGGGTGGACGCGCCGAGCGCCTTGAGGACGGCGATGTCGCCGAAGCGGCTGATGGTCCAGACGGTGAAGAACGCGCCGACCACCAGCGCCGAGATCGCGACGAGGAACGCCTGCATGGTCAGGAGCGAGCCGTTCTCCGACGAGAACGAGCTGATGGCGGCTCGCGACTCGCCGACGCCCAGCGTGGCGGTGCCCGCAGCGGCGTCGGTGCGGCGGACGGTGTCGTCCTGGACGTCGCCCGTCACCGCGACGACCGTCGCGACGTCCCCCTCGTCGGGCGCTGGTGCTCGCCCGCCGATCGTCTGCCAGTCCGCCAGGGCGACCCAGACGACGGGGGTGTGCGCGTAGGACGCGTCGACGTCCAGGACCGCCCCCACCCTCAGGTCGTGCCCCCCGAGGCTGAGGGTGTCGCCGGTGGCGATCGACAGGCCGTCGGCAGCGCCTCGGGACACCGTCACCGTTCCGCCGGCGGGCGCAGGCGCGTCGGCGGGCAGCAGGCTCGATGCCGGCTCGACCCCGAAGGCGGTGACAGCCGCGGTCGTGGCCGCCGACTGCGCGCGTGCGGTGGCCACGCCCAGGAGCTCGGCGTCCTCGACACCGGTCGCCGCCGACCAGGCGTCCCGCTGAGCGGAGGTGACGGTGGACGCAGTGAAGTCCGGGCTGTCGCCCGGCTCGGGCATCGCGAACGCGAGGTGGCCGACCGGGAGGTCGGTGACGGCCGACGTCGACTCCCGGGCCAGGCCGGCGGTCAGCGAGGAGAGGAACGCCACGAGGAAGGTGATCAGGGTGATCACGACGAGCATGAGGGCGAAACGGCCACGGGCGTGGCGCAGGTCGCGCAGCGCGACGAACATGGGACCTCCTGGTCTGCGAGCTGCCACCAGCCTGCGCCGATCGACGGCTCGGTCCATCGGCCCCTGGGACGCACGTCCGCGGACGAAGGGTGGCCGCCCGGCTCCACCTTTCGGCCGATGCGGCGCGGCGGAGCCTGGCTACCGTGGCGACATGCGTGCGCAGACCCTGCCGACGGTGACGCGGCGCCTGCTCGTCGGGCTCGACGTCCTGGTGGCCGGGCTCCTGACAGTGGCCGTCCTGCGCCCCGCCGACTCCGCCCGGCCGTCGGCCACCCTGCTGGCCGCCGCGGCGTTCGCGGCCCTGTACGCGGCCGGGCGCGCCACGATCCGGGTCCACGAGGCACCCTGGGACGCAGGTCGCGGACGGTGGTGGCCGGCGGGTGCGTGGATCGCGGCGCTGATCGTCGTCTGGACGATCCTCCTGCAGGTCAGCGACGGCGCCCTGTGGCTCGCCTTCCCGCTGATGCTGCTGCAGATGCACGTCCTCGGGCCGCACGCCGGGGTGCTCGCCGTCGTCGTGACCACCGTCGTCGCCGCCGTCGACGGCATGCTGCAGCGCGCCCCCGCGGACACCTCCGTCGCGCCGGCGCTCGGCCCGGCCGTCGGTGCGGCGGTCGCCGTGGCCGTCACCCTGGGGCTCGAAGCGCTCGTGCGCGAGTCCCAGGAGCGGCTACGGATGCTCGAGGAGCTCGCCCGCGCCCGTGACGACGTCGCCGCCGCCGAGCGGGAGGCCGCGGTCGCGACCGAGCGCGAGCGCCTCGCCCGCGAGATCCACGACACCCTCGCGCAGGGCTACTCCGCGATCGAGCTCCTCCTGCGGGCAGCGGAGCGGACCGTGGGCCACGACGAGACCCGCGCTCGCGCCTACATCGACCAGGCGCGCACCACCGCGCAGGAGAACCTCGCCGAGGCCCGCCGGTTCGTCCGCGCGCTCGCCCCGGCGGATCTGGACGGGGCGACCCTAGTCGCGGCACTGCACCGCATCGCGGACCGGACCGAGGCCGCTGCGGCCACGTCCCCCGGCGCGGACGACGAGCCTCGGGACGCGGCGCCCGGGTCGCTGATGGTGCGTGTCCAGACCTCGGGCGAGCCCCGAGCCCTCCCGCTCCAGGTCGAGGCCGCGCTCGTGCGCATCGCCCAGTCGGCCCTGGCCAACGTCGTCCAGCACGCCGCCGCCCGGCACGCCACCCTCACCCTCAGCTACCTGCCGGACGAGGTCATCCTCGACGTGGTCGACGACGGACGCGGCTTCGACCAGGACCGCCAGCCCCCACCCGACCGGCCCGGCGGGTTCGGCCTCACCGCGATGCGTTCCCGCGCGCGTGAGCTCGGCGGCTCGCTGACGATCGAGACCAGCCCCGGCGACGGCACCGCCGTCGCGGTCCGCCTCCCCGCGCACGACGAGGACGTCCGAGACCAGGCCCCGACCACCCGTCCGACGCAGCACCAGGAGGACCGGTGATCGACGTCGTGCTCACCGACGACCACCCCGTCGTGCGTGCCGGCCTGCGCGCGGTGATCGAGAGCGAGCCCGACATGCACGTCGTGGAGGAGTTCGGCACCGCCGAGGAGCTCCTGGCCCACGTCCGCAGGGGCGGACGTGCCGACGTGCTGCTGCTCGACCTCCAGTTCGGTCCGGGGCGCCTCGGCGGGGCGGACGCCACCCGGCAGATCGTCCAGGCCGGCGGTCCCCCCGTGCTCGTCCTGACGACTTACGGCTCGGACGCCGACATCCTCACCGCCGTCGAAGCCGGAGCGACCGGGTACCTGCTCAAGGACGCCCCGACAGACGAGCTCACCTCCGCGATCAGGGCCGCAGCCGGTGGAGCCGTGACTCTCGGGCCGGCCGTGCAGGCGCGCCTCCTGGACCGCATGCGCCGCCCCGGCATCTCGCTCACGCTGCGCGAGCTCGAGATCCTCCGCATGGTCGCGCTCGGCCGCTCCAACGACGCCATCGCCCGCGAGCTCGTCGTCTCCCGCGCGACCGTGAAGTCCCACCTCGCCCACGCCTACGACAAGCTCGGCGTCCAGTCCCGAACCGAAGCCGTCGCCGTGGCACGCGAACGCGGCCTGCTCCCGAGCTGACGGAGCCCCGGCACTCCGGGCGGTCCGCGCGTCCTACTGAACTGAGCGCCACCCGCGGGAATGACTGTGCTCGGCGCGGAGTTGAGCCTGACAGACTCAAGTTTGCTGCTCGAACTTGCGACGGCCCGGCGGTCGGGTGCAAGGTTGAGCGCAGCGGACTCAAGAGCGTCCAGTGCATCTGCATCACGATCGAAAGAAGGCACCACACATGGCACGAGCAGTCGGCATCGACCTGGGCACGACGAACTCCGTTGTCTCCGTCCTCGAGGGTGGCGAGCCCACGGTCATCGCCAACGCGGAGGGGTCGCGCACGACTCCGTCGGTCGTGGCGTTCTCCAAGACCGGCGAGGTCCTCGTCGGCGAGATCGCCAAGCGCCAGGCCGTCACCAACGTCGACCGCACGATCACGTCCGTCAAGCGTCACATGGGCACGGACTGGTCCGTCGACATCGACGACAAGAAGTACACGTCGCAGGAGATCTCCGCGCGTGTGCTCGGCAAGCTCAAGCGTGACGCCGAGGCGTACCTGGGCGAGCCCGTCACCGAGGCCGTCATCACGGTCCCGGCGTACTTCAACGACGCCGAGCGCCAGGCCACCAAGGACGCGGGCGCGATCGCGGGCCTCAACGTCCTGCGCATCATCAACGAGCCCACGGCGGCCGCGCTCGCCTACGGCCTGGAGAAGGGCAAGGAGGACGAGCTCATCCTCGTCTTCGACCTCGGCGGTGGCACGTTCGACGTGTCCCTCCTGGAGGTCGGCAAGGACGACGACGGCTTCTCGACGATCGAGGTTCGCGCGACCTCCGGTGACAACCGCCTCGGCGGCGACGACTGGGACAACCGGATCGTCGACTTCCTCGTCACCGAGGTGAAGAACTCGTCCGGCGTCGACCTGTCGAAGGACAAGATCGCGCTGCAGCGGCTGCGTGAGGCGGCGGAGCAGGCCAAGAAGGAGCTCTCGTCGGCCACCAGCACGAACATCTCGCTGCAGTACCTGTCGATGAGCGAGAACGGCCCGATCCACCTGGACACCAAGCTCACGCGGGCGAAGTTCCAGGAGATGACGAAGGACCTGCTGGACCGCACCAAGGCGCCGTTCAACTCGGTCATCCGCGACGCGGGCATCAAGCTCTCGGACATCGACCACGTCGTGCTCGTCGGCGGCTCGACCCGCATGCCCGCGGTCACCGAGGTCGTCACGGAGCTGACCGGCGGTCGTGAGCCCAACAAGGGCGTCAACCCCGACGAGGTCGTCGCCGTGGGTGCCGCGCTGCAGGCCGGCGTCATGAAGGGCGACCGCAAGGACGTCCTGCTGATCGACGTCACCCCGCTGAGCCTCGGCATCGAGACCAAGGGCGGCGTGATGACCAAGCTCATCGAGCGCAACACGGCCATCCCGACGAAGCGCAGCGAGATCTTCTCGACGGCCGAGGACAACCAGCCGTCGGTGCTGATCCAGGTGTTCCAGGGCGAGCGTGAGTTCGCGCGGGACAACAAGCCGCTGGGCACGTTCGAGCTGACCGGCATCGCGCCGGCGCCGCGCGGCGTCCCGCAGATCGAGGTCACGTTCGACATCGACGCGAACGGCATCGTGCACGTGTCCGCCAAGGACCGTGGCACGGGCAAGGAGCAGTCGATGACGATCACCGGCGGCTCGGCCCTCCCCAAGGAGGACATCGAGCGCATGGTGCGCGAGGCCGAGGAGCACGCGGCCGAGGACAAGAAGCGCCGCGAGGACGCCGAGACCCGCAACTCCGCCGAGCAGCTCGTCTACTCCACGGAGAAGCTGCTCGTCGACAACGCGGACAAGCTGCCCGAGGACGTCAAGACCGAGGTGCAGTCCAAGGTCGACGACCTCAAGAAGTCGCTCGAGGGCACGGACGCCGACGACGTGAAGGCCAAGACGGCCGCGCTGTCGACCGCCGCGCAGAAGATCGGCGAGGCGATCTACAGCCAGGCGCAGGCTGACGCGCCGGCGGACGCCCCGGCCGCTGACGCCACCGACGCCTCGTCCGACGAGGACGTCGTGGACGCCGAGATCGTCGACGACGAGGACGACAAGAAGTGACGGACCAGCCGACGACCCCCGGGCCCGAGCAGGGCCCGGGGGGCGGTTCCGACGAGGAGACGCCCCGTTTCACGGACAAGCGCCGCATCGACCCGGAGACGGGCCAGGTGCGTCAGCCGACGCCCGAGGAGGCCGTGATCGCCGAGGCGGAGGCCGCCGCGGCGGCCGGCTCCGAGGGGCTCTCCGACGCGCAGAAGCTCGCCGACGAGCGGCTCGAGGAGCTGCAGCGCGCCAACGCGGCGTACTACAACCTCGAGCAGCAGTACTCGGCGTACGTCAAGCGCTCGAAGGCCGACGCGCTCGCGGCGCACGACCGTGGCGTCGCCGCGGTCGCCGAGGCGCTCATCCCGGTGCTCGACGACATCGAGCTGGCCCGTCAGCACGGCGACCTCGCCGAGGGTCCGTTCGCGTCGATCGCGGAGAAGCTCGAGACGACGCTCGGTCGGTTCGGGGTCGAGCGTTACGGGGCCGCGGGCGACGAGTTCGACCCCGCGATCCACGAGGCGCTCATGCACTCGCACTCGGCCGACGTGACCACGTCGACCGTGCAGATGGTGCTGCAGCCGGGCTACCGCACGAAGGACCGGATCCTGCGCGCGACGCGGGTCGCGGTCGTGGACCCGGAGGGGTGACGAGGACGAGGACGACGAGCAGGAAGGAGGCGCCGTGACCGGGCAGGACTGGTTGGAGAAGGACTTCTACGCGGTTCTCGGCGTCCCCAAGGACGCCGACGCGGCGACCATCAAGAAGGCCTACCGCAAGCTCGCGCGCGAGAAGCACCCGGACCACAACCCGGGTGACGCGAAGGCCGAGGCGCAGTTCAAGGACATCGGCGAGGCCTACTCGGTGCTCTCGGACGCCGAGCAGCGCCAGCAGTACGACCAGATCCGCGCGATGACCGGCGGTGCCCGGTTCACGTCGGGCGGTCGGGGCGCCGGCGGTTTCGAGGACATCCTCGGCGGCATGTTCGGCGCCGGGGCGCCGGGCGGGGGCAACACCCGCGTCCGGTACTCGCAGGGCGGGGCGGGCGGCTTCGAGGACATCCTCGGCGGGATGTTCGGCGGCGGGTTCCAGCGGGGCCCGCAGCCGGGCGTCGACCTGGCCGCGGCGGTCGAGCTGCCGTTCCGGCAGGCCGTCGAGGGCTCGACCGTCTCGCTGCAGGTCGAGAACCGCACGGTCAACGCGCGGATCCCGGCCGGCGTGCGCGACGGGCAGAAGATCCGCCTGCGCGGCAAGGGGCGCCCGGGCGAGCCGGGTGCACCCGCGGGCGACCTCGTCGTCACGGTGCACGTCAAGCCGCACCCGGTGTTCTCGCTCGACGGTCGCAACCTCAAGATCACCGTCCCGATCGCGTTCGACGAGGCCGCGCTCGGGGCCACGGTCGACGTGCCGACCCTCAGTGGCGACACGGTCCGGGTCAAGGTGCCCGCGGGCACCCCGTCCGGCCGCACGCTGCGCGTCAAGGGGCGCGGCGTGCCGGGCAAGGACGCGAAGGACGCGGGCGACCTGATGGTGTCCGTCCAGGTCGTCGTGCCGCAGCGACTGTCGGAGGCGGCGCGCGAGGCGGTCCAGGCGTTCGGCATCGCGACGAGCGGTGAGGACGTCCGCGCTTCCCTCATGGACCAGGCGCGCCGGTGACGACCCAGCTGGTCGTCGGACTCGGTCGAGGCGGGGGCGGCGCGCGACGCGAGGGGGTGCGATGAACGAGGACACGCCGATCTTCGTGATCTCGCGCGCCGCCGAGCTCGCGGGCATGCACCCGCAGACCCTGCGCCAGTACGACCGGCTCGGGCTCGTCTCGCCGCGCCGTACCGCCGGGCGGGGACGCCGCTACTCGATGCGCGATGTCGTGACGCTGCGCGCCGTGCAGCGGCTGTCGCAGGACGAGGGCATCAACCTCGCCGGGATCAAGCGGATCCTCGAGCTCGAGATGCAGGTCGACCGGCTCGAACGACAGGTCGACCACCTGCGCTCGCTCGTCGAGCCCGGCCGACGCGTGTTCACCGCCGACCCGCGCGGCGACGTCGTCGCGACCCGTCGCGCACCCCGCACGCCGCGCGTCGCCCAGCCGCCGCGCGCGATCACGTCGTCGGCGGCCGCGGTCGTCCTGTGGCGCCCGACCGCGGACGACCGCTGACCGGCATCTGACCGACGTCTGACCGTCGCAGGCGCCCGCGCGCCTGACGCACCCTGGCACGGCCCGGCGCGCGGTCCGCGACCGAGGCCCGCTGCCCCGCGGGGGACGGCAGGATGCTGGGCGTGACCACCGCGCTGGGGATCGACGTCGGGACGACGCACACCAAGGTCGCGCTCGTCGACGTCGACGCACCGCGCACGCTCTCGGTCGCGTCCGCCCCCACCCCGGGGCCAGCCGACCTGCTGCGCGTCGTCGCGGACCTCACGCGCCGCGTGCTCGCGGCGGCGCCGGACGCACCCGTCCCCGCGGCGGTCGGGGTCGCGTCGATGGCGGAGACCGGCGTCCCGATCGGTCCCGACGACGAGCCGCGCGGCGACTGGCTGCGCTGGGACGGCCACCGCGCGGGCGCTCAGGCCGACGCGCTCGCGGCCCGGCTGGGCCGTGCCGAGCTGTTCGCGGCGACGGGCGTGCGCGCGTCGGCGAAGGTCCCGCTCGCGACCTGGGCGTGGCTGCGCGACGAGCAGTCCGGCCGCCGCGCACGCTCCCGTGCGGCCGCGGGAGCGGGAGAGCGCGGGGGCGCGGTCGGCTCGCTGCACGGTGACGGTCGGTGGGCCGGTGCCGCGGACCTCGTCGTGCTGGGCCTGACGGGCCGGCTCGTCACCGACCACACGCTCGCGGGCCGCACCATGGCGTACCGCCTGGGTGACGTGCGGACCGGGCTCCCGGCGGCGTTCGACGCGGACCTGCTGGCCGAGGTCGGCCTCCCGCCGCACCAGGTCCCGCGGGTGCTGCGCCCGGGCGAGACGGTCCCGCTGCGCGCCGGCGCGCTCACCGACGCGGGGCTGCTCGCCGGCACGCCCGTCACGGTCGCGGGGCACGACCACGCGGTCGGCGCGTTCGCGGCGGGGGTGCGCGCCGCGGGCGACGTCGCGGACTCGGTCGGCACCTCGGAGGTGGTGTGCACCGTCCTGGCGGCGGACCCCGAGCGGGTCCCGGTCGCGGCGGCGGGCATGAGCCTGGTGCGCACGGTCCGTGGGGACGCGCCCGCCCTGGTCGCGGGGTCGTCGAGCGCGGGTGGCGCGGTCGCGGCCTGGCTCGCGCACGTGGCGCCCGCCGACGAGCGCGCAGCGCTGCTGGCACGCGCGTCGGCGGTCGACGACGCGCTCGTCGCGCTGCTCGTCGGCGAGGTGGCGCGGATGCCGGATGTCGCGGGCGTGCCCGCGGCCACGGATGCGATGGTCGGCGCGGTCGCCGAGGGCCGCGACCCGTTCGTCGTGCTGCCCTACGTGCACGGGCGGCAGACGCCCGCGCCCGACGCGGCCGCGACGCTCCGCGCCGTCGGGCCCGTGCCGACCGACCCGGTCGCGGCACTGCGGGGCGTGCTGCTCGGTGCCGCGCTGCAGGCGCGCTGGATGCTCGACGCGCAGGCGGCGCTCGCGGGCGCTCCGCCCGCCCGGGTGCGCGCGCTCGGCCGCCCGATGATCGCCAACCCCGCGTGGGCCGCGCTCAAGCGGTGGTGCAGCCCGGTCCCGCTGGACGTCGTCGCCGACGAGGAGGCGGTCGCGGCAGGCGCCGCGCTGCTCGCAGCCGAGCGCGCCGCCCTCGTCGGCCCGGCGCCGGTGCTGTCCGCGCTCGCGGGCCCGGCGCAGGGCCTGCAGCCCGACCCGGCCGCCGTCGAGCGGCGTCTCGCGGGCTTCATCAGCGCGGCTCGCGCTCCGCGATGACGGACGGTCCGCTGTCGGACGGCCCGCGGGAGCCGTCGCGTCACACCGGCGACGACCTCCCGACGAACGTGCGGCGGTAGTCCGAGGGGCTCACGCCGACGAGGCGGTGGAAGTGCAGGCGCATGTTCGCGGCGGTCCCGAGGCCGCACTCCTGGGCGACACGGTCGGTGCTCCAGTCGGTGCGTTCGAGCAGCTCGCGTGCGCGGTCGACGCGCGCAGCGGTGAGCCAGCGCAGGGGTGACGCGCCGGTCTCGGCCGCGAACGCCCGGGCGAGCGTGCGCTGCGACATGCTCGCGTGCCGCGCGAGATCCGCGACGGTCAGCGGCTCGTGCAGGTGGTCGAGGGCCCACGCGCGGGTGCCCGCGAGTGTGCTCGCGGCGTCGGGCGGGGTGGTCCGGGCGATGAACTGCGCCTGCCCGCCGTCGCGGTGCGGTGCCGCGACGATCGCGCGCGCCACGTGGTTGGCGACCGCGGCACCCAGGTCGGTGCGCAGCAGGTGCAGGCACGCGTCGATGCCGGACGCGACGCCCGCGGAGGTCAGGACGTCGCCCTCGTCGACGAACAGCACGTCCGGGTCCACGCGGACCAGCGGGTACCGCGCCGCGAGGCGGTCGGTGTAGGCCCAGTGCGTCGTCGCACGCCGACCGTCGAGCAGTCCGGCGGCGGCCAGCGCGAACGCGCCGACGCAGATCGACACGACGCGTGCGCCGCGGGCGTGCGCGGTGCGCAGTGCGTCGAGCACGTCGTCGGCGGGTGGCTGGTCGATGTCGTCGTACGCGGGGACGATCACGGTGTCGGCCGCGACGACGGCCTCGAGCCCGGCCTGCGCGACGACCGGGAACCCGCCCGCGGTGGGCACGGGACCGGGGCTCCGCCCGCACAGCGTCAGGCGGTAGTGCTCGGCGGTGCGGCTCTGGAGCACCTGGAACGGCATGCCGACCTCCATCGGCAGCGCGCCCGGCAGCGCCAGCACGGCGACGTCGCGCACGCGCGAGGGCCTCGGCACCGGACCGTCCACGCTCATGGCGAGAATCTAGCGCACAGTGGCAATCCTGCCGCTCGTCGGACGGAGCCCGACCCCGCCAGGGTGGTCGCGTGACCCCACCTGACGCCCCGACTCGCGCGCTCGTGGAGCCCCCGCGCGTCGACGGGCCGCGCCTCACGCGCCGGCTCGTCCCCGCGCAGTCGCTCTACACGTTCGGCATCTCGATCGACCTGACCCTCACGGGCATCGTCGGGGCGCACCTCGCGCCGACGCGCGCGCTCGCGACGCTCCCGTTCAGCCTCATGCCCGTCGTCGCGGTGCTCTCGACGTTCGCGCTCTCGCGGTGGATCGGGCGCAGCGGGTACCGGCGCGTCTTCACCCTCGCGCCGCTGGCGGCCGTCGCGGCAGGCCTCCTGTCGGCGTACGCGGTCCACCGTGGCTCGTTCGCGCTGTTCTGCGTCGGGACGGCGCTCGTCGGGGTGTACCAGGCGGGCGCGGGCTACTACCGGTACGCGGTCGCGGAGGCGAACCCCGACGAGCGGGCGCGCGCGATCACGACGCTGCTCGCGGGCGGCCTGCTCGCGGCGCTCGTCGGGCCGTTCCTCGCGACGGCCGTCGGCGGGCTCGGCTCGACCCCGTACGTCGCGTCGTACCTGCTGGTCGCCGGGTTCGCGGTGCTCGCGTGCGGGTGGAACGCGCGCCTCCCGCGGGACCTCGCGCACCTGACCGGACCCCGCCGGGCCGACGAGGGTGCGCCGGCGGCCGCGGCGCGCTCGCACCGCGAGCTGTGGCGCCAGCCCGTCCTCGTGCTCGGCGTCCTGGTCACCGCGCTCGCGGCCGCCGCGATGAGCTCGCTCATGACCGCAGGGCCCGTCGCGGGCATGGACATGGGGCACACCGAGCAGCACGCGGCGTTCTCGGTCCAGCTCCACATGATCGGGATGTACGCACCGGGGCTGCTGGTCGCGCGGTGGATCGGGCGGCTGGGCGAGCGGCGCGTCGCGGCACTCGGTGCGCTCGTGCTCGCCGCCGCGGGCCTGGCGACCGTGCGGCCGGACATGGTCGCGTTCGTCGTCGCGATGACGCTCGCCGGGGTGGGGTGGAACCTCGCCGGCAGCGGCGGCGCGGCGATGGTCGCGGCGTCGTACCGGCCCGCCGAGCGCGGGCGTGTGCAGCCCGTGGCCGAGGTCGTCGCGACCGCCGCCGCGGTGGTCGGTTCCCTCGGCGCGGGCCTCGCGACGACCGCGACCGGCTGGCCCGTGCTCGGGGTGCTGGTCGCCGTCGCGTCGGTGCTCGTCGTCGTCGCGCTCGTGCGCCCGACGCGCGCGCGCCGGGCCCGTACGGAGGAGGTGGTGGCGTGAGTTAGGTTGCACACCGAAAATGTCGACGAGGAGGTGCCAGCGGATGTCCGACCGCGAACCGATGGCCGACCTGCTCGAACCCGGGGAGCCCGTCGACCTCGACAACTGCGCGCGTGAGCCGATCCACGTGCCCGGCTCGGTCCAGCCGCACGGTGTGCTGCTCGCGGTCACCGAGCCCGAGCTCGTCGTCGAGCACGTGTCGGCCAACGTCGCGGACCTCCTCGGCCGCAGCGTCCAGGACACGCTCGGGGCGGACCTCGACGCCGTGCTCGGGAGCGAGCCGGCCGAGCAGATCCGCGCGCACGTGCGGACGTTCGGCAACCTCCGGCAGCGCAACCCGCTCGTCGTCGTCGCGGCCACGCCCGACGGCCCGCGTGAGGTCGACGCGGTGCTGCACCGCGTGGTGGTCGGCGACCGGACCCTGCTCGTGGTCGAGCTCGAGGCGTCGACCGGCCCGCGGCCGTTCTCGTTCCCGAACACCTACCAGGCGGTGCGTGACGCGCTCGAGCGCCTGAGCGCGAGCCAGTCGCTCGCCGAGCTGTACGACGTGGCCGCGCACGAGGTGCGGGCGCTGACCGGGTTCGACCGCGTGATGATCTACCGGTTCGACGCCGAGTACAACGGCGAGGTCGTGGCGGAGGCCAAGCGCGCGGACCTCAACTCGTTCCTCGGGCTGCACTACCCCGCCTCGGACATCCCGCCGCAGGCCCGCGCGCTGTACGAGCAGAGCTGGATCCGGCTCATCGCCGACGTCGGGTACACCCCCGCGCCGCTCGTCCCGGGGGTCGACGCGGCGACCGGGGAGCCGCTCGACCTCACGCACTCGGTGCTGCGCAGCGTCTCGCCGATCCACCTCGAGTACCTCGGCAACATGGGCGTCGCCGCGTCGATGTCGATCTCGCTGCTGCGTGACGGGCGGCTGTGGGGCCTCGTCGCGTGCCACCACTACTCCGGTCCGCACCACCCTCCGTACGGCGTGCGCGCGGCTGCCGAGTTCCTGGGGTCGTCGCTGTCGTTGCGCCTGGTCGCCCGGGCCGAGGAGGACGAGCTGCAGGCGGCGCTCGCCGCGGAGGCGACGCTCGTGCGCCTGCTCATCGCGTCCCGCGACGCCGCGCACACCCTCGGTGACGCGCTCGTCGGGCGGACCGCGTCCGGGGTGTCCCTGCTCGAGCTCGTGCCCGCGCAGGGGGTCGTGGTCTTCGGCGACGACACCCGGAGCGTCGAGGGCGTGGTGCCCGACGACCCGTCGCCGCTGCGCGAGTGGATCGCCGCGCAGCCCGAGGACGTCACCGCGCGCACCGAGCTCAGCGCGCAGGAGCCCGCGCTCGCGGACGCGCTGCCGGGCGTCGCCGGGCTGCTCGCGGTGCGGCTGCCCGAGGACCGCGCGATCGTCTGGCTGCGCCGCGAGGCCGTGCACGACGTGTCCTGGGGCGGGGACCCGCAGAACAAGGCGATCGCACGGCGTGAGGGCGACGAGGTGCGGCTCAGCCCGCGCAAGTCGTTCGAGAAGTGGACCCAGACGATTCGCGGCCGGAGCGCGCCGTGGACCGCGCAGGAGCTGCGCTCGGTCACCGACCTGCGCCGACGCCTGCTCGAGACGCTCCTGCTGCGCACCCGCTGGGCGCTCGGCGTCGCCGAGACCGTGCAGCGCTCCCTGTTGCCCGCAGAGCTGCCGCACGTCGAGGGGTGGCAGCTGCACGCGCGCTACGTGCCCGCACCCGGCGGTCGGGTCGGGGGCGACTGGTACGACGCGCTCGAGCTGCCCGACGGGCGGATCGCCGTGGTCATCGGGGACGTCGCCGGGCACGGCCTGTCCGCCGCCGCGGCGATGGGCCAGCTGCGCAACTCGCTGCGGGCGTTCCTGCTGCGCGGCGACGGTCCGGCCGACGCACTGCGCTGGACCGACGTGGTGGCCCGCCGCACGATGGCCACCGACATGGCCACGGTCGTCGTCGCCGCGGTCGACCAGGCGACGGGCGAGGTCGAGGTCTCCATCGCGGGTCACCCCCGCCCGCTCGTGCTCGACGCGGTCGGCGGTGCCGAGCTGCTCGAGGTCAGCGTGGACCGGCCCGTCGGCGTCGGCTCGGGGGAGCCGCCCACGCACCGGTTCGTGATCGAGCCCGGTGGCGGCGTCGTGCTCTACAGCGACGGGCTCGTCGACTCGCGCTCGACGAACCTGCGCGCGGGCCTGGCCCGGCTGGTCGGCGCGTTCACGCGCGAGGACCCGACGCGCCCGGTCGACATCGACGACGTCGTCCGCGAGTGCAGCGACCCGTCGTCGGTCGACGACACCACCCTCCTCCTCCTCTGCCGCGACCTCTACTGACCCCACCCCCTCCGCGACCCAGCGCCTGCTCCGGCTCATCGCGGGTGTGGCCTGAGCAGACGCTGGGTCGCGGGGTGGCGGTGGCGCGAGCAAGCGGTTGCTCCGGCTGTGGGGCGGGTTGGCCTGAGCAGTCGCTGGGTCGCGGGGTGGTGGTGGCGTGAGCCAGGGGTTGCTCCGGCTGTGGGGCGGGTTGGCCTGAGCAGTCGCTGGGTCGCGAGGTGGGGGCGGGGCAGGGGAGCGGCGCGCGGGGGTCCGGTGGGGCGGGTCGGGGTGGTGTCGGTGGTGTCGGTGGGGTGTCGGGGCCGTGTCAGCCGGGGCGGTCAGGGTGGCGGCATGAACCCAGACCTGGTGATCGAGGCCGAGGGCCTTGTGAAGCACTTCGGCGAGACGAAGGCGCTGCAGGGCGTCGACCTCGTCGTCCCCCGGGGCACCGTGCTCGGTGTGCTCGGCCCCAACGGCGCCGGCAAGACGACGACCGTCCGCATCCTGTCCACCCTGCTCACCCCCGACGCGGGCACGGCCCGCATCAACGGCCTCGACGTGGTCCGCGACGCCGAGAAGGTCCGGCACATGATCGGCCTGACCGGGCAGTACGCGTCCGTCGACGAGGACCTCACGGGCCGCCAGAACCTCGTGCTGTTCGGCACCCTGCTCGAGCTCGGCCGCAAGGGCGCCCGCGCCCGTGCCGTCGAGCTGCTCGAGTGGTTCGACCTCGCGGACGCCGCCGACCGTCCCGCGAAGACGTACTCCGGCGGCATGCGTCGCCGCCTCGACCTGGCCGCGAGCCTCGTCGGACGGCCCGACGTGATCTTCCTCGACGAGCCGACCACCGGACTCGACCCCGCGAAGCGCGAGGCGATGTGGGACGTGGTCCGCTCGCTCGTCTCGGACGGCTCGACCGTGCTGCTCACCACGCAGTACCTCGAGGAGGCGGACGCGCTGGCCGACGAGATCACGGTCGTCGACCACGGGCGAGTCATCGCGCACGACACCCCGGACGGGCTCAAGCGCATCGTCGGCGGCCAGACGCTCGAGGTGCGCCCGACGGACCAGACCCGCCTGGCGGAGACCGCGCAGATCCTCTCGCAGGTCAGCACGGGTGCCGCAGCCGACGAGATCCGCAAGGGGATGCTCGCGGTCCCGGTGGCCGGCGACGAGGCGCTCACGGCGACGGTCGCCCGCCTGGGCGCCGCGGGCATCGGTGTCACGGAGCTCTCGCTGCACCTGCCGAGCCTCGACGAGGTCTTCTTCACCCTGACCGGCCGGACCACGTCCGACGAGGCCGAGCCCGGCTCCGACGACAGCGCCCGCGACACCAGCAAGGAGGTGGCGGCATGACCACCACGGCTCTCGAACCGACCCGCACGCAGCCCGCACCGCGCGCGGCCGCGGCCGCGCCGGCCCGCCCGTTCCCGCTGGTGCGCCACTCCGCCGCGCTGACCAGGCGCAGCCTGATCAAGACGTGGCGCACGCCCGAGGCGCTGATCGACGTGACGCTGCAGCCGATCATCTTCCTCGCGATCTTCGTGACGATCTTCGGCAACGCGGTCGCCGGCAGCACGGGCGACTACCTGCAGTTCCTGCTGCCCGGGATCCTCGGGCAGACGATCGCGATGGGCGCGATCGCGATCGGCGTGAACCTCAACACCGACATGGAGAAGGGGATCTTCGACCGGTTCAAGTCGCTGCCGATCCCCCGGTCGGCACCCCTGCTGGGCGCGGTGCTGGGCGACGTGGTGCGGTACGTGATCGTCGCGGTCGTGACGATCGGCACGGGCTACGCGATGGGCTTCCGGATCGCGACGAGCCCGCTCGAGGCGGTCGCCGGGTGCCTGCTGGCCGTGCTGTTCGCGGTCTGCCTGTCGTGGGTGAGCGTGTGGGTCGGGATGATCGTGCGCACGTCCGGTGCGGTGCAGGGCGTGATGTTCCTGCTGATCATGCCGCTGACGTTCGGCTCCAACGTGTTCGTGCAGACCGACGACCTGCCCGGCTGGATGCAGGGCTTCGTCGACGTCAACCCGCTGACGCACCTGGTCGACTCGATGCGCGGGCTGTTCCTCGGCACGCCGGTGGGCAACCACGTGTGGTGGACGCTCGCATGGTGCGTGGGCCTGGTCGCGGTGTTCATGCCGCTGGCGCTGCGCGCCTACCGCCGCAAGGTCTGACGGTCGAGCGGGGTCCGCGTCGCTGGGCGGCGCGGACCCCGTCGTCTGCCGGGTCGACCCGGGGCCGGCGGGGTCAGCGCTGCGTCGCGGGGCCCAGCAGGCGGGACGCCAGCGCGAGGATCGAGCGGCTGATCTCGGACGCGGGACGCGGCC
Organism: Cellulomonas gelida; assembly: GCF_006538725.1. GTDB lineage: Bacteria > Actinomycetota > Actinomycetes > Actinomycetales > Cellulomonadaceae > Cellulomonas > Cellulomonas gelida. Next base: position 35,895 of record NZ_BJLQ01000015.1, read on the forward strand.
GCAGCTCGTCGGCCCGGGCCTGCCCGCGCGTGCCCGCGAGGCTGCTCGCGAGCGACCGGTTCTTGCCCACCTGGAGCGCGATGCTCGAGACGCTCGCCCCCATCCGGGTGCCGAGCGCCCACAGCTCGACCGCGGTGTCCTCGTCGTCGCCGCGCCACGCGACGAGCTCGGCGCAGCCGAGCGCGAACGCCCCGACGACCGGCATGTCGCTCAGGCCCCGTGCGTCGGTGATGGCGGCGGTCAGCGCCGCGACGACGTCCGCGTCGACGGCTGCGCGGCGGGCCGGGTCGGTCTCGTCGCGCTCGGCCTGCAGCAGCAGCACGACCGCCGAGACGCGGAACACGATGCGTGCCTGCGGGACGGACGACTCGTCGTCGGCGACCGTCTGCACGGCGCGCAGCGCATGCGTCACGGCGCTCGCGTTGTCGCCGTCGGACAGCGCGACCATCGCGAGCCCGAGGAGGGCCTGCGCGCGGTCCATCGCCTCCTCACGCGGGGAGGTGACCACGTCGTGCAGCGCGGCTCGACCGTCCTGGTCGCCCTCGACTGCGCGCTGCACGTCGAGCAGCACCCGCAGGCTGCGCGCGTCCTGCACGGCGCCGACGAGCTCGAGGTGGTGCACGCTGCGCTCGAGCCACTCCACGGCGTCGTCGCCGCCGTGCGCCGCCGACCACTGCGCGACCCCCTGCGCGGCCATGCCCATGCCCCAGTGGTTGCCGATCCGCTCGAACATCGCGAACGCCGCGCGGGCGTCCTGCGCGGACCCGTCGGTCTCGCCGGCGTTCTCCCGCACCGCGGCGCGCAGGAACAGGCCGAGCGCCTGGACGTACTCGTCGTCCTGCGCGGTGAGGGACCGCGCAGAGTCCTCGAGCGCCGCCAGGTCGGTCGAGACGAGCGACGGGACTGCCGCGGCCAGCGCCGCCGAGCCGGGTCGGACCTCGTCGGACTGCTCGCGTGCGAGCCGCCGCAGCACGCGGCCGGCGAGCGCGGTCAGCCGCAGCGTCGTCGTGATGCCGCCGTTGACCGCCGTCTGGAGCATGACGGTCGTGGTGAGCTCGCCGTGCGGCACGCGCCGCCCCGAGGCCGCGCCGACGAACAGCGCGGAGCGTCGCCGCGCGGCCGGTTCGCTCACGTGCACGAGCCGCGAGGCCCACGTCACGACCTCCACGTGCATACCGCGCACGGTCCACCACGGGAACAGGGCGGACGCGACCTCGACGGCCGCCGCCTCGTCGTGCTCGATCGACCATCGCAGCGCCGCGACCAGCGCCTCCTGCTCGTCGCTGCACCGCGCGAACGCGTCGAGCTGCCCCTCGCCGGTCATCCGGTCGCTCAGGTCCACGGCTTCGCGCGTGGCCCACGCGACCAGCCCGGCCATCGCGTCGGCGCGCGTGCCCGCGGCGTCGAGGCGCGCCTCGCCGTACTCGCGGACCGTCTCGAGCATGCGGTAGCGCGCGGGGCCGGGGCCGGCGTCGTCGAGCACCAGCAGGGACTGGTCGACGAGGTCCGCGAGCCCGCGCCGCGTGTCCGGCACGCCCGCGACGCTCGCGGCCAGCGCCGCGGTGAACGAGCCGGGCACCACGGCGAGCCGGGCGAGCAGCTCGCGCTCGTCGTCCGGCAGCAGCTCGCGGCTCCAGTCGACGAGCGCCCACAGGCTCGCGTGGCGCTCGGGCAGCCCGCGCAGCGCGTCGTCGAGCAGCGCGAACCTGTCGGCGAGGCTGTCGAGCAGGTCCTCGAGCGGCATCGAGCGCAGGCGGGCGGCCGCGAGCTCGAGCGCGAGGGGGAGGCTGTCGAGGCGGTGGCACAGCTCGAGCGCGCGCGCGTCGTCCCAGACGAGGCCGGGCCGGGCCGATTCGGCGCGGGCGCGCAGCAGCGCGAGGGCGTCGGTGTCGGGCAGGGCGGGCAGCCGGTGCACGCGCTCGCCGACGAGGCCGAGCGGCGCGCGGGACGTCGCCAGGATCGTGACGTCGGGCGGGACCACGTCGAGCAGGTCCGCGACGAGGTCCGCGGCCGCGGCGAGCACGTGCTCGCAGTTGTCGAGGACGACGAGCCCTCGCAGCTCCTGCGCGGCGGCGCGCAGCCGTTCGAGCCGGGGCAGCACGCGCCGCTCGACGCCGACCTCGGGGAGCGCCGGGACCGTCTCGGAGCCGCCGAGCTCGCCGATCACCGCGGGGAGCACGTCGTCGGCGGACCGCAGCCCCGCGAGCTCGACGACGTGCACCTGCTGCCCGGCCTCGGCGGCGAGCCGCGCGACCTCAGCCGCGAGCCTGGTCTTGCCCGCACCCCCGGTCGCGACGACGGTGACGACCGCCGCGTCGCGCAGCGCGGCGGTCACCGCCGCGACGTCCGCCTCGCGACCGACGAGCGGCGTGGGCGGGCGACGCCACGCGGAGGGCAGGTGCGCGGTCGGTGCCGTCGAGCGCCCGGCGGCGTCGAGCGTGTGCGCGGCGGCGGTCGACGACCCGGCCGGCGGCCCGACGGTGGGCGCGGCGGCGGGGCGCCCACCGTCGGGCGCGCGCGTCGGGCCGAGCTCGCCGCGCAGCAGCGCGACGTGCGCGTCCGCGACCACGGCCGACGGGTCCGTGCCGTACCGCTCGGCGAGGTCGCGCCGCAGCGTCTCGACGACCTCGAGCGCCTCGGCGTCGCGGCCCTGCGCGGCCAGGACGCGCACGAGCAGCGCGACGGACGGCTCGTCGGGCGGGGTGCGCGTCGCGAGCAGCCGCAGGTCGGTCTCGTCGTACGGGCCGTCCGTGCGCAGCGCGACGCGCGCCGTGACGTCGGCGGCCTCGGCGAGCAGGCGGACCGCGGCGGCGTCGTCGGGCGCCGGCGGCAGGAGCGCGCGGGCCCGCGCGGCGGCGTCGGCGGCGGCCACGAGATCGCCCGCCTCGAGGGCAGCGCGCGCCACGCCGACGAGCCCGCGGGCCTCATCGGAGTCGACCGACAGATCGTCGGCGGGCAGCCGGTAGCCACCCGGCACGGACTGCACCGGCAGGCCGAGCCGACGCACGCGTGAGACGAGCGCCTGCACGGCGCCCTGCTCGTCGTCGGGCGGCGCACCGTCCCAGACGGCCTCGACGAGCGCGCCGACGGACACCGCACGCCCGCGCGCCGCGACGAGCTCACGCACCACGGCGGCGAGCCGCTCGCCGCGGACGGGCCGGCCGTCGAGCGCGAGCGGTCCGAGGGTGGTCACGTGCACGTGACCAGCATCCCTCACGTGCCCGTGGGGGCGGGAAAGGTTCTGGCGCGCGGGGTGTTGTGCCGGGGGAGCGACGCGAGACACGGGTCGCCCAGCAACGGGAGGAAGCACATGTCTGTCGTCGTCACCGGGGCCAGCGGCCACCTGGGCCGTCTCGTCGTCGAGGGTCTGCTCGAAGCGGGGGTCGCGCCCGGCGAGATCGTCGCGGGCGGGCGCCGGACCGAGCGCCTCGCGGACCTGGCCGAGCGCGGCGTGCGCGTGGCGGTGGTCGACTACGACCGCCCCGAGACGCTGCCCGAGGCCTTCGGGGGTGCCGACACGCTCGTGCTCGTCTCCGGCTCCGAGGTCGGCAAGCGCATCCCTCAGCACACCGCGGCGATCGAGGCCGCGCGGGCGGCCGGCGTCCGCCGCATCGTCTACACGAGCGCGCCGCACGCCGACACCACGACGCTCGTCGTCGCACCCGAGCACAAGGCGACCGAGGAGCTGCTGGCGGCCTCCGGCCTGGTCGTGACGGTGCTGCGCAACAACTGGTACACCGAGAACTACGTCCCGGCGCTGCAGCAGGCGGCCGCGACGGGCGAGATCGTCTCGTCGACCGGGGACGGGCGCGTGGCCTCCGCGAGCCGCGCGGACTTCGCCGCGGGCGTGGTGGCGGTCGTCACGGGCGAGGGGCACGACGGGCGGACCTACGAGGTCTCGGGCGACTACGCGTGGACGCACGACGAGCTCGCGGCCGCGGCGGCGCAGGTGCTCGGCCGTCCGGTCGTGCACCGGCGGGTGACGCCCGACGAGCAGCGCGCGGGCCTGCTGGCGGCCGGTCTCGACGAGGGCACCGTCGGGTTCGTCGTGGCGCTCGACCAGGACATCGCCGCGGGTGGCCTCGCGGACGCGACCGACACGCTGCGCACCCTCATCGGCCGCCCGACGACGCCGCTCCTCGACGGCCTGCGCGCGGCGTGGGCGGACGCCTCCGCGAGCTGAGACGCCGCCCGGCGGCCCGCGGACCGGACACTTCGGGACTCCATCGGACATATCGCCTGTGGACGACTCTGGGGACGAGACGGTCCCCGATGTGGACGACCTGTGGGCCGCCTGTGGGTCGAACCACAGCGATGTCGTTACGCCCGCGCAAACCTGCAGGCCAGAGGCTCTGTCAGGGGTCGTCGGTACTGTGGACGAGTCATGCACGGGGTGAAAAACGACACGGATGTAACACAACACCTAGTGGTTGGTTGCGGTGTCAGACACTAGGTGTAGTGTCTTCTCTACGCGATCGACCGAGGCGTCGAGCGGTCGCCGGAGGCTCCACGAGGGCCTCCGGGAACGCTCGGTCAGGGCGACCTCCGAGGGTCGGGAAGAGCGCGGACGAGCATCAGAACCACTGAGTTTCTTTGAGTCTCCGGGGAGAGGCACCATGACGATCACGGTCTACAGCAAGCCGGCCTGCGTGCAGTGCAACGCGACCTACCGTGCTCTCGACAAGCTCGGTGCCGAGTACACGGTCGTGGACATCAGCGAGGACGCGGACGCCCGCGACTACGTCATGTCGCTCGGCCACCTGCAGGCCCCGGTCGTCATCGTCGACGGGGTCGACGGGGACCACTGGTCGGGCTACCGCCCGGACCGCATCAAGGCGCTCGAGCAGCGCCTGCAGGCTGTCACCGTCGCCTGAAGCGCCGCCTTCGACGGCGGTCACACCGGCCCACGGAGGCCGGCGGAAGCCAGCGCTCGAATCGCTGAGGAGGCATCGATGAGCTCGCTCGTCTACTTCTCCTCGGCCTCGAACAACACCCACCGCTTCATCGAGAAGCTGGGCCAGCCGGCCCAGCGGATCCCCCTGCGCCCGACCGAGGCGTTCTTGCACGTCACAGAGCCGTACGTGCTCGTCGTGCCGACGTACGGGGGCGGGAACGAGGGCGGCGCGGTACCGCGGCAGGTCGTGAAGTTCCTCAACGACACGGCCAACCGCTCACTGCTCCGCGGCGTCATCGCCGCGGGCAACACCAACTTCGGCGAGGCGTACTGCATCGCGGGGGAGATCATCGCGGCCAAGTGCCGCGTCCCCTACCTGTACGGCTTCGAGCTCATGGGAACGAACGAGGACGTGCAGCGCGTCCGCGACGGATTGGAACGGTTTTGGCAGCGACAGTCACTGATCAGCGCGTAGAGGCGTCGGGCCTGGACTACCACGCCCTCAACGCGATGCTGAACCTGTACAGCGCGGACGGGAAGATCCAGTTCGACAAGGACCGCGAGGCGGCCCGCGCGTACTTCCTGCAGCACGTGAACCAGAACACGGTGTTCTTCCACGACCTGGACGAGAAGCTCGACTACCTCGTCGAGAACAAGTACTACGACCCGGCGGTGCTCGCGCAGTACGACCGCGCGTTCATCAAGACGCTGTTCCAGTACGCGTACTCGAAGAAGTTCCGCTTCCAGACCTTCCTCGGGGCGTTCAAGTACTACACGTCGTACACGCTCAAGACGTTCGACGGGAAGCGCTACCTCGAGCGCTTCGAGGACCGCGTGTGCATGGTGGCGCTCTCGCTCGCCGCGGGCGACCAGGACTACGCGATCTCCCTGGTCGACGAGATCGTCTCGGGCCGGTTCCAGCCGGCGACGCCGACGTTCCTCAACCTCGGCAAGGCGCAGCGCGGCGAGCCCGTCTCCTGCTTCCTGCTGCGCATCGAGGACAACATGGAGTCCATCGCGCGCGGCATCAACTCCGCGCTGCAGCTCTCCAAGCGCGGCGGCGGCGTGGCCCTGCTGCTCTCGAACGTCCGTGAGCACGGCGCGCCCATCAAGCACATCGAGAACCAGAGCTCCGGCGTCATCCCCGTGATGAAGCTGCTCGAGGACTCGTTCTCGTACGCGAACCAGCTCGGCGCGCGTCAGGGTGCCGGCGCGGTGTACCTGCACGCGCACCACCCGGACATCTACCGGTTCCTCGACACCAAGCGCGAGAACGCCGACGAGAAGATCCGCATCAAGACGCTGTCGCTCGGCGTCGTGATCCCGGACATCACGTTCGACCTCGCGAAGAAGAACGAGCCGATGTACCTGTTCTCGCCGTACGACGTCGAGCGTGTGTACGGCGTGCCGTTCGCGGACATCAACGTCACCGAGAAGTACTACGAGATGGTCGACGACTCGCGGATCCGCAAGACGAAGATCAGCGCCCGCGAGTTCTTCCAGACGCTCGCCGAGATCCAGTTCGAGTCCGGCTACCCGTACGTCATGTTCGAGGACACGGTGAACCGGGCCAACCCGATCGACGGCAAGGTCACGCACTCGAACCTCTGCTCGGAGATCCTGCAGGTCTCGACCCCGTCGACCTACAACGAGGACCTGTCCTACGACCACGTCGGCCGGGACATCTCCTGCAACCTCGGCTCGATGAACATCGCGCTGTCGATGGACTCCCCGGACTTCGGCAAGTCCGTCGAGACCGCGATCCGTGCCCTGACGGCCGTCTCCGACCAGACCGACATCGAGTCGGTCCCGTCGATCAAGCGCGCCAACCGCGGCGGGCACGCGATCGGCCTGGGCCAGATGAACCTGCACGGGTACCTGGCGCGCGAGCGGATCTTCTACGGGTCCGACGAGGGCCTCGACTTCACGAACATCTACTTCTACACGGTCGCTTACCACGCGATCCGTGCGTCGAACCTGCTCGCGCAGGAGCGCGGCGAGAAGTTCTACGGCTTCGAGAAGTCGACGTACGCGACCGGCGAGTACTTCGAGAAGTACATCGAGAAGGAGTGGGCGCCGCGCACGGAGCGCGTCCGCGAGCTCTTCGCCGAGGCGAACATCCACATCCCGACGCAGGACGACTGGCGCACGCTCGCGGCGCTCGTCGCCGAGCACGGCCTGTACAACCAGAACCTGCAGGCGGTCCCGCCGACCGGCTCGATCTCGTACATCAACCACTCGACGAGCTCGATCCACCCGATCGCGTCGAAGATCGAGATCCGCAAGGAAGGCAAGATCGGTCGCGTCTACTACCCGGCGCCGTTCATGACGAACGACAACCTGGAGTACTACCAGGACGCGTACGAGATCGGCTACGAGAAGATCATCGACACGTACGCCGAGGCCACGCAGCACGTGGACCAGGGCCTGTCGCTGACGCTCTTCTTCAAGGACACCGCGACCACGCGTGACCTGAACAAGGCGCAGATCTACGCCTGGCGCAAGGGCATCAAGACGATCTACTACATCCGCCTGCGCCAGCTGGCACTCGAGGGGACTGAGGTGGAGGGTTGCGTCAGCTGCATGCTATGACGCTCTGACCTGCACTTTTACCGTCACGACGAAGAAGCGAGCACGAGAATGAGCCCTACGGGGAAGCTGAAGCTGGTCGACCGGGTCTCGGCGATCAACTGGAACCGCCTCCAGGACGACAAGGACCTCGAGGTCTGGGACCGCCTGGTCGGCAACTTCTGGCTGCCGGAGAAGGTGCCGGTCTCCAACGACATCCAGTCGTGGGCGACCCTGACCGAGGCCGAGAAGACCATGACGACCCGCGTCTTCACCGGCCTGACGCTGCTGGACACCATCCAGGGCACGGTCGGCGCGGTCAGCCTCATCCCCGACGCGCTCACCCCGCACGAGGAGGCCGTCTACACGAACATCGCGTTCATGGAGTCGGTGCACGCCAAGTCGTACTCCTCGATCTTCTCGACGCTCATCTCCACCAAGGAGATCGACGAGGCGTTCCGCTGGTCGGAGGAGAACCCGAACCTGCAGCGCAAGGCCGAGATCGTCCTGAACTACTACCGGGGCGATGAGCCGCTCAAGCGCAAGGTCGCCTCGACCATGCTCGAGTCGTTCCTGTTCTACTCGGGCTTCTACGCGCCCATGTACTGGGCGTCGCGCGCCAAGCTCACCAACACGGCCGACCTCATCCGCCTGATCATCCGCGACGAGGCCGTGCACGGGTACTACATCGGCTACAAGTTCCAGAAGGGCCTCGAGCTCATCACGGAGGCCGAGCGCGCCGAGCTCAAGGAGTACACGTTCGAGCTGCTCTTCGAGCTGTACGACAACGAGGTCGAGTACACGCAGGACCTGTACGACGAGCTCGGCCTGACCGAGGACGTCAAGAAGTTCCTGCGCTACAACGCCAACAAGGCCCTCATGAACCTGGGCTACGAGGCGCTGTTCCCGCGCGACGAGACCGACGTCAACCCGGCGATCCTGTCGGCCCTGTCGCCGAACGCCGACGAGAACCACGACTTCTTCTCCGGCTCCGGCTCGTCGTACGTCATCGGCAAGGCCGTCAACACCGAGGACGACGACTGGGACTTCTGAGTCTCCTCACGGCGCCGGTTCGGCGCTGCGAGAACTGACAGCGACGAGGGGGAGGCGCCAGCACCTGGCGGCTCCCCCTCGTCGTCTCCCTCGTCGCGCGGGCGGTGCGCGCTGTGGCTACCGTCGGGGTGACGGGGTACCCAGCGAGGGGATCGGGACCGTGCGTGCTGTCACTCGGGTAGGTGCCGGCCTGGTGCTGGCGGTCGGGATCGGGATCGGGTCTCTGGCTGGTGCACCCGCGGTGTGGGCGTCGCCGGTCGTGGACCTCGGGGACGACGACCAGATCGCGCTGACGCGCGACGGCGAGGAGTACACCGGCGCGCTGACGGTGACGAACCCCGACGACGCGGTGATCGACGTCGACCTCACGGTCACGGGCTGCACCGCCGACGCCGACCCGGGCAAGGTCGGTGCGGGTCGGCAGGAGTCGGTCGACCTCACCGTGAGCGGGTGCGAGGTCGGCGCAGTCACGACGGGCACCCTCACCGTCGGCGACAAGACGATCACGGTCTCGTTCGACGTGACGGAGCCGACGGATCTGTCGGTCAGGGTCGTGGTGTGGCCGTTCGTCGTCGCTGCGGCGCTCGCCGCTCTCACGCTGCTGGTCGTCGGCGGGCGGTTCGAGGACGCCCACCGGGACGAGGAGAAGCGGCCGACCCTGCGGTCCCCGGTGACGGGGCTCAGCGCGTCGTGGTCCGCGGACTCCTGGGCGACGAACCTCACCGTCGTCTCCACGGCCGTCGTCGCTCTGTTCGGCGTCGCCGATCCCCTCACCGCGCTACTCGGGAGTGAGCCTGAGCAAGCGGTCGCGCACGTCCTGGTCGCGGGCCTGGTGGCGTCCCTCCTGGCGTTCGTCTCCGCCGCGGTGATGAAGGCGATCAGCGCCGGCGACGACGTGACGGTCGGGGCCGCGATGCTGGGCGGGTGGCTGACGCTGACGGCCGCGGCCGGGCTGCTCGGGAGCGTGACGGTCGCGCTCTGGGGCACCGACGAGCTCCGGCTGCCGGTAGCCCTGACGTGCGGTGCCCTCGTGGTCGTCGCGGTCTGGTACGTCATCTCGACGCTCGGTGGCGCGCTCAACACGCTCACGCCCGAGACCCCTGTCGCTGCGGACGCGACGACGGCCCTCGCCGCCGTGACCGCCGTCCCGCCGAACGGCGACGAGACGGTCTGGGCGCGCAGCGTCGTCAGGTACGCCGGGGCACTCGCCAAGGAGCTCGCTCAGCCGACGATCGAGCCCGCGCCCCCAGGGACGCGCACGGCGGCACCCCAGACCGACGTCGCCGCGCCCGTTCCCGCCCGTCCCGTCTTCCGCCCGCGAGGAGTGCAGCGGCGCTCGGCGGTGCTGTAGCCGCTCGCTCCGAGCCGCTGTTCGTCGTCCACGAGGCGCCGCGCGACGAGCGGGTCAGCAGGTGGCGTAGCGGTGGCCGGGCTTGCCTGGGGGGACGAGGTCGCGGTCGCGCAAGATCGTCAGGGGTGCGCGGTCGGTCAGGGCGCAGACCTGGGCGAAAGTCAGACCTGCGTCGTCGAGGGCGTCGGGGTACTCGATCTGCAGGACGTGGTCGCCGTACACGTCGGTGTAGGCGGCGCACTCGTCCCAGGCGGCGCACTCCTCGGTGACGGCGAAGTCGAAGCCGAGTCGATCGTGTGCGAGCCGGGTGATCTCGGCGGCGTTCTTCTGCGCGATGGCCAGGCCCGCGGAGTGGGCGAGGTCGACGTACGCGCGGGCCAGGGCGTGGGCGCCGGCCTCGTCGATCGCGTCGAACCGGGTCCACGTGTCGAGGTTGTCGATCTCGACGGCGTCGAACCCGTCGGCGGCGCACCCGGTGACGACCGGGCCGAGGACGCTCAGGATCGTCCGGCGCTGCGCGGGCGTGGACGGGTCAAGGACGTACTCGTCGGGCCAGTCGGGGTCGACGACCAGATCGCCGCCCTCGTCGTGCAGGAGGACGTCGGTGTGCCTGCGCCACAGCGAGGCCTCGCCGGGCTGCGTCTGGAAGCCGTTGACGTAGCAGACGGTGTACGCGCCGGGCAGCGGGGCCGCCGTCGCGTCCCGCACGACGACGTCGATCGCGCGCGTCGTCGCGCCCACGCGGACCGTCGGTGAGGGGCCGCCGAGCTGGTAGTCGAACACGCCGGCGGTCGGCGGCAACGTCACGCCGGGGGCCGGCGCTGGAGCGGGCGCCGGTGCGCGGCTGGGACCCGCAGCCGGGGCGGTGGGCGCCGCGGGGGTGCTCGACGCGGGGGGTGCGGCGGAGGTGGTCGCCGCGGCCGACGCGGACGGGGTGCCCGGAGCGGCGGGGCCGGTGGTGGTGGCGGGCGCGCGGGTCGACGTCGCGGACGGCGACGCGAGCGCCTCGTCGTCCCCGTGCGTGCACGACGCCACGAGCAGGGCGACGGCGAACGGGAGGGCAAGGGCTGTGCGCCGCACTCGGGCTCCGAACGTCGGTCGTGGCTCCGGCCGCACCCCGGCCGGACCCGGCGAGTCTAGGCAGGATCCGCACGTCCGAGCGCGTGCGACGACGACGAGCGCGGGGACTGGCCGTCCGATTCATCCTGGTCGCCGGGCGGGTGCGGGAGTACGTTGCGCGTGAGTCGGCGCGCGGGCGCGCCGAGCCCGAGCGACCCGGGGGATCGCCATGGACGACGACCGGTCCAGCACTGCGGACGACGCCGACGAGCACGACCAGCTCCAGATCCGGATCCCCCTGAAGCTCGACGACGCCGGGCGCGCGGTCGTCGAGGTGCGGTCCGCGACTCTCGACCGCGCGGCCGACGAGGTGCAGCTCGTCGTCGTCGACAAGCTCGCGCACCGCACGCTCGACTGGACCGTCGACGCCCAGGAGATCCCCGGCGCAGCCGTCTGGTCCGGGACGAGCTTCGCGGCCCCGGTGATCGCCCGCGAGGTCTCGACGATCCTGAGGTCGGTCCTGCCGCGCTTCTACGAGGACAGGATCGGCGCGTTCTCGACGCCGCCCGCCGCGATCCGCCCCGGCTCGTCTCCCAGCGCGACGGAGGCGGACATGGCGCCCGGGACGCCGCCCGGTCCGGGAGACCCGGGCGGGGATCTCTGAGGGCGTCCGATGGGAGACGTGGTCAAGTCCGTCCTCGGGGGCGGGTGGGGCCTGGTCGTCGGGTGGATCCTGCCCGTGTTCCTCGCCGCGCAGGGCTTCGCCTACGTGATCGCGCGGCTGGCGTTCGTCGACCTCAGCGAGGAGTTCGAGGGGCTGACGTGGGCGTCGCAGCAGCTCGCGCTGCTCGCGGTGGCCGCCGTCCTGGGCCTCGTGCTGGCTGCCGCGCAGGCGCCCCTGTACCGCGTGCTCGAGGGGTACTACCTGGGGTGGCCGTGGCTCGTCGAGCGACGCACGAACGCCCACCGCGCGCGCCGGACCCGCCTGCTGGCGACGTACGAGACGTCGACCGCGGCGGGGCAGGCCGTGCGCGCAGGGCTCGCCTACGAACGCGCCGCGCGCTACCCGGCCGACGAGACGCAGTTCGCCCCGACTCAGCTCGGCAACGCGATCCGGCGGTTCGAGACGTACGCGCGCAACCGGTACCTGCTCGACTCGCAGCTGCTCTGGCACCGGCTCAAGGGCGTGGCGCCGCAGAGCGCGGTCGACGCGATCACCACCGCGCGCGCGAACGTGGACTTCTTCGTCGCGCTCCTGTACGGAGCGGTGGTGCTCGTCGTGGGCGCCGTCGTGGGTCTGGTCGTGACCGGGGACCCGCTGCTGTGGCTCGCGGCGGCGGGGTCGGTCCTCGTCGTCGTCGGTGCGTACCGCCTCGCCGTGCTGGCGACCGACGAGTGGGCGGCCACCGAGTGCGCGATGGTCGACCTGGCGCGCGTGAAGCTCGCCGAGGCGTACGGGGTGACGATCCCCGACGACCTCGCCGACGAACGCGCGATGTGGCGCGTGATCTGCACGTTCGTCCGCCGCCCGTACACCTACTCGGAGTTGAAGGACGTCCCCGCCCTCCTGACGCGCTACCGCACCGCGTCCGAGGGCAAGGCCGGGCCGGTGCTCGATGAAGCAGGGGCCGGGAGTGAACCCCACGCGGTCAGACGGTGGTGGCAGTGGGGGTGAGCCCGTCGCCATCCCGCAGCGTGGTGCGCAGGGCGCGGTCGGCGGCGTCGACGAGCCAGGTGAAGCTCTCGTCGAGGTCGGTGGCGAGCTGGAACCCCCCCGCGGCCTCGAGGACGGCGAAGCCGTGGAACAGGCTGCGCAGCATCCGCAGGGCGTGGACGGTGTCCTCGGGCGCGACGGGGTAGCCGACCAGCACCGCGGACAGCGAGTCGAGCACGCGTGCGCCGGCGGCGACGAGCTGCTCGTCGAGCTCGTCGGCGTCGATGCGGACCGTGGCGGAGTAGCGGCCGGGGTGCGCGACGGCGTAGCTGCGGATCGCGCGGGCGGCGGCGTCGAGCGCGTCCTTGCCGGCGCGGCCCTGCAGCGCGTCGCGCAGCGCTCCGCCGAGCTCGGTGAGCGCGAGCACGGCGACGCGCCGGTTGAGGTCGCCCTGGCCGTCGACGTGCTTGTACAGGGACGGGGCGCGCACGCCGAGGCGTTCGGCGAGCACGCTCATGGTGACGTGGGCGAGCCCGACCTCGTCGGCCAGTCTGGCGGCTGCTGCGACGACGACCTGCGGGTCCAGCCCGGCCCTAGGCACGCGCGTGCGCCCGCGCGAAGGAGAGCACCAGCGCGGCGGTCTCGTCGGGGAACTGCGTGTGCGGGTAGTGCCCGGCGCCCTCGATGACCTCGAGCTGCGCGAGCCCGGCGGGCATCGCGGCGACGATCGCCTCGCCCTCGGCGCGCGGGTCCGCCCAGTCCGGGTCGAGCGAGCCTTCGACGACGAGCACGGGGCACCGGACGTGCGCGAGCTGCGCGTGGGCGTCCACGGCGGGCTTGGCCATGCGCTGCATCGCGCGCATGCGGCCGGGCTCGCGCAGGTTCGTGGCGTTGCGCGCCAGCTGTTCGTCCCAATCGGCGGGGCGAGGGCCGGGGTAGGCGACGTCGAGGTACTTGTGCCACCACGTGACGCTGCCGAGCGCGCCCGTCATCAGCAGGCGCGTCATCCCCGTGCGGTACCGGCGCACCCGCAGGTCGCGCACGCTCATGGCCTGCGTGCGGGTGAACGGCGCGAGCTCGACGATCCCGGCGACGAGCTCGGGCGCCTGCGCCGCGGCGATGGTCACGGCACCGCCGGACAGCGAGTGCCCGACGAGGACCGCGGGGCCGCCGCCGAGGTGCCGGACGAGCGCGAGCAGGTCACCCGCGACAGCCGTACGGCTGTAGGTGGGCCACGTGGCGGTGGACTCGCCGCAGCCCCGCAGGTCGAGCGCCGCGACCCGGTAACCGGCGGCCACCAGCCGGGGTGCCACGAAGCGGTAGGCGGCGCGGCTGTCACCCATGCCGTGGGCGAGCACGACGAGCGGGCCCGTCCCGGTGACGTCATAGGCGAGCGTGCCGCCGTCGACGACGAGGTACTCGGTCATCCCGACCTCCTTTGGCTAAGACCATTAGCCCTAAAGCTAACGCCCGTAGCCGCCTCGGTCAAGCCCTCGCCGACGAGGTCGCCCCGCCGTCCACGCCCCGCCACCCGCTTGTGGGTGGAGAAACGCCCGCCTGGCGACGCTTTCTCCACCCACAACGCCCGATCACCGGGGCGCCGCGCGACACGTGTCGGGGTCAGGTGAGGATCACGAGCTCGCGCGTGGCGCGGGTCATCGCGACGTACCGGTCCACCGCCCTCTCGATGCCCGTCGCGTCCGCGTCCTCGGCTCCCGTGCCGGCGGAGGACGAGCCGGGCGACGACGGCTCGACCAGCACCACGAGGTCGAACTCGAGGCCCTTCGCGAGCTCGGGGGTCAGCGACCGCACGCGCGGGGAGTCCGGGAACGTGGGGTCGCCGATCACGCACGCGAGCCCCTCGTCGTGGGACTCGAGCCACGACGCGACGATCGCCGTCAGGTCCCGCACCGAACCGTGCGCGACGGGCAGGCCGGTGCTGCGCACGGACGTCGGCACGTTCGCGTCGGGGAGGACCGCGCGGATCACCGGCTCGGCGTGCGCCATGACCTCGGCGGGCGTGCGGTAGTTGATGCCCAGCGACGCGATCGGCACCTGGCTCAGCCCGACGCGCGCGAGCCGCTCGGCCCACGACGAGGTGAAGCCGTGCCGGGCCTGTGCACGGTCGCCGACGATCGTCAGGCTCCGCGACGGGCACCGCGCGAGCAGCATGTGCCACTGCGCGTCGGTGAGCTCCTGCGCCTCGTCGACGACGACGTGCGCGAACGGCCCCGCGAGCGGGTCGGCCTCCGCGGCCGGCAGCGCGGCCTCGTCGACGAGCGCGTCGCGCAGGTCGCCGAGCTTGAGCATGCTCATGACCTGCAGCTCGGAGTCGTCGGACTCGACCAGACGGTCGACGACGTCGTCCATGTAGGCGCGGTCGGCGGCCTCGGTCGCGGATGCGCGTCGCCGGCGGTCCGAGGCCCCGGCGTCGCCCAGCCGCCGGCGGGCGGCGTCGAGCAGCGGCAGGTCCTCGAGCGTCCACGCGGTCGGGTCGTCGCGTTGCAGCAGCGCGACCTCGTCGGGTGTCAGCCCCGGCGCGCACCGGCGCAGGTAGGCGGGGACGGACCACAGGTCCGCGACGAGCTCGGGCGCCTCGAGCAGCGGCCACGCGCGGTGCAGCGCGCCGACGAGGTCGCGGTCGCGGGCCAGTGCCTCGCGCAGGCGGTCCTCGGGCACCTCGTCGTCGTCCACCTTGGCGACCAGGATCTCGACGAGCTCGTCCCAGACCTGGTCGCGCGCCTCGTTGTGCGGCGTGCCGGGCTCGGGCGCGTCGAACGCGTCGGCCCAGTCCGACGGGCTCAGCCACAGGTCGACCCACGGCGTCTCGACGAGCAGGCCCTCGCGCGGCGGCCGTTCGGAGAACTGCACGGCAGGCTCGATCGCCCGCACCAGCCCGGCCGACGCCTTGAGCCGCGCGACTGCCGGGTCGCTCTCGGGCACGGCCGACGAGCCCTCGGGCACCAGGTCGCGCAGCGTGCACGTGCGCACGCCCTCCTCGCCCAGGCTGGGCAGCACGTCGGACACGTAGTCGAGGTACGGCTGGTGCGGCCCGACGAACAGCAGGCCGCCGCGCCGGTGCCCGAGCCGCGGGTCGGAGTACAGCAGGTACGCCGCGCGGTGCAGCGCGACCACGGTCTTGCCGGTCCCGGGACCGCCGTCGACGACGAGCGCGCCCCTCGACCCCGCGCGGATGATCGCGTCCTGATCCGCCTGGATCGTCCCGAGCACGTCGCGCATCTGCGCGGACCGGGCGCCGCCGAGCGACGCGAGGAACGCGGACTGGTCGTCGAGCGCCGCGCGGTGCTCGAGCCCCTCGGGCGTGAACACCTCGTCCCAGTAGTCGGTGACCCGGCCGGCGGTCCACCGGTACCGGCGTCGGCTGACCAGGCCCATGGGGTGCGCGTGCGTCGCGCCGAAGAAGGGCTCGGCGGCGGGTGAGCGCCAGTCGACGAGCAGGCGGCGACCGTCGGCGTCGGTCAGCCCGAGGCGCCCGACGTACACGGCCTCGTCGTCGGCGCCGACCGCGCGCCCGAGGCACAGGTCGAGGCCGAACCGGCGCAGCAGGTGCATCCGCGCGGTGAGCCGGTGCACCTCCTGGTCGCGCTCGAGCGCGGCCGTGCCGCCACGGCCGGGTGCCTTGCGGGCCGCGGCGAGCCGCCGGGTGAGGTCGTCGAGCTGGTGCTCGAGGGTCGTCGCGATCGCCGCGAAGTGCTGCTCGTCGCGGTCGATCGACGCCGGGTCGGCCTTGGCGGCGAGCCGCTCGGGCAGGTCGAAGGCGGTGGTGGGGAGAACCGGCACGTCATCAGCTCCGTGGGGTCGCGCGCGCCCGGTGCGCACGCGACGGGGTCGCGAGGCCGACGATTCTGCGCCGCGACGGGGGCCTTGCCGCAAGACCCCCCGTGAGCTATACCTTGAAAGTGGAGAGCACCGCGGTGCTCTCCTTCTTCATGCCGGCCCGGAGCTCCCGCCGGCCTCGTGCCCGGCTCAGTCGGTGGTCACCGGCGGGACGATCTCGACCGTCGGCGGCCGGACCTCGTCGCGCAGCCGGCCCATGCGGGCGTCGAGCTCGGTCGCGACCCGCGCCGCGTCGTCGAGCTCGGCTGCGAGGTGCGCGGGCATCGCCGAGCGGTACTTGTACGACAGCTTGTGCTCGACGCTCGCCCAGAAGTCCATCGCGATCGTGCGGATCTGCACCTCGACGGGCACCTGCTCGACGTGCTGGGACAGGAACACGGGCACCTCGACGATGAGGTGCAACGACCGGTACCCGTTCGGCTTGGGATGGGCGATGTAGTCCTTGGTCTGCAGCAGGCGCAGGTCGGGCTGCGCGCTGAGCATCTGCGCGATCCAGTAGACGTCGGAGACGAAGCTGCAGGTCACGCGGATCCCCGCGATGTCGCGGATCTCCGCGCGGATCGCCGGGATCTCGAGCGCCACGCCACGCCGCAGCGACTTCTCGAGCAGGCTCTCCGCGGACTTCAGTCGCGTCCGCACGTGCTCGATCGGGCTGTAGTCGTGGATCGACTCGAACTCCTGGCGCAGGATGTGGATCTTGGTCGAGACCTCGTCGATGCCGAACTGGTAGTACTTCAGGAGCTTGACGACCTCGTCGCGCAGCGCGCGCGAGCGGGTCAGCAGCGCCTCGGCCTCGTCGAGGTCGGCGGCCGTGACGTCGGTCCGGGCGCTCGCCATGTGCGCGACCAGTCGCCGCTCGAGGTCGTGCAACGGCCGCCCCGGGGCCGTGTCGTCGATCATGTGCTGGTGCCTCCCGTCGGCCTCCACCGTAACGAGGCCCGGGACGACGACCGTGGGACCGGTCGGCCCCGGCAGCCAGGGGTCAGCCGCAGTAGTCGCAGATGCCGGTGCCGGGCAGCGTCATCGAGCAGGTCGGGCAGATCGGGGCGACGCGCTCCGGCGCCGCCGTGCTGCGGCGCGTGGTGGCCGCGCGCGTGGTCGCCTTGGCACGGGCCGACGAGCGGGCGGCCGCACGCACGGCCGCGGTCGGCTCGGTGACCTCGAACCCGCGCTTGCGCACGAGCGTGGTCGCCGCGTTCAGGCTCGCCGTGATCTCGTTCGCGGGCGCGATCCGGCCCGTCGCGAAGCGGTGGGCGACGCCCAGGATCGCGGGCATGTCGTACGTGGTGCCCCCGTGCTCGATCGTGTAGTCGCCGTTGGCCGTGTAGCCGTACACGCCGAGGAAGTCGTCGCGGCCGCGGGTGTCGTACTCCGCGATCGCCTGAAGGATGTGCTGACGCGTCACGCCGGAGAAGGTGGCCACCTGTCGAGCCTACGTCTCCCGCAGGCGGCTCCGAGCGGTCGGACGTGTGTGATTGCCCGCTCGCGCGTGTTCGGGCCGGGTCTGGACCTCGGTGGCAGATCCGACATCGGACGTTCGTCACATCCTCCAATCCTTTCGGTTGCGGCGTCGCCGCCGATGCGTAGGCCCGAAGGCCCATGTGCGAACCGGACATCGCACGGGACCATCGCAAGGTGGACAAGCGTCCAGGAATCACGTGGAACGGAGCGAGCGGGTGACGGTGCTGGGTGCGGCGACGAGCGCCGACCTTCCCGACGTCGCCTGCGTGCTGGGTGAGGCGTTCGAGGACGACCCCGTGATCGTCAGCATCGTGGGTCCCGGCGCCGCGCGCCGTGAGCGCGCCACGCACCTCTTCAACGCACTCCTGCGCGCGGAGCACGGCAACGGCGTCGTCGTCGATGTCGCGCGCGACACCTCGGGTGCGCTGCTCGGCGCCGCGGTGTGGGAGGAGCCGGACGGCCAGGGCGCGAGCCTGCCCGCGCTGTTCGCCCAGGCGGGGACGTTCGTCCGCGCGGTCGGCGTCCTCGGCATCCCGCGCGCGCTCGCGACCCGCTCGGCGCTCGCCCGCTACCGCCCCGGCCGACCCCACTGGTACCTCGGCCAGATCGGCGTCGCGTCGTCGGTCCGCGGGACCGGTGTGGGGTCGCACCTGCTCGCGCACCGGCTGCGCCAGGTCGACGACTCACGCGCCGGCTCCTACCTCGAGTCGTCGACCGAGCGGAACCGCGCGCTCTACCTGCGGCACGGGTTCGCGTCGCACGGCGTGATCGAGGGCGTCCCGGACGCGGCGCCCGTCGCGATGTGGCGAGCCCCGGTGGGCGTCCGCGCCTGAGCCTGGCAGCCGCGCGAGGCCGCGCGACGCGCTGACCTCGCGTGGAGCGTCCACGCCCTGCATTACGCAACGATCGCGTGCCCAAAAGGGCCCCTGACCTGCGGGATCGAGTCTCTCGCGGGTGGTGGCGCGATCCGCGTGCCGGGTCTACCGTCGAACGAACGAGCCCTCGGATCCGCTCTCCCGACGTGGATCACCAACCCGGAGGTGCACCATGACCGACCTCGTGGACCTGCCCGCCATCGCCGAGTGCTCGGTGGCCGGCTGCTCCTACAACGACCACTCGCACTGCCACGCCGCGGCGATCACGGTCGGTGGCGGGAGTGGCGACGCGCAGTGCACCACGTTCATCCCGCTCACCGTCAAGGGCGGCCTGGACAAGGTCCTCAGCCACGTCGGCGCGTGCCAGCGTCCCGACTGCACGCACAACTCGCACCTCGAGTGCACCGCGGACTCGATCCGCGTCGGCGGCGGTCACGACCTGGCCGACTGCCTCACCTTCGCCCCCCGCTGACGCGCGCCCGCCGACCCGCGGAACGACCCGCGGGACGACGACCTGCGGGTCGACGCGTCAGGACGCGACGCGGATCAGGTCGCGGACCAGCTCGCCGGCCTCCTCGACCAGCTCGCGCTCGCCCGTGACCAGGCCCGGGTCGGCGCGGCGGGTCCGTGTGGCCTCCTCGAGCGCGTCGATCGGGGAGACCGCGCTGCGCACGAGGAACGCTGCGAGCAGCGCGCGGGCTGCGTGGGAGTAGTCGCCACCGGCGTCGACGGCGACCTCGGCCAGGATCAGCGCCGAGAGCGCGACGTCGAGCTCGGCGGTCGCGGCGCGCGCGTTCGCCCAGTCGACGAGCGTCGGGCCGCGCGTGTCCGAGAGCACCACGTTGCCCGGGTGCAGGTCGAGGTGGACGACGACCGGCCCGGTGGGCACGAACGGCCACTGCGACTCGTCGACCGGGGCGTCGGGAGCGGGCGGGATCGCGTGCAGCTGCTCATGCAGGTCCACGAGGATCTGGGCCGCGTCGCCGATCGCCACCTCGCCGGCCGCGAGCGCCTGCAGCAGCGTCGGCCCGTGCAGACGCTCCATGAGCAGGTTGGGCCCCTCGCTCAGGTAGACCGCCGGGACGGGGAAGCCGTGCGCGGCGACGTGCCGCAGGATCCGTGCCTCGTGCGCGGCGTCGTGGTTGCCGCGGTAGCGCCGCAGGACGTAGTCGTCGTCGAGCGCGAAGACGTCGGCGCTCGAGCCGTTCGCGAGCAGGGGGCCGGGGTCGTCGAGCGTCAGCACGCTCGCGTCCGGCACGGGCCGCGGGAGGCGGTTGGCGGCGTGCGCGCCCACGACGTGCGGGCCGGTCGCGTGCGGTTCGGTGCGGGGGCTCAGGGTGTCCGGAGCGTCAGCCGCCTTGTGCTCGTTCTGCCGCGGGAGGGGGTTCGGCGCCGGGGTCGCCGCCGCGTCGTCGCCCGCTGCCCCGTGGGGTTGCGGGGCAGGGTCGTGCGGGGCGAGGCCGGACGGGGTCATGCATCGAACATAACCCCGGTTCTGGGTGGATGCACCCGTCGAGGGGGTCGCGTGATCGCGACACGCCGAGGCCGGTGCGTGACAATCCCCGCCGCCGCGGTCTCAGGGCCGGGCGAGCTGCGCCAGGCGCTGGGTGGCGTGCGCGTGCGTCGCGGGCAGCGGCTCGACCCAGCAGCGCAGCGGCCGCCGGGTCACGTCCCGCAGCCCGAGGCCGGAGGCGTGCTCGTCGACGAGCACGCGCAGCCGCGCGGTCGGCTCGTCGTGCGGCTCGTCCTCCCCCAGCAGCACGACGAACACGCCACTGCCGAGGCTCGCCATCGCCCGAGCCGGCCCGAACACCTCGCGCAGCGAGGCGCCGACCGCCGCCGAGCGGGCGATCCGGCTCAGACCGTCGGGGGTGCCCGCGGCGACGTCGACCACGAGCAGCCGGCCCGTCGGACCGTCGTCGGGGTAGCACTCCGCGAGGCGCAGGCGCAGGTAGTCCGCGGCCGGCAGCCCGGAGCCCGCATCGAGCCCCAGCGCGAGCGCGACCCCGCCCGCCTGGGCGTCGGCCCACCCCGTGCACAGGGCGCGGAGCACCTCCAGCGGAGGCTCGGCGCCGGTCGTCGTGCGGTACAGGCACGCGAGGTCGTCGATCGTCTCGGCGATGCCCACGCCCGCGTCGCCACGCGCGAAGCCGAGCCGGGCCGCGGCAGGCTCGGCCTCGTCGTGCAGCAGCAGGGCCATCGCGAGCTCGTCGACGGCGGGGTGGTACCAGTCGGAGGGGCGGCGCCACACGGAGGCGACGCTCTCGTCCCGCCACCGCTCGAGCAGGCGCGACGGCTGGCTGGGCAGCAAGGGTCCGGTCTCGGTCGTCACGTGCGATGAGAGGGGACGCCCGACGAGGTGTGACGCGGGTTCGCAACGTTTCACCCGGTCGGAGCACCTAGCGGGGTGGCCTGGGGGTTTCCTGCGGGTCCGTGAGGTATGTCACCCTGGTACCGGTTCGCGGCGGGAGGCCGCGCGGACCGGCGACCGAGGACGGGGTACGGGTGGAGGCGCAGGCGGCTGTCGCGCGCAGCGACGCGGAGCTGATCAGTGCCGCGCGCGCGGGTGACGAGAGCGGCTTCGCGGGCCTGTACGAGCGGCACGCGGCCGCCGCCACGGTCGTCGCCCGCCGGTACACCGACGACCACGCAGACGCCGACGACGTCGTCGCGGACGCGTTCACTGCCGTCTACTCCGCGCTGCGTCGCGGCAACGGTCCCGACGAGGCGTTCCGCGCCTACCTGTTCACGGTCGTCCGCCGGACCGCGAGCGCCCGCCGCGACGTGCTGCACCGCGTCCGCCCGACCGACGACCTCGCGACGCTCGAAGCCGGGACCGCGCTCGCGGGCACCGCCGAGGATCCCACGCTCGAGGGGTTCGAGCGTGGCGTCGTCGCGCGCGCGTTCCACTCCCTGCCCGAGCGATGGCAGGCGGTGCTGTGGCACACCGAGGTCGAGGGCCTGAGCCCGGCCGAGGTCGCGCCGGTGCTCGGCCTGACCGCCAACGGGGTCGCGGCCCTGGCCTACCGCGCGCGCGAGGGCCTGCGTCAGGCGTACCTGCAGCAGCACCTGCGTGACCCGCTCGATGACGGGTGCCGCAGCGTCGCCGGGTCGCTCGGCGCCTACGTGCGCGGCGGGCTCGGGACGCGCGAGAGCGGGAAGGTCGAGACGCACCTCGAGGGCTGCGGCGAGTGCCGGGCGCTGCTGCTCGAGCTCGGCGACGTCAACCACGGCATGCGCGCGGTGATCGCGCCGCTCGTGCTGGGCATCGCGGGGCTCGGCGCGCTGTCCTCCGCGCTCCCGATCGGCGGGGGTGCGCTGGTCGGTGCGGCCGCCGCCGCGGGCGCAGGCAGCGCGGGCTCGTCGGGTGGCGCGAGCGGAGGCGCCGCCGCGGCCGGGGGAGGCGCGGCCGGTGCTGGTGCGGTGGCCGCGGGCACGGGAGGCGCCGCGGGCGCCGGAGGGCTCGCGGCGTTCCTCGCGAGCATCCCCGCGGGCGTGGTCGCGGGTGTCGCGGGAGCGGTGGTGGTGGCGGCCGTCGCGGTCGCCGTCGTGCTGAACGCAGGCGACAAGGGCCTGGTGCTCGACGCGCACCCCCGGCCGACCGTCACCGCGACGACGAGCGCGCCCGAGCCGTCCGGGGCGGCGAGCACAGCGCCGAGCGGAGCGCCCACCCCGGGGCCGTCGGCCACGCCGACGGACGGACCGACGACGCGCGTCGTCGTCCCGCCGGTGGGCGACCCGGGGGACGACCCCACCGCCGCCCCGACGAACGAGCCGACACCGGACCCGACGACCGACCCCACGCCGGACCCGACCACCGAGCCCACACCCGACCCCACGACGCAGCCGACACCCGAACCCACGTCCGAGCCCACGCCGACGGTCGAGCCCACCCCGCCGCCCGTCGGGGCGAAGGTCGTGGTGACGCTGCCGTCGACCGGGCTCGTGCTCGCCGGCGGCGCGTCCGCGCAGGAGCTCGCGCTGACGCTGCGCAACGAGGGCGACCTGCCCGCGCGCGGCCTGGTGGCCGAGCTCACGCTGCCCGACGGCGTGCGGGTCGACGGGTTCGGCGGCATGGCCGAGGAGCCCGCGGGGCTCGTCGGGACGAGCCTGGCCGGCACGACGTTCGCGACGGGCTCGCGCGGCACGGGGGTGCTGGCCGCCGAGGACTGGACGTGCACGGGGGTGCGGACCGAGGTCGCGACGTGCACGCTCGCCGAGCTCCCCGGGCACGACGCCGCGCGCCTGGTGGTGCCCGTGAGCATCGACGAGTCGTTCGAGCACGATGACGCCGAGATCGGGCTCGTCGTCACCGGACCGGGTGTCGACTACCGGCCGCCGCCCATCGGCGTGAAGGTCACGCCGAGCCCCGCCCGCCTGGCCGTGTCGCGCGACCAGGGGCCGCTCGCGCTCGTCGCGGGCCGCGAGCGCGACGTGACGTTCGAGCTGCTCAACGCGGGCCGCTCCCCGGTGACGGGTGCCCAGGCGGACGTGCAGCTCCCCGCGGGAGTCGCGTGGAGCGGACGGGTCGCCGCACCGTGGAGCTGTGCGAGCCCGGAGACGCCCGAGGCCGCAGCGGCGACGCTGACGTGCACGGCCGGTGAGATCCGCGGGCGCACGGACGCGCCCCTGACGCTCGGCCTCGGCGTCGGGCGGGCGGCCACCGTCGACGCGATCGACCTCGTCCTGCGACCCGCGCCGGCCACGGGCAGCGCAGCCCGCGTGCCGGTGACGCTCGCACAGCCCGCGACGCTCGTCGTCGAGGGCGCCGACCTCGCGGTGTCGGGCGGCCGGACGAGCACCCTGACGCTCACGGTGACCAACACCGGCGACCTCGCCTCCGAACCCGTCGCGCTCGGCGTGCGACTGCCCGCGGGGGTCACGTGGAGCGGTGGGTGGGACGGTGTGCTCTGGGCGTGCGACGTGGTCGAGTCGCGTCCCGGTGACCAGGTGCGGTGCGACGGGCCAGCGCTCGCGGCCGGGGGGAGCGCGCAGGTCGTGCTGCCGGTCGCCGCCGCGGTCGGCACGGTGGGCAGCCTCGAGGCCGCGCTCGTCACGGCCACGGCGCACGACGCCGACGACGCGCCGCCGCTCACGCTCGCTGTCACGGGCCGGGCGCCGCAGCTCGCGGTCCGCGATGCCTCGGTCACGCTGCAGCCCGACGACACCGGTGCGGTGGCCTTCGCGGTGGCGGTGCAGCGCGAGGACGACGCGGCCGCGGACGCGGCGGACGTGGTCGCGCGCGTGACCCTGCCCGCGAACCTCGTCGTCGACCCCGAGCGGACCTCGGTCCCGGTGCCGGATGCGTGCACGACGAGCGGCGGCGGCCGGTCGGTCGAGTGCCGCTGGAGCACGATCGCGGCGGGCGACGTCGCCGAGGTGCTGCTCCCGGTGACCTCCGACTACTCGGCGAGCACGGTGGTGCGCATCGAGGCGAGCGCGACGGGTGTCGACAAGCCCGTGGTCGACAGCGTGCCGGTCATCGGGCGCTCCGGCGGGCTCGCGGAGCGGTTCAGCACCGCGACGGGCGGCTGGACCGTCACCGAGTCGGGCGCCGCGGTGCTCTCGTGCGACGCGCAGACGGACGCCTGCCGCAAGGCGCTCGCAGGCGGTGCCGACAACAACTCCCAGAAGATGCAGCCGATCGACGAGGCGCCCCCCGAGGGGGTCGCGCGTACCAAGGTGCCCGTCTCGTCGAGCACCACGCTCACGGTGCCGGCTGGCCGCGAGGTCGCGTTCGCGGGGCTGTACTGGTCGGCTGTGCGCGGACCGTCCGACAGCTGGAGCGGCGCGCTCGACCACGCGCTCGTGCGCGGACCTGGCGGTGCGTACGTGCCGGTCGCGGGAACGGCCACGCAGCGCACGGACGACAAGAAGCGCAGCTACTACTCGTCGTTCGCCGATGTGACGACGCTCGTGCAGGCGCGCGGCGGCGGCACGTGGTCGCTCGCCGACATGGCGGTGAGCGCCACGCGCACGGACGTCGACCCGACGTACTACGGCGGCTGGGCGCTCGTCGTCGTGTACTCCGCACCCGGCGACTCGCGCGTCACGGTCTACGACGGCGGCCTGTGGGTCGGCACGAATGCGCCGCCGCCCGCGTTCCGGTTCGCCGCGCCCGCGGGCTCGACCGCACGGGTCGGCGTGGTCGGGTGGGAGGGCGACCGCGGGCTCACCGGCGACCGGATGCGCCTGGGTGGCCTGTGCACGAGCGCGACCACCTCTCTGACGCCGCTGCGCGTCGACGGTGGGTACGGCGACCCGAGCAACGCGTTCGACTCGACCGCGTCCGGGTGGCGCTCGTCGTCGTCGCTCGGGATCGACGCCAAGGGCTTCGTCCCGGCCACGCTTCCGTGCGACGTCTCGTCGCTGACGCCCAGCACGTCCGGCGACCAGTACCTGGTCGGGGCGATCACGTTGCGGTCGGAGCCGGTCGTTCCCTGACGGTCCCGGGTGTCGGGTCAGTCCGCGCGCTCGGTGGCGGCGACGACCGCCGCGTCGACCGGCACCGCGCCCGCGACCAGCTCGAGCGTGAGCCCGGCCGTCGCGGGGTTCGCGAGCAGGGACGCGATCACGGCGGCCACGTCCCGGCGCGGGATCGCGCCTGGCGCGACCGACTCCTCGAGCCGCACCAGGCCGGTCGGCTCGTCGTCGGTGAGCCGGCCGGGGCGCAGGATCGTCCAGTCGAGGGTGCGGGCGCGCAGGTCCCGCTCGCTCGCGGCCTTGGCGCGCAGGTACGCGGCGAACACGCCGTCGGCCTGCGCGGGAGGGTCGTCCACGCCCATCGAGGAGACGAGCAGGTAGCGGGAGATGCCCGCACGCTCGGCCGCGTCGGCGAGCAGTGCCGCCGCCGCGCGGTCCACCGAGTCCTTGCGTGAGGCCCCGCTGCCCGGCCCGGCGCCCGCAGCGAACACCACCGCCTCGGCGCCCGTGACGGCACCCGCGACGTCCGCGACGTTGCACCGCTCGAGGTCGAGGACCACCGCCTCGGCGCCGTCGGACGTCACGTCGTCGACCTGGTCGAGCGACCGGATCAACGCGATCGGGACGTCACCGCGCGCGGCGAGGACCCGTGTGAGATGTCGGGCCACCTTCCCGTGACCACCGGCGACCGCGACTCGCATGGCGCCCACGGTAAGCACGCGACGGCCGGACGGCGACCGCTGAGCGGTTCGTGCGGCGCCTTCGTCGGCGGAGGGTCAGACGACCCCGTAGAGACGGTCGCCCGCGTCGCCGAGGCCCGGGACGATGTACGCCTTCTCGTTGAGGCGCTCGTCGACGGCCGCGACCACGACCTGCACGTCGGCGCGGTCCCCGACGAAGTCCTCGACGACCTTGATGCCCTCGGGCGCGGCGAGCAGGCACACGGCCGTGACGTCACGCGCGCCGCGCTGCAGCAGGTAGTCGATCGCCGCGACGAGGGTGCCGCCGGTCGCCAGCATCGGGTCGAGCAGGAAGCACTGCCGGCCCGAGAGGTCCTCGGGGAGCCGGTTGGCGTACGTGATCGCCTCGAGCGTCTCCTCGTCGCGCTGCATGCCGAGGAAGCCGACCTCCGCGGACGGCAGCAGGCGCGTCATGCCGTCGAGCATGCCGAGACCCGCGCGCAGGATCGGCACGACGAGCGGGCGCGGCTGCGCGAGCTTGGTGCCCGTGGTGACCGCGACGGGGGTCTGGATCTCGACCTCACGCGTGCGCACGTCCCGCGTCGCCTCGTACGCGAGGAGCGTGACGAGCTCGTCGACGAGGAGCCGGAAGGTGGCTGACGGAGTGCCCTGGTCCCGCAGGACCGTGAGCTTGTGGGCGACGAGCGGGTGGTCCGCGACGTGCAGGCGCATGCCCGAAGGTTACTCGTCGGTCCGCCCCTCCGCGGTGGGACTCGGCGCACGCACCGTCGTGGGTCCGGCGAGAGCGTCCGCCCCCTGGTCCGACGAGCGCGCGGTGCGTCATCATGACGCCATGACCTCCACCGCCCGGCCCGTGGAGCCGGCCGATGCCTGGGCGATGGGCCTGGCGCTCGACGAGGCACGCCGCGCGATCCGCACGGGCGACGTCCCGGTCGGTGCGGTGGTCATCGACTCGGGCGGGGTCGTCGTCGGGCGGGGCCGCAACGCGCGCGAGGCCGACGAGGACCCCACCGCGCACGCCGAGGTGCGCGCCCTGCGCGCGGCGTCCGAGACGCTCGGCCGCTGGCGGCTCGACGACTGCACGCTCGTCGTGACCCTCGAACCGTGCCTCATGTGCGCGGGTGCGACCGTGCTGGCGCGCATCCCGCGGCTCGTCCTGGGCGCGTGGGACCCCAAGGCGGGCGCGTGCGGCTCGCAGTGGGACGTGGTGCGTGACCGGCGGCTCAACCACCGCGTCGAGGTGGTCGGCGGTGTGCGCGACGAGGAGTGCGGCGCGCTGCTGCGGCACTTCTTCGAGCTGCAGCGCGAGGAGTGATCAGCCGCTCGCGCGGGGTGCCGGCAGCACCTCCGCGAGCTCCGTCAGCGTCTCGGACGTGCCCGCGTCGAGCGTGACGACCGCGTACCGGTCGCCCCGCGTGGCCCCGCGGTTCACGACGACCACCGGCTTGCCCGCCTGCGCGGCGTGCCGCACGAATCGCAGCCCCGACTGCACCGTCAACGACGACCCTGCGACCAGCAGCGCGTCCCCCGCGTCCACCAGTGCGTACGCCCGCTCGACCCGCTCGCGCGGCACCGTCTCGCCGAAGTACACGATGTCCGGCTTGAGCATCCCGCCGCACCGCGCGCAGTCCGCGGCGACGAAGTGGCTCGTCGCCTCGATCACCGCGTCCGCGTCCGGCGCGATCTCCACGTCGGCCACCGCGCCGATCTCGTCGGCGAACCCGGGGTTGAGCGCGTCCAGCCGGTCCGCGAGCTCGCGTCGCCCGATCACCGTCCCGCACTCCAGGCACACCACCCGGTCGTACCGGCCGTGCAGGTCGATCACGTGCCGCGACCCCGCCGCCTCGTGCAGCAGGTCCACGTTCTGCGTGATGATCCCCAGCACCACACCCCGCTGCTCGAGCGCGACGAGCGCCTGGTGGCCCTTGTTGGGGAGCGTCCTGTTCACGTGCCGCCACCCCACGTGGTTGCGCGCCCAGTAGTGCCGCCGGAACGCCTCGTCCCCGACGAACTGCTGGAACGTCATCGGCGTGCGCGGGGGCGAGTCCGGGCCGCGGTAGTCCGGGATCCCCGAGTCGGTCGATACACCAGCGCCCGTGAGCACGGTCAGCCGGTGCCCCGCGAGCGCGTCGACCACATCCCCCAGCGAGGCGGTCGTGACCTGGCGTGCATCAGTGCTCACCTCTCCACGGTAGGCCTGCTCCCGGGGGTCTGCTGGGGTGCTGCGCTGCCCGGTGCGGGGTGGTCCGCTGACCTCGGCGTGGACCCGGATTCGGTGCATCGTCTCCGACCGGGTACCCTTCTGCACCGAGGTAGCGTGTCCGAGCGGCCTAAGGAGCACGCCTCGAAAGCGTGTGTGGGTGAAAGTCCACCGTGGGTTCAAATCCCACCGCTACCGCCAGCCGAAGGGCCCCACCCGCACGATCACGCGGCTGTGGGGCCCTTCGTCATCCCCGATCCTCCGTTGACCCTCCGAATTGGCCCCTCCAGGGCGTCATCCGGCGCCTGGGCGACGAGCTGATCGATGATGACCCGCAGGTCCGGAGCCACATGGAGCCGCTGGACGTAGTGGCGGGCCGTGGTGCTCTCGTCAGAGTGCCCGAGCAGTGCCGTGGCGTTCGCGAGAGTGCTTTCGCTCGCCACCTGGGTGGCCACGGTCCGGCGGAAGTCGTGCGGGGGGCTATCTACGCCGCATCCTTCGCAGGCGCGGCCAGGCGGCGCGCCGAGACCGTCGGGCGACTTCAGCGTGCGCTCGAGTTCGCGGGCCTCACGATGATCGGAACGACCGGCGACGGTGCGAGTCGGCCTTGACCCCCGCCTCGGCGAAACACAATCGCGAGAGGGTGAGCTCGGCCCTTCTCAAGCTCCGGACAGCTGCATCAAGAAGCTCTCGACGACAGCTGGTGCGTTCTCGGGGCGCGCGAAGTCGCCTGTCACCACGACCGGCCCGTTGGGTCGGTTCTCTGCTCGCCGGGGTGTCTGCCGGGCGAAGGCGACGCGGACTCGGTCGGGCGTCTCGTAGTTCACCTCGACGCGCTCGTGGAAGTCGTATCCCGTCTCGCCGTGGTGGGTGAACAAGAGCGTGAACATCGAGGTGTCCGGTCGCACGTGGGCCTGCCACGTCGGCCGCAGCTGCTCAAGGAGGTCGACGTTGAACGTGGCGGCATCGGTGGCCAGGTCCCGGTATCGGTTCAGCGCGGCATCCCACGGTGCTCGCGTGGCGGCGTCCGAAGCCATGGCCTCAACGTAGTCCGCGCGGTCGGCGAGGCGAGCCATGAAGGGTCCGCGCGGGCGGGCCGGCTCTTACCTTCTGCCGCCTTCGGTCGCGTCAGGCGTTCGTGGCGAGGACTCGGACGGGGAGGGTTGCGGGGCGGATGCGGCACTCGAGCTTGCGGTGCTCGCCGACGGCGTCGCCGTCGAGCTGGACGGCTCTGGGGTGCTGGGTCGACACCCGGAAGCCGGTCGACTGGTAGCGCTCGAGGTGCTCGTGCGCGCGGCCCGCAGTGAGGACGGTGCGGATCGTGCGGATCCAGCCGGGCAGACCGCTGGGGGCGATGACGGCGGCGTCGAGCAGCCCGTCGTCGAGGCGGGCTTCGGGCATGAGCTCCATGCCGCCGGTGAGCGTCCCGCTGTTGCCGATGACCACGGCGCGGACGGTGCGTGAGGTGGCGTGGCCGTCGCGGGGCTGCACGCGTGCGGTGAAGCCGCCGCGCGCTGCGGCCTTGACGCCGGACACCAGGTAAGCGGGCCAGCCGAGGACGCCCTTGAGTCGTTCGTCGGCGTGAGCCATGGTCTCGGCGTCGAGTCCCATGCCCGCCATGACGAGGAAGACGTGCTCGTCGTCCGAGCCGTCGAGCGTCAAGGTACCGACGTCGATCCGCGACGTGCGGCCGTCGAGCACGACGGCGAGTGCGTCCTCGAGGCTATCGACGGGCAGGCCGAGCGCGCGGGCGAGCAGGTTGCCGGTGCCGGCGGGCAGCAGGCCGAGCGGGACGTCGCCCCCGGCCAGCACCTCGGCGACGGCGCGGACGGTGCCGTCGCCGCCGAGCGCGCACACGAGGTCGGCGCCCTGGTCGAGCGCCTCGCGCGTCTGCCCGCTCCCCGGGTCCTCGACGGTCGTCTCGATCCACAGGGGCCGCTCGAGCCCGCGCGCCGCGCAGGCGTCGTCGATCACGGCCCGGATCTTCTCGGCGTCGTCGAGCTTGGAGGGGTTGGCGACCACGGCGAGGTGGGTCATCGGGCACGCTCCGCGCTCTGGACGGTGGTGGGCTCATCGGCGGGGCGCGGCGTGCGCCGCAGGTAGTTCCAGGCGAGGACCGTGCAGACGAGCCCGTTGAGCACGCCGACGACGATGTCGCTCACGTGGTGCATCCCGCGGTACAGGCGCGAGTACACGACGAGCATGGGGAGCACGAGCAGGATCACGGTGACGGTGACCCGCAGCCAGGTGCGTTCGATGCGCTGCGCCATGAGTGCGAACGTCACGTAGAGCGCGGTGGAGGCGCCCGAGTGGCCGCTGGGGAAGCTCGACGTGGGCGGCGCCTCGTCGAGGGCCTCGACGTCGGGGCGTTCCCGCCCGACGACCAGGGCGGCGAGCATGAACACCGACGCCTGCGTGGCGACGGCGATCGCGGGTACCACGGCGTACCACCACTGCCGGGTGCGCCACCAGACCGCTGCGACGACGACGAGGCAGACCCCGACGATGATCGGGGTGTTGCCGATCGTGCTCCACCAGGACGTCAGCTGGTCGAGCAGCGCCGTGCGCTGCTCCACGAACCACTCGTTGACCGCGAGCTCACGCTCCCCGAGCGTGGCCAGCGGACCCATGAGCAGCAGCCCGATCCCGACGACCACCGCCCACCACCCGACGGCGGGCACGGCCACCCTGAGCCCGAGGTCGCGTCCGAACTCGCCGCCCGACGGTGCGGACGGGTCGTTCGCGTAGCGGTCCAGATCGAGCCTCACCGTGCCTCCTGAGTCGTTCGGACCGACGGCCCCGGCGGCACCGGGTCCTGCGGTGACCATCCCCGGTATCCGAGGTAGGACGCCAGCACGAGCCCCACCCCCAGGACGGTGCCCGCGAGCACGTCCGTGGGGAAGTGGGCGCCGAGCAGCACCCGGTCGAGCGCCGTGAGCGCCATGAGCAGAGCGGCCCCGGCGACCGCGGCCGTCTTCGCCCCGCGGCTGTGCAGCAGCGGCCAGACGAGCACGACGAGCGTCGTGGACCAGGCGGCGGTGGTCGAGGCGTGACCCGACGGGAACGAGTAGCCCGACGCGTGCGTGAGCGGCTCGTCCAGCACCGGCCGGGCCAGCCGGGTGAGCTCCTTCGCGAGGTTCGCGAACCCCCATGCCGCCAGCGCCGTCGCCAGCGCCCACCAGGTCCGGGTCTTCATCCCGGTCCGCCACCACACGAGCAGGCACGCGCCGACGACCAGCACGATCACGCGCCGGCCCTCGAACACCCACTGCCAGGCGAGCAGCGCGTCGACGAGCGTCGGGTGCTCCGACGCGAACGACACGGCGGCCCGGACGGTCCGCTCGTCGAACCGCACCAGCGGCTCCCAGGAGTCGCGCACCAGGAGACCCAGCGCGAGCACCGAGGCCGCCGTCGCGGCCGCGGCCGCAGCGGCGCGCAGCAGCCTGCGGGTGCGGCCCGGGGCGACCGCTGACGCGCTCGCGGACAGCGGTTCCGGGCGCCCACGGCGCAAGGGGGTGCGGCTCACGTGCGAAAGGGTGTCACGGGAGTCTCGACCCGGCGCGTCGAGCGCGATCCACGGGTGGGGAGCAGACTCTGGCTTCCGCTCTCGATGACGGCGTGCGAGTGGCACGCGACGGAGCTCGCCTTAGTGGGCGGCTAGATCCTTCGCCCCACGCCGGGTCGCGTCGCGCCCGACCGCTGCGATGAGCGCCGCGAGCTCTGGAACCGCCTGGGGCTCGGCGTCGAGTGCAGCGTCGACCTGATCGAGCTCGCGAGGGGTCAGCTGGAGGATGCGGTCCCGGAGCAGTACCTCTCGAGCGTGCTCCATGGCGGCGCCGAGCACGAACGACGACACGTCCTGCTGCTGTGCGGCGGCTGCCTCGCGGATCGTCGACAGGGCCTCGGGCGAGACCCGCATGTTGAGGCGATCGGACCGCGCGCTTGCGGTGGGCATCTCTACTCCTAGTGAGAGGGTGCAGCGGGCAACGACACCGCCGGACGTGCACCACTGTACGCACGTGGTGAGTACGGATCAACTGGATTCGGAGGTGACGAAGGTCGCACGGAGCTCCTTCGTCGTCATGAACAGGCTCAGTTCATGGTCGAGGAACCGCCGGAATCCGTACTTGAGATAGAAGCACGCGGCGTTCTCGTGCAGTGCATGGACCACGACGATCTCGAACCCCACGTCCTCGGCCGCCGATGCGAGCTTGTGCAGCGCGTCGAAGAGAAGGATCCTCCCGACGCCCGCGCCCTGGTACCCGACGTCCACCGCGAGCCGAGCCATGAGCATCGCCGGTATCGGGTAGCGACGGGTGCGCCCGATGGCCGACGAGCCGTCGGCCGCCGACAGCTCAAACGTGCGGAGCGAGTAGTAGCCGGCGATCCGACCCTTGTGCTCATCGAGCAGCAGCGTGGTGCGGACGTTGTTGCGCCGCTCGTTCTGACCGGCGTGCTCCGCCAGCCAGTTGTCGAGCTCAGGCTCACCGCAGGTGAACGGGTGCAACTTGAGTGCTTCGGAGTCGAACGGCCGCGGGATGAGCATCTGGGCGAGTGCCTTCCGTCCAGCTGAGAGCGCTGGCGGTCACGATAGACGCACGGGCGGGCAGGATGTGCCAGTTTCGGGCCGTGAGCCGGGGGCCAACGCGCCGCCTCAACGACCTGGGCGCGCGCGGACGACGAAGGCCCCGCCCGAAGGCGGGGCCTTCGTCGAGCTGGTGTACCTCAGTCAAGGGCCAGCGCGAGCTCGCGGTCAGGCTCGACGACCTGGGGTGCCAGGCGCGCAGGCCGGACGAGCAGGGCAAGGAGGACCACGGTGACGGCCGTCAGGCCCGCGCCGACGAGGAACGCCTGCTGCGCCCCGACGACGAACGCGTGCTGCGCGATCTCCGCGGCGGTGGACCCGACTGGCCCGGCGGCCCGCGCCGCGGACTCCGCCACGGTCACGAGCACGGCCAGCCCGAGCGCGCCGCCGATCTGCTGCGCGGCGTTGACGAGCCCGGAGGCCGCGCCGGCGTCGCGCGGGTCGACGCCCTGGAGCCCGGCGGCGGTCAGCGGGACGAACGCGAGCCCGTTGCCGATCCCGAACAGCACGAGTGAGACCAGGATCTGCGGGTAGCCGGAGTCGGCGGTGAGCCGCGACAGGAGCACCAGGGCGACGGTGGTGACGGTGAGCCCGCCGACCATCAGCCCCCGGGTCCCGAGCCGCTCCATGAGACGCGCGCTGACCTGCGAGAACACCAGCAGCATGACGGTGATGGGCAGGAACGCGACGCCCGTGGCGAGCGGCGAGTAGCCCAGGACGTCCTGCAGGAACTGGGTGAGGAAGAAGAACAGCCCGGTCATCGCGGCCATGAGCAGGAGCCGCCCGACGAGCGCCGCGGCGCGGGTGCGGTCGGCGACGAGCCGCAGCGGCGTGATCGGTGACGGCGCGCGCAGCTCGATGAGCACGAACGCGACCAGCAGGAGCGCGCCGACCGTGAACGCGGCGACGGTCCGCGGCGCGGACCACCCGTACTCCGCGGCCTCGACGAACCCGTAGACCAGCGCCGTCATGCCGATGGTCGAGGTGAACGCGCCCGTGAGGTCGAACCGGCCGGGGTGGCGGCGCGTCTCCGTGAGGACGGCGCGCGCGAGCAGCACCAGGCCGATGCCGATCGGCACGTTGACGAACATGACCCACCGCCAGGAGACCCACTGCGTGAGCATCCCGCCGGCGATCAGGCCCAGTGCGGACCCGCCGATGGAGACGGCGGAGAAGTACCCGAGCGCGCGGGCGCGCTCGCGACCCTCGGGGAAGCGCCCCATGAGCAGCGCGAGCGCGGACGGCGCCGCGAAGGCCGCGCCGATGCCCTGTGCCGCGCGGGCGGCGAGCAGCGTGACGTCCGAGCCGGCGAACCCGCCGACGAGCGACGCGACCGTGAACAGCGAGATGCCGGCGACGAGCACGCGGCGCCGGCCGAGCAGGTCGCCCGTGCGGGCGCCGAGCAGGAGCAGCCCGCCGAAGGCGAGCGTGTAGGCGTTGAGCACCCAGGACAGGCCGGTGGGTGTGAAGCCGAGTGCGCGCTGCATGTCCGGCAGCGCGACGTTCACGATCGTCATGTCGAGCACCAGCATGAGCTGGGTGGTGAGGATGGCGGCCAGGACCAGCACGGGCGAGGCCGTGCGAGAAGTGGGGGACGCGGGCGCGATCATGCGGACCTCCGCGGTCTATGATGTCGATGAAGCGGAGGGAGCCTCCGCTGTGATGGGACTATACGGAGGGTGCCTCCGGTTACGCAAGAGCATGCGATGATCTGCTGCATGCCGACGACGACGAGGAGCGTGTGGTGAGCAAGGACGCGACCGCTGCGCGGCCGTTGCGCGCCGACGCCGCCCGCAACCGCCAGAAGATCCTCGACGCCGCCACCGCCGCCTTCGACGCCCAGGGCACCGACGCCTCCTTGGAGGACATCGCGCGCACGGCCGGCGTCGGCGTCGGCACGCTGTACCGCCACTTCCCAACTCGGCTCGACCTGATCGCCAGCGTCTACCGCTCGAGCCTCGACGCGTTCGTCGCACGGGCCGACGAGCTGCTCACCCGGCTCCCGGCGGGCGAGGCCCTCGACACCTGGGTCCTCGGCTTCGTCGGCTACGTCATCCGCAAGCGCGGCATGGCCTCGGCGCTCAAGGCCGGGCTGGGCCCGCAGGCCGCGGAGGTCATGAACGAGGGCCGCACCCGGCTCGAGGGCGCCGCCACACGGCTCGTCGCCGCAGCGCAGGCCGAGGGCTCGATCCGCACGGACCTCGAGCCCGCCGACCTCATGCGCGCGGTGAGCGGCGTGTGCCTCGCGGGCGTCGAGTCGATGGACCGCGAGCGCACCGAGCGCGTCCTGCGCCTGGTGCTGGACGGCCTGCGCTGGAGCGCCCCCGCCCCCGCCTGACCGCACGGGCTCAGGCGGGCACGCGCTCGCGGCGCTTGAGCGCGTGCATGCGGGCGAGCGCCTGCGTGACCAGGGCGTCGGCGTGCGTGGCGCCGAGGTCGCTGGCCACGACGAGCCGCACGGGACGGTCGTCGCCCCGCTGCGGCGCGAGCGCGTGGTCGACCTCGCGGCGCAGCTGCGCGACGTGCTGCTCGAACTGCTCGGGCGTGGCCCCGGCGACCATGACGACCGCCATGAGCTCGTCCGAGCCCGTGCGCCCGACGAGGGCGCCCGAGGGCAGCGCGGCCTTGAGGCGACCGGCGAGCCGGACGAGGAAGTCGTCGGCGGCGACCGGTCCGTGGGTGGCGTTCAGCGCGCCGAAGTCGTCGACGTCCGCGACGAGCAGGACGAGCCGCCGCGACGAGCCCGCGAGCATCGTCGACCACGACCGCAGCGTGTGCAGCACGAGCTCGCGCCCGGGCAGCCGCGTCAGCGGGTCGTGCAGCGAGCGCGTGGTGAGGGACGCGACGAGCGAGAGGACCAGGTCGCCGGTCGCCACCGACGCCCAGGTGGACCCGCGCACCACGACGTCGTCGTAGCGCGCCGACCCGCGCCGCTCCATGGCGCGGGTCGCGGCCTCGACGATGCCGGTGCCGGAGTCCACGACGAGCGGCGCGAAGTCCGCGACCTCGGCGATCGGGCGGCGCGTGAGCACGGCGCGGCCGAAGCCGAGCCGGCCGGTCTGCGCGTCGGCGAACCGGCTGCGCGTGAGCAGGCCGACGTGGTCGTCGTCCCGCCGCACGCCCAGGCACGCGACGTGCGGGGACCGGAACAGCACCTCGACCTCGCTCATCGGCGTCTGCGGCTCCACCACGGTGAGGTCGGCTGCGAGGTCGTCGACCAGCCGGTGCACGCCTCCCGCCACCCGCGCTGCCCTGACCAGCATGTCCACGTCGTTCGACACCCGGTGATCGTGCCGCACCGCGCGGGGGAGGAACCGGGCGAACGGGACCGTGCGCGCAGTGTTCACCGACGCGTCGCCGGCTGGTCACCGCCGCGCGCACACGAACTGTCGCCTACGCGAACGGGTCGGCGGTGAGCGTGTACTTCGTCTCGAGGTACTCGGCGATCCCCTCGGCGCCACCCTCGCGGCCGAGCCCCGACTGCTTCCACCCGCCGAACGGCGCCGCGGCGTTCGAGACGACACCGACGTTGAGCCCCATCATCCCGGTCTCGAGCCGCTCGATCATGCGCTGCCCGCGCGCCAGGCTCTGCGTGTAGACGTAGGAGACCAGGCCGTACTCGGTGTCGTTCGCGAGCCGCACGGCCTCGTCCTCGTCGTCGAACGGGACGATCGCCAGGACGGGTCCGAAGATCTCCTCGCGCATCAGGCGGGAGTCAGCAGGGACGTCGGACAGGACGGTCGCGGCGTAGAACGTCCCGGGGCGGTCGAGCGGCGAGCCGCCCGTGCGCACCGTCGCGCCGCGGTGCACGGCGTCGGTGACGAGCTCGTCGGCCTTGGCGACCGCGTCCTCGTCGATCAGCGGACCGATCGTCACGCCGTCCTGCGTCCCCCGTCCCGTGCGGAACGACGAGACGCGCTCGGTGACGCGCCGCGCGAACTCGTCGGCCACCGAGCGGTGCACCAGGAACCGGTTCGCGGCGGTGCAGGCCTGGCCGATGTTGCGGAACTTCGCGGCGAGCGCGCCGTCGACCGCGGCGTCCAGGTCCGCGTCGTCGAACACGACGAACGGCGCGTTCCCGCCGAGCTCCATCGACGTGCGCAGCACGCCGCCCGCCGCGAGCTCGAGCAGGCTCCGGCCCACCGGCGTGGACCCGGTGAAGGACAGCTTGCGCAGGCGCGGGTCACGGATGATCGCCTCGGAGACCGGCCCCGTGGCCTTCGTCGTGATCACGTTGACGACGCCGTCCGGGACGCCCGCCTCCTGCAGGAGCTGCGCGACGAACAGGGTCGTCAGCGGGGTCAGGGACGCGGGCTTCACGACGACCGTGCACCCGGCCGCGAGCGCGGGGGCGATCTTGCGCGTGGCCATCGCGAGCGGGAAGTTCCACGGCGTGATGAGGAAGCACGGGCCCACGGGGTGCTGGCTGACGATCATCCGGCCCGTGCCCTCGGGGTTCGGGCCGTAGCGGCCCTGCACGCGCGTGGCCTGCTCGGAGAACCAGCGCAGGAACTCCCCGCCGTAGGTGACCTCGGCGCGGGACTCCGCGAGCGGCTTGCCCATCTCGATCGTCATGAGCAGCGCGACGTCGTCGGCGCGTGCGGTCAGCAGGTCGAACGCGCGCCGCAGGGTCTCGGCGCGCTCGCGGGCGGGGGTCCGGGACCACGCGGGGAAGGCCGCGGCTGCGGCGTCGAGTGCCGCGGTGCCGTCGGCGACCGTCGCGGACGCGACGTGCGCGACCACCGAGCCGTCGGACGGGTCGTGCACCGCGAACGTCCCGCCGTCGGATGCGGCACGCCACCGGCCGCCGATCAGCAGCCCGTCCGGGACGCTCGCGAGCAGGCGAGCCTCTCGGTCCGCTGTCGTGTGGTCGCTCATGCGGACTCCCTCGTCGCGGTCGGGGCCATTCGCCCTCGTCGATCGTAGGTCGACCGTCCTGCAGGGGCCTGACCGGGCGCGAGCGGGCCTGACCGAAAAGACCGAAACCCATTGCGAACCTGTGGCGCCCGGGTCAGACTGGCCGGGTCCCGCCACGCACCACACGCACACCAGGCGGGAGCCCGGGCGGACCGACTGCCATCGCCCGACCGGGACGGTCAACGACGACCACGTGGAGAGGGCGCCATGCAGCACGCGCACGACCAGCACGACCCTGACCTCAGCAGCCCGCCGGCCACCGGCGGCCACAGCCCCGGACGCGACCTGCTCGCGCTGGTCGAGCGCCCCCTGGGGCGCCGCACGCTCCTGCGCGCGGGGGCGTTCGCCACCGCCGCCGCGGGGATCGCGTGGGCCGTACCGGCCGCCGCGGCCGGCTCGCGGACCGCCGCGCCTGCGCCCGCCGGCCTGGCCGTGCCCCGCGCGGCCAGGGCGGCCGCGGTGAGCGAGGCGCAGGGCGCGTTCCCGGCCTCGTGGACCGTGCGGCCGTTCGCGCTGAGCGACGTCTCGCTCGGGCAGAGCGTGTTCACCCGCGCGCAGCAGCAGATGATCGCGCTCGCGAAGGCCTACCCCGTCGACCGCCTGCTCGTCGTGTTCCGGCGCAACGCCGGCCTGTCGGTGAACGGCGCGAGCGCACCCGGCGGCTGGGAGGAGCTCGGCCCCGCGCCCGACGAGCAGCGCTGGGGCCCCGCCGAGTACGTGCGTGGCCAGAACACGCGCGGCGCGGGCGGTCTGCTGCGCGGCCACTACGGCGGGCACTACCTGTCGATGCTCGCGATGGCGTACGCGACCACGGGAGACGAGGCGATCCTGGCCAAGGTCGACGAGTTCGTCACCGGTCTCGAGCAGTGCCGCGCGGCGCTCGCCGCCACGGGCAAGTACTCCCACCCGGGGTTCCTCGCGGCGTACGGCGAGTGGCAGTTCAGCGCGCTCGAGGCGTACGCGCCCTACGGCGAGATCTGGGCGCCCTGGTACACGTGCCACAAGATCCTCGCGGGCCTGATCGACGCGTACCGCTACACGGGCAACCCGCTCGCGCTGCAGCTCGCGGAGGGCCTCGGGCGCTGGACGTACGCGCGCCTGTCGGCGTGCTCGGCCGAGCAGCTCGAGCGCATGTGGGGCATCTACATCGGCGGCGAGGCGGGCGGCATGAACGACTCGCTCGTCGACCTCTACACGCTGTCCACCGCCGCCGACCGCGCGAACTTCCTCGCCGCCTCGCGGCTGTTCGACCTGCGCTCGCTCGTCACCGCGTGTGCCGAGAACCGGGACACGCTCAACGGCAAGCACGCAAACATGCACATCCCCACGTTCGTCGGCTACGCCAAGCTCGGCTCCTGGACCGGCGACGCGACGTACACCACGGCGACCCGGAACTTCTTCGGGATGATCGTGCCCGGGCGCATGTACGCGCACGGTGGCACGGGCGAGGGCGAGATGTGGGGCCCGGCCGACACCGTGGCGGGCGACATCGGGCCGCGCAACGCCGAGTCCTGCGCGGCGTACAACATGCTCAAGGTCGCTCGTACGTTGTTCTTCGAGCAGCAGGACGCGGCCTACATGGACTACTACGAGCGCACCGTCCTCAATCACATCCTGGGCGGCAAGCGGGACCAGTCGTCGACGACGAGCCCGCAGAACCTGTACATGTACCCCGTCGGGCCCGGAGCCCGGAAGGAGTACGGGAACGGCAACATCGGCACGTGCTGCGGCGGCACTGGCCTCGAGAGCCCGGTGAAGTACCAGGACTCGATCTGGTTCCACGCGGCCGACGAGTCGGCGCTGTGGGTCAACCTCTACGTCGCCTCCGAGCTGCGCTGGACCGCGCGCGGCATGCGGATCGTCCAGGAGGGCGGCTACCCGAACGACGAGGACGTCACGATCCGCATCGCGCAGGGGTCGGGCGCGCTCGACCTGCGGCTGCGCGTGCCCGGGTGGGCCACGTCGTTCGTCGTGAAGGTCAACGGCACGACGGTCGCCAGCACGGCCGACGGCACCGCGACGCCCGGCACGTACCTGTCGATCGACCGCACGTGGGCCACGGGCGACGAGGTCGCCCTGACGATCGCGCTGCCGCTACGCGCCGAGCCGACCGTCGACCGCGCCGACATCCAGTCGCTGCAGCGCGGGCCCGTGGTGCTGTCCGCGCTGAGCTCGTCGACCAAGTACCTGCAGCTCTCGCTGTACGACCGCATGGGCCTCGACGGGTCGCTGTCGCGTGACGTACGGGCCGACGAGTACGGCTACGTGACCATCGGCGGGCAGCAGTTCGAGCCCGCCTTCTCCGGGCAGGACGTCGCCTACCACATGTACGTGCAGCGCTCGGAGAAGAAGATCGCGTTCGCGGGCGTCGACTCGGGCGCCGCCAACCCCACGCGCACCGACGGCACGTCGTTCCTCGACGACGTGTGGGCCGGGGCGCCGTTCGCCGACAGGCAGGCGTTCCTCGAGCGGGTCCAGACCACGTCCGGGGCCTGGGTCGCGGAACGGTTGATGAGCGCGAGAGACCGGCAGAAGGTGCTGGTCGCGGCCGCGCGTGCGCCCTTCGGCCGTCCGGCGGTGGCCCGATGAGCGCCGTCGACCTGCGCTCGGGCGCGCGTCTGAGCCGGCTGGTCGCGGCGGTCGCCGCCGTCGCGCTCGTCGGGACCGGGGCGCTCGTCGGGACGTCCGCGGGTGCGGCGCCGCGATCGGTGGCGCTCGAGCGTGGACCCGCTGCCGTGCCGGCGGGTGCGGCCCTCACCGCCGCCGTGCCGGCGGGTGCGGCCCTCACCGCCGCCGACGAGACGGTCGCGAGCAACGTCGCGCTGATCGCCGCGCCCACCGTGAGCTTCGTTCCCGGGTGGAACCGCGCCTCGGCGCTCAACGACGGCACCGAGCTCACGCCCGACGGCCACGGCTCGGTGTGGGGCACCTACAGCGACTTCGTCGCGCAGCACTGGGCGCAGTACGACTGGGAGTGGCCGGTCACGGTCGACCGGTCCGCGGTGTGGTTCTGGAACGACGTCGCGAGCGCCGGCAACGTGCAGAACCCCGCCGCGTGGCACCTGGAGTACCGGGACGCCTCGGGACAGTTCCAGCCCGTGAGCACCACGACGTACCCGATCGCGACGGGTGCGGGCGCGATCCTCGGTCCGAACGAGGTCACGTTCACGCCGGTCACGACGACCGCGCTGCGCCTGGTCCTCGACGCGGAGGTCCGCGGCGACCCCGACCCGTACTACGCGGTCGCGTCGACCGAGTGGCAGGTGTGGGGCACGGGCGGCGCCGAGCCCGAGGTCCCCGTGGACCCGAACGCCCCGATCGCGGTCGAGGACGTCGCGGTGCGCACGCTCGTCGGCCAGGTGCCGACCCTGCCCGACGAGGTCTGGGTGCTGCCCGAGAACGGCCCGCTGGCCTACGTCGACGCGATGTGGGACCCCGTCCCGGCCGACGCGGTCGACGAGCTCGGCACGGCCCTCGTGGAGGGCGCCGCGGGCGACACGGAGCTCGCCGCGACCGTCCATGTCGTCGCCGACCTCGCCTCGCCGGTCGAGGAGGTCGACCACACGACCACGGTCACCACGCCAGGCGTGGCACCCGTGTGCGCGCGCACCGTGACGGCGTGGCACGCGGACGGCAGCGCGGCGTCCACGACGCCCGTGACCTGGGACGCGATCGACCCGGCGGACTACGCCGACGCCGAGTCGCTGTTCGCGGTCGAGGGCGCGGTGTCCGGCTTCGCGCCGCGCGTGGAGTGCACCGTGTGGGTCGTCGCCCCGACGTCCGACGACGAGGGCCCCGGCGTCGCGGTCGACGTCGACTCCGCGCCCGCCTCGTCGGGCTGGTACACCGCGTCGCCGCAGGTGAGCGTGCGCGTGGTCGAGGGCGGTGCGCCCGTCGAGTCCGTCGAGGTCCGCATCGGCTCCGGCGACTGGCAGCCGTACACCGAGCCGGTCACGGTCGAGGCGGAGGGCACGGTCGCGGTCGCGGCACGCGCCACCGACAGCGAGGACCGCACGGGCGAGGCGACGCGCACGCTCAAGGTCGACACGCGGGCACCCGTCACCGAGGTCGCCCACGCGCTCGGCGCGACGTCCGCGACGTTCACGCTCACGCCGACGGACCCCGAGCCCGGCTCGGGCCTCGCCCGGACCCTGTTCTCCTACGGTCCGAGCGCCGACCCGGAGTCGAGCGAGAACGTCATGTGGGCCACGTACGAGGAGCCGTTCGGCGTCTCGCTCGACCAGGACGCCACCGTGTACGTGCACGTCCGCTCGCAGGACCTCGCCGGTCACCAGGAGCAGACGCGCACGACCGAGCTCGCGCCTGTGGCGCC
The DNA here is from genome assembly GCF_006538725.1 of Cellulomonas gelida. Taxonomy (GTDB): domain Bacteria; phylum Actinomycetota; class Actinomycetes; order Actinomycetales; family Cellulomonadaceae; genus Cellulomonas; species Cellulomonas gelida. The sequence continues at coordinate 77,827 of NZ_BJLQ01000015.1, forward strand.
CATGGTCGTGACGCCCGCCGCTCCGGTGCTGACCGCACCGCGGTGCGTCGAGGGTGAGGTCGTCGACGGCTCGATCGCCGTGCCGTCGGTGCCAGGCGTCGTCTACACGGTCGACGGCCAGGCGGTGAGCGGTGCGATCCCGATCGCCGCGGGCGCCACCGTGCGCGTCGAGGCGCGCCCCGCCACCGGGTACGCGTTCGCCGGCGAGGCACAGGTGGTCGAGTACCTGCTCACCGCGACGACGCCCGACTGCACGCCCGACCCGCGCGAGGTCGAGCCCGGCACCGTGACGGTCGCGGGTCAGGCGCGCGTGGACCAGCGGCTGACCGCCACGGCGGCCGGCTGGGGTCCGCCGGGGGTGCGCCTGAGCTACCAGTGGTACGCGAGCGGCAAGGCCGTCGCGGGCGCCACGGCGCGTACGCTCGTCGTCGCCCCGGCGCACGTCGGCAAGCGTCTGGCGGTGCGCGTGACCGGGTCCGGGGACGGTCTCGTCTCGCGGTCGCTGCTCTCGGGCCAGACCGCGGTGGTGGTCAAGGCGACGTTCGTCGCGCCGAGGCCGACCATCGCGGGGACCGTGGCGGTCGGGAAGACCGTGACCGCGCGGACGGGCACGTGGAAGCCCGTCGCGACGCTCACGTACCGCTGGTACGCCGACGGCAAGCCGATCAGCGGGGCGACGAAGTCGACGCTGCGGCTGTCGAAGGCGCTCGCGGGCAAGAAGCTGACGGTCCGCGTGACCGGCAGCCGCCCCGGGTACGTCACGGCGTCGGTCGTCTCACCCGCGCGCACGTGGCGGCTGCAGTCGTCGACGCCGCGCATCACCGGCACCCCGGCCGTGGGGCGGACGCTGCGGGCCCTGCCGGGCACGTGGACGGCGGGGACCCGGCTGACCTACCAGTGGAAGGTCGACGGAGTCGCGATCAAGGGCGCCTCCGGCCAGAGCTACAAGGTACGAGCGGCCGACCGGGGCGACCGGATCACGGTCAGCGTCACCGGCACGAAGAAGGGATACACGACGGCGACCCGCACGTCGCCGGGGGTGCGCATCCGCTGATGCGCCCGGAGCCGACCGCCCGCCGCTGGGCCCCCTCCCAGCGGCGGG
>NZ_BJLQ01000016.1 GCF_006538725.1 Cellulomonas gelida
GGGTGTCGTGGCGGTGGGGCCGCCACGACACCCCGTCGGTGTGCGTGATCCGCCGCGTCAGCGACGGACAGGGGTCGTCAGCGCGTGACCGTGAAGGTCACGGTCTTCGACGAGGCCGAGGTCCCGGCCGTGCCCGCGTAGCCGACGGTCAGGGTGTGCTTCCCGACGGACAGCGAGGTCGGCAGCGTGATCGTGGCCTTGCCGGTCGTGCCGCTGACCGTGAGGGTCCCCGACGCGATCGTCTTGCTGCCCTCCTTGATGGTCACCTTCCCGGAGGGAGCAGCGGTCGCGCCCTTGACGGTGACGGTGGCCTTGACCGTGCTGCCCTTCTTCGCGGTCCACTTCGACAGCGAGACGCTCGTCGTCGTCGTGGACTTCGCGACCGTGAGCTTCACGACGGCCGACGTCGACCCGACGTACGCCGAGCTCGTCGGCACGAAGACCGCCTTGAGCTGGTGCGTCCCGACGCCCAGGGCGACGGCCTTGGTGGCCTTGCCTGCGGACACCGTGACGGAGCCGAGCGACTTCGTGCCGTCGTAGAAGGTCACGCGCCCGGCCGCGGCCGGGGAGACCGTCGCGGTGAGCGTGGCCTTCTGGCCGTACGAGGTGCCACCCGAGACGGCGAGCTTCGTCGTCGTCTTCGTCGGGACCGGGACGGTGACGTCCACGACCTGCGCCCGCGACGTGCCGGTGTTGTGGTGCTGCAGGACGAGCAGCTTGCCCGACTTCGCGGTCGCCGATCGGTGCACGGGGATCGTGCCGACCTCGCCGATCGCCGGGACGAGCAGGCCCGGGTCCGTCTCGAACCAGAACGACGGGTCGTACGGGTCGACCGTGAACGGCGTGACCTCGTCGACGACGGAGTCGCGCGCGTAGTCGGAGTACGTCCACACCGAGACCGTCGGGGTGTCGCCCTTCTCGATGCCCGTGGCCACGAGGCCGATCGGTGCGACCAGCACGTTGCTGTTGAACAGGCCGCCGTCCATGCCGATGACGCCGTTGACGAGCTGCGTGTCGATCGCGTCGTCGGACGGGTCGGCGTGCAGGTCGAACGTCTGGACGACCGTGAGGTCCACCTCGGGGTCGATCTTCGTGACGATCGACTGGAGGTCGGCCTCGCCGTCGTTGTCCACGTCGATGTCGATGACCGGGATGACCCCGGTGCCGATGGAGGCCCAGTCACCGTCGGTCGCGATGCCGATGTTGAGCGTGGCCCACTCCGGGTCCTCCTCGAGCGCGTCGACGTACGGCGCGTTCGACGACCAGCCGACGTACCGCAGGTCGCCCGAGGCGATCGCGGACGCGGACGTGGTCAGCGAGGCGTCGGCCTCGAGCCGGGGGCTCGTGGCCGCCAGGATCAGCGGCGACGTGAGCGACGTCCAGCCGCCCGCGTCGACACCGCGACCGGTGAGCGCGAGGCCCGCGGTCGTGGCCGTGCCCGAGAACGCGACGTTCGACGCCTTGAGGTCGGCGACGAGGCGCGGCGCCGCCTGGACGGGCACGCGCAGCTCCTGGTCGTCGGACGTCGAGGTCAGCACGACGCGACCCGAGAGCGTGGTGACGTACTCGCGCGGGAGCCCGAACTGCGCGAGCTCCTGCGTCGGGTCGATCTCCCGCTCGAGCGTCGCCGGGTCGACCGTGAGGGTCAGCGTGAGCGTGGACGCCCGGCCGGCCGGGACGGTGACCTGCGACGGCGAGACCGTGATGCCCGCGCCGCCGGCGGTGGACGCCGCGACGAACGCCGTGTCGTACGTGCGGGCCGACGAGCCGAAGTTGCGCACGGTGACCGTGGCCTTCTTCGTCACGACCTGGTCCGCCACGTCGACGACGCCGAACGCGACCGACGTGAGCTCCTCGTCCTGCGAGGCGTACGCGATGACGTCCGTCTCGACCGCGGCGAGCGCGTCCACACGGCCGGAGCCGACGCGCTCGGGGCCGTAGGCGATGCCCGCGCCGTCGGCCTCGGTGGTCACGTCGTGCGTCGCGGTGTTCATGACGGCCGCCTTGACCTGCTGGGCCGTCCAGCCCGGGTGCGCCGCCCGGACGAGCGCGGCGATGCCGGCCACGTGCGGGGTCGCCATCGACGTGCCCGAGAGCACGTGCCCGGCAGCACCGCCGCCGGACGCGGCCGACAGGATGCCCGTCCCGGGCGCGGCCACGTCGGGCTTCACGATGCCGAGCGACCCGTGCACACCGCGCGACGAGCCCGAGTTGAGCAGGTCGCCCGCCCCGGCCTGCGTGCCGCGCATCGCGAGGCTCGGACCGATCTGCAGCCGCAGGGAGCCGGCCTCGATCTCGCTCATGAGCGCCTCGGTCGAGGACTTCGTGAGCTGGATGCCAGGGATCGCGGCGTTGCCCGAGATGCCGGCGGAGAACACGTCGACGTCGGTCGGCAGCACCACACCGGCTGCGCCGGCGTTCGAGGCGTTCGTGAACCGGGCGACCGAGCCGCACACGCGCGCGGGCGTCTCGTCCCACCACAGGTACACGATCCGGCCGGCGACGGCCGCGGCCTGCTCGGGCGTGAACGGCGTGCAGCCGTCGAACTTGGCACCCAGGAACACGACGGGCGCGGTCACGTCGGCGCCGCCCGAGTACGCGATCGAGTTCTGGCCGGCGAACGTCTGGCCGCGCAGCGCCGCGGCGTCCGCCTCGATGACGCGCGCCGCGTCGAGCACGGGGGCGCCGACCGAGTTGGCGACCGTGAGCGAGCTCGCGGCGTTGCCGGGTGCGCCGCCGACGTCGGTGATGTCGCCCGCGTTGCCGGAGGCCACCGCGACGACGACGCCGAGCTTGGTCAGCTCGTCGACGAGCAGGTTGTCCGGGTCGTCGGCCGGGGAGCCGTCCGAGCCGAGCGACATGTTGACGACGTCGACGTGGTCGGACAGGTCGCCGTCGCCGTTCGGGTCCGCGGCGCGGTCCAGGGCGAGGCTCGTGAGGTTCGTCGAGCCGCCGATGTCGCCGAAGACCTTGAACGCCCAGACCGTCGCGCCCGGCGCCGAGCCGGGGCCGATCTGCCAGTCGGAGACGTCCGTGAGGTCGTCGTACCCGCCGGTGAACGTGGTGCCGCTCTCCGTCACGCCGTACCCGGCGGCCGAGCCGGCGACGTGCGTGCCGTGGCCCGAGTTGGGGGACGTCGACAGCGAGTCGATGGGGTTCGCGTCGGGCGTCGGGACGTCCGTGGAGCCTGGCTCGTCGAGGCTCGCGTCGTACAGCGGCCCGGCGAAGTCGTAGCCGCCCGCGTACTTGGCCGCGTCGAACCACGCCGGGTCCACGGCCTGCGTGCCGTCGTCGCCGTACGCGGCCTCGTATGCCGCAAGGGTGCCCGCGCCGCCGAAGTCGGCGTGCGTGTAGTCCAGGCCCGTGTCGATCACGGCGATGCTCACGCCGTCGCCGGTCTCGCCCGTGTCCTGCCACGTCGCGAGCGCGCGCGTGAAGTCGACCGTGTTCGCGTTCGACGGACGCTTGGTCGCCACGCGGTAGATCGCGGTGACGTCGTCGGACGCGGCGAGCGCCGCGATCTTCTCGGCGTCGCCGGTGACGAGCGTGCCCGCCATGAGGTTCGTCAGCGTGCCCAGGCGCTTGGGCGTGGCCGAGCCCGCGTTCTTCGCGGTGAGCTCGGTCGGCACGACGTCGGCCGCGAGGTCCTCGGCAGCGGCGGCGGCCTCGAGGACGGCGTCGGCGCCCTCGTCGGCGACGTCGACGCCCGCGTCGGTCGCGAGCTGGACGAGGGCCGTGATCTGGCCCTCGTCACCGGTGACGCCGATGCGCTTGCGGGCCTCGGCGAGCGTGGTCGAGGACAGTGCGGGGTCGAGGCGCGAGGCGGCCGGCCCCGCGTCGGAAGGCGCAGCGGTGGCGGACGTGGCGAGCAGCGCGCTGGTCAGCGCGACCGACACCGCCGTGGTGGACGCCAGGAGTGAGCGCCGGACTGGTCGTGACATGCGTGTCCCTTCGTGTATCCCTCGGGGCGCCCCGCGACCCGATCTCGACGAGGGCGCGGTGCGGAGCGTGGGGCGCACGTTACTGACCAGTAGGACGATCGAGGGGCGAGTTCACCTGATCGCAACGAAGTCGCGGCGAGATGGCGGCAACATCCCGAGGGGTGGACATCTCGCCCCGGCGACGACGCCCTGAACAGGGGCGACGACGAAGGTGTGGACGGTGACGACCGTGCGCGTCCGGGTGGCCGACAATGGTCGGCGATGATCACCGTGAGCACCGACGGCTCCTGCCTGCGCAACCCCGGGGGTGCGATCGGGTGGGCCTGGGCCAACCATGACGGCACGAGCGCCAGCGGCGGCGAGACGTCCGGCACCAACCAGATCGCCGAGCTGATGGCCGTGCTCGAGGCCGTCCGGGCGCACCCCGGCGACGAGCCGCTGCGCATCGAGGCCGACTCGCAGTACGCGATCAAGTGCTCGTCGGAGTGGGTGCACGGGTGGCGGCGCCGCGGCTGGCGCACCGCGGGCGGCGGCCCGGTGCAGAACCTCGCGCTGGTGCAGGCGATCGACCGCGCCATCGCGGAGCGCTCGGGCCCCGTGACGTTCACGTGGGTCCGCGGCCACCGCGGGGACCGGTTCAACGAGCGGGCCGACGAGCTCGCAGGCATCGCCGCGCGCGCCGCCCGCGACGGGCTCCTCCCGCGGCCCACGACCGTCGCCGACGCCGCGACCCGGCCCGACGGGGCGGCTCAGCCCGCTGCGCGCGGGCTCGTCGTCGACACGCTGTTCTGAGCGGGCTCGTCCTCCTCTGACCGGTCTCGTCTTCTGAGTCGGCTCGTCGCGCGAACGCCCGGGCCGGGGCCCGGCACGACGGCGGGGCGCCGCGGCCGTGGCCACGACGCCCCGCCGAGGGCGTGCTCTTCAGGGCGACCGCGTCAGCGGCGGACCGTGAACGTGACCGAGCCCTGCGAGGCCTCGGTCGACTTGCTGCCGGCGTAGCTCGCCGTCAGCGTGTGCGGGCCCGGCGCGAGATCACGCGGGAGCGCGATCGACACCGTGCCCGTGAGGCGCTGGACCTTGAGCGTGCCGGTACCGATGACCTTCGTCCCCTCGGTCAGCGTGACCGTCCCGAACGGGGCCGCGGTCGCGCCGGTCACCGTGACGACGGCCTGCGACGCGCCCGCACCGCCCGGGTACGGCTTGCCGCCGCCGCTCGTCGTACCGGACGCCCCGGAGCGGACGGAGGCACCGGTCACCGTGACCTTCGTCGTCGTCGCCGACTTGGCGACCGTCACCGGGACCGCCGCGGACACCGACGGCAGGAACGTCGAACCCCTCGCCGGGACGAACGACGCGGTGATCGAGTGCGCGCCGAGCCCGAGCTGCACCGACGCGGTGGCCGCGCCGCGCCGGACGTCCGCGACGGCGATCAGGTGCGTGCCGTCGCGGAACGCGACGGTGCCCTTCGCCGACGGCGGCGTGAGGCTCGCCTTGAGGAGCGCCTTCTCGCCGTACGACGTCCCGCCGACGACCGACAGGGTCGTCGTCGTGGCGGTCGGCAGGGTCGCCTTGACCACCTGGACGCGCTTGCCCGCGACGTTGTGGTGCTGGAACACCAGGAGCTCGGCCGAGGCTGCGCTCGCGGAGCGGTGCACGGGGATGGTGACCCCGCCGGCGCCGTTCGTGGAGATGAGCGAGTCGCGGTCGTTCTCGAACCAGAACGGCGGGGCGTACGGGTCGACCGTGAACGGCTCGGCCTCGTCGACCACGTCGTCCTTGCCGTACGGCGAGTACGTCCAGACGGTGACGGTCGGGGTGGCCCCCGGCTCGATGCCGACGGCACCGAGGCTGATCGGCGCGACGAGCACGTTGTTGTCGAACACGCCCGTGTCGACGTCGCCGAGCTCGTTGTTGATCGGCTCGATGTCGACCGCCGGGTTCGACGCGGGTGCGTGCAGGTCGAACGTCGAGACGACCGTGAGGTCGATCGACGGGTCGAGCTTCCACACGTACGACTCGAGGTCGTACGTGCCGTCGCCGTCGACGTCGGTGTCGATCACGGGGATGACGGCCTGGCCGAGCGAGGCCCAGTCGCCCTGCGTCGCGACACCGATGTTGAGCAGCCCGTACTCCTGCGGGTCGGCGCCGAGCGCCTCGACGTAGGGAGCGGTCGAGGACCAGCCGACGTACCTGATGTCGCCGGACGCGAGCGCCGAGGCCGACGTGGTGAGCGTCGGGTCCTCCTCGAGCTGGGGGCTCGTCGTGCCGAGGATCAGGGGCGTGGTGAGCGACTGCCAGCCGCCCGAGGACACGCCCTTGCCCGTGAGCGCCAGGCCCGCGGTCGTGGACGTCCCGGAGAACGTGACGTCCTTGGCCTTGAGGTGCGAGACCAGACGCGGCGCGGCCTGCACCGGGACGCGCAGGTCGGAGGCGGCGGTGCGCGAGTCGAGGACGACCCGACCGGTCAGCCCCGCGACGTACTCGCGCGGCAGCCCGGACTGCACCGAGGCGGACGTGGGGTCGATGTCACGCTCGAGCGTGGCCGGGTCGGCCTTGAGCGTGACCGTGAGCGTCGTGGAACGGCCCGGCGGCACGTTGACGCGCGTCGGGTGGACCGTGATGCTCGCGCCGCCCGCGGTGGACGCGGCGACGAACGACGCGTCGTAGCTGGCGAGCGTGCGGCCGGTGTTGCGCACGGTCACCTTGGCGGTGCGCACGACCGTCTTCGGGCCGACGTCGACGACGCCGAACGCGACCGACGTGAGCGCCGGGTTCTTGGCGTTGTACGCGAGGACGTTCGTCTGCACGGCCTGCAGCGCGTCGACGCGACCGGCGCCCACCCGCTCGGGTCCGTACGCCAGACCGGTGCCACCGGGCTCGGTGGTGACGTCGTGCGTCGCGGTGTTGACCACGGCGGCCTTGACGTCGGTCGCCGACCAGCGCGGGTGCGCGGCGCGGACCAGCGCGGCGATGCCCGCGACGTGCGGTGCGGCCATCGAGGTGCCCGACAGCAGCTGGCCCGCCGTGCCGCCGCCCGAGGCGGCCGACAGGATGCCGGTGCCGGGTGCGGCGACGTCGACCTTGGCGATGCCGAGCGAGCCGTGCACGCCGCGCGACGAGCCGTCGTTCAGCAGGTCGCCCGCGCCCTCCTGGCTGCTCGACTGCGCGAGGCCCGGGCCGATCGTCAGCGACAGCGTGCCCGCCTCGATCTCCGGCAGGAGCGCGTCGGTCGACTGCTTGGTGAGCTGCGCGCCGGGAATCGTGGCGTTGCCCGCGATACCTGCGGCGAAGACCGCCTGCTCGGTGGGCAGGACCACGCCGACGGCGCCCGCGGCGGTCGCGTTGTTGAAGCGGACGGCCGATCCGCACAGCCGCGCGGAGTCGTCGTCGTTCCACCACAGGTACGCGATCTTGCCGGCGACTAGCGCGGCCTGCGCCGCGGTGAACGCCGTGCAGCCGTCGAAGTCGGCCGCCACGTAGGCGACCGGGGCGGTGACGTCCGGCCCGGAGTACGCGACCGAGTTCTGCGCCGCGAACAGCTTCCCGACGAGCGAGGCGTCGGAGGCGGCCGTGACCTTGACGGCGTCGAGCACCGGGGCGCCCACGGAGTTCGCGACCGTGATCGCGCTCGCGGCGTTGCCCGGCGAGCCGCCGATGTCGGTGATGTCGCCCGCGTTGCCCGAGGAGATCGCGACGACCACGCCGAGCTTGGTCAGCGCGTCGATGAGGGCGTTGTCGGGGTCGTCGGCCGGGGTGCCGTCGCTGCCGAGCGACAGGTTCAGGACGTCGACGTGGTCGGACAGGTCGCCGTCACCGTTCGGGTCCGCGGCACGGTCGAGCGCGAGGCCGGTGAGATCGGTCGAGCCGCCGATGTCGCCGAACACCTTGAACGACCACAGCTGTGCGCGGGGCGCGGCGCCGGGGCCGATCTGCCAGTCGGAGACGTCGGTCAGCGTCGAGTAGTCGCCGTCGAACGTGCTGCCGGTCGAGTCGACGCCGTAGCCGGCGGCGGTGCCGGCGACGTGCGTGCCGTGGCCCGAGTTGGGGGACGTCGACAGCGAGTCGATGGGGTTCTCGTCGGGCGTGGGGACGTCCGTGGAACCGGGCTCGTCGAGGCTCGCGTCGTACAGCGGCCCGGCGAAGTCGTAGCCGCCCGCGAACTTGGCCGGGTCGTAGGAGCCCGCGGGGATCGGCTGGGTGCCGTCCTCGCCGTACGCGGCCTCGTACGCCTCGACGGTGCCCGCACCGCCGAAGTCGGCGTGCGTGTAGTCCAGGCCCGTGTCGATGACGCCGACCGAGACGCCCTCACCGGTCTGGCCGGTGTCGTGCCACGCCTGCAGCGCACGCGTGAACGTGACGGTGTTGGCGTTCGTCGGGCGCTTGGGGACGACGAGGCGGATCGCGGTGACCTTGTCCGACGACGCGAGCGCCCGGATCTTGGCGGCGTCGCCGCTGACGAGCGTCCCGGCGATGAGGTTGGTGAGGGTGCCGAGCCGCTTCGGTGCGGCGCTGGCGACGTTCTTCGCGGTGAGCTCGGCCGGCACGACGTCCTGCGCGACGGCCTCCGTCTGCGCGGCGGCGTCCTGCACGGCGTCGGCACCCTGGGCGGCGACCTCGACGCCCGCGGCCGTGTCGAGCTCGACGAGCGCGGTGATCCGACCCTTGGCACCGACGATCCCGGCGGCCTTGCGCGCCTCGTCGAGCGTGACCCTGCTGAGCGCGGGGTCGATGCCGTGGTCGGACGGGGTGGGTGGACCGGGTGGCGCGGCGGTGGCCGACGAGCCGAGGAGCGCGGTGCTGAGGGCCACCGCGAGCGCGGTGGTGGAGGCGAGGACGGATCTGCGTGACATGTGCACCCCTGGAGTTGTGGGTTCTCACGGAGCGTCCGTGGGACCGTCGGGCTGACCGTTGCCCTCGTCGGCGGAGACCACGCACGCCCGACGCACGCTACTGACCGGTACGCCCCACGTCATCCGGTACGACCGAATTGGTGGCGGCGCTCGTCGAACGCCCCGCCGAGGACCGGCGTGCCGGCGCGCCCCTCAGCGCAGCGGGACGAACGCGTACGACCCGTGCGTCGTGTCGCTGACCTGCCCGTCCGCGACGACGAGCAGGTGCATCGTCGACCGGATCGGCAGCACCAGGCGGCCCGGGTCGGCCAGCATCCCGACGAGCTCGTCGGGGAGCGTGCGCGCGGCCGCCGAGACGAGGATCCGGTCCCAGCCGCCCGGGCGAGAGCGCCCGACGGTCCCGGGCGGCGCGATCTCGAGCCGCGCGCGAGGGGTCGCACGGCCGGCGCCGGCCGGGGTCCCCAGGTACTCGGCGACGTTCGCCGCGCCCCAGACCGCGAGCTCGGGGTCCAGCTCGAGACCCAGCACGTCGCCGTCCGGTCCGACGAGCCAGGCGAGCAGTGCCGTCGTCCACCCCGAGCCCGCGCCCACGTCGAGCACGCTCGCACCCGGCGGGACGTCCAGCAGGCGCAGCATCGCCACGACCGTGCTGGGCTGCGAGCCCGTCGAGCCGTGCCACAGCGGCAGCGCGCGGTCCTCGTCGGCGTGCGCCCGCTGTGCGCGCGGCAGGAACTGCACCCGCGGCACCGCCCGCAGCGCCTCCCGTACCCGGTCCTCGCTCATCCGATGGTCACCCGGCCGTCGTCGTGCTCGTCGCGCCCGCCCCGCCGCGCCGCTGCGTCGCCGTGCGCGCGGTCGGCCGTCCTCAGCACCGACACTAGGCGCGTGAGTGATCCCCGGCCCGCGACACCGTCGTCGTCCCCCGGCCCGACCACGGCCCGTGCCGCGGCCCTCGACGCCGACGTGATCGTGGTCGGCTCGGGCTTCGGCGGTTCGGTCGCGGCGCTGCGGCTCACCGAGAAGGGCTACCGCGTCATGGTCCTGGAGGCCGGGCGGCGGTTCACGCCCGAGACGCTGCCGCGGACCTCGTGGGACGTCCGGCGGTTCCTGTGGGCGCCGCGGCTCGGCTGCACCGGGATCCAGCGCATCCACGCGCTGCCGGACGTGCTCGTGCTCGCGGGCGCCGGGGTGGGCGGCGGCTCGCTCGTCTACGCCAACACGCTGTACGAGCCCGAGCGTGACGAGTTCTGGGACGACCCGCAGTGGGCGGGCATCGCCGACTGGCGCGCCGAGCTCGCGCCGCACTACGACCAGGCGCGGCGCATGCTCGGCGTCGTCGAGAACCCCGCGACCACGCCGGCCGACGAGGTCGTCCGCGGTGCCGCCGAGGAGCTCGGGGTCGCGGGCACGTACCGGCGCGCACCCGTCGGCGTGGTGTTCGGGCGCGAGGGTCGGGTCGAGCCGGGGACCGTGGTGCCCGACCCGTTCTTCGGGGGCGTCGGGCCCGAGCGCCGGGGCTGCACGCAGTGCGGCGCGTGCATGACGGGCTGCCGGTTCGGGGCCAAGAACACGCTCGAGACCAACTACCTGCCGCTCGCGGAGCGCGGCGGCGCGCGCGTCGTGCCGCTCACCACCGTGACCGCGGTGCGCCCGGCCGACGACGGCACGTGGGAGGTCGACGTCGTCGCGACCGGCCGTCGGCGTCCTCGTCGGACGGCCCGTCGGACTGCTCGTCGGACTTGTCGGACCCTGCGGGCCGGGCAGGTGGTGCTCGCCGCGGGCGCGTGGGGGACGCAGGACCTGCTGCACCGGCTCAAGGCCGACGGTGTGCTGCCCGCGCTGTCCGACCGGCTCGGGCACCTGACGCGCACGAACTCCGAGGCGCTCGGCGGTGCGGTCGCGCGGTGGCGCGACCGGCGGACCGGGCCGGACCTGACCCGCGGCGTCGCGATCACCTCGTCGATCTGGCTCGACGAGCGCACCCACCTCGAACCCGTCCGGTACGGCCGCGGGTCCAACCTCATGGGCCTGCTGTCGACCGTGCTCACCGCGGGCCCGACGACGGGCGAGCGACCGACCGGTGCGCGGGTGCGCCACGTAGGGCGCTGGTGCGCCGCGGCCCTGCGCCACCCCGGCCAGATGGGCTCGCTGCTGCTGGGCCTGGGCTCGTGGTCGCAGCGCACCGTGATCGGGCTCGTGATGCAGACCGGTGCGGCCTCGATCGTCGTGCAGCCGCGGCGGACCTGGCGCGGACGCGTGCGCCTGACCTCGACGCCGGGCGACGGCGAGCCCAACCCCACGTGGATCCCGCAGGCGCACGACGCGTACCGCGCCATGGCGCGCCAGCTCGGCGGGTTCCCCGCCTCGAGCGTGGCCGAGGTGGTGGACGTGCCCATGACGGCGCACTTCATCGGCGGCTGCACGATCGGGCGCTCCGCGGCCGACGGCGTCGTCGACCCCTATCACCGCGTGCACGGCTACCCGGGGCTGCACGTGCTCGACGGGTCGACGATCTCCGCGAACCTCGGGGTGAACCCGTCGTTGACGATCGCCGCCCAGGCCGAGCGCGCGTGCGCGCTGTGGCCCAACCGGGGCGAGAGCGACCCGCGGCCGCGACCCGGCGAGCCGTACGTGCGGTTGGCGCCGGTACCGCCCGCGCGACCCGTGGTGCCCGCGCGCGCCCCGGCGGCGTTGCCCAGGCACTGACGGGTCCTTCACCGCACCCGTCTTTCACCAGACCCGTCCTTCACCGCACCCGACGCTCGTGCACGTGCCGGTGGCCGCGGCGCTCCGGGTGTCGGCGACATGGAAGCGTGTGCACGATTCGTCCGACGTGTCCGGTCTGCGCAGGTCAGCACGGCGTGTCGCGGCTCCTGTGGTCGCTGTCACAGCCTCGTCGGAGCGGGTGAACTTGTGTGTCGGAGACGTGAAGACGCCCGTCGAGGGCCTGCGCCGAGCCCGTGTCCGGTATGCGGAAAGTGCTCCGCAGGGCCCTCGGCGCGCATTCGGGACGTGACCAGGAGGGACGTCCGTCGGTCGCTCCGGAGGCGTTCCGTCGCCTGATCGCTGCCCGGTTGGGCGTTGTGTCGGACATGTGCGACTGCGCCGGTCAAGCCTTGCAGGACCTTGACGGATCTCAACCTGGACATCCCGCGAACGCTCCTTAGCGTGGAGATCGATGACTGACGAGCCGCAGCGCCGGCGTACGTCCGGAGGCGGCCGCCACGCGGCAGCAGAGCGGACTCGCACGCGCCCCACCACCCGTGTGACCCCCAGCCGACTGGCGAAGGGGTTCGTCGTCGTCGCCCTCACGGCGGCGTTCGGCGGATTCGTCTCGCAGAGCACGGCCGCGAACGAGCAGGACCGCACCGCGATGCGCGACGCGCGAGCCGCCGTCGCCGACGCCGCGCTCGACGCCGTGCAGACCGCGCGCGCCGCGACCGACGCGGCCGAGGTCGTGACCCCCGACGACGACACGCTCGACGAGCTCGACGCCGCGACGGCCGAGCTCGAGGACCTGCTCGACGAGGCCGGCGTCCTGCGGGCGCGGTCCGCCGATGCCCCGTCCCGCAGCGGCGACCGCACCGCCGACGGCACCGCTGACCGCACCGCTGACCGCACCGCCGACCGCACCGCCGCGACCGAGCGCGGCGCCGACGGCTCGGCCACGACGCCCTCCGACGACGCCGCCTCCGACGGTGCCGCGACCGCTGAGACCGCGACGGACGCCCCGGCGCGTGTGCCCGGCCTGCTGAGCGCGTCCGAGGACCGCCTCGCACCGGCCGCCCCCGACGCCACGACGACACCCGACGCCGCGGCCACGGCCCCGGCCGACGACGCCACGGCTCCGGTCGACGGCGCGACCGCCGAGCCGACCGCCCCGGCCGACGGCGCGACCGCCGAGCCGACCGCCCCGGCCGACCCGGCCGCAGACCCCGGTGCCGCGGACCCGAGCAGCGCAGCCGACCCGAACACCCCCGCCGAGGTCGTCGACCCGGCCGACGAGGTCGTCGTGCCGCCCGTCGCCGGGCCCGAGGACGAGACGACGCGCAAGATCCGCGAGGCGGTCGCGCGAGTCGTGGAGCTCAGCAGCGAGGTCGCCGAGACGACCCAGGAGACGCGCGAGCGCATCGCCGCCGAGCAGCAGGCCGCAGCCGAGAAGGCGGCCGCCGAGAAGGCCGCCGCCGAGGCCGCGGCGAAGGCCGAGGCGGAAGCCGCCGCGAAGGCCGCCGCGGAAGCCGCCGCCGCCAAGGAGGCCGAGCGTGCCGCCTGGAAGCAGTCGCTGCTCGGCTACGCGAACGGCCAGATCCCGTCCTCCGCGCTGTGCGCCCCGTCGTTCGACTCGAGCGCGCTGCTGCGGTGCGACGCCGCCGAGGACCTCGACGCGCTCGACGCCGCGTACCACGCCGACTTCGGCGTGCACCTCGCGATCTCCGACTCCTACCGCTCGTACGGCAACCAGGTGAGCTGCCGTGCGCGCAAGGGCTGGCTGTGCGCCCAGCCCGGCACGTCGAACCACGGGACCGGCATCGCCGTCGACCTCGGCGGCGGCATCCAGGTGTTCGGCACCAAGCAGCACGCGTGGATGCAGCAGCACGCGGGCGAGTTCGGGTGGGTGCACCCGGCGTGGGCGCGGGCCGGCGGCAGCAAGCCCGAGGCGTGGCACTGGGAGTACACGCGCTGAGCCGCGGAGGTCCGGTTGCCGTGGCGCGCGAGAGCGAGCGCCCGGTGCGCCGGCCGCGCAGGCAGTCGGCCGCCCGTGCGTGTCCCGCTCTTCACCCAGCCTGGTAGTGGCCAGCTGCACCTAGCATCGGTCCATGCCTGCACCGGGTCGTGCCTGGCCGCTCGTCGGCCGCGCCGCTGAGCTCGACGACCTCGAGGCCTACCTGACCGAGGCCACCGACGGGCCGGGCGGCGCCGTCCTGCTCGAGGGTGAGGCCGGGGTCGGCCGCACGAGCCTCGTCGAGGCGCTGCAGTCGGGCGCCCAGCTCCTCGGCATCCGCGTGTGCGGCGGCGCCGACGCGCTCGACGAGCTGCGCCGCCCGTGCGTCGACGGGTCCGCGCGGCTCGTCGTCCTGGAGGACGTGCACTCCTGGGACGACGACGAGCTCGCGGGCCTGGCCGCCGCGTCGGGCGACGGCTTCCCGCCGCGCACGCTCGTCGTGCTGACCCTGCGCCCGGTGCCGCACCGCCCCGCGGTCACGCACGTCGTGAGCCGGTGGACGCGCGCCGGCGCCCGCTACCTCGAGCTGCGCCCGCTGCCGACCGCCGCGGCCGTCGAGCTCGCCGAGGCGATCGTGGGCGCGAGCCTCGGTCCGTCGCTGCGCGGCGCGATCTCGACCGCGGGCGGCAACCCTCGGTTCGTCGTCGACGTGGTCACGACCGCGCACGACGCCGGCGCGCTCGTCGCGGTCGAGGGCGGCATCGACGCGGTGCTGCCTGGCTGGCGGGGCGAGGTCGAGGAGGTCGTCCGGTCGCGCGTCGCCTACCTGGGCGCCGACGTGCTCGCGCTGCTGTCCGCCGCGTCGGTGCTCGGCGTCTCGTTCGTCGTCGTGGACCTCGCCGCGCTCGTCGACCGGCCGGTCGCGGAGGTCTGGCGAACGCTGCGGCACGCGCTCGCGGCGGGCGTCGTGCAGGCGCGTGGCGACCGGCTCGTGTTCCGGCACGACGTGGTGCGCGCGGCGCTGTACGGCGGGCTGCTGCCCGCCGACCGACGTGCGCTGCACGCCCGTGCGGCGTGGACGCTGCGCGAGGCGGGCGCGCCGCAGGCGGTCGTGGCGACCCACCTCGAACGCGCCCGCTGACGCTCGCCGCCGTCCTGGTCGTGGCCCTGGCGTGCCCCCGTGCGCGGGTCGCGCCGCGATGTGGGCGCCGGGCTGCGCCGCGGCGGGCGGGGGCCTAGCGTGGGCGGACGGGCCCGGCGGCGCCGCCTCGCGCGGCACGACGAGCGCCCACCACCCCGACGAGAAGGAGCGGACATGCCCACGCGCAGCGCGAAGACCTCTTGGCACGGCACCCTGACCGAGGGCACCGGTCACGTCGAGCTCACGAGCTCGGGCGCCGGGGCGTACGACGTCTCGTTCCCGCGCCGCGCGGCCGACGACGCCGAGGGCGTCACCAGCCCCGAGGAGCTGATCGCGGCCGCCCACTCGTCCTGCTACGCGATGCAGCTCTCCGCGGTCATCGCCGAGGCCGGCGGCACGCCCGTCGGGCTCGACGTGACGGCTGACGTCACGCTGCGGCCCGACCCCGCCGGCGGATTCCGGATCTCCGGGATCGCCCTGCGGGTGCGCGGGCAGGTCGAGGGGCTCGACGCCGACGGCTTCCTCGCCGCCGCCGAGAGCGCCAAGCTCGGCTGCCCGGTGAGCAAGGCCCTGACCGGTACCGAGATCACGCTGGACGCAGCTCTCGCCTGACCCGAGGGCACCTCGCCCCGGAACCCAGGTCCCGGGGCGAGGTGTTCGGGACTTCCGTCCCGTGAGGATTGCCTCACCTCATCACTAGCGTCGAGTGCGTGAACCTCGCGCAGAGCACGCCGGGCGACGTGGTCCGGGTCACGCGCATCGACCTCGACGGGGCGATGCGCAGACGCTGCCGTGAGCTGGGACTGGCTCCGGGGGCGGTCGTGCACGTCACGCACCGCGGCGGGTTCGGCGGCCGGGTCGTGGGGATCGGTGCGGACCGGTTCGCGCTCGACGCCCAGACGTGCGTCCACGTATACGTCGCCCCCGTCGCGCCCGTCGACCTGACCACGTCATGAGCTGCCACGAGGCGCCCGCGGCGATCTCGCCCGGGCCGGTCGGCACCGCCGTGCTCGACGAGCCCCGCATCGTGCTCGTCGGCAACCCGAACGTGGGCAAGTCGACCCTGTTCAACGCGCTCACGGGCGCGCGACAGCGCGTGGTCAACGCCCCCGGGACGACGGTCGAGCTGCAGGAGGGCCGCTGGCGCGTGGGTGGCGTCCCGTGCCGCCTCGTCGACCTGCCCGGTACGTACAGCCTCGACGCGCGCTCGCCCGACGAGCAGGTCGCCGCGCACGCCGTGCACGACGACAGCACCGACCTCGTCGTGCTCCTGGTCGACGCCGCGGGGCTGGCCCGGTCGCTCGTGCTGGCGGGTCAGGTCGCGAGCGCCGCGCGGCCCGTCGTCGTCGCGCTGACCATGACCGACGTCGCTCGCACGCGAGGGCTGACCGTGCCCGCCGACGCCCTCGCGGACCAGCTCGGCGTCCCTGTGGTCGTGGTCGACCCGCGCACCGGGGCCGGCCTCGACCGGCTCGCCTCGGCCGTCGCCCTCGCGCTGACGCACCCCCGCCGCCTCACCACCGCGCCGAGCCGACGCGTCACCACGCCCGGGACCGCTCCGGACACCGTGCTCGAGGGGGAGGCGGCCGCGGCCGGCACCGCCGCGAGCGACGACGAGGCCGAGCGCGTGTTCGCGTGGGTCGCCGACGTGCTGGCCGCCGTGCAGCTCGGGGGCGACGCGCCGCGGGCACCCGTGCGCACCTGGTCGGACCGCGTGGACCGCGTGCTCCTGGACCCGCGCGCGGGGATCCCGGTGCTGCTCGTCGTGATGTGGGCCCTGTTCCAGCTCGCGACGACCGTGGCCGCCCCGCTCATCGCCGCAGTCGACACGCTCGTGAATGGCTGGCTCGCCGACGCGGTGCGCGCCGCCCTGCCGTCGTCGGGCCCGTGGCACTGGCTCGAGGGCCTGCTCGTCGACGGCGCCCTCGCGGGCGTCGGGACGGTGCTGTCGTTCGTCCCGCTGCTCGCGCTGGTGTTCGTCGCGGTGGCCCTGCTCGAGGACTGCGGCTACCTCGCCCGCGCGGCGTTCGTCGCCGACCGCGCGATGCGGGCGATCGGACTCGACGGCCGGGCGGTGCTGCCGCTCGTCGTCGGCTTCGGCTGCAACCTGCCCGCCCTGGCCGCGACCCGCACGCTCCCGCACGCGCGTCAGCGGCTGCTCACGGGGCTGCTCATCCCGTTCACGTCGTGCACCGCACGGCTCACGGTGTACGTGCTCCTCGCGTCGGTGTTCTTCCCGCAGCACGCGGGCACCGTCATCTTCGTCATGTACCTCGCGTCCGCCGCGCTCGTCGTGCTCGGCGGTCTGGCGCTGCGGCGCACGCTGTTCCGCGACGTCCGCCGCGAGCCGCTCGTCCTCGCGCTGCCCGCCTACCAGCGCCCCGCGCCGCGGCCGATCGCGTTGTCGGTGTGGGTCCGGGTGCTCGCGTTCGCCCGGAAGGCGGGCGTGATCATCGTCGGGACGCTCACCGCGGTGTGGTTGCTCATGGCGATCCCCGTGACGGGCCATCACGCGATCGCCGACGTGCCCGTGCAGGACTCGTTGTACGGGCGCGCCGCCTCGACGCTCGCCCCCGTGCTCGCACCCGCCGGGTTCGGCACGTGGGAGGCGGCGGCCGCGCTCGCGACCGGCTTCGTCGCCAAGGAGGTCGTCGTGGGGTCGCTCGCGCAGACGGCCGCCGTGGCCGAGCCCGACGACCCCGCGCACCCGGGCGACCTCGGCGACCGGCTGCGGGCGACGTTCGAGCGGTCGTCCGGTGGGCACCCGGGGGCCGCGGCCGCGGGGTTCCTGTGGTTCGTGCTCGCCTACAGCCCGTGCCTGGCCACCCTCGCCGAGCAGCGGAGGATGTTCGGGCTGCGGTGGACTGCGCTCGGGGTCGGCGTCGGGTTCACCGTCGCGTGGGTGGGCGCGGTCGTGGTGTTCCAGGTCGGGCGGTTGCTGGGATGAACGCGGAGAGGGACGTGCCACGACCCGTGCGGACAGCGCGTGCGAACGCTGCTGGTCCGGAGGCGCCCCGATGAGCGTGCTCGACGACGTGCTGCGCGTGACGCGCTCCGGCGCTACGCCCGCGACGACCGCGCGTACCCTCGGGATCGACGAGGGCCTCGTCGTCGCCGCGCTCGACCACTGGGCGCGCCGCGGCGCCCTCGCGCCGACGCTCGCCCGCCGCGACGCGCCGTGCTCGTCGTGCGACCCCGGCACGCCCAGCGACACCCCGCTCCCACTCGCGTGCGCCGGCTGCCCCCTCGCCCGCCGCTGACCTGCCCGCACCAAGCCCGCCCCTGACCGGCCGGCGCCACAGACCAGCCGCCCCCGACCGGCCTGCCCCTGACCGGCCTGCCACTGACCGGCCTGCACCTGACCGGCCTGCCGTGACGGGCCTGCCGCTGACGGGCTCGGCCTGGTCGTGGCTCGAGGGCCATGGGGGTCGGCGTCCGGTCTGCGACCGGTCCCGGTCCGGCTCCGCGCGCGAGTGCGAAGATGCCCCCCGTGACTGCCGTGGCCGACGAGAACCGCTTGCGCACCGACGTCGTCGCCGCGCTCCGGTCCGCCGTGCGCGGCGCGGTGGACGACTCGTCCCGTCGCCGCGCCGAGTACTCGACCGACGCCTCGAACTACCGGGTCGTGCCCGAGGTCGTCGTCTTCCCGCGCGACCGCGACGACGTGCTGGCCGCGCTCGCGGTCACGCGCGAGGCCGGTGTGCCGCTCACGGCTCGCGGTGCGGGGACCTCCGTCGCGGGGAACTCGATCGGCCCCGGCGTCGTGCTCGACTTCTCGCGCCACGTGAACCGCATCCTCGAGATCGACCCGGAGGCACGCACCGCGCGCGTCGAGCCGGGCGTGATCATGGCCTCGCTGCAGCGGGCAGCCGCACCCCACGGTCTGCGGTTCGGGCCGGACCCGTCCACGTGGACCCGCGCGACGCTCGGCGGGATGATCGGCAACAACGCGTGCGGGCCGCGCGCCGTCGCCTACGGCCGCACCGCGGACAACGTGCTCGCACTCGACCTCGTAGACGGCACCGGCCGTCGCCTCACGGCCGGTGCGGGGGAGGGCGCGCTCGACGTGGTCCCCGGCCTGGCCGAGCTCGTGCGAGCGAACCTCGACCTGCTGCGCACCGAGCTCGGGCGGTTCGGGCGCCAGGTCTCCGGGTACTCGCTCGAGCACCTGCTGCCCGAGAAGGGCGCCGACCTGGCGAAGGCGCTCGTGGGGACCGAGGGCACCGTCGGCACGCTGCTCGAGGCCACGCTGCGGCTCGTCCCGGTCGCGGCAGCGCCCGTGCTCGTCGTGCTCGGCTACCCGGACATGCCGACCGCCGCCGACGCCGTGCCCGCACTCCTCGCCCACCGGCCCATCGCGATCGAGGGCATGGACGCACGGCTCGTCGACGTGGTCCGACGAGTCCGCGGTGCCGCCGCGGTGCCCGACCTGCCACCCGGTGGCGGCTGGCTGATGGTCGAGGTCGGTGCCGACACGCTCGACGAGGCACTCGACCGGGCCCGGGCGCTGGCTGCCGACTCGGCAACCGACGCCGTGGCCCTCTTCCCGCCCGGTCCGGCGGCCACCGCGATGTGGCGCATCCGTGAGGACGGTGCCGGTCTCGGCGGGCGCACGCCGTCCGGCGAGCAGGCCTGGCCGGGCTTCGAGGACTCGGCCGTGCCGCCCGCGAAGCTCGGCGGGTACCTGCGTGACCTCGAGGCGCTCATGGCCCAGCACCGGGTCGACGGGCTCGCGTACGGGCACTTCGGCGACGGCTGCGTGCACCTGCGGCTCGACATCCCGCTCGAGCGGTCCGGCAACCCGCTGCGGGCGTTCATGGAGGACGCGGCGGAGCTCGTCGCGTCGCACGGGGGGTCGCTCTCCGGCGAGCACGGCGACGGGCGGGCTCGCTCCGAGCTGCTCTCGGTCATGTACTCGCCGCGGGCGATCGAGGTGTTCGGGGCGTTCAAGGACCTGTTCGACCCCCGCGACCTGCTCAACCCCGGCGTCCTCGTCCGGCCCCGGCCGCTCGACGCCGACCTGCGGCGCCCCGCCGCGCACCGTCTGCCGGCCGCCACGGGCTTCGCCTTCGCGCACGACGCGGGTGACCTCACGACCGCCGTCCACCGGTGCGTCGGGGTGGGCAAGTGCCGCGCGGACTCGACCGCCGCGGGCGGGTTCATGTGCCCGTCGTACCTTGCGACCAAGGACGAGAAGGACTCGACGCGCGGCCGCGCGCGCGTGCTGCAGGAGATGGCCAACGGCTCGCTCGTCTCGCGCGGCTGGTCGTCGCCCGAGGTCCACGAGGCGCTCGACCTGTGCCTGAGCTGCAAGGCGTGCTCGTCCGACTGCCCCGCGGGCGTCGACATGGCTCAGTACAAGTCGGAGGTGCTGCACCGTACGTATCGCCGCAGGCTTCGCCCGATCAACCACTACGCGCTCGGCTGGCTGCCCCGCTGGGCGCGCATCGTCACGGGAGTGCCCGGGCTCGCGCGGGTCGTCAACGCGGTGCTCGGGGTCCGACCGATCGCCAAGCTCGTCCTCGCCGGGGGCGGCATGGACACCCGCCGCGAGATGGTCAGCTTCGCGGACGAGCCGTTCCGGCGCTGGGTCCGACGGGAGGGCGCGGACCAGGTCACGGTCGCGAGCACGCCCGACGAGCCTCGGCCTGAGCGCGGGGACGACGAAGGCCGACGTCCGCGCGTGCTGCTGTGGACCGACTCGTTCAGCGACGCGCTCGCACCCTCGGTCGCCCACGCGGCGGTCGCCGTGCTGCGGGACGCCGGGTACGAGGTGCTCGTCCCCGACCACCAGGCCTGCTGCGGCCTCACGTGGATCAGCACGGGCCAGCTCGACGGTGCGCGTCACCAGCTCGAGCACCTCCTCGAGGTGCTCGGCCCGTTCGCGGTCAACGGCATCCCGATCGTCGGCCTCGAGCCCTCGTGCACCGCTGTCCTCCGTTCCGACCTGACCGACCTCCTGCCTGACGACCCGCGCGCGGTCGCGGTCGCGCGCGAGACCCGCACCCTCGCGGAGCTCCTCACGGCGCCCGCGCCGATCGGCCCCGGCGACCGCTGGCAGGTGCCCGACCTGTCCGACGTCACCGCCGTCGTCCAGCCGCACTGCCACCACTACTCGGTCATGACGTGGACCGCTGACCGTCGACTGCTGACCGACGCGGGCGCGCAGTTCTCGGCCATGGCCGGCTGCTGCGGCCTCGCAGGCAACTTCGGCATGGAGAAGGGCCACTACGACGTCTCGGTCGCCGTCGCGGAGAACTCCCTCCTGCCCGCACTGCGCGACGCGGCACCCGGTGACATCTACCTCGCCGACGGCTACTCGTGCCGCACCCAGGCCGACCAGCTCGCCGGTGTGGAGGGCATCCACCTCGCTCAGCTCCTGGCCTCCCACCTCCCCGCCCAGCGAGACGCGGCCACGCCCACCTCCTGACCTGCTCACGGGCGGTCGGGCTCTCACGGCGGGACCGCCTCGACACGCGCGCCCCCGGCCGGCACTGCTCCTGGAGCGTTGTGCGCGCGACCGCCGCGCGTGCGGAACACATACCGCCGACCCTCGCCGCCGACTGGTGAGCCGAGCGTCGACAGCACCCCGGGCTCGGCCCGTTCGACGCGCTCGACGTCCAGGTCGAGGCGGTGCACCTCGTGATGGTGGAAGCCGCACAGCAGCAGGGCGTTGTCGAGGTCGGTCGCGCCGCCGTCGCGGTGCCACCACGCGATGTGGTGCAGCTGGCCGTACGCGGGCGGCACGCTGCAGCCGTTCCACGCGCACACCCGGTCCCGCGCGATCACGGCGTAGCGCTGCGCGGGCGTGAACGCTCGCCGCGTCCGACCCACGTCCAGCGGCAGCCCCGCAGCGCCCATCACCACCCGCGTCATGGCGCAGTCGCACAGCGCGGCAGCGAGCTCGGTCGCCGAGAGCGGTACCCCCGCGTCGGTCACCGCGGACGGGACGGTCGGCGGCATGAGGGGCACGCCCTCTGACCGCCGCCCCTGTGCTCGTGGACCGGCCGCGCGACGCTGCCCCTGCTGACTCCTCACGAGCGCCCATGTCTCGGCCGGAACCAGCAGCGAGACGTGCGACCCCGACCCGGCGCCGCCGACGCCGGGAGCGCCGACTCCACGAGGCCCCGCCGCCCCGTCGGCGTCGCCGCCCTCCACCGGCATGTCGTCCTCGCCGCAGCTCGCGGTCTGCCTGGCGTCGCCGCCGCTCGCCGCCGCGGCGTCACCGCCACCAACCCCGTGCCGGACTGACCCGCCGGCGAGCGCCGTGAGAGCGTCGGCGCGTGCCTGCTCAGGCGTCCGGTCCTCGTCGGGGCGGTGGCCGGTCGCGTCGAGCGCGCGCTGCAGGCGGGCGCCCGCGAGCGGGTCGAGCCGGCCGCGCAGGAACGTCCCCTCGGCCGCATGCGTCAGCGTGAGGAACCGGGCGCGGCGGTGCGCCTCCCGCTGGTCCGCGTGGTGCGCGGGGTGCTGCGCGGCCACCCAGGCGGCGAGCTCGCGCCCGAACTCACGGGAGTCGACGCCCTGCGCGAGGTCGACCACCGCGGCCTGCCCCTCGGCGGTGCTGAGCGCCTGCGCCACCTGCGCGGGCGCCTCCGCGAGTGTCCGGGCGAGCACGTCGGCGTGCCCCTCGCGCACACGACCCTCGGCCGTCGCGGTGCGCACGTCCGGCAGGCGGGTGAGCGCCTCGGCGGTGCGCACCTGCGTCGCGACCTGCCAGCGGGACGAGCCCGTCTGCCGCGCCCGGGTGTCGGCGAGCTCCCGCTCGGCGCCCGCAGCCGCTGCCGCCGCTTGGTGGGCCGCGAGCACCGGCGCGCGCACCGCGGGGACGAGCGCCGCGAGCCGGTCGAGCGTCCCGAGCACAAGGGCACGCTGCGCACCGGTCCACCGATCGGCGTCAGCCGCGCGACGCGCGAGCCCCATGAGGCGCTCGCGCAGGTCCTCCAGCTCCGCGAGCACGTCCTCGGCCCGCGGAGCGGCACTGCCGGCGCGCGCGCCGCCGGAGCGCGCGCCGCCCAGCACCGTGCTCACGCCACCCGGCCCCGAGGAATCGAACATACGTACGATTCTAGGGAAGGTCCGACGTGCCGGGCTGGCCCTGTGGACAGCGAGGGGTCACGGTGGGACGGCCATCGCGACGGCGGAGAGCGAGCCTCCCACGCCGCATCGCACCCCGCGGTCACACGAGACGTCGTCGCCCCGCCCCGCGTGTCAGTCGCGCGACGACGTCGTCCCCCGCCCCGCGTGTCAGCCGCGCGACAGCGTCGTCCTCCCGCCCCCCCGTGTCAGTCGCGCGACAACGTCGTCGTCCCGCGCCCGGGGTGCCACGACGTGACGACCAGCCGCGTGCCCGACTCGTCGAGCCGCGTGTGCACCACCTCGGTGACGTCGAGCGCGAAGTACGCCCCCGGTGGCCCCTCGGCGGGCCGGGCGACCTCGACCAGCCGACCCGCGAGCTTGGCGTCGCCCAGCCACTGCGTCGTGTCCGACGGCGGCTCGAGCGTCGGGCTGTGCACGGCCACGCGCGGGTCGCGCAGCACGTCCTGCAGCTTGACCGAGCCCGGCATCATGCCGAGCGTCACGTCGTCACCGAGCTCGAGCTCGGTGCCGGAGATCCGCGGCGAGCCGTCGGCCCGCAGCGTCGCCATCGTCTTGTTCGTCCCCGCCCTGAACAGCGCTTCGACCACCGCCGCCAGGTCTGGCGCGTCACGCCTCACGTCCGCCCATCGCACTCGTGCCGTCATCCGCCCATCGAACCTCCGACCACCCACACGCGCCGGACCCGAGGCGTCGGACCCCGCACGCGTCGGGCCACACACGCGTCGGGCCACACACGTCGGACCAGCCGTTGCGTCCCGGCCGCCAGACGGGCAGGGTCGGGGGATGCTCGTCGCCTTCTCCGTCGCCCCCAGCGGAACCGGCCGTGCGGACGGCTCCGTCTCCGAAGCCGTCGCGGCGGCGGTCCGGGTCGTGCGGGAGTCCGGTCTCCCGAACCGCACCGACGCGATGTTCACGACGATCGAGGGTGACTGGGACGCCTGTTTCGACGTCGTCAGGCGCGCGACCGAGGCGGTCGCTCCGTTCGGTTCGCGGGTCTCGCTCGTCCTGAAGGCCGACATCCGGCCCGGTTACGTCGGCGAGCTCGACGGGAAGGTCGCTCGGGTCGAGGACGCGCTCCGGGACGCCTGAGAGCGGCCACCGGTCCACCGGAGCAGACGCTCCACGAGAACGGCGCGCGGCCAGGGGCGTCCTCGCTGCGCCGACACGAGCGCCGACGCGTGACATGCGTCCCCGTCAGGGCGAGGATTGCCCCGGTACGTCACCCGCACGGCCGTCGCGGGCGGTCAACTCGACCCGTCCGGCGGACAGACCGGACATGCGCGCACGTGCCAGAGTGTCGCTGACACGTGGAACTTCCGCGTGCACACCGTCGTCGGGGCTGCCACGAACGCCGGGACGAGGACCTCAGACGCCCGGGCAGGGCGCAGAGACCGCGCCGGTCGGACGTCGCGCGCCCCAGGAAGGCCGGGACCGGATGCCCCTGTTCGAGCTCGACGACGGTCGCCCGCGCCTCGTCCAGCCGATGCAGCCGTTGCCCGGGTCGTTCGCGCAGGATCTCGCGTCGCTGCTCACGCACCACCTCGCGGCGATCGCGGGGGAGCCGCTGTTCCCGGTGCGTCACCGCTCGAGCGCGCCGGACCACGCGGACCTGCCCGAGCTCCTCGCGCTGGACGCGACGGGCCGCGCGGTGGTCCTCGAGGCCGTGCAGGTGCTGGACGACGACGCGGTCGTCGCGGCGCTGCGGCACGCGGGCGCGGCAGCGCGCATGACGGGCACCGACCTGGCGCGCTCGTACCACGCGGACCCCGACCGGTTCGCGGTGGACTTCGCGGCGTTCCGTGACCAGGTGGCGTACGGGATGGCGACGAGCCGGCGTGAGGGCGTACGCCTCGTCGTGATCTGCTCGGAGGTCGCGACCGAGGCGGGCGACACGTTGAGCTACCTGCGGGGCCCGGGCCGGCACGTGGACGTGCTGCAGCTCGGCGTGGTCCGCGGCGTCGACGACCGCCGGTTCCTCGACGTCTCGCCGCTCGCGCGGCACGAGAACGTGCGGCGCCCGGTCGAGCCGACGGCGCTGCGGCTGGTCCGGTCGAGCGAGGCGTCGTTCGCGACGGCCATGGCGTACGAGGACGGCCGTCGCCGCCCGCCGGCACCGCTCGGCGGCGCCACACCGAGCCTCCCCGGACTCGGCACGAGCCACGGCGGCACAGGTCACGGCGGCACAAGGAACGGCGGTGCAGCGAACGGCGGCTCGTCGTACGGCTCGGGCCTGCCGTCCACCTCCGCCTTCCCCTCGGGCCCCAGCCAGCCGACGACCGCCCGGCCCCCGCAGCCGGGAGCGCACCGTCCGGTGGCTCAGACGACGAGCCGCACCCCGGGCCTGCCCACGACGAGCCGCGAGAACGCCGCCGTCCCGCCCCCGCCGCCGCAGCCCGCACGCCCGACGACCCCCGCGCCCACGGCCGCGGTGCTGCCCGTCGCGGGCACCCCGAGCGCGCAGGTCTCCGCGTCCACGCGCGCGACCCCGGCCGTGATCCCGCAGTCGGGCCGCGCCGCCGGTGCGCCCGTCCCGCCGTCGTACGCGCCGCCGACGAACCGCACGACCTCGTCGTACGCGCCGCCCGTGAACCACGCCCCGGCGCACCCGCCCCTGACGAACCCGCACGTCACGGGCGCGACGCCGGGCCGTCCACCCGCGCCGTACGGCGCGCCGTACTCCGCCGCGCACGCGGCGCGTCCGCCCGCACCCGTCCCGTCGCCGCCCGCGTCCCGCACGACGAGCACCGCCCCGATGCCCGCCGCGGCCGACCCGGACGGTGAGCGCGGCTACCCGGCGACCGCGTCGCCGCTGTACGAGTCGATGTCCTCCTTCCTGTCGGACCTCGCGCCCGCCCCCGCGCAGCTCGCCGAGCCGCTGAGCCACGTCCTGGGCACGTCGCACGAGCCGTTCGGCCACCCCGGACCCCGGCGGCCGGCGCCCGACGCGCAGGCGTACGACGACCGTGCACACGACGAGCGTGCGTACGACGAGCAGACCCCCGACGAGCGGCCACTCGACGAGCCCGTGTACGAGGACCCGGCGCCCGACCCCGACCCCCCTGCCACCCCCGCGCCCGTCGTGCAGCTCCCACCCCCGCCGCCCCGCCGACCGGACATGCCGTACCCCGAGCTCGCGACACTCGCCAAGCAGCGCCGCGCGCTCGTGACGCTCGTGTGGTTCCGTGAGCGCCGCGGTCAGCGCCTCGTCGCGACGCTCGCGCCCGACGGGTCGATCGAGTTCGCCGACGGTGCCCGGTTCTTCGAGCCGAGCGAGGCCGCGACGTACGCCGCGGGCACGCCCGTCGAGGTCGACGGCTGGCGCGCGTGGCGCCTGGGCGACGGCGGGCCGACGCTCGCCGAGGCCACGGGACGCCACGACGAGGTGCGCGGCTGAGCCTCAGGCCCAGCCGTACCCCGCCGACCAGCGGTCGATCTCCGCGTAGACGCGCGCCCGCACGGGCGGCGCGGACAGCACCAGGTCGTGCAGGCCGCCCGCGATCCGCACGACCGTCACGCACGGACCGAGCTGGGTCGCGCGCCGTGCGAGCAGCTCGACGTCGAGCACGGTGTCGGCCGAGCGCATCGCGTCGTTCCAGCGCGGCGTGATGAGCGTGCGCGACGACGCCATCATGAGCACCGGCACGTCGATCTGCAGCCCGCGCGCGACGATCGTGTGCCCGGTCATGATCGCCGACAGCCACCCCGCACGGACCGGGAACGACGGGCTGGGCCGCCACCGGTCGTCGAACGTCCACTCGCCGCCGGACGCCGCGGACAGCGTGCGGTTGTAGAAGCCCGGGTCGATGTTGGGCAGCGGCGCCTTGGGCTGGAAGCGGGCGATCTGCGCGACGGCGGGGCTCGACAGGTGGCGCAGCATCCCCGAGCCCTGGAGCTCGAGCCACGGGCTGTTGAGCACGAGGCCGGCGAGGCGTCCGGGGTTGCGGTGCGCCCACAGGGAGGCGATGAGGCCGCCGGTCGAGTGGCCCATGACGACGACCCGCGCGTGCCGCCCGAGCTCCTCGTGGACGAGGTCCAGCGCGGCGGCGAGGTCCTCGTCGTACGTCACGAGGTCGTCGACGTAGCCGGGCGTCTGGTGCGGGCGCAGGCTGCGGCCGTACTTGCGCAGGTCGAGCGCGTAGAACGCGACGCCGCGCGCGGTCCAGTGCTCGGCGAGCTCGGTCTGGAAGAAGTAGTCGGACCACCCGTGGACGTACAGCAGGGCGCGCGCGGGGCGCACGGCCTCGTCGGACGGGGGTCGGTGCCGCACGACCGTCGCGACGACCGCACCTTCGTCGTCGGGCGCCAGGTACAGGGTCTGGGCCTGGTAGTCGGGCCCGAGCACGTCGGGCACCCACGTGCCGGGCGGTGAGACGACGGTGGGTACGTCCTCGTCGGGCGTCGCGGGAGCGGTCGTCGGGCCGGTGGCCGCTCCGCTCGCCGGCTCCGTCGCCGTCGTGTCGCTCACCGTCCTCGCCTCCCTCGTCGTGCGCCCGCCTGCGTGCTCACGTCGTCAGGACGATCTTCCCGAACTGCTGGCCGGCCGCGAGCCGAGCGACGGCGTCGCGCGCCTGCGTGAGCGCGAACGTGCGGTCGACGAGCGGCCGGACGCCGGTCCGCGCGAGGAACGCGAGCAGGTGCTGGAGGTCGTCGCGCGAGCCCATGGTCACGCCGAGCACGGAGATCTCCTGGAAGAACACCCGCGTGAGCTCGGCGGCGGTCGGGTCGCCCGAGGTCGCCCCCGCGACGACGACGGTCCCGCCGGGACGCACCGAGCGCAGCGAGTGCGACCACGTCGCCCGGCCGACGGTCTCGAGCACCAGGTCGACGCGCGGCACGCGCGCCCCGGGCTCGACCGCGGCGGCCGCACCGAGCGTCAGGGCGTGCGTGCGCCGCTCGTCGGACCGGCTCGTGACGAGCACCTCGAGCCCGGCGGCCGCCCCCAGCAGGATCGCCGCGGTGGCGACCCCGCCGCCCGCGCCCTGCACCAGCACGCGCTGCCCGGGGGTGGCACGTCCGGTCGTGAAGAGCATGCGGTAGGCGGTCAGCCACGCGGTCGGCAGGCACGCGGCCTCGACGAAGGAGAGCTCGGCGGGCTTGTCGACGAGGTTCCACGTCGGCACCGCGACCTGCTCGGCGAACGTGCCCGGGTACCGCTCGGACAGCAGCGAACGCGGCTCGTCGGG
Organism: Cellulomonas gelida; assembly: GCF_006538725.1. Lineage (GTDB taxonomy): Bacteria > Actinomycetota > Actinomycetes > Actinomycetales > Cellulomonadaceae > Cellulomonas > Cellulomonas gelida. The sequence goes on from NZ_BJLQ01000016.1 coordinate 27,876, forward strand.
CCCGACTCCGTGCCCGGACGTCCCGCCGATCACGCCGTGCACGACGACCTCGCGCCCGTCGACGACCCCCGCGGCGTCGGTGCCGAGGATCATCGGGAGCTGCTCGGCGCGCAGCCCGACGCCGCGCAGCGACCACACGTCGTGGTGGTTGAGCGCCGCGGCACGCACGTCGACGACGGACCAGTGCTCGCGCGCCTGTGGCTCGGGCCGGTCGCCGACCTCGAGGGCGGCGACGGGGTCGTCGGGGGAGAGGTCTCGTGCGTAGGCCGCGATCACACCGTCACGTTACCCACCGGTAGTGCGCCGGGCCCGGGAATCGCCCGGCCCGGGGACGCGCAGGTCCGGAACCCGGGGCGGGCGGCTACGGCCGGTCGAGCGGGTCCGGGAACACCGTCAGCAGCTGGCGGCTCACGAGGCCCACGGTCCGGGCGAGCGCGTCGCGCGCGGCGGCGGCGACGAAGCCGAGGTCGCGCACGTGCCACAGCACGAGCGCGTTGGCCCACGCCGCGTCGCGCGCCTTGTCGATCGAGAAGTTCGAGACGAGGTCAGCCACGGGTGACAGCTCACCGCCCGCCGCGACCACGCGCGCGTCGAGGAACGACTGCCGCAGCGGCCGGACGACCTCCGCGAGCACGTCGTTGACGCGCTCGAAGTCCGCGTGGACACCGCGTGCGGTCGGTGGCACTCCCCGCGCCTCGCACGTCGCGACGACCGCGAGCGGGAGGTCGTGGTTGATGTGCGCGTTCATGCCCGCGAGCGCGAGCTGCAGCGGCCACAGCCCGGCGTGCGCGCGACGCTCCACGAGCGGCGCCCACGCCTTGTTGACCGTGCGCCGCGCCGCGAGGTCGCGCGGCACGTCGAGGAACAGGCCCGCGAACCGCACGTCGAGGTCCTCGACGAAGTCCGGGTGCGTGAAGGTCCCGTCGGTCACCCGCACCGCGACGAGCGCCGTCACGTCCCGGTACACGTCGCTGAACACGCCCAGCCCGTCGGTGCGCGACCACTGCGCGCGCTCGGCGTCCATCGCGGCCAGGACCCGCCCGATCGCGACAGACCCGCTCGGCACCCCGTTCGGCTCCCCGTTCGGCACCCCCATGCGCCCACCTTGGCGGATGCCGCCGCCGCTGCCCAGGGTGAATCCGGGTGCCGGGGCCCTCAGAGCACGGGCAGCATGCGCCCGAGGTCGGGCACGGAGTCGCCGGTCCAGCGCGGGGCGATCGCGGCGGCGAGCGCGTCGACGTCGTAGGGTGCGCGACCGCTGGCCAGGCGCACCCAGGCGCGCGCGTCCGTCACCTCCAGGTCCCACCCGCCGCGTGCGACGACGATCGCGAGCAGCTCGCGCGCGACGAGGTCGAGGGCCCGCGGCTCGACCGGGTCCGGGCCGGCGCCCGCGCCCGGCACGCGGCGCACGGACACGAACAGGTCGTCGGCGTGCACCACGAGCTCGATCACGCGCGAGACGGTCATGGTCGACAGGCGCACGGGCCCGCGGCGGGCCTGCACCACGGGGTCGCCCGCCGCGGTCAGCGCGTCGAGCGCCGCGAACGCGGCCGCCGCGCGGTCGTCGATCCAGCCGATCGGGTCGCCGGCCACCTGGGCGGCCAGTGCGCGCGTGGTCTCGGCGATGTCGCCCGCCCGCCCCGCGTACGTCCCGAGGTACTCCGCGAGCGTGAGGGGGACCGTGCCGGCCGGCAGCGGGGAGCACGCGGCGAGCGCGTCCATGGCCCGGCCGAGGTGCGCGACGAGCGCCGTGACCGTCCAGCCCTCGAGCACCGAGGGTGCGTCGCCGACGGAGTCGTCGACGACCTCGACGACCCAGCGCCGCAGCAGGTCCCACTGGTCGTGCAGCGCGGTCGAGGCCTCGGTCAGCGACGCGGTCATGGCCCCATCCTGCCGTGCGGGCACGCCGATGCGGGGGCGCAGGTCAGGGGCGGGTGCGGACGAGCTCGCCGAGGAACTCCGAGACGTGCCTGCCGACCTCGTCCTCCTCGATGAGGAACCCGTCGTGCCCGAAGTCGGAGTGCACGACGCGCACGGGTCCCGCTCCCGGGACGTGCGCGGCGATCCGCTCGGCCTGTGCGAGCGGGAACAGCCGGTCGGTGTCGACGGCCACGACGAGCCCGCGCGCGGTGATCTGCGACAGCGCGTTGTCCACGCCGCCGCGGTCGCGGCCCAGGTCGTGCGTGATCATCGTGCGCGTGAGGGTGACGTAGGTGTTGGCGTCGAACCGTCGTACGAGCTTGTCGCCGTGGTGCTCGAGGTACGACTGCACCGCGAACCGCCCGCCCTCGAGCGGGTCCTCGGCGCCCTGCGGGATCCGCCCGAAGCGCTCGTCGAGCTCGTACGCCGAGCGGTAGCTCTGGTGCGCGATCTGCCGCGCGAGCCCGAGCCCGACGTGCGGGCCGTCGCCGTCGGGTGCGTCGTAGTAGTCGCCGCCGCGGAACTTCGGGTCGGCGTGGATCGCGACGAGCTGGGTGTGGAAGTTGGCGATCTGGTCGCCCGAGGTCTGCGCGCTCGTCGCGATCGCGGCGAACGCCTCGACGCGCTGCGGCTCCGACGCGGCCCACTCGAGCACGCGCAGCCCGCCCATCGACGCGCCGATCACGAGCGCCCACGTGCGGATGCCCAGCAGGTCGGCCAGGCGGACCTCGGCGGCGACCTGGTCGCGCACGGACAGCTGCGGGAACCGGCTGCCCCACGGGCGGCCGTCGGGCGCGGGCGACGAGGGTCCCGTCGAGCCCTGGCAGCCGCCCAGCACGTTGGGCGCGACGACGAACCAGCGCTCGGTGTCGATCGGCGCACCCGGCCCGACCATCGACTGCCACCACCCGGGCGTCGGGTGCCCGTGGCCGGCCCCGCCCGTGACGTGCGAGTCGCCGGTCAGCGCGTGCAGGACGAGCACGGCGTTCGAGCCGTCCTCGTCGAGCTCGCCCCAGGTCTCGTACGCGAGCCGGACCGCGGGCAGGCGACCGCCGGACTCGAGCGCGAACGGTCCGAGGTCGGCGAACTGCCGACGCCCGACCTCGTCGCCGTCCTGCCATGCCGACGACGCGGGCACGGCAGCCCGCTGCGCGACCGGGGTGCGGCTCGCGCGCGTGCTGGCCAGCGCCCGGGCGGGGGCGAAGGCGGAGGACTCGTCGGACATGGGGAACCAATCTACGCAGGGGCGCGGCCGACGTCCCGCCGCGACCGCGGTGCGGGACGAAGGTCCGTGGACCGAGCGGGGTGGGGCGCCGTGCGACGCCCCACCCCGCTCGTCGGGACGAGCGTCAGGCGGCACCCTTGGCGGCCCGGAAGCCCGCCTCGAGGTCCGCGAGGATGTCGTCGATGTGCTCGATGCCCACCGCGAGGCGCACGAGGCCCGGCGTCACGCCGGACAGCGCCTGCTCCTGCGGGGTGAGCTGGCTGTGCGTCGTCGACGCGGGGTGGATGACGAGCGAGCGCACGTCGCCGATGTTCGCGACGTTCGAGTGCAGCTCGAGCGCGGAGACGAACGCCTGACCGGCCGCCGACCCGCCCTCGATCTCGAACGCGAGCACTGCGCCGCCGCCGCGCGGCGCGAACTTGACCTGGTTGGCGTGCCACGGGCTCGACTCGAGGCCCGAGTAGTGCACGCCGAGCACGTCGTCGCGCGCCTCGAGCCACTGCGCGACCTTCGTCGCGTTCTCGACGTGCCGCTCGACGCGCAGCGACAGCGTCTCGATGCCCTGCGAGATGAGGAACGCGTTGAACGGCGAGATCGCCGCGCCCAGGTCGCGCAGGAGCTGGATGCGCGCCTTGAGGATGAAGGACAGGTTCGCGCCGAACGCGGAGCCGACGCCGAGCGCCTCGGCGATCACGAGGCCGTGGTACGACGGGTCCGGCGAGTTGAAGCCCGGGAAGCGGTCCGGGTACTGCGCGTAGTCGAACGAGCCGCCGTCGACGATCACGCCGCCGATCGCCGAGCCGTGCCCGCCGAGGTACTTGGTGGCCGAGTGCACGACGACGTCGGCACCCCACTTGAGCGGGTTGATGAGGTAGGGCGTCGCGACCGTGTTGTCGACGATGAGCGGCACGCCGTACTCGTGCGCGACCCCCGCGACGAGCTCGATGTCGAGCACGTCGGACTTGGGGTTGGGGATCGTCTCGGCGAAGAACGCCTTGGTGTTCGGGCGGATCGCCGCGCGCCAGGCCTCGGCGTCGTGCGGGTCGGTCACGAAGGTCGTCTCGACGCCGAGCTTCGGCAGCGTGTAGTGCAGCAGGTTGTACGTCCCGCCGTAGAGGGACGGGCTCGCGACGACGTGGTCGCCCGCCTCGGCGACGTTGAGGATCGCGAGCGTCTCGGCCGCCTGGCCGGAGGCCACGAGCAGCGCGGCGACGCCGCCCTCGAGCGAGGCGATGCGGTTCTCGACGACCTCCTGCGTGGGGTTGCCGATGCGCGTGTAGATCGGGCCGAGGTCCTGCAGCGCGAAGCGCGCGGCGGCCGTGCCGGCGTCGGGGAAGACGTAGGACGTCGTCTGGTAGATCGGCAGCGCGCGGGCGCCCGTCGTGGGGTCGGGCGTCTGGCCGGCGTGGACCTGACGGGTCTCGAAGTTCCAGTTCTCGTTGCTCATCTGCGTGCTCCTGGTGGCGGGAAGGGGATCCGCGGGGAGCTCGGGCAGCCGACGTCCGTCCCGCGGGAGAGGGGAGGGTCGCGCACGGTTCGAACGGGGAGGGCCCCGCTGGACCTTCGTCGGTGTGCTCGTCGGATCGACGTCGAGCAGCCGGCGGGCAGGCCGAACGTGCGCGTCAGCGACACATTCGACGGCAGGGCATGGGGTGAGAGTAGGCACCACGTACCGCAACGTGAAACGCCCGTCTCGCATGGTGAACATCCCCTGTCTCGTCCATCCGGTTCGTCCGAAATGTGACTAGTGTGAAAGGTGGGACTGTTGTGACTGGTGTTCACTTCTGGGGCTCCCGCAGGTAGCGTCCGCAGAGCGCGTCCGTCACCGCCGGTGGCGTGCGCAGGGGCACGCACGAGCAGGGACCGCTGGAAGGGGCACGACGACGTGGGCGAACGAGGGGCCGTGCGACGAGCACGGGGCGCGAGTGCGCTCGCCGCAGCGACGGTCGGGCTGCTGCTCGTCAGCACGCCGGGAGCCGTCGCCGACCCGGGCGCGCCGTCCGACGACGACGTGCGCCAGGCGCAGGCCGCGGTCGGTCGTGCGCAGCGCTCGGTCGCCGAGATGGAGATCCGCCTCGCGCAGCTGAGCTCCGAGGCCAACGCCGCCGAGCTCGAGGTCCAGCAGGCCGGCGAGGCCTACACGCAGGCGATGTCCGACGCGCAGGTCGCGCACGACGCCGCCGCCCAGGCGCAGGACCGGTCCGACGAGGCCGCCGCCGCCGCCGAGAAGGCGCGCCGCGAGCTCGTCGCGATCGCGCGTCAGGTCGCCCGCTCGGGCGGGTCCGCCGACCTCGTCGAGGCGCTGCTGTCCGCCGAGGGGTTCGAGGACGTCGCTCGTCGGACCAGCCAGATGGACCAGTTCACCCGCAAGACCGACGAGGCCGTCCAGGCGTACCAGGCGACCACGCTCGTCGCCGGCACGCTCGCGGGCGCCGCGACGCAGGCCGCCGACGACGCGACCGACGCGCAGGCGCAGGCGCAGACGCTCCTCGATGCCGCGCAGGCCACCGCCGACGACGCGGCCGCCGCCCAGGCCGCGGGCGAGGCCGAGCGCGAGACGCTCCTGGCCGAGCTCGCCACCGCGCGTCAGACGAGCGTCGACGTCGAGCGTCAGCGTCAGGCCGCGATCGACGAGGAGCGGCGCAAGCGCGAGGAGGAGGAGGCCCGCCGCAAGCGCGAGGAGGAGCAGCAGCCCACCCCGCCGCCCACGCAGCAGCCGACCCGCCCGCCGGTGACGACTCCGCCGCCGACGACCCCGACGACGCCGCCGCCGACGAACCCCACGACCCCGCCGCCGGCCAACCCGACCACCCCGCCGCCCGCGAACCCCACGACGCCGCCACCGGCGAACCCGACCACCCCGCCGCCTGCGCCGACGACCCCGCCGCCGCCCAAGCCCACCACGCCGCCGTCGCAGTACGGCCTCGGCACCGGCATCTCGCGCGGCTCGGCCGCGCAAGGGCAGAACGCGGTCGCGGTCGCCAAGACGCGGCTCGGGGCGCCGTACGTGTGGGGCGGCACGGGCCCGGGCTACGACTGCTCCGGCCTGACCATGACCTCCTGGCGCAGCGCGGGCGTCGCGATCAACCGCACGTCGCGCGACCAGTACAAGCAGGTCCTCAAGATCAGGTACGCCGACATGCGTCCCGGTGACCTCGTGTTCTGGGGCACCAACCCGAACGACCCGGGCTCGATCTACCACGTCGCCATGTACATCGGCGGCGGTCAGATCATCGAGGCCCCGCGGCCGGGCGTGGCCGTGCGCATCACGTCGATGCGCTGGGCCGGCTCCATGCCGTACGCGGGTCGCCCCTGACCTGCCGCGCACCAGCGACGACGAAGGCCCGGTCCCTCACGGGAGCCGGGCCTTCGTCGTACGTGCGGGGTGGGTCAGTGCTCGTAGCCCGCGTCGATCGCGCGCTGGCGCGAGCGCTGGATCTCCGCCTCCGCCTCGGCGCGGCCGGTCCAGTGCGCGCCCTCGACGGACTTGCCGGGCTCGAGGTCCTTGTAGACCTCGAAGAAGTGCTGGATCTCCAGGCGGTGGAAGTCGGACACGTCGTCGATGTCCTGGCGCCAGGCCGCGCGCTGGTCGCCCGTCGGGACGCACAGCACCTTGTCGTCGCCGCCCGCCTCGTCGCGCATGCGGAACATGCCGAGCGCGCGGCAGCGGATGAGGCAGCCGGGGAACGTGGGCTCCTCGAGCAGCACGAGGGCGTCGAGCGGGTCGCCGTCCTCGCCGAGGGTGCCCTCGATGAAGCCGTAGTCGTCGGGGTAGCGGGTCGACGTGAAGAGCATGCGGTCGAGCCGGATCCGCCCCGTTGCGTGATCCACCTCGTACTTGTTGCGCTGACCCTTGGGGATCTCGATCGTGACGTCGAACTCCACGGCTCTCCTGTCCGCTCGCCGGGTCGCGGATCGGACGCGTGGCCGGGCGGCGTGGTTCGGGGACCGGCGCGCCGCAGGTACGGGCGGACCGTCTTGTCGACATATTCTGACCCACCGGTGGGCCGACCGTCCCATCGGGTCCCCGAGCGGAGCGTGACGATGGCCACAGGTGCGCGTGTCGTCGGCACGACGATGCTCGTCCTGGTCCTCGGCCTGGGCGGCTACGTCGCAGCCGACGCGTACGACGTCGCGCCCGGCTTCGTGACCCTGGACCCGGTCCCCGCCGAGGCCGCGCCGTTCCCGAGCGCGCCCGCCGCGGTCGCGCCGCCGGACGTCGTCCCCGCGCTCGGCGACCTCGACGAGCAGGTGCCCGAGCCCGCGTCCGACCCCGTCGCGACGCTCGTCGACAAGCTCGCGAACGACTCCCGGCTCGGCAAGAACGGCGCGACGGGCGTCGTCGTGGCCGACCAGCTCACGGGCGAGGTCATCGCCGAGCGGCGGTCCACCGCCCCGCGCGAGCCCGCGTCGACCGCGAAGCTCGTCACCGCGGTCGCGGCGCTCGGCACGCTCGACGCCACGACGACGCTCACGACGAGCGTCGTGCGCGGCAGCGGCGACCAGGTGGTGCTCGTCGGTGGCGGCGACATGATGCTCGCGCCCGACGCGGGCGACGCCGCGGTCGTCAACGGCCGCGCGGGCCTGGGCGACCTCGCGCGAGCGGCGGCCAAGCAGCTCAAGCTCGTCGGGCTCACGACCGTCACGCTGCGGGTCGACGACACCCTGTTCACCGGGCCGCGCACCAGCCCCGGCTGGGACGAGGGCGACCTGAACATGGGCTACGTCGCGCCCGTGACCGCGCTCGCGGTCAAGATCGCGGCGACCAAGGAGGGCGTGCCCTACCCGCCGCGGTCAGCCGACCCGACGATCGCCGCCGCGAAGATCTTCGCGCAGCGGCTCACCGAGGCGGGCATCACGGTCACCGGCGACCCGGCGCGCGCCGCCGCACCGGCCGGGGCGACCGTGCTCGCGACCGTCTCGTCGGCCCCGCTGCCCGAGCTCGTGCACTTCTTCCTCGAGGACTCCGACAACACCATCACCGAGGTGGTCTCGCGCGTCGTCGCGCTCGACCAGCGCCTCCCTGCGAGCTTCGAGGGCGGCACCCAGGCGGTCCTGCGCGCGGTGACGCGGCTCGGCGTCGACACCAAGGACGCCGTGCTCGCCGACGCCTCCGGCCTGGCCGAGGGTTCGCTCCTCACCCCGCTCACCCTGCTCGACCTCGTGGAGCTCGTCGTCGACCCGGCCCATCCCGAGCTGCGCTCGATCGCCGCGGGGATGCCGATCGGCGGCCTGACCGGCACGCTCGGCGACCGCTACCTGTCGTCCGACGCGCGCGGGCTGGTCCGCGCCAAGACCGGGAGCCTGTCGGGGGTCAAGGGCCTGGCCGGCACGGTCGTCGACGACAACGGTCGCCAGCTCGTCTTCGTCGTGCTGGTCAAGCACGAGAAGGAGACCGGTCCGTTCGGGCCGCGCCAGGCGATCGACGAGTTCGTCACCAACCTCCACGCCTGCGGCTGCACGGGCTGACCCGCCACCGTCCCCCCGCTCCCTCGCGACACCCCGCCCGCGACGCCCGCGAGACCGGCCCTCTCCCGCGAGGTCGTGAGTTCCGACTGCAGACCTCACGCAGAGCTGCCGACCTCACGCAGACCTGCCGACCTCACGCCGGCCGGCCGCCCCGCCGCGACCTGTGGTGAGCGCCGGCGAGGTCGGCACTCGCACGCGAGGTCGTCAGTCCGGACTGCCGATCTCGTACGGGAGTGCCGATCTCGTGCATGGGAGTCGGGGGCGGGGGCGGGGGTGGACGGGGCGTGGGCGGGGCGGTGTGGTGGGGACGCTGTGGGCGAACGGCGGGGAGGGCGGCCAGGGTGGCGGGTTACCGTGAGCCGCATGAGCGCGACGACGGGCCCGGTCGACTGGGACACCGCCCAGCGGGTCGCCGCGCGTGCGGCCCGGCCGGGGCCCGCTGCGCCGCGGGCCGAGCTCGAGGACCTGGTCGCCGGGCTGCGTGACGCCGCCGGTCCCGCCGCCGAGCATGCCGCGCGCGTGACCCGCCTGGTCCCGGCCGACGGTCGGGCGCCCGCCGACGTGTCGCGCATCCTCGTCGTCGACCGGGCCGGCTGGACCCGGGCGAACGTGCGGATGTTCGCGACGATGAGCGCGCCGCCCGCCGGTGCCGCGCCGGCCGACGGCGCTCCGCTCGACCCGCCCGCGCGCACGGGCTTCGCCGGGCGGCTCGCCGCCGGTGCCCAGCTCGGAGCGGCCCTCGCCCTGCTCTCGGGCAAGGTGCTCGGGCAGTTCGACCCGTTCACGCCGCCCGCGGGAGCCGCGCCGGACGCGCCCGGGGAGGGGCGCCTGCTCCTCGTCGCGCCCAACGTCCTGCACCTCGAGCGCCGCCTGGGCGTCGACCCCGACGACTTCCGACTGTGGGTGTCGCTGCACGAGCAGACGCACGCGCTGCAGTTCGCGGCCGCGCCGTGGCTCGCCGGGCACCTGCGCACTCGCTTCGCTGAGCTGCTCGGCGACCTCGCCGGGCAGGGCGAGGAGACGTTCGGCCGCATGGTGTCGGCGGTCGGCAAGGTCCTGACCGACGACGAGGGCAGCCTCCTCGACGTCCTGACGCCCGAGCAGCGGGTCGTGGTCGACGAGGTCGGCGCGGTCATGTCGCTGCTCGAGGGGCACGCCGACGTCGCGATGGACGCCGTCGGCCGGGGCGTCGTGCCGTCGGTCAAGGAGATCCGACGCAAGTTCGAGGAACGGCGCGACCACGGTGCGCGCGCTCGGGGGCCCGCGGGCATCGTGCGGCGGCTCCTCGGCATGGACGCCAAGCTCGCGCAGTACCGCGAAGGCGCGGTGTTCGTGCGCGCGGTGCGCTCGAGGGTCGGCGTCAACGGGCTCAACGCGGTGTGGACGTCGGTCGAGCAGCTGCCGAGCCCGGCCGAGATCGCCGACCCGAGCGCGTGGGTGCGCCGGGTGCACGGCTGACCGTGGCCGGGCCGGACCCCCGCGTCGCCGACGTGCGGCGCGCGGTCACCGCCGCGGTCGCGGACCTGCCCGACGACGCGCTCGTGCTGGTCGCGTGCTCCGGCGGGCCGGACTCGCTCGCGCTCGCGGCGGCGGCGGCCTTCGCGGTGCCCCGCTCCGGGTCCGCTGCGTCGGTCTCGGCGGCCTCGTCGGGCTCGTCGGGCTCGTCGGCCTCGTCGGGCTCGGCGGGCTTGTCGGGCTCGGCGGTGCGGCCGGTTCAGTCGGCTTCGGCCGGCCCGTCGGCGGCGCGACGGGCCGGTGCGGTCGTCGTCGACCACGGGCTCGTGCGGGGCTCAGCCGACGTCGCCGAGCGCGCCGCGCAGCAGTGCCGCGCGCTCGGGCTCGACCCCGTGCTCGTCGTGCGCGTGCAGGTGTTCGGCGCGGGTGGGCCCGAGGCCGCCGCACGCGCCGCGCGGTACGCCGCGCTGGAACAGGCCGCGGACGAGACCGGGGCCGCCGCCGTGCTGCTCGGCCACACCCTCGACGACCAGGCCGAGACGGTCCTGCTCGGCCTCGCCAGAGGCTCCGGCGGGCGTTCCCTGGCGGGTATGGCCGGGGTGCGCGGACGGCTGCGTCGGCCCCTGCTCGGCATCCGGCGCGAGGACACGCTCGCGGTGTGCGAGGTGCTCGGCCTCGACCCGTGGCACGACCCGACCAACGCGGGCCAGCCCGGCGACCCGCTGCGCAGCCGCGTGCGCGCCCACGTGCTGCCGGTGCTGGAGCGCGAGCTGGGACCGGGCGTCGCGCGGGCACTGGCCCGCACCGCGACCCACCTGCGCGAGGACGCCGCAGCGCTCGACGCCGCAGGCGCCACACTCCTCGCCGACGCCCTCACCCCTGCCGACCCGTCCTCCCCCGCCGGCTCCCGTGTCCCGGTCGCCGGGCGCTTCGTTGCTCCGGCACCGCTTCGTCGGCCCGAAGCGACGAACCCGCGCGGGAACGACGACGCGGCCCCGGCCGGCGACGGCGCGGCGGGCTCCGACGGCGGGGCGGGGGTGGGGGTGGTGCTCGACGTGGGTGTCCTGCTCGGGGCCGAGGACGCCGTGCGGCGGCGGGCCGTGCGTGCGGCGGTCGTCGCCGCGGGGGCGCCCGCGGGTTCGGTGCACCGGGTGCACGTGCTCGCGGTGGACGCGCTGCTCACCGACTGGCACGGCCAGGGCCCCGTCCAGCTGCCCGGGCGGGTGGTGGCACGCCGCCGCTGTGGCACGCTTGTCGTCGGGCCCGACAGCCCACCGATGCCAGCCCGGGCGACCCGTCCGGCGGACCAGCACCGCACCTGACAGGAGCAGCAGTGGACCCTGCGGACATGGGAGCCGACCTCGAGAAGGTCCTGCTCACGCAAGAGCAGCTCCACGGCAGGCTCGACGAGATCGCGGCCCAGATCGACGCGGACTACGCGGGCAAGGACCTCCTGCTCGTCGGCGTCCTCAAGGGTGCCGTGATGGTCATGGCCGACCTCGCGCGCCGGCTGCACTCACCCGTGCAGATGGACTGGATGGCGGTCTCGTCCTACGGGTCGGGGACCAAGTCGTCCGGTGTCGCGCGGATCCTCAAGGACCTCGACACCGACCTGATCGGCCGGCACGTCCTGATCGTCGAGGACATCATCGACTCGGGCCTGACGCTGTCGTGGCTCGTGTCGAACCTGCGCAGCCGCGGCCCGGCGAGCGTCGAGATCGCAACGATGCTGCGCAAGCCCGACGCCGCCAAGGTCGAGGTCGACGTCCGGTACGTCGGGTTCGACATCCCGTCGGAGTTCGTCGTCGGGTACGGGCTCGACTACGCCGAGAAGTACCGCAACCTGCCGTTCGTCGGCACGCTCGCACCCCACGTCTACGGCGCCTGACCCCGCGGACCCGTCCGTCGGCGGTGCACGACCCGGCCGTCGGCAGGCTGTGCCCTGCGCGAACAGGGCCCGGGAACGCCAGGCGGAACGTGTACGTTCGACCGATCAGCCCGCTCGAGCAGGAGGATGAGGGGCCGAGCCCCGAACGCCTATGAACGTCAAGCGCCTCGCCCGCGGTCCGCTGCTGTGGATCGTGCTCGCCGTCGTGCTGCTCTGGATCGGCGTGTCCACGCTGACCCAGCCCAGCGTCAAGTCGATCGACACGTCCGACGGCCTCGCGCTGCTCGCGGGTGACACCGTCGAGTCCGCGAAGATCACCGACGGCGTCCAGCGCGTGCAGCTCACGCTGGACAAGAACTTCGTCAAGGGCGACGACGACTTCGGCAAGCTCGTGCAGTTCCAGTACGTCGTGCCGCAGGGCGAGACGGTCGTCAAGGCGGTGCAGAGCGCCGACCTCGAGAAGGGCTTCACGTCCGAGAACCCGCAGACCTCCTGGTGGAGCAGCCTGCTGTCGCTCGTGCTGCCGTTCATCATCATCCTGGCGATCTTCTGGTTCCTCATGGCGAACATGCAGGGCGGCGGCTCGCGGGTCATGAGCTTCGGCAAGTCGCGCGCGAAGCTGGTCTCCAAGGAGTCCCCACAGGTCACGTTCGCGGACGTCGCGGGCGTCGACGAGGCGGTCGAGGAGCTCACCGAGATCAAGGAGTTCCTCTCCGAGCCGGCGAAGTTCCAGGCGGTGGGCGCCAAGATCCCCAAGGGCGTGCTGCTGTACGGCCCGCCCGGGACCGGCAAGACCCTCCTGGCCCGCGCCGTCGCGGGCGAGGCCGGCGTGCCGTTCTACTCGATCTCCGGCTCGGACTTCGTCGAGATGTTCGTCGGCGTGGGCGCGAGCCGCGTGCGTGACCTCTTCGAGCAGGCCAAGCAGAACGCTCCCGCGATCATCTTCGTCGACGAGATCGACGCCGTCGGTCGCCACCGTGGCGCCGGCCTGGGGGGCGGGCACGACGAGCGTGAGCAGACGCTGAACCAGATGCTCGTCGAGATGGACGGCTTCGACGTCAAGACGAACGTCATCCTGATCGCCGCGACCAACCGGCCCGACATCCTCGACCCGGCCCTGCTGCGCCCGGGCCGCTTCGACCGCCAGGTCGCGGTCGAGCCGCCGGACCTCAAGGGCCGCGAGAGGATCCTGCAGGTGCACGCGCAGGGCAAGCCGATGGCCCCGGCCGTCGACCTGACCGCGGTCGCTCGTCGGACCCCCGGCTTCACGGGCGCGGACCTGGCGAACGTCCTCAACGAGGCCGCGCTGCTCACCGCGCGGCAGAACGCGCAGATCATCGACGACCACGCGCTCGACGAGGCGATCGACCGCGTCGTCGCAGGTCCGCAGAAGCGCACGCGCGTCATGAACGTCAAGGAGCAGAAGCTCACGGCGTACCACGAGGGCGGCCACGCGCTCGTCGCCGCCGCGCTGCGCTACACGGACCCCGTCACGAAGGTGACGATCCTGCCCCGCGGTCGCGCGCTCGGCTACACGATGGTCATGCCCGTCGAGGACAAGTACTCGGTCACGCGCAACGAGCTGCTCGACCAGCTCGCCTACGCGATGGGTGGCCGCGTCGCCGAGGAGCTCGTCTTCCACGACCCGACGACGGGTGCGGGCAACGACATCGAGAAGGCCACCGCGACCGCGCGCCGCATGGTGACGCAGTTCGGCATGAGCAGCTCGATCGGCGCGATCCGCCTCGGTCAGGACTCCGGCGAGGTCTTCCTCGGCCGCGACATGGGCCACCAGCGCGACTACTCCGAGGAGGTCGCGGGCCGGATCGACGCCGAGGTGCGCGGGCTCATCGACCGTGCGCACGACGAGGCCTGGGAGATCCTGGTCGAGTACCGCGACGTCTTGGACGCCCTCGTGCTCGAGCTCCTCGAGAAGGAGACGCTCAACGCCAAGCAGCTCGCGGAGATCTTCGAGCCCGTGGTGAAGCGCGAGCCGCGCCAGGTGTGGCTCTCGAGCGACCAGCGTGCCGTCTCGGACCGCCCGCCGATCCAGACGCCCGCCGAGATCGCCGCGCAGAACGGGCACGCCGTCGTCCCCGAGGACGAGGCCGTCGCCGCGAACCACGAGCGCCCGCCGGTCGAGACCATCGAGCTCCCGCCGTCGCAGACGCCCGAGGCCAACTGATGGTCGACCCGATCACGGAGCCCACCGGCCCCGTCGGTGAGTACGACCAGCCGCGCGCCGAGGCCGCGATCCGTGAGCTGCTGATCGCCGTCGGTGAGGACCCGGACCGCGAGGGCCTGCAGGACACCCCGGCGCGTGTGGCGCGTGCCTACCGGGAGATCTTCGCCGGGCTGCGGATGACCCCGAAGGACGTCCTGACGACGACCTTCAACCTCGGTCACGACGAGATGGTCCTGGTCAAGGACATCGAGGTGTACTCGACGTGCGAGCACCACCTGGTGCCGTTCCACGGTGTGGCGCACGTCGGCTACATCCCGGGCGCCGACGGTCGCATCACGGGGCTGTCGAAGCTCGCGCGGCTCGTCGACGTCTTCGCGCGGCGCCCGCAGGTCCAGGAGCGCCTCACGACGCAGATCGCCGACGCGCTCGTCGCGGAGCTCGAGCCCCGCGGCGTGATCGTCGTCATCGAGTGCGAGCACCTGTGCATGTCGATGCGCGGTGTCCGCAAGCCTGGTTCACGCACCGTGACGTCCGCGGTGCGCGGGCAGATGCGCACCGCCGCGACGCGTGCCGAGGCGATGAGCCTCATCCAGGCGCACTGAGCACGAGGAGCGAGTCGTGAGCGTTCGTCGGACGGTGGCCCGCGCGTTCTGGCGGGTCAGCCGCTGGGACCTGGTCACCGAGCGTCCGCCGCGGGACGGCGCGGGCATCCTGATCGGCGCCCCGCACACGTCCAACTGGGACTTCATCTTCATGCTCGGCATCGCGTGGGAGCAGGAGCTGCCGTTCCGGTGGCTCGGCAAGCACACGCTGTTCTCGGGCCTCGCCGGCCCGCTCATGCGAGGGTTGGGCGGCATCCCCGTGGACCGGCGCGACCCCGCCGGGCTCGTCGACGAGCTCGTCTCGCGGGTGCGCGACGGCGAGCGGTTCTACCTCGTCGTGACGCCCGAGGGCACGCGCAGCGGGTCCGGCTGGAAGTCGGGCTTCTACCGGATCGCCCGCGAGGTGGACTGGCCGGTGACGCTCGGCTACGTCGACCGGACCACGATGACGACGGGCCTCGGCCCGACCGTCCGGCTCACCGGCGACGTCCGCGCGGACATGGACGTCATCCGTGCGTTCTACGCCGACAAGTCAGGTTTCCAGCCGCGGCGGCGCACCGAGCCACGCCTGCGCGCCGAGTCGGGGGAGGAGTCGGTATGAGGTTCATGCGGTCGCGCAGGGTGCTCGTCGTCGTGTCCATGGTCGCGGCGATCGCCCTCGTCGGGACGCTCGCCATCGGCCTGCTCGTCTGACCCCGGCACCCCCCGGTACCGACTGCCCGCCCGACTCCGCGGCCTGGGTCAGCTGGTCTCGCCCTCGTAGAGCCCGATGTCGTTGCCGTCGGGGTCGCGCACGACGGCCCACCAGCTCGTCTCGCTGATCGGCGACTTGGGCATGAGGACGGTCGCGCCGAGCTCCGTGGCCTTCGCGATCGTCTCGTCGATCGAGTCGACCTCGACGTAGCTGCGCGGCTGGGTGAAGCCCTCAGAGCGCGGAGCGAGGCCGCCGCCGCTGATCTTGTTGGGCGCCTGCCACATGGGGTAGCCCTCGTAGCCCGCGACCTCGGCGATCTGCCAGCCGAACAGCGTGCCGTAGAAGCGGGTCGCGGCGTCGTTGTCGGACACCGGGATGTCGATGTGGGTGATGTCTCCGTGGGGCATCGCACGCTCCGTCCTCGTCGTGCCGCCCGACCGCGAATCGGCCGAATCGGACCCCCAGCACGCTACGACAGCCCTCCGACACCCGCCCACCCACACTCGACCCAGCCCCGCACGTGCCCCTCCACAGCCCACGCCTTCCACTCACTCCACGCCACGCACGCCACCCGCCCGCGCTGCTCGACCCGCACCGCAGCTCTCCACCCAGCGCACGCTCAGCCTCCGACCCCCCGACCCCGAGCGAGCGCAGGCTGGTCCGCGCGCCCTGGCCCTCGACCCAGGGGTTGCTCCGGCTGTGGCGGGGTGAGGCCTGAGTGAGCGCTGGCTCGCGGGGGGGTGGGTGGGAGTGGGGGTGGGGTGGGGGTGCTGGGTGGGGTGGGCGCATAGGCTCTGCGGGTGAGCGTCGAGGGACCGGTCGGGCTGCCCGACGAGCTGCGCCGTGCCGGTCGCACGCTCGTGATGGGCGTCGTGAACGTGACACCGGACTCGTTCTCGGACGGTGGTCGCTGGTACACGCCCGCCGCGGCGGTCGCGCACGGGATCACGCTGCTCGAGCAGGGCGCGGACCTGCTCGACATCGGCGGCGAGTCCACGCGGCCCGGCGCGCGCCGGGTGCCGGTCGACGAGGAGCGCGCGCGCGTGCTGCCGGTCGTCACCGAGCTGGTCCGGCGCGGCGCGGTCGTCAGCGTCGACACCACGCGTGCGCAGGTGGCGCGGGCCGCGGTCGAGGCGGGCGCGCTCGTCGTGAACGACGTCTCGGGCGGACTGGCCGACGACGCGATGTACGACGTCGTGGCGGAGACCGGTGTCGCGTACGTGGCGATGCACTGGCGCGGGCACGCGGACGTCATGGACGAGCTCGACGCGTACGACGACGTCGTGACCGACGTGCGGCGCGAGCTCGCGGCGCGGGTGGCCGCGCTGCGGGCCGCGGGCGTGCGCGACGAGCAGGTGGTGCTCGACCCCGGGCTCGGGTTCGCGAAGCCTGGCGCGACGAACTGGCCGCTCCTCGCGCGGCTCCCCGAGCTCGTCGCCGACGGCTTCCCGGTGCTCGTCGGCGCGAGCCGCAAGCGCTTCCTGGGCCACCTGCTCGCGGGCCCCGACGGCACGCCCGCGCCACCGCTGCGCCGGGACCACGCGACCGCCGCGATCAGCGCGCTCGCGGCGGCGGCCGGGGCCTGGTGCGTACGCGTGCACGAGGTCGCAGCGTCCGCGGACGCCGTGCGTGTCGCCGCAGCGTGGCAGGGTGGCAGCCGCACCGACCGCACCGACACCCAGCGCCCGGGGACCGGGGAGACCGGTACCGGGCCGACCAGCACCGGACCGACACGCACCGCAGGCACCGGCAGCGAACGACAGGAGGACGCGTGAGCGACGTGACCGACGCCCAGGGTCACCGCCTGGACCAGATCCGCCTCGTCGGGGTGAGCGCGACGGGGTACCACGGCGTGTTCGAGCACGAACGCCGCGAGGGGCAGACCTTCGTCGTGGACGTCGTCGTCCACCTCGACACGCGCCGCGCGGCCGCGCGCGACGACCTCGCGCACACGCTCGACTATGGCGCGCTCGCCCAGCAGGTGGTCGCGGTGATCGAGGGACCGCCCGCGGACCTGATCGAGACGGTCGCGGAGCGGGTGGCCGCCACCGTCCTGGCCGACGGTGCGGTGAGCGCGGTCGACGTCAGCGTGCACAAGCCGCAGGCGCCGATCACGGTGCCGTTCGGGGACGTGGTCGTGACGATCCGCCGCGACCGCACCAAGCTCCCCGCGGCCGAGCCGCACCGCCCCGAGCCGCACCGCCCCGAGCAGCAGCGCCCCGAGAACCACGGTCCCGAGAACCACGGTCCCGAGTCAGCCGCGCGGGCCGCAGCACCCGGGGCCGCGCAGGGCGCGGCCGCCGCTCACCCCAGAACCGCGGCGCTGCCGGTCGCGCCCGACGCCCCGCCCGCCCCGGCTCCCACGGGCGCCCCGGCCGCCGTGCCCGGCGCGACGCCTGTGGGTCTCCCCGCCGCGGCAGGATTCGCCGGCGCCCCTGTCCCCGCGCCGCTCGTCGACCCGACGGCCGCGTCGCTCGTCGGACCCCTGGGTGCGGCGGCCATGACCCCGCCGCTCGTCCCGCTGCCGCCGCCGGGCGACGTCGTGACCGGCGGGCCGTCCGGCGACGAGGCGCACGTGCACGCCGCGGACGCGACGCAGGTCATGGCCGCGACGCCGTTCGCGGCCGACGAGACGCAGGTGATGTCCGCACCGCCGTTCGGCGCCGACGAGACACAGGTCGTCTCGTCGCTCCCGTTCGAGCCGGACGACGCGACGCACGTCGCCGCCTTCGCGGCGCCCGAGCAGGACGACGAGCGCGTCGTCGACGGCGAGATCGTCACCGACCGGCTCGACGAGGTGCCCCCCGGACCTGTCGGCGCGGTGCTCGCGCTGGGGGCGAACCTGGGCAACGCGCAGGAGACGCTGCGCACGGCGGTGGGTGACCTCGACCGCACGCCGGGCATCGACGTGGTCGACGTGTCCCCGCTCGCCCGCACGGCTCCCGTGGGCGGTCCGGAGCAGCCGGACTTCCTCAACGCGGTCGTGCTGGTGCGCACCACGCTCTCGCCGCGCGAGCTGCTGCGCGCGACGCAGGCGGTCGAGCAGCGGCACGGGCGCGAGCGGCTCGAGCACTGGGGCCCGCGCACGCTCGACGTGGACATCGTCGTGTACGGCTCGGTGCTCGCGGTGACGGACGACCTCGAGCTGCCGCACCCGCGCGCGCACGAGCGCGCGTTCGTGCTGCAGCCGTGGGCGCAGGTGGACCCGTCGGCGGTGCTGCCGGGCCTGGGCGGCGGTCCGGTGGCCGCGCTGGCCGCGACCGCGCCGGACCGCGAGGGCCTGCGCTGGCTCGCGCTCGACTGGCTGACCGCACCGGTCCCCGCCGCGCAGTGGGACGAGCACGCCGAGCACGACGCCCAGGGGCATCCCTCGCCGCCGGAGTCCTGATGCAGCGCACGCGTTGGCAGACGCTCACGCTCCTCGCGGTCGGGGTCGCGGCCGTCACGTGGCTCGGGTTCTCCGTGCTCGCGGGTCGCGGCGGGCTTCCCCCGCAGGTGCCGTGGCTCGTCGCGGCGGTCGAGGTGCTCATCGCGTGCGTCGTGTTCTCGATGGGCTGGGCGGTGCGGCAGTTCCTGCGCGGCAAGCGGCCCACGCTCGACCCGATCCGGGCGGCGCGCACGGCCGTGCTCGCGAAGGCGTCGTGCTACACGGGTGCGCTCCTCGCCGGGTGGTACGGCGGTCAGACGGTCGTGCTGGTGACCGACCTCGCGACGCACGGCAACGGCGGGCGCGCGGTCGCGGCGGGCATCGCGACCGTCGGCGCGCTGGTGCTCGCGGCGGTCGGGCTCGTCGTCGAGTGGTTCTGCCGCGTCCCGCCGCCGCAGGACGACGAGAAGGCCGAGTCGACGACGTCGCCGCAACCCACGGCCGGGTGAGGTCCGGCGGCAGGGTGTGCGGGACGACGATGGAAGGATGACGGTGTGACCTCCGAACCGACTCCTGCGCCCAGCCAGGCCCCCGACGCGGCAGCGCCGACGAGCGCGAGCCTGCCCTTCGAGCCGCACGGCGTGACGTGGACGCCGGTCTCGCCACGCCTGGCCTCCGCGCGGCTCACGTCGATCGCCCTGGTGCTCGGCCCGGTCGTGCTGCTGCTCGTCGGCCTCGCGCTCGCGACCAAGGCCGTGTGGCTGTGGATCCCCGCGGGCGTCGTCGCGCTGCTCGCCCTGTGGGGTGCACTGCTCGTCCCGCGGCAGGTGCGCGCCATGGCGTACGCCGAGCGCGACGACGACCTGCTGATCCGACGCGGCATCATGTTCCGCTCGCTCGTCGTCGTGCCGTACGGCCGCATGCAGTACGTGGACGTCAGCGCGGGGCCGTTCGCGCGCCGGTTCCGCATCGCCTCGGTGCAGCTGCACACCGCGTCGCCCGTGACGAGCGCGTCGATCGACGGCCTGCCGCCCGCGGAGGCGGCGCGCCTGCGGGACCGGCTCGCCTCGCGCGGTGAGGCTCGGCTGGCGGGGCTGTGAGCACCGTCGTGCACGACGAGCACGTCCCCGAGGAGGCGTGGCGTCGGGTCCACCCGGTCACGCCGGCGCTCAAGGGCTGGAAGACGCTCGTGGCGGTCGTCGTGATCGCCGGGTACCAGGCGGCCGACGACGTGCGCTCGGCCGCGGACCTGCTCGGCGGTCCGGGCTGGCTGATCGCGCTGGGGATCGTGCTGCTCGTCGCGCTGATCGGCTGGGGGTACGCGGCGATCGCGTGGCGGCACATGCGGTTCGCCGTGACCGACGAGGCCGTGCACCTGCACTCGGGCGTGCTCTTCCGCACGCAGCGGCAGGCGCGCCTCGACCGGCTGCAGGCGGTCGACGTGGTGCAGCCGCTGCTCGCGCGCCTGGTCGGGCTCGCCGAGCTGCGGCTCGAGGTCGCGGGCGGCAGCGGGTCGGCCGTGCAGCTCGCGTACCTGCGTGAGCCCGACGCGCAGGCGCTGCGCAGCGAGCTGCTCGCGCTCGCGGCGGGGCTGCGGCGCCCGTCGTCGGCCGCCGCGACGACGCCGAGCGCGGTGACCGCCGCGGTCGGCACCCCCGTGACCACCCGCCCGGAGCCCGCCGCCGGCCCCGGCGATGCCCCCGCGGTCGGCACCACGCCCGGGACCGGCCAGCACGGGACGGCGGGCGAGGCCGTCCTCGCCGACGGGACCGTCGGCGACACCCGCGCTGCGGAGATCCCTGCCGCTCAGACCCCGGTCGCTTCGTCGTCGGCCACCCTGCCGCTGCCTCCCGCGTTCGAGGAGGCGCCCGAGCAGGAGGTCTACGCGGTGCCGATGCCGCGCCTGCTCGCGGCGACGCTGCGCTCGGCGACGGTCGTCGGGCTCGTCGTGCTGGTCGTGGTCGCGGTCGTGAGCGCCGTCTGGTCGCGTGACGTGGGGATCCTCGCGGTGCTGTTCCCCGCGTTCGTCGGGTTCGGCGGTGCGCTGTGGGGCCGCGTGAACGCGGGCGCGAGCTTCCGTGCGGCGGTCTCGCCGGACGGCATCCGGCTGCGGCACGGCCTGACCGAGCAGCGTGCGCAGACCGTGCCGCCGGGGCGTGTGCAGGCCGTGCGCCTCACGCAGCCGCTGTGGTGGCGACGGTCGGACTGGTGGCGCGTCGAGATCAACGTCGCCGGCTACGGGACGAGCGAGGACGCCAAGCGGGCGACCGTCCTGCACCCGGTGGCGACGCGCGACGAGGCAGCGACCGCGCTGTGGCTCGTGCTGCCGGACCTGGGCGTCGCCGACCCGCGTGCGCTGGTCGACGCGGCGCTGTCGGGCGTCGGTGACGAGGGCGGGTTCACGCCCGCGCCCCGGCAGGCGCGCTGGGTCGACCCGATCGCGTGGCGTCGCCACGGCGTGCGGGTCACGCGGACAGCACTGGTCGCGCGCTCGGGCCGGCTGGTCCGGCAGGTCGACGTCGTCCCGCACGAGCGGACGCAGTCCCTCGGGCTCGAGCAGGGGCCGCTGCAGCGCCGGCTGGGGCTCGCGAGCTTCGTCGTGCACTCGACGCCCGGGCCGGTCTCGCCGCGCGTGGACCACCTGGACGGCCGCGTCGCCGCGGCGCTGCTCGACGAGCAGGCGGAGCGGGCACGCACGGCGCGGGCCGCGGCGCGTGCCGAGCAGTGGATGCGGGAGAGGTCGTGAGCGTCGGGCCGGCCGACGTCGCGCCGGGTGCGCCCGAGCGTCGTCCGGGGCGGCTCGGGGTCGGGATCGTCGGCGCGGGTCGCGTGGGCGCGGTGCTGGGCAACGCGCTGCGTGCGGCCGGGCACCCGGTCGTCGGGGTCAGCGCGGTGTCGCAGGCGTCACGCGACCGAGCCGAGGCGCTGCTGCCGGGAGTGCCTGTGCTCGAGGTCCAGGAGGTCGTGCGGCGCGCCGAGCTCGTCGTGCTCGCCGTCCCCGACGACGCGCTCGCCGACCTGGTGCGCGGGCTCGCGGAGACCGGCGCGTGGCAGCTCGGTCAGATCGTCGTGCACACGTCCGGGCGGTACGGCACGGACGTCCTGACGCCCGCGCGCGCGGCCGGGGCGATCCCGCTCGCGCTGCCCCCCGCGATGACGTTCACCGGGACGTCGCTCGACCTGGCCCGCCTGATCGGCTGCCCGTTCGCGGTGACCGCGCCGGCGGCCGTGCTGCCGATCGGCCAGGCGCTCGTCGTGGAGATCGGCGGCGAGCCGACCGTGCTCGACGAGGACGCGCGCGGGCTGTACCACGCGGCTCTCGCGCACGGTGCGAACCACCTCGTCGTGCTGGTCGCGCAGGCCGCGCAGGCGCTCGCCGCGGCGGGTGTCGACGACCCCGGCCGGATGCTGACGCCGCTGCTCGAGGCGGCGCTCGACGGTGCGCTGCGCGCCGAGTCGCCCGGTGACGTCCTGGGCCGGGACGCACGGGGGAGCGGGGCGATCGCCGCGCTGACCGGGCCGGTGCGCCGGGGCGACGCGGGGACGGTCGTGGAGCACCTCGCGGTGCTCGACGCGTTCGCCGCCGTCGAGGGCGCACCCGACGTCCCGGCGGCCTACCGGACGCTCGCGCGGGCCGCCGACGCCCGTGCGCTGGCCGCCGGGCTGCTCTCCGCGGACGCCGCCGCCCGGGTGCTCGACGCGCTCGCGTCGGGTACGTCACAGTCCTCGCCGGTCGCGGGCATCGATCCGGATGCGGGATCGTTGCAGTCAGAGCACAGCGCCGATCCCGGGTCCGCGCACGACGACGCCCGGGGCGACGAGCAGCACGACGACCCGCAGGACGGGCCGCCCGGCCCGCAGGAGGACGCATGACCACCGCCGTCGGTACCCCGACGCTCGCGCGCACCCGCGCGGAGCTCGACGCCGCCCTGCGCGCGCCGAGCACCGGTGCGGCGCAAGCGCGGCACGCGCGTGCCGTCGTGATGACGATGGGCGCGCTGCACGCGGGGCACCTGTCGCTCGTGCGCCACGCGCGGACGCTGGCGGACCGGGTGGTGGTGACGATCTTCGTCAACCCGCTGCAGTTCGGGGCGGGCGAGGACCTGTCGCGCTACCCGCGCGACCTCGAGGGCGACCTCGCGCTGCTCACGGGCCCCGGGCTGCTCGGCCCCGACGACGTGGTGTTCGCGCCCGAGCCCGATGTCGTCTACCCCGGCGGCGACCCGGTGGTGCGCGTGAGCGCCGGCGCGCTGGGGGAGTCGTTCGAGGGCGCGATCCGCCCCGGGCACTTCGACGGCGTCCTGACCGTCGTGCTCAAGCTCCTGCACCTGACGCGTCCGGACGTCGCGCTGTTCGGCCGCAAGGACGCGCAGCAGCTCGTCGCGGTGCGGCGCATGGTCCGGGACCTGGACGTGCCCGTCGAGGTGGTCGGCGTGCCGCTGGTGCGCGACGACGACGGCGTGGCCCTCTCGAGCCGCAACGCCTACCTGTCGCCCGACGAGCGACACCGCGCACGCGGGCTGTCCCAAGCGCTGCGGGCAGGGGAGCAGGCGGCAGGCGGTGGCACCGGTGCAGTGCTCACCGCGGCGCGCGAGGCGCTCGCGGCGGCCGGGGTCACGGACGTGGACTACGTCGCGCTCGTCGACCCGGACGACTTCGCACCGGTCCCCGACGACCACGCAGGCGAGGCCGTGCTCGCGCTCGCGGCCCGCGTCGGCACGACGCGCCTGATCGACAACACGAGCGTGACGCTGGGAGGCGAGGCATGACCACGCTGATGCGCACGATGATGACCGGCAAGATCCACCGCGCGACGGTGACGCAGGCGGACCTGCACTACGTCGGGTCGGTCACGGTGGACGCGGACCTGCTCGCGGCGGCGGACCTGCTGCCCGGCCAGCAGGTCGACATCGTCGACGTGACGAACGGCTCTCGCCTGACCACGTACGCGATCGCGGGCGAGGCGGGCTCGGGGCAGATCTGCATCAACGGCGCCGCGGCGCACCTGGTGCACCCCGGGGACGTCGTGATCCTCATCGCGTACGGAGTCATGTCCGACGCCGAGGCCCGCACCTACGAGCCGCACGTCGTGCTCGTCGACTCCGACAACCGGATCGTCGACCTGTCCGACGACCCCGGTCAGGTGCCGGACGAGTGGACCCAGGCTGCGGGCCTCCTGCCGAGCGGCGTGCCGTTCGCGCAGGGCCGGGACCTGGTGGACCACCCGCACGCGGTGGACCGCGGCGCGCCGCACACGCACGCCGGGTGCGGTGTGCGCGAGCCCCACACGCACGGTCCGCACGAGTCGGTCGTCGACGGGCACGCGGTCGAGCACCGGTCCGACGAGCGTCCCGACGACCGGCGGGACGCCGCGTCCGACGAGCAGGCCCAGGGTCCCGTCACGCACGGCGCCACGCGGTGACGACGACCGCCCCGACGACGGCGGGCGTCGCCACGACGGGCGTGCACGCGGCCTCGTCGGACCCTGTGCAGGCGACGTCCGGTGACACGCCCCCTCGGCTCGCGACCCGGCTCGCCGCGCCGCCGGCGGGCTGGACGATCGAGGTCGACGCGATCGTCGTCGGCTCGGGCATCGCGGGGCTGACGGCGGCGCTCGAGCTGCGCACGCGTGTGCCGCGCGTGCTGCTGGTGACCAAGGACCTGCTCGGGTCGGGCTCGACGGTCTGGGCCCAGGGTGGGATCGCCGCGGCGCTCGACCCGGAGGACTCGCCCGCCGCGCACCTGGCCGACACGCTCGTCGCGGGCGCGGGTCTGTGCGACCCGCGCGCGGTCGAGGTGCTCGTGACCGAGGGGCCCGCGCGTGTGCGCGAGCTCGTGGGCCTCGGCGCGGTGTTCGACACCGCCCCCGACGGGCAGATCTCGCTGACGCGCGAGGGTGGCCACCACGCGGACCGCATCGTGCACGCGGGCGGCGACGCGACGGGTGCCGAGATCTCCCGCGCGCTCGTCGCACAGATCGAGGCGGTCCGCGAGGACCCGGGCATCGAGATCATCGAGCACGCGCTGGTGCTGGACGTGCTGACCGGCCCTCCCGGACCGGACGGGCGGCCCGGCGCGGCGTGCGGCGTGACGCTGCACGTGATCGGTGAGGGACAGCGCGACGGCGTGGGCGCGGCGCTCGGCAAGGCCGTGATCTTCGCGACCGGCGGGATCGGCCAGGTGTTCCGCTCGTCGACCAACCCGCCGCAGGCGACGGGCGACGGCATCGCGGCGGCGCTGCGCGCGGGCGCGGTCCTGGGCGACGTCGAGTTCGTGCAGTTCCACCCGACCGTGCTGTGGCTGGGCTCGGGCGTGAAG
Source organism: Cellulomonas gelida (assembly GCF_006538725.1). Taxonomy (GTDB): domain Bacteria; phylum Actinomycetota; class Actinomycetes; order Actinomycetales; family Cellulomonadaceae; genus Cellulomonas; species Cellulomonas gelida. The sequence continues at coordinate 52,999 of NZ_BJLQ01000016.1, forward strand.
GGCCAGCTCACGCTGGTCTCGGAGGCCGTGCGCGGCGAGGGTGCGCTCCTGCTCGACACCGACGGCGTGCGGTTCATGCCGGACGTGCACCCGATGGCCGAGCTCGCGCCGCGGGACGTGGTCGCGCACGCGATCGTCCGGCAGATGGCCGCGACCGGCTCGGACCACGTGTGGCTCGACGCGCGGCACCTGGGCGCGGAGTTCCTGCGCAAGCGGTTCCCGACGATCCACGAGCGCCTGCTCGAGCACGGCATCGACCTCACGACGGACCTGGTCCCGGTCGCACCCGCGCAGCACTACCACTCGGGTGGCGTCGTCACTGACCTCGTCGGGCGGTCGTCGCTGCGCGGTCTGTACGCCGCGGGCGAGGTCGCCTGCACGGGCGTGCACGGCGCGAACCGTCTCGCGTCGAACTCGCTGCTCGAGGGTCTGGTGTTCGCGCACCGCGCGGCCCGGCACATCACCGAGCAGGTCGCGGTCGGCACGCTGCATCACCAGGACCCGGTGCAGCGCGCGGGCGACGAGGCGCTGGTCGCCGCGGCGTCCCGGTCGCGCGTGCAGCGCCTGGCGACCGACGGTCCGGGCGTGCTGCGCTCGGGCGACGGCCTGCGCCGCGCCGCTGCCGGGCTGGCGGCGGTCCCCACCGACGCGCACCAGCGGCACGACGACGACCGGCTGCTCGCCGCCCCGCAGGTGGCCGAGTGGGAGACGACGAACGTGCACCAGGTCGCGAGCGTGCTCACGGCGACCGCGCTCGCGCGCCAGGAGAGCCGCGGCGGGCACGCCCGCTCCGACTTCCCCGAGCCCGACGAGCGCTGGCGCCTGCGCCTGCACGCCCGGCTGGGCGAGGACGGCCGCCTGGAGCTGTCCCGCACCCCGATCGACTGAGGACGACGATGACGCACCCGACGAGCGCACCCACCGGCGCGCCTGCCGCCCGCCCGGGCGTGCTGCCCGGTGACCCCGGCCCCGACGAGACCGCGATCGAGCGCCTGGTCGCGACGGCGCTCGACGAGGACCTCGGCCCCGCGCCGGGGCGGGACGTGACGTCCCAGTCGACGATCGCGCCGACGACGACCGGCACCGCCGACATGGTCGCGCGCGCGGACGGCGTGGTCGCGGGGCTCGTCGTCGTGCCCGTGGTGCTGCGCCAGGTCGCCGAGCGCCTGGGACTGACGCCCGCGACGTTCGTCGTGCGCGTGCCCGACGGCACCCGCGTGACCCGCGGCGACGTGCTCGCCGAGCTCACCGGCCCTGTGCAGCTCCTGCTCGTCGCGGAGCGCACGCTGCTCAACCTCGCCTCACGCGCGTCGGGCGTCGCTACCCACACGCGCCGCTGGGCCGACGCGCTCGACGGCTCGGGCGCCCGCGTGCTCGACACCCGCAAGACCACGCCGGGCCTGCGCGCGCTCGAGAAGTACGCGGTGCGCTGCGGCGGCGGCACCAACAAGCGCATGGGCCTGTACGACGTCGCGATGGTCAAGGACAACCACGTCGCCGCGGCCGGCTCGGTGACGGCCGCGATCGAGGCCGTGCGCGCGCGGTTCCCGGACGTCGCGATCCAGGTCGAGGCGGACACGCGCGACCAGGCGCTCGAGGCCGTCGCCGCGGGCGCCGACTTCCTGCTGCTCGACAACATGCCGACCCCCGTGCTGGCCGACGTGGTCGCCGCGGTACGCGCGGTGGCCCCGAGCACGGAGCTCGAGGCCACCGGGAACCTGACCCTGGACCGGGCCTGCGAGGTCGCCGGCACGGGCGTCGACTACCTGTCCGTCGGGGGCCTCACGCACTCGTCCCCGATCCTCGACCTGGCCCTCGACCTGCAGGCCTGACGTCAGCGGCGCTCGGCCACCAGCCGCGCGAGCGCCCGGGCCGTCAGGCGCACTCCCAGACGATGTTCGTCGCCTCGGGCCGCAGCTGCAGGTGCCACTCGCCGCCCGGACCCTGCACGCCGTACAGCGACTGCGCGGCGAGGAAGTCGTCCGTGGTGGCGAACCGGTAGCCGGCGTCGAGCCCGGTGAGCGTGTCGCCCGAGTCCGGGTCGATCGTGCCGGAGTTCTCCAGCTGCCAGTCGTGCACCGCGGCGGCCAGCGGGTTGCCTGGGGCGGGGACGACGACGTCGCGCCCGTCGGCGGTGCGGCCCGCCGTGCGCCACTGCGCCGCGTCGTGCGAGTTCTCGACGGAGAACTGCGCGGTCGAGCACGTGCCCACGGCGGGTGCCTGCGCGTAGTTCGCCCAGTCGCCGTCGGCGCCCCTCGTGCTGCGGTCCACGCCGTCGTCCCACGTGATGTCGAGGTAGTCCAGGCCCGGCACGTCGGCGTCGGCGACCGGGATCATCGAGCCGAACGGGGTGCGGACGACGTACGACGAGGACCGCAGCCCGTCGAGGTTGCTGACGACGTCACGGCGCGCGACGGTCAGCGGACCGAACGTCGCGACGTCCTCGAGCCGCTCGCCGGACCCCGCGGCCGGCAGCGACATGCCACCCACCCGGTTCGCCTCGGCGCGGGTCGCCTCGGTGGACAGCGCCCACCCGTCGCCGAGCGCGAGGCTCGCGGGGAGCGTGAGCGTGTCGTAGAACGTGTCCCGGTCCTCGACGGCCTTCGACGAGGAGAAGTCCGACGCGCACGCGTCGGTGGTGCGGGCGCTCGGGCAGACGATCGCCCGCGGGCCGTCCTCGTCGATCTCGTAGAGCTCGACGCGCGCGCCCCACGCGACGCTGTCCTCCTGCACCCCGGGGAAGGACAGCGCGTAGATCGCCGAGGCCTCGCGGTCGCCGACGAGGGTCAGCTGGTAGTCCGGGCCGTTCGCGAGCTCGTCGGCCGTGAACAGCGCGTCGAGCGCGTCGGACGCCTCGATCGCCTCGTCGAACCACCGCTCGCCGGTGCGCGGCGCGGACAGCCGGGCGAGCACGGTCGCGTCGTCGATCTGCGCGGCACGCACCGCGGGACCGTCGTCGGCGGCCGTCGTGGGCTCGGTCGTCGGCTCGGTCGTCGCGTCGGTCGTCGGGCTGGGTGCGCTGGTCGGGCCGTTCGTCGCGCTGCGCGTCGCGGGGTCCACGGGCGTGCTGGAGTCCGACGAGGTGAGCGACCAGGCGCCGAGACCGAGCACGCCCGCGCACGCCGCGGCGCCGACGGACTCGAACGTGTGGCGCTGGATCCGGGCGCGGCGCACGGTGCCGCGCACGCGCGTCAGCTCTCGCTCGTCGATGGGGCCGGTCGCCTCCGCGATCTCGTCGCGTGCGCCGTGCAGGAGCTGGCCGAGGTCGTTCATCGTGCGCCCTCCGGGTTCGTCGTCGGCGTGAGGCGGGGGACCTGCACGGCGGGGGTGGTCGTGGGACGGACCGGGACGGTCTCGTCGGGGTGGTGCGGGTGGGTGCCGAGGATCTGCGCGAGGCGTGCCAGGCCGTCGGACGTGTAGCGCTTGACGGCGCCCTCGCTGAGGTTGAGGACGTGCGCGGTCTCGGTGACGGACAGGTCCTCCATCTGCCGCAGGACCACGCAGGCACGCTCACGCGGGCTGAGGAGCGCGAGGGCCCGCAGCACGTCGCGGCCCGGACCCGGTGGTTCGACGGTGTCGGGTGGCGTCGGCTCGGCCGCGGCGCGCAGGGCGACGAGGCGTTCGCGCTTGCGGCGGCGGACCTCGTCGATCGCGCGGGACGCGATCGCGCGCCGCACGTACGCCTCGGCCTGCTCGACGGTCGTGAACCGTGCCCGGCCGCGGAAGGTCGCGATGAGCGCCTCCTGCACCAGGTCGGGTGCGTCGCTCGTCGACCCCGCGACGAGGGCGGCGTGCGCGACCAGGCGCGGGTAGCGTTCGCGCGCCACCTGGTCCAGCAGCTGTTCCCACGGTCTGGCCACGTCGTCTCCTCGTGCTGCTCGATCCCACTGTCGCTGTGACAACGGTCGCGGGTGCAGGTCGCGTTGGGGTGAATGTCGCGACGGACCCGCCGATTACCATGGGTCCGTGACCGACACCCCGCTGCCGCCCGCTGCCGACGCGCCCGAGGTCGTCACCGACGACACGCCCGAGCAGATCCGCATCCGGCGCGAGAAGCGCGAGCGCCTGCTGGCGCAGGGCACGGCGCCTTACCCGGTGTCCCTGCCCCGGACCCACACCATCGAGCAGGTGCGCGCGGCGTACCCGGCGCTCGAGCCCGGGCAGGAGACGGACGACGAGGTCGGCGTGGCCGGCCGCGTCGTGTTCCTGCGCAACACCGGCAAGCTGTGCTTCGCGACGCTGCAGGACGGCGCCGGCACGCGGCTGCAGGCGATGCTGAGCCTCGCCGAGGTCGGCGAGGAGCGCCTCGCGGCGTTCAAGGCGGACGTCGACCTGGGCGACCACGTGTTCGTGCACGGGCGCGTGATCCAGTCCAAGCGCGGCGAGCTGTCGGTGTTCGCGGACTCGTGGCAGATGGCCGCCAAGGCCATTCGTCCGCTGCCGAACCTGTACGAGGGCGCCGAGCTGTCCGACGAGGCGCGCGTGCGGCAGCGTTATGTGGATCTCATCGTCAACTCCAAGGCGCGCGACATGGTGCGGACCCGCGCCGCCGTCGTGCGATCGTTGCGCGACAACTTCGCACGGCGTGGATTCCTCGAGGTCGAGACCCCGATGCTCCAGGTGCGCCCCGAGGGCGCGGCAGCGCGTCAGTTCGAGACGCACATGAATGCGTTCGACATGGAGCTGTTCCTGAGGATCGCACCGGAGCTGTTCCTCAAGCGTGCCGCGGTCGGTGGCGTCGAGCGCGTCTTCGAGATCAACCGGAACTTCCGCAACGAGGGTGTGGACGCCACGCACTCGCCGGAGTTCGCGATGCTGGAGGCGTACGAGGCCTACGGCGACTACGACACCATGGCGGCGCTCACGCAGGACCTGGTGCAGACCGCCGCGCTCGAGGCGCTCGGCACGACGACGGCCGTCCTCGCCGACGGGACCGAGTACGAGCTGGGTGGCGACTGGACGCACCTGACGATGTACGAGTCCCTGTCCGAGGCGGTGGGCGTCGAGATCACGCACGACACGGACGACGAGACGCTGCTCAGGCTGCTCGAGAAGGCCGAGATCGAGCTCGCCCCGGCCCAGCGCAACCACGGCAAGCTCGTCGAGGAGCTGTGGGAGCACCACGTGGGGGCGCACCTGCACGCGCCGACGTTCGTGCGCGACTTCCCGGTCGAGACCTCGCCGCTCACGCGCGACCACCGCAGCAAGCCGGGCCTCGTCGAGAAGTGGGACCTGTACGTGCGCGGCCTCGAGCTCGCGACCGCGTACTCCGAGCTCGTCGACCCCGTGATCCAGCGGCAGCGGTTCGAGGCGCAGGCCTTGCTCGCGGCGCGCGGCGACGACGAGGCGATGCGCATCGACGAGGACTTCCTCACGGCGATGGAGTTCGCGATGCCGCCGTCGGGCGGCATGGGAATGGGGATCGACCGCCTTCTCATCGCGCTCACCGGACAGTCGATCCGCGACACCATCCTGTTCCCGCTCGTGAAGCCGCAGGCATGAACGGCATCGGGGGCGTGCTCGCGGCGGTCATTCCGTCGATCGGTGTGGGGCTGCTGTTCTGGTTCGCGATGCGTTCGATCGTCAACGCGGACCGCACCGAGCGTCAGGCGCTCGCGCGGATGGATCGTGAGGAAGCGGAGCGGGCCGCCACGAATTCATCGAAGGAATCTCGCCCATCCATTTGACGTGAATTGTTTCCCGGTGTGATGCTGACTGTCGACAGAATGACGGTGCGACACAATTACGGGAGAACACCGGATGGCTCAGAAGGTTCAGGTCCTGCTGATCGACGACGTCGACGGCGCCGCCGCGGACGAGACGGTCACCTTCGCGCTCGACGGCGTGACGTACGAGATCGACCTCACGGCCGAGCGCGCGGCGCAGCTGCGTGACTCGTTCGCGACGTGGGTCGGCCACGCACGCCGGGTCGGCGGCCGTTCGACGTCCGCCGCTCGCCCCGCCGGCGCGCGCCGCCGCCGCAGCGACAACGACGCGCACGCGATCCGCGAGTGGGCCAAGGGTCAGGGGCTCGAGGTCTCCGAGCGTGGCCGCATCAGCGCCGAGGTGCGCGAGGCGTACGACAAGGCGCACTGACGCACGCGGCACGACACCGCACACGACGAAGGCCCGGTACCTCGCGGTACCGGGCCTTCGTCGCGCCGAGTGGGGCGTCCGAGCTGCGGAGTGCCTCAGACGTCCGTCGGGCGGGTGGCGGTCAGGTCACGCACCGCCGCGTACTGCTCACGCACCCGGGGGTCGGGTGCGGCCGTGAACACCTCGGCCGAGCCGGCGGCGCTCCAGGCGGGCGGCTCGTCGGCGCCCGAGAGCACCCACGCCGCCTGCCGCGCGGCACCGTCCGCGACGTACTCACCGGGAGTCGGGACCAGCACGTCGAGACCGAGCACGCTCGGCGCGATGCGCCGCACGGCCTCGGACCGCGCACCGCCCCCGATGAGGAACAGCCGCTCCACGGCGACGCCCTGCGCCCGCAGCGCGTCGACGCCGTCGGCGAGGGCGCACAGCATGCCCTCGACCGCGGCCCGCGCGAGGTGCGCGGGCGTGGTGTTGGCCAGGCGCAGACCGTGCAGCGCGCCCGTGGCGTCGGGCTTGTTCGGCGTGCGCTCGCCCTCGAGGTAGGGGACGAGCACCAGGCCGTCGGCACCCGAAGGAGCCTGCAGCGCGAGCTCCGAGAGGCCCGCGTGGTCCACGCCGAGCATGCGCGCGGTCGCGTCCAGGACGCGCGACGCGTTGAGCGTGCACGCGAGCGGCAGGAAGTGCCCGCTCGCGTCGGCGAAGCCGTTCACCATGCCGGTGCCGTCGGTGGTGGCCGAGCCGGTGACGGCCGAGACCACACCCGACGTGCCGATCGACACCGCGACGTCGCCCGGGCGCAGGCCCAGGGCCAGCGCCGCGGCCGCGTTGTCGCCCGCACCCGGTCCGAGGACCGGCTTGCGTGCGCCGACGGCCGAACGCGGTCCCGCCTCGTTCGGGCCCAGCACGCGCGGCAGCACCGCGTCGTGGCCCAGGCCCAGCTCGAGCAGGTCGTGCCGGTAGTCGTTCGTCGTGGGCGACCAGTAGCCCGTGCCGGACGCGTCGGAACGGTCGGTGACGAGCTGGTCGAGACCTCCCGTGCCCGGCCCGTGCCCCGCGAGGCGCCACGTGAGCCAGTCGTGGGGGAGCGCGACGGCCGCGACCTTCGCCGCGTTCTGCGGCTCCGCGTCGCGCAGCCAGCGCAGCTTGGTGACCGTGAGCGAGGCGACGAGCACGGAGCCCGTCGCGTCCGCCCACGCCTGCGGGCCGCCGAGCTCGTCGATCAGGTCGAGCGCGGCCTGCGCCGAGCGTGTGTCGTTCCACAGCAGCGCGTCGCGGACCACCTCGCCGTTCTCGTCGAGGGTGACCATGCCGTGCTGCTGCCCGCCGACGCTGATCGCGTCCACGTCGTCGAGGCCGCCCGCGTCAGCGATCGCGGACTGCAGTGCGTCCCACCACGCCGCGGGAGCGACCTCGGTTCCGTCGGGGTGGGACGCGCGACCGGAGCGCACGAGCGCTCCGGTCGCGGCGTCCCGGACCACGACCTTGCAGGACTGGGTCGAGGAGTCGACCCCGGCGACGAGCGCCATGCCTGTTCCGTCCCTGTCCGGTGCTGCGTCAGCCGCGCGCGCCGAGCGCGTGCTCGAGCGCGAGCTGGTTGAGGCGCACGAAGCCGTAGCCGTGCTTGGCCACGCCGTCGACGTCGAAGTCCTCGAACGCCGAGCGGTCGGCGAGGAAGTCCGCGAGCGTCTCGCCCTCGTTCAGCGTGGGCTTGGCGAGCTCGAACACACCGGCGGCCTCGAGGGCCTCCTTGACCTCGGGGTCCTCGCGGAACGCGATCGCGCGCTCCTTGAGCAGGAGGTAGGTGGCCATGTTGGCGCGAGCCGACTCCCACACGCCGTCGAAGTCCTCGGTGCGCGAGGGCTTGTAGTCGAAGTGCACCGGGCCGGTGTACTTCGGGCCGCCGCTCGGGAAGCCGTTCTCGAGCAGGTCGACCGTGGCGAACGCGGAGAACAGGTCGCCGTGGCCGAACACCAGGTCCTGGTCGTACTTGATGCCGCGCTGGCCGTTGAGGTCGATGTGGAACAGCTTGTCGGCCCACAGCGCCTGCGCGAGGCCGGTGGTGTAGTTCAGGCCGGCCATCTGCTCGTGGCCCGTCTCCGGGTTGAGGCCGACGATGTCGCCGTGCTCGAGCTTGGCGATGAGGCCGAGCGCGTGGCCGATCGTCGGCAGGAGGATGTCGCCGCGGGGCTCGTTGGGCTTGGGCTCGAGCGCGATGCGGAGCTTGTAGCCCTTCTCCTTGATGTACGCGGCGACGGTGTCGATGCCGTCGGCGTAGGCCTGGTGCGCGGCGTAGAGGTCCTTGGCCGAGTCGTACTCGGCGCCCTCGCGGCCGCCCCACATGACGAACGTGTCCGCGTCGAGCGAGGCGGCCAGGTCGACGTTGCGCAGGATCTTGCGCAGCGCGTAGCGGCGCACGCGACGGTCGTTCGAGGTGAACGCGCCGTCCTTGAAGACCGGGTGCGTGAACGTGTTGGTCGTGACCATCTCGACCGTGATGCCGGTCTCGGCCAGGGCGCCCTTGAAGCGGTCGAGGATCTTCTCGCGCTCGGCGTCCGACGAGCCGAACGGGACCACGTCGTCGTCGTGGAACGTCACGTGCGACGCGCCGAGCTCGGCGAGCTTGTGGACCGACTCGACCGGGTCGAGCCACGGCCGGGTGGCGGCGCCGAACGGGTCCTGGGCGTTCCAGCCGACGGTCCAGAGACCGAAGGAGAACTTGTCAGCGGGGGTGGGCTTGCGCACCATCTTCAGACCTCTCAACGTTGAGACGGGGATTAGTTGTACGGATGAACTTATGCCGTCCAGCCGCTAGGGTCAAGCCCTATGAGAGCCACGGCGGCGCGGCAGGCGAGCCTGCGGGAGCACAACCTCGGTCTGGTGCTCCGCACCGTGCTCGAGGTGCGTGCGGCGCACCAACCGCCACGGTCCCGCGCGGACGTCGCCGCCGCCACCGGGCTGGCCAAGGCGACCGTCTCAGCGCTCGTCGACCAGCTCGTCGCCGGCGGACTGCTCGCCGAGCTCGCTCCCGCCGCGCCCCAGCGCGCCGGACGCCCCGCGGTCCCGCTCACCGCCCCGACGGGCACGCTCGCGGCCATCGGCGCCGAGGTCAACGTCGACTACCTCGGCGTGCGCGCGCTCGACCTGGCCGGCACGGTCCTCGACGAGCGGCTCACGCACGCGGACCTGCGGGGGAGCGCGCCCGACGAGGTCCTGTCGATGCTGGGCACGCTCGTCGAGCAGTCGGTCGCGGCACTCGCGGGCGGGCCGCGGCTCGTCGGGACCGCACTCGCCCTGCCGGGCCTCGTCGACCGGACCACCGGGATCCTGCGGCTCGCCCCGAACCTGGGCTGGCGCGACGTCGACGTCGCGCGCATCCTCGCGCAGGCCTCGCCGACGCTCGCCGCGAACCCGCCCCTGCTCGCCAACGAGGCGGACCTCGCCGCCCGCGCCGAGGCCGCGGCGCGCGTCGTGCCCGGCGGCGACCGGCCGAGCTTCGTCTACGTCTCGGGCGAGATCGGCGTCGGTGCCGCGCTCGTGCTCGACGGCGCGCTGTTCGCCGGGCGGCACGGGTGGGCGGGCGAGGTCGGCCACATCGTCGTCGCCGAGGGCCGCACGCTCGAGCAGGTCGCGGGCCAGGACGCGATGCTGAGCGCCGCAGGGCTGAGCGCCGACGAGGGTCTCGAGGCGCTCGTCGCGGCGGCCGACCGCGGCGAACCGCGCGCGGGGCACGCGCTGGCGACGGCCGGAGCGGCGCTGGGGCTCGCGCTCGCGAACGTCGTGAACGTCATCGACGTCTCCGACGTGGTGCTCGGTGGGACCTACGCCCGGCTGGCGCGCTGGCTGACGGAGCCCGTGCTCGTCGCGATGCGCGACCGCGTGCTCGCCGCGCCCTGGGCCGAGCCGCGCGTGGACGTCGCGCTCGCCGCGCCCCTGCCCGCCATGACCGGTGCCGCGCTCGCCCAGCTCGGGCGGGTCCTGGCCGACCCCGTGGACTGGCTCGCGGACCCCGCAGAGCCCGCGGACCACTCGGAGCCCGTAGGGCCCACGGAGGGCGCGGCGCCCACGGAGCGCGGGGGCGCGCCGGTTCCCGCCGGCGCCTGAGCGGTCCCGGCCGTTCGTCGTCCCACCTGCGCGGACGCCCTCCGCGCGCCGTAGGCTCGGGCACCGTGACCCAGCTCTGGATCGGTACCTACCCGTCGGCCGGCGCCGGCACCCCCGTCGGCCGTGGCGAGGGCATCTGGTCGGTCGACCTCGACGACGCGACCGGCGCGCTGAGCGGCGCGCGGCAGGTGGTCGAGACGCCGTCGCCGTCGTTCCTCGCGACGAGCGCCGACGGGCGCGTGCTCTACGCGGGCAACGAGCACGCGGACGGCACGATCACGGCCTTCGAGGTCACGCCCGGCTCCGAGGGCCTGGACGACGGGCTCGTGGAGCGCGCGTCGCGACCGTCGGGCGGCGACGACCCGTGCCACCTGCTCGTCGACGACACCGACCTGCTGGTCGCCAACTACTCCTCGGGCACGCTCGCGGTGATCGGCCTGACGCCGGACGCCGGGCTCGCCCCCGGCGGGCAGGTCCTGGGCCATGCGGGCGGCGGTCCCGTCGTCGACCGGCAGGACGGCCCGCACGCGCACTTCGTGGCGGTCGCGCCCGGCGGTGCGCACGTGCTCGTCGTCGACCTGGGCACCGACGAGATCCGCCGTTACTGCCGCACCGACGACGGGCTGCGTCCCGACGGGGTCGCCGCGACGCTGCCGGCCGGCACCGGGCCGCGGCACCTGGGCTTCTCGCCCGACGGGCGGTTCGCGTACGTCGTGGGTGAGCTCGACGTGGCGGTGCACGTCCTGGCGTGGGACGCGGCGAGCGCGACGGGCACGCTCGTGCAGTCGGTCGCCGCGGTCGTCGGGCCGGTCACGTCGTCGGACGGCCGCGCGCTGCCCTCCCACGTCGTGGTCGACGGGGACGACGTGCTCGTCGGGGTGCGCGTCGCGGACGTGCTCACCCGCTGGCGGATCGGCGCCGACGGGCTGCTCGCCGACGGGCGCTCGTTCGCGCTCGGCGGGCGGTGGCCGCGGCACTTCGCGGTCGTCGGGCGCTGGGCGGTCGCCGGGCTCGAGCGGTCCGACGAGCTCGTCGTGCTGGACCGTGCGGCCATGGACGACGAGACGCGCGACCCGGTCGTGGCGCGCCTGGCGCTGCCCGCGCCGACGTGCGTCCTGCCCCGCCCCTGACCGGCACGGCGGCGTGCGCGGCGCACCCATCGGCACGCGGGACGCCCGACTTGAGCAGATGATCCCGGTTGTGACCGAATCGTGATGTTGCCGTCCGGCGTCCGGTCGGTGGGATGTGACGCGCTCGCCCCTGCAGCGCTCGCGGACTGGGTGAGAATGGCGGCCGGACCGAGTCGAGCTGGAGGAGACGTGGAGCAGGCGCCGCGCGTCGCGATGCTGTCCGTGCACACCTCGCCGCTCGACCAGCCCGGCACGGGCGACGCGGGCGGCATGAACGTGTACGTGCTCGAGCTCTCGCGCGCCCTGGCCGCGCGTGGCGCGCGCGTTGAGATCTTCACGCGGGCGACGTCGTCCGAGCTCCCCGAGACGGTCGTGCTGCCGGGCGCCGAGGCCGACGGGACCCCGCTGACCGGTGTCGACGACCGCGAGCGCGTGCGCGAGATCCTCACCGCGGCCGAGGTGCCGCCGGGCGTGACCCCGCCCGTGCTCGTGCACCACGTGCCCGCGGGCCCGTTCGAGCGGCTCGACAAGAACGACCTGCCCGGCCTGCTGTGCGGCATGGCCGCGGGCGTGCTGCGCTGGGAGGCCGCACGCCGGCCCGGCTGGTACGACGTGGTGCACTCCCACTACTGGCTCTCCGGCCAGGTCGGGCGCATCGCCGCCGACCGGTGGGAGGTGCCGCTCGTCCACACCGCGCACACGCTCGCGAAGGTCAAGAACGCGTCGCTCGCCCCGGGTGACGACCCGGAGCCGGCCGCGCGCCTGCTCGGCGAGGAGCAGGTGGTCCAGGAGTCCGACGCGCTGGTCGCCTCGACGCCCGCCGAGGCCACCGAGCTCGTCGAGCTGTACGGCGCGGACCCGTCTCGGGTGCACGTCGTCGAGCCGGGGGTGGACCTCGACCGGTTCGCGCCCGTCGACGACGACGAGCGTGCGGCGGCCCGTGCCGCGCTGGGGCTGCCCGCCGACCGCGACATCGTGCTGTTCGCGGGCCGCGTGCAGCCGCTCAAGGCGCCCGACGTCCTGGTCCACGCGCTCGGCGTCCTGCGCGCCACCGGCCGTCCGGTGCCCCTGCTCGTCGTGCTCGGCGGGCCGTCCGGCCGGTCCACCGCGGTGCGCGAGCTCCAGGCGCTGGCGGAGATCACGGGCGTCGGCGACTCGCTGCTGATCCGCCCGCCCGCCTCGCGCGACGCGCTCGTGACCTGGTACCACGCGGCGGACCTCGTCGCGATGCCCTCACGCTCGGAGTCGTTCGGGCTGGTGGCGGCCGAGGCGCAGGCGGCGGGCGTGCCCGTGGTGGCGGCGGCCGTCGGCGGGCTGCGCAGCATCGTCGACGACGGCGTCTCCGGCGTGCTGGTCCGCGGGCACGACCCCAAGCGCTGGGCGACCGTGCTCGCGGACGTGCTGAGCGACCGCGAGCGGCTCGCGTCGTTCGCCGGCGCCGCACGGCGCTCTGCTGAGCGGTTCGGCTGGGAGTCCGCCGCGGACCAGGTGCTCAAGGTCTACGCGGTCGCCCGCGAGCGCGGCGGCACCTGACCCCGCGCGACGCCGAGCGCAACTGGCTCCTAGCCGCGATGCGTGGCGTGCCCGGGGGACGGACGTCCTTGCGACGGTCCGGTGCCGCTGCGGCAGGATGGGTCCCATGACCTACACCCTGGTGCTGCTCCGTCACGGCGAGAGCGAGTGGAACGCGAAGAACCTCTTCACCGGCTGGGTCGACGTGCCCCTGTCGGAGAAGGGCGTCGAGGAGGCCAAGCGCGGCGGTGCGCTGCTGAAGGACGCCGGCATCCTGCCCGACGTCGTGCACACGTCGCTCCTGCGCCGTGCGATCACCACGGCGAACCTGGCCCTCGACGCGGCCGACCGTCACTGGATCCCCGTCAAGCGCTCGTGGCGCCTGAACGAGCGTCACTACGGTGCGCTGCAGGGCAAGGACAAGAAGCAGACGCTCGAGGAGTTCGGCGAGGAGCAGTTCATGCTCTGGCGCCGCTCCTACGACGTCCCGCCGCCCGCGATCGAGCCCGGCTCGGAGTTCTCGCAGGACACCGACCCGCGCTACGCCGGTGAGCCCGTCGTGCTGACCGAGTGCCTCAAGGACGTCCTCGAGCGCGAGATGCCGTACTGGGAGTCGGGCATCGTCCCGGACCTCCAGGAGGGCAAGACCGTGCTGGTCGCCGCGCACGGCAACTCGATCCGCGCCCTGGTGAAGTTCCTCGACGACATCGACGACGACACCATCTCGGGCCTCAACATCCCGACGGGCATCCCGCTGGTGTACGAGCTCGACGAGAGCTTCAAGCCCACCGTCAAGGGCGGCACGTACCTCGACGCGTCCGCGGCCGAGGCCGCGATCGCCGCAGTGGCCAACCAGGGCCGCTGACCCCAGCACACCGGAAGGGGCCGCTCCACGAGGAGTGGCCCCTTCCGCTGTCCCCGCCCTCACGCCCTCCTCGCCCTTCCGCCACGACGAGTTCGGCACTCCTGCGCGAGGTCGGCACCCCGGCGCGAGCTCGTGCGTCCGGAGTGCCGCGCTCGCGCCTGGCTGCCGATCCCGCGCCAGACTGCCTGCCTGCCTGGCGTCGCGCGCGTGTGGACGGCTGCTGTGGCACGGCTGGCGCGAGGCACGCTGTTCGGAGCGCGGCGGTTCCGGGAGCGGGTTCAGCTCAAGAGGTCAGGGCGGGGGCGCACCGATCGCTGCACCGAGGCGGGGAGCAGGGGCAGGATCCGTGCGGAGAGAGCTGACCCGCCCAGGTCGGCGGACACCACGCGCACGACGCGCTGACCGGCCTCCTGAAGCGCGTCGTGGCGGCGCTTCTCCGCCATGAACGTGGCGCTCTCGGCACCGCGGTACTTGCCCTCTCCGTCGTACTCGGCGAGCACCGCGAACTCCGCCCAGCCCCAGTCGGACCACACGGTGCCGAGGTGGGTGCGCACGGGGACCTGCGTCTGTGGCAGCGGTAGCCCGTCACGCAGCACGACGAACCTGCTCACCGTCTCGTACGGCGACTCGGCGCCCGGATCTGCGTAGGCCACCACGGCCCGCATCCTGACCGCGTGGCGCGCGCGGTGCGCGTCGTGCGCACGGCGGGCGACGTCCTCGGGATCGGCGCCCGCGGCGAGCGCGGCGTCCGCGACGACGAGGCCGGCGACGGGTGCCAGCATCGCGGCGCAGTCCAGCAGCGTCCGCTCGAGGCTCGTGACCCGGACACCGGCGACCGAGCGCACGTCGTCGTCGTCGAGACGCGCGGTGTGCCGGACGATGGCGCCGTCGCTGCGCGCACTGGCCCTGCTGGGGTGCATCACATGCACGTGGGCGGGTGTCCGCAGCAGCGGAAGCCCCCACAGCAGTGCCGCGCTGACGTGGGAGAACACCACGGGAGCGCGCAGTCGACGTGCCACGCCGGCCACCCGGGCCAGCGCGAGGGTCCGTGCGTCGAAAGCCGCCGGGTCGGGTGTGGCGTCCACGGGCAGGTAGGTGCCGTAGCCGACCTTCTGCCACCGGCCTGCGCGCAGGTGGGCGGCGACGACCCCGCGCGGTCGGTCCGAGGCGAGGTGCACCAGCGGCAGCCGCGTCGTCGGCGCGGGGCTCTTGGCCCCCGGTCGTCGTCCCATGCCGCGCAGCATCGCCGCTCCGCGAGCGCACCCGGGCCGCCGCGCACCCTCCTGTGGACAACCGGGCGACACCCGGTCCCGCGCCGCCGGCCCGCCCCCGACGAGATCGGCACTCCCGCTCGAGCACGGCAGTCCGGATGCACGAGGTCGAGCGAGAGTGCCGAGGTCGATCGGTGCGCCAGCGGCGGATCAGCCTGAGGCCGCGCCGCTCAGGGCGCGGCCTCAGGCGGGGGTGCTCAGGGCGCGGCCTCAGGCGGGGGTGCTCAGGTCTTCGGCGACGGCGCCGGTGACCAGGTAGGTGACGCGGCGGGCGACGGAGACCGCGTGGTCGCCGAAGCGCTCGTAGTAGCGGCCGAGGAGCGTGACGTCGACGGTCTGCTGCGGGGTGCCGGTCCAGGTGCCGCCGAGCAGGGCGGCGAACGTGTCCTCGTGCAGGCCGTCGAGCAGGTCGTCGTCGGCCTCGATGCTCTCGGCGAGCGCGATGTCGCGGTTCTCGAGCAGCGTGGTCGTGCGGCGGGCGACGCGCACCGCGGCGTCGTGCATCTGCGCGAACGTCGCCGCGAGCGGGTCGGGCACGGCGTGGTTCGGGTAGCGGCCGCGGGCCACCTGGGCGACGTGCCGGGCGAGGTCGCCCATGCGCTCGAGCGTCGCGCTCATCCGCAGCGCGGAGACGACGATGCGCAGGTCGGTGGCGACGGGCTGCTGCTGCGCGAGGAGCAGGATCGAACGCTCGTCGAGGTCGCGCTCCATGGCGTCGATGCCGAGGTCGTCGGCGATGACCGACTCGGCAAGTGCGAGGTCGGCGGTCAGCAGCGCCACGCCTGCGTCGGTCACGGCGCGCTCGACGCGTCGGCTCATGGCGACGAGGTCCTCACCGAGCTGGGTGAGCTCGGCGTCGAAGATGTCCCGCATGTCAGTCCTTCCCTCAAGGCGCGGCCACGGCCGTGGGCCGGGTGGCCGCCCTCACGGTCGCAGGCGAAGGTGAACGAGCGGGACCGTCCGGGTGAACGCCCGGCGGCTTTCTGGGCGACGACCACGCACGGCGGACCTGCGCGCGTCACCCATTGTGGATGAGATGCACGAACCGGACATCTGGCTAGGCTCGGCCTCGAGCGTCCGCCCGGGTGTGCGACGAGCCCTCCCGGGAGGCCCTGACGAACGGGGGACTGCCATGGAGCAGAGGGTCACGGGGTGGGTCGGCTGGGTCTGGTTCGGCGCGTTCGCGCTGCTCAGCGTGGGCTTGTTCAACCTCATCACGGGTCTGATCGCCGTCTTCGACGAGGACAAGCTGCTCGCCTGGAGCCCGGCGAACGGCGCGTACGTGCTCGACATCTCGACGTGGGGCTGGGTGCACCTGTTCCTGGGCATCCTGCTGACGTTCACCGGGTTCGCGTTGTTCGCGGCGGCCGGCTGGGCGCGCGTGGTCGCGATCGTGGCGATGCTGGCCGCGATCGTCTGGAACTTCTTCTGGCTGCCGGTGACGCCCTGGTGGTCGCTCGCGATCATCGTGCTCGGCGCGCTCGTGCTGTGGGCGCTCACGGTGCACGGTGACGAGGTCGAGCGCGCGGTGCGTTGACCTCAGACGGTGCGGGGCAGGGACGAGAGAGGAGCGGTCGATGACGACGTTCACCGCCTGGAGCTTCAAGGACCCGGACGGCGCCGGCAAGGCCCTCGCGGCGCTGCAGAGCGCATCGTCGGACGGGCTCGTGAAGATCGTCGACCATGCGGTCGTGCGGTGGCCCGAGGGTGCGGCCAAGCCCGATGTGGTGCACGGGCACGAGGACAAGTGGCGCGGCACGGGCTGGGGCGCGTTCTGGGGTCTGCTGTTCGGCTCCCTGTTCTTCGCGCCGCTGCTGGGCGCGGCCGCGGGTGGTGCGCTCGGCGCGCTGAGCAAGAGCCTCGAGGCCGTGGGCATCACCGAGGACCAGCTCGGGACGATCCGTGACCAGGTGACGCCCGGCACGTCGCTGCTGTGCGCGGTGACCGACGAGGGCAACCTCGACCGGGTCGCGGAGCGGTTCCACGGCCTGAACCTGACGCTCGTGGCCACCAACCTCACCGAGGCGGAGCGCAGCACGCTGCTCGAGGCGTTCGGCTGAACGACCAGCCACGCGCGCGAGCGCGTGAACGACAGATGAACGCTGGACGAGCGTCCGGTCGCCGAGCGCCCGCCTGGTCTGATGCCGACCGCGTGCCGCCCTAGGGTGGCGCTGTGGACGGTATTGACGGCCTGGCGCCGCTCGTGGCCGGCTTGCTCGGCGTGGGCGTCGGGCTCGCCTCGGCGCTCGCGTTCCGCTGGAGCGAGCGCGCGCAGAAGCACGCGCCGCCCCAGCCCGAGCCCGAGGTCGACGACGGCCTGGTGCGCACGCTCGCCGTGCTGCGCTCGGCCGCCGTGGTGCTGGACGAGCAGGACAACCTGGTGCGCGCGAGCGCCCCGGCCTACGCCCTCGGGCTGGTGCGCGGTGGGCGGATCGCGCCGCCCGCGATCCGCGACATGATCGCCTTGGTGCGCCGCGACGGCGTGATCCGCGACGAGGAACTCGAGCTCGACCGCGCACCCGTGGGCCGCGGCTCGTTGCTGGTGCAGGTGCGCGTCGCCCAGGTCAGCGGGCGCCACCTCGTCGTGCTGGCCGAGGACCTGACGCAGGCGCGCCGGCTCGAGGCCGTGCGGCGGGACTTCGTCGTCAACGTGTCGCACGAGCTCAAGACGCCCGTCGGCGCGCTCTCGCTGCTCGCAGAGACCGTGCAGGACGCGGCCGACGACCCCGAGGCGGTGCGGCGGTTCGCGGGCCGCATGCAGGCCGAGGCGCAGCGCCTGTCGGCGCTCGTGCACGAGATCATCGAGCTCTCTCGGCTGCAGGTCGCCGGTGCACTGGGCCCGCTCGCGATCGTCGACGTCGACGCGGTCGTCGCCGAGGCCGTCGACCGCGCGCGCACGGGCGCCGCCGCCAAGAACGTGCGCCTCGACGTCGGCGGCGACACGGGCGTGCAGCTCTTCGGCAATCACGACCTGCTGGTCACGGCCGTGCGGAACCTCGTCGACAACGCGATCGCGTACTCGGGCGAGGCGTCGCACGTGGGGGTGGGGGTGCGCGAGCACGGCGACGTCGTGGAGATCGCGGTGGTCGACGAGGGCATCGGCATCTCCCCGTCCGAGCAGGAGCGGGTGTTCGAGCGGTTCTACCGCGTGGACGCGGCGCGCTCGCGGGCCACCGGCGGCACGGGCCTGGGGCTCTCGATCGTCAAGCACGTCGCGGGCGACCACGGCGGCGAGGTCACGGTGTGGTCCCAGCCGGGACGCGGCTCGACGTTCACCATGCGCCTGCCGCGCGTCCCGGGTCCGGACACCGCAGCGCCCGACGAGGGTCCCGCGGGGCCGGCCGACGAGCACGGCGTGACCCGGCTCGACCAGACCACGCTCGACCAGACCTCGCCCGACCAGACTTCGCTCGACCCGGGCGCCCACCCCGACACCGACCCCGACCAGGGAGAGCACGTGCAGCACCGGAGTGCGTCATGACCCGCATCCTCGTCGTCGAGGACGAGGAGTCCTACCGCGACCCCCTGACGTACGTGCTGCGACGCGAGGGGTTCGAGGTCGTCGAGGCCGCGACGGGCCCGGACGCGCTCGCGCGGTTCGACGAGGGCGGCGCGGACCTGGTCCTGCTCGACCTCATGCTGCCGGGGCTCTCGGGCACCGAGGTGTGCCGGCAGCTGCGCACGACGAGCGACGTGCCGGTGATCATGCTGACCGCCAAGGACGACGAGATCGACAAGGTCGTCGGCCTCGAGCTCGGCGCCGACGACTACGTCACGAAGCCGTACTCGTCGCGCGAGCTCGTCGCGCGGATCCGCGCCGTCCTGCGCCGGCGCTCGTCGTCGGCCGCCCCCGGCGAACCCGCCGACGAGCTCGAGGACGACGACCTGCTCGTGGCGGGGCCGGTCGTGATGGACGTCGAACGGCACACGGTGCGCGTGCGCGGCGAGCTCGTGGGGTTCCCGCTCAAGGAGTTCGAGCTGCTCGAGCTGCTGCTGCGCAACGCGGGTCGCGTGCTGACGCGCGGCCAGCTGATCGACCGCGTGTGGGGCTCGGACTACGTCGGGGACACCAAGACGCTCGACGTCCACGTCAAGCGCGTGCGCGCCAAGATCGAGGACGACCCCGCGAACCCGTCGCTCCTGGTCACGGTGCGTGGGCTGGGCTACAAGCTCGAGGACGCGACCCCGAGCGCCTGAGGCGTTCGTCGGCCAGCGTTCACCCGGGGTTCACCCGCTGACCCAGGGCGCGTCACGTCGAAGGGCCAACCTGCCGTTGCGCGCACATCCCGGTGCGCATCGGATCGAAGGACGGACCCACAGTGAAGCTCTCCCTCCACGGCCGCGTCGGCGCGGTCGCCCTCGCCGGCGCCCTCGCCCTCACGCTTGCGGCCTGCGGATCGGACGACCCCATCGCTGCCGCCACGGGCGGAGCCGGCGCGAGCGACGCGCCCGCCAGCGACGCTCCCGCCAGCGAGCTGTCCGGCGAGCTCAACGGCGCGGGCGCCTCCTCCCAGGAGAAGGCGATGGACGCGTGGCGCGCCGGCTTCCAGTCGAGCAACCCCGACGTGACGATCAACTACGACCCGGTCGGCTCGTCCGGCGGTCGCCAGCAGTTCATCGACGGCGGCGTGGCGTGGGCCGGCTCGGACTCGGCGCTCAAGCCCGAGGAGATCGAGTCCGCCAAGGCGCGCTGCGAGGCCGTCGACATCCCCGTCTACGTGAGCCCCATCGCGGTCGCCTTCAACCTCGAGGGCGTGACCGAGCTCAACCTCTCGGCGGAGACGATCGCCAAGATCTTCCGCGGCGAGATCACCTCGTGGGACGACGCGGCGATCGCCGCCGACAACCCCGACGCGACGCTGCCGAAGCTCGCGATCACGCCCGTGCACCGCGCCGACGGCTCGGGCACGACGAAGAACTTCACGGACTTCCTCAACAAGGCCGCGGGCGGCGTGTGGACCGACGAGGCGGCTGACGACTGGCCGCTGCAGGGCGGCGAGTCGGGCACCGGCACGTCGGGCCTGATCCAGTCGGTGCAGGCCGCGCAGGGCACCATCGGCTACGCCGACGAGTCGGCCGTCCCGGCCGAGCTCGGCCAGGTCAGCGTCAAGGTGGGCGACGCGTTCGTCGCGCCGACCGCCGAGGCTGCCGCCGCGGCCCTGGCCGCGTCCCCGCGCGACGAGGAGCGCGGTGAGCACGACATCGTCGTGAAGGTCGACCGCACGACGACCGCCGCGGGTGCCTACCCGCTGATCCTCGTGTCCTACGCGGTGGCGTGCCTCGACTACGACTCGGCCGACGAGGCCGCGCTCGTGCAGGGCTTCCTGGGCTACATCGTGAGCGACGAGGGCCAGGCCGCCGCGCAGCAGTCGGCGGGCTCCGCGCCGCTCCCGAGCGACATCGCCGCAGAGGCGCAGGCCGCGGTCGCGGCCATCACCGGCGCCTGACCCCTGTCGTCGGTGGCCGGCCTGTCCCGGGGGGGACGCGGGCCGGCCACCGACGATCTCGCGGCCCCGCCGCGGGACGTCCCCCCCGAGTCCTCCCCGAAGGAGCAGACGTGACTGCCACCACCAGCCCCGCGCCGCCGGGGACCGAGCCGGGCGGACTCCCGGAACCGCGACGCCGGCCGTCGCGCCTGCGCCCCGCAGGCCGGGCCCGCACGGTCGAGCGCGGCGCGAGCCGCGTGTTCCGCTGGACCGCGACGAGCGCCGGGGCCCTGATCCTCGTGGTCCTCGCCGCCGTCGCGGTCTTCCTCGTCGTGAAGGCGATGCCCGCGCTGACCTCGACGTCCGCCGAGCTCGTGGACTCCGTGAGCTTCATGCGGAACTCGTCGTCGCTGCTCGACTACGTCGGCCCGCTCGTGTTCGGCACGGTCCTGGCGGCCGTGCTCGCGCTCGCGCTCGCGGTGCCCGTCGCGATCGCGATCGCGCTGTTCATCTCGCACTACGCGCCGCGCCGCCTGGCCTCGGGCCTCGGCTACGTGGTCGACCTGCTCGCCGCGGTGCCGTCCGTGGTCTACGGGCTGTGGGGCGCGATGGTCCTGGCGCCGATCGTGCAGCCGGTGTGGAGCTGGCTGAACTCGACGCTCGGCTGGATCCCGTTCTTCTCCGGCACGGTCTCGCCCACCGGGCGCGTGATCCTCACCGTGGGCGTGGTGCTCGCGGTCATGATCCTGCCGATCATCACCGCGGTCAGCCGCGAGGTGTTCCTGCAGACGCCCCGGCTGTACGAGGAGGCGGCGCTCGCGCTCGGTGCGACCCGCTGGGAGATGATCCGCATGACCGTGCTGCCGTTCGGCCGCTCGGGCGTGGTGTCCGCCGCGATGCTCGGTCTGGGCCGCGCGCTGGGCGAGACGATGGCCGTGCTGATGATCCTGTCGCAGGGCTTCCTGTACAGCGTGCTGCTCCTGGTCGCCGGGCAGCAGCAGACGATCGCCGCCAACATCGCCGCGCAGTTCCCCGAGGCGAGCGACCAGGGCATGTCGGTCCTCATCGCGACGGGCCTCGCGCTGTTCGTCATCACCCTCGTCGTCAACATGTCGGCCCGTGCGATCGTCGCGCGGCGCAAGGACTTCTCGGGAGCCAACTGATGGCCACCACCACGGACGCTCCCACGCCGTCCTCCTCGTCCGCCTCGTCCTCGGAGCTCGCGAGCCTGCTCCGGCAGGTCGACCCGCGCCGCCGCCGCACCGACCGGGCCATGCGCTGGATCATCACCGGCGCGTTCGCACTGGCGATGCTCCCGCTGCTGTCGGTCGCGTGGACCGTGGTCTCGCACGGCATCGAGCGGTTCGACATGTACTTCCTGACCCACTCGATGCGCGGCGTGTACGGCGGCATCGACGCGGGCGGGATCTACCACGCGATCATCGGCACGGTCGAGATCACGCTCTTCGCGACGCTGATCTCCGTCCCGATCGGCCTGCTCACCGCGATCTACCTGGTCGAGTACGGCCGGGGCCACCTCGCGCGCGCGGTCACGTTCTTCGTCGACGTCATGACCGGCATCCCGTCGATCGTCGCGGGCCTGTTCGCGTACGCGCTGTTCGCCGTGATCCTGGGCCCCGGCATCCGCATGGGTGTCGTCGGGTCGGTCGCGCTGTCGGTGCTGATGATCCCGGTGGTCGTGCGGTCGAGCGAGGAGATGCTGCGGCTCGTGCCCAACGAGCTGCGGGAGGCCGCGCTCGCGCTCGGGGTGCCGCGCTGGCTCGTCGTGATCAAGGTCGTGCTGCGCACCGCGGTGGCCGGGATCGTCACGGGCGTGATGATCGCGATCGCCCGCATCATCGGCGAGACCGCCCCGCTGCTCATCACGGTCGGCGTGGCCGACTCGATCAACTTCAACCTCTTCGAGGGTCGCATGATGACGCTGCCGGTGTACGTGTACCGGCAGTTCCAGCAGGGGCTGATCCCGTGCTCCGCGGACGACATGTCGTGCATCGCGACCATCACCTACGACCGCGCCTGGGCGGCTGCGCTGACCCTGATCCTCCTGGTCATGCTGCTCAACCTCGTCGCGCGCCTCGTCACCCGACTCTTCGCCCCCAAGACCATCAGCTGAGGACCCCCCCCATGGCACAGCGCATCGACGTCAAGGACCTGAACATCTACTACGGCGAGTTCCGCGCCGTGGCCGACGTGGCGATGTCCGTCGAGCCCCGCTCGGTGACCGCCTTCATCGGCCCGTCCGGCTGCGGGAAGTCGACCTTCCTGCGCACGCTCAACCGCATGCACGAGGTCATCCCCGGCGCGCGCGTCGACGGGCACGTCGAGATCGACGGTGTCGACCTGTACGCGCCCGACGTCGACCCCGTGGCCGTGCGCCGGCAGATCGGCATGGTCTTCCAGCGGCCCAACCCGTTCCCGACGATGTCGATCGCCGACAACGTGCTCGCGGGCGTGCGCCTCAACAACAAGCGCATCTCCAAGGGCGACGCGCAGGACCTCGTCGAGGCCTCGCTGCGCGGCGCCAACCTGTGGAACGAGGTCAAGGACCGGCTCGACCGGCCCGGCTCGGGGCTCTCGGGCGGTCAGCAGCAGCGGCTGTGCATCGCGCGGGCGATCGCCGTCAAGCCGCAGGTCCTGCTCATGGACGAGCCATGCTCCGCGTTGGACCCGATCTCGACGCTGGCGATCGAGGACCTCATCGCCGAGCTCAAGGCCGAGTACACGATCGTGATCGTCACGCACAACATGCAGCAGGCGGCGCGGGTCTCCGACCGGACCGCGTTCTTCAACCTCGCCGGCCAGGGCCAGCCCGGCAAGCTCGTCGAGGTCGACGACACCTCGGTGATCTTCTCCGCACCGCGCGAGCAGGCCACCGAGGACTACATCTCGGGCCGCTTCGGCTGACCGCGCCCGCGGGACCCGTGCCGTCCGGGCGCGTGTCCGGCGCACCGTCCCGGCGCCGTCCTGCCCGGGGGACGACGAACGCCCCGTCGCTCACGTTGCGACGGGGCGTTCGCGCTGCGTGCGTGCGCGCTCAGCCCTCGGGCGCGGCGGTCGGGACCAGCGACGCGTAGTCGGGCAGCGTCCCGTCGAGGACGGGCACCCGCAGGGTCTCGCCGCCCGCGACGTCCGAGCTCACGCTGATCGGGGCGAGGCTGCCGGGTGCGACCGGCGTCGAGGTGACGCCGACACGCTCGGTGACCACCTGCAGCTTGCTGTCGTCCTCGGCGTCGGAGAGCAGGACCGTCTCGCCCGCGGGCAGGTCGATCGTCGCGGGGTCGTCGCTCGGCTCGGCGTCCGCCGCGGCGCCTGCGGCGCCGAACGCGATCGTCAGCGTGACGTCCTGGGTGCCGTCGTTCGTGAACGCGCCGTGCAGCACGCCGGGCTTGCCGGCGCCCTCGGACAGGATCATGAGGTTGATGCCCCGGACGTCGCCCAGCGTGACACC
Source organism: Cellulomonas gelida (assembly GCF_006538725.1). Classification (GTDB taxonomy): domain Bacteria; phylum Actinomycetota; class Actinomycetes; order Actinomycetales; family Cellulomonadaceae; genus Cellulomonas; species Cellulomonas gelida. The sequence goes on from NZ_BJLQ01000016.1 coordinate 76,869, forward strand.
GACGCCGTCGGACGCGTCGTACGGCTTGCTGGTCTCGATCGGGTTGGTCGCCGAGCAGCCGGCCAGCAGCAGGCCCGCGGTGAGCGCGGCGGCGACGCCGCTGGCACGCAGGGGAAGCCGGACGGGCAGGCGGCGGGGGCGGTGCGAGGTCACGATGACTCCTGCTGCCGTCGCGCGGCGACGAGGCGCGCGCGGGTGGTCGAGGGCGGGGCCAGCCTATCGGTCGCCGTGCGCCAAGAGGCTCCTGAGCGGGCGTGCGAGGGACGTTCGTCCCTCGCACGGG
>NZ_BJLQ01000017.1 GCF_006538725.1 Cellulomonas gelida
GGTCGCAGAGATCGGTCGCAGGAGTCGGTCACCGCGGCCCGTCGACGCCGGGCCGGTCGCAGAGGTCGGTCGCAGAGATCGGTCGCAGGAGTCGGTCACCGCGGCCCGTCGACGCCGCCCGTCGTCGGGCTGGTTGTCGCCGCCCGTCGTCGGGCTGGTCGCCGCGGCCCGTCGTCGGGGCGGCCGCCGGGGATGGTCGTCGGGGCCGGACACCGTAGCCGGCGCCGAGGCGTGCCGCCGTGGGCAGATCTGCCGCGAGCAGGACGAGTGCCGCGGTCGCCCGTCCGGCTGCCACCGTGGCGGCATGAGCGAGATGACGACGAAGACCGAGTACGACGAGGTGCTGGCGCAACGCCTCCTGCACCAGCGGGTGCTGCTCATGGGCACCGCGCTCGACGAGCCGCTGGGCAACCGCCTGTGCTCAGCGCTCCTGGTGCTCGCGGCCGAGGACCCGCACCGCGACATCACGCTGCTGATCAACTCTCCCGGCGGCTCGGTCCCCGCGATGCTCGCGATCCGCGACGTCATGGACCTGGTGCCGTGCGACGTGGCGACGGTCGCGATCGGGTGGGCCGCGAGCGCGGGCCAGTTCCTGCTGTCGTCGGGCGCTCGCGGCAAGCGGGCCGCACTGCCGCACGCACGGGTGCTGCTGCACCAGGGGTCGGCGGGGATCGGCGGGAGCGCCGTGGACGTCGAGCTGCAGGCCGACGACCTGCGCCACACGCGCGACACGGTCCTGGGGCTCATCGCCGCCGACACGGGCCAGCCCATCGAGCGCGTGACCGAGGACTCGCAGCGCGACCGCTGGTTCACGGCCGGCGAGGCGCTCGCGTACGGGTTCGTGGACCGCGTGGTCGACGACGTGGCGCAGGTGCTGCCGTGGTTCGGCACCCCCACGGGCTTCGGCGCGGTACCCGGGGGTGCGCGGTGATCATCCCCTACGTCACGCAGAAGGTCCCCGGCGGCGAGCGCTCGCTCGACGTGTACTCGTGGCTGCTGGCGGACCGCATCGTGTACCTCGGTTCGCCGATCGACGACGAGGTCGCGAACGTCGTCGTCGCGCAGCTCCTGCACCTGGAGTCGGCAGACCCCGACGGCCGGATCGACCTGTACGTGAACTCGCCGGGCGGGTCGCCGTCCGCGATGCTCGCGATCTACGACGCGATGCAGTACGTGCGGCCCGTGGTCACGACGACGTGCGTGGGCCGGGCCGCCGCGGACGCCGCGGTGCTGTTCGCAGGCGGCGCCGCCGGGCAGCGGTCGATGCTGGCGCACGCGCGCGTCGTGCTCCACCAGCCCGGGACGCAGGCCCGCGGCGACGTGCCGGACCTGATCCTCGCGGCCGACGAGATCGTCCGCGTGCGGTCGGAGCTCGAGGAGGTGCTCGCGCGGCACACGGGCCGGTCGGTCGAGACGTTGCGCCGGGACACGGATCGCGCGCTCGTCCTCACCGCGCACCAGGCGGTCGAGTACGGCCTGGCCGACCAGGTCATCGACCGCGACGCCCTGCGCCGCACCGCCGCCTGAGCGCCCGCACCCGCGCTGACCACCCGACCCCACCAGCCCGACCCGACCGACCGCCTCCCACCAACCCGACGCAGGCCGACCGACTCCCGCCAGTCCGGCTCCTCCCAGCCCGACTCCGGCCAGCCCGGCTCCTGCCAGCCCGACTCGGGCCACGCCGGCTCAGGGCAGTCGGCCGGGCGCTCAGGCGGCGAGCAGCGTGACGGCCCGCGACGCCGCGGGAGCCGAGCGCACGGTCGCGGCGGCGCTGGTCGCGCCTCGCGACGACGTGAGGTCCAGGACGACCACGGGTCGGGGCGCGGTCGTCGTGCCCGCGCGGGGTGCCAGCAGGTCGGCGACGCGCAGTGCCAGGTCGGCCAGCGACAGGTCGAGCGCGGTGGTCACCGCGGCGAGCACCTCCGACGAGGGCTCCTTGCGGCCGCGCTCGATCTCGGACAGGTACTGGGTGGAGACACCGGCCCGCGCGGACACGTCGGAGAGCCGGAGCCCGGCGTCCAGGCGCCGCTCACGCAGCACTGCGCCGAGTGCGTCCCGCCACCGCAGCGGGCGTCGCCAGGCGTTCGCCCGCGGCGATGGCACACCGTGCAGCACTCGCGTCGTCTCCGCTCCCATGAGCCGACGCTAACCGCGCCACCACCGCGCGCACCGCCGTTCCGCTCACAGCAGACCGCCACGGCGAGCCACGTCGAGCGCCACCGCGACTGCGAGCCGTCGCCGTCTTCGGCCACCGCCGCGCCACCTGGACGGGCCGCAACTTTCGACAGAGTGGACGCGCAACCGGTTCCATGCCCCGCTAATCGGTTCGCACTCGTCGGTCGCCGTTCCGGAGGCACCCGCCCCGCGCGCAGACTCTCTCGATAACGGTTTACACCCCGTCCCCACGTGTGGACCTGGGCGAAGACCGTGGCAGCCCGGCGATCCGCCGGGCCCGTGCTTCGTCCCCGTGCGGGGTGGCGGAGCGCGGCCGAACCCGCACCAAGGAGTGCACCAGTGTCCGAAAGTTTCTCTCTGCGCGGGCGGCGACATGGTCGTCGAACGCTGCGCGCCTGGCTGGCCATGGGGACAGCCGCTGTCTTCGCCGCCACCGGTGTGGCGATGGCGACGCCCGCCTCGGCGATCTCGTCGAACTCGACCGGCACGAACAACGGGTACTACTACTCGTTCTGGACCGACTCGCAGGGCACCGTCTCGATGGACCTCGGCTCGGGCGGCAACTACTCGACCCAGTGGTCCAACACCGGCAACTTCGTCGCCGGCAAGGGCTGGCAGACCGGCACCCGACGCGCGGTGTCCTACTCGGGCCAGTTCAACCCGTCGGGCAACGCGTACCTCACGTTGTACGGGTGGACCCGGGGTCCGCTGATCGAGTACTACATCGTCGACAACTGGGGCACGTACCGCCCCACCGGGACGTTCATGGGGACCGTCAACTCGGACGGCGGCACCTATGACATCTACCGGACGCAGCGCGTCAACCAGCCGTCGATCGAGGGCACGTCGACGTTCTACCAGTACTGGTCGGTGCGGCAGCAGAAGCGCACGGGCGGCACCATCACGGCCGGCAACCACTTCGACGCGTGGGCGTCCAAGGGCATGAACCTGGGCTCGCACGACTACCAGATCCTCGCGACCGAGGGGTACCAGTCCTCGGGCTCGTCGAACGTCACCGTGTCCGAGGGCTCGTCGGGTGGGAACACGGGCGGCAACACCGGCGGGAACACGGGTGGCAACACCGGTGGGAACACCGGCTCGAACGGCTGCACGGTGACCGCGACCGCCGCCGAGTCGTGGTCCGACCGGTTCAACGTCACGTACACGGTCTCGGGCGCGTCGAGCTGGTCCGTGACCGTCAACCCGGGCTCGGGTCAGTCGATCCAGAACTCCTGGAACGCCACCCGCAACGGGAACACGTTCACCTCGAACGGCAACCAGAGCTTCGGCGTCACGTACTACTCGGGCGGGAACACGTCGATCCCGTCAGCGAGCTGCACGGCGTCCGGCTCGACCGGAGGCAACACGGGCGGCAACACGGGAGGGAACACCGGCGGTAACACGGGTGGGAACACCGGTGGGAACACCGGTGGCGGCAACGGGTGGACCTGCACCGCGGGCTACGTCGGGCTGACGTTCGACGACGGCCCGAACTCCGGCACCTCGACCCAGCTCATCAACACCCTCACGGGCAACGGCGCCACCGCGACGGTCTTCCCGACCGGCCAGAACGCGCAGAACAACGCCTCGCTCATGCAGGCGTACAAGAACGCGGGCCTGACGATCGGGAACCACTCCTGGGACCACCCGCACCTGATCAACATGAGCTACAACGACGTCCAGTCGCAGCTCAGCCGCACCCAGCAGGCGATCCAGCAGACGGCGGGCGTCACGCCCCAGCTCTTCCGGCCGCCGTACGGCGAGACGAACTCGACGCTGAAGTCGGTCGAGAGCGCGCTCGGGCTGCGGGAGATCATCTGGGACGTCGACTCGCAGGACTGGAACAACGCGAGCTCGTCGCAGATCCGTCAGGCCGCCAGCCAGCTGCAGAACGGCCAGATCATCCTCATGCACGACTGGCCGGCGGCGACCGTCCAGGCCCTGCCGGGCATCCTGCAGGACCTCAAGTCGCGCAACCTGTGCACCGGCACGATCTCGCCGAGCACCGGACGTGCCGTCGCACCGTCCACGGGTGGGAACACGGGCGGTAACACCGGTGGGAACACGGGCGGCAACACGGGTGGCAACACCGGCGGGAACACCGGTGGCAGCTGCACCGTCACCGCGACGCGGGCCGAGTCGTGGTCCGACCGGTTCAACGTGACGTACACGGTCTCCGGTGCGTCGAACTGGTCCGTGACCGTGAACCCGGGCTCGGGTCAGTCGATCCAGAACTCCTGGAACGCGACGCGCAGCGGCAACACCTTCACGTCGAGCGGCAGCTCGAGCTTCGGGGTCACGTTCTACTCAGGAGGTAACTCGTCGACACCCGGTGCGTCCTGCACCCCGAGATGATCAACCGGACGACCTGATCGAGCAGGGGTCCTGATCGCACCACGGGACGACGAGGCACGACAGAACGACGAGGGCCGCGGCAGCCACCAGGCACCGCGGCCCTCGTCGTGCGTGGCCGACATCGGCCCCTTGCCCGGCACGACGGCCGCGCCCCGTCCTGCGGGCGAGGCCCACGCGCGCGACGCAGCGACCGCCCGGTGCCCGGGGTCCCGGGTCTGGTCTCGTAGATTGGACACGGTGACGGAGCTGATGGAGCTCACGGGAGCAGACCAAGCTCACGGAACAGGCCGAGCTCACGGAACAGGCCGAGCTCAGGGAACAGGCCGAGCTCACGGAACAGACCGAGCACGACGACAGGAGAGAACGACCATGCGCGCGACGGTGATCCACGGGGCCCGGGACGTCCGGATCGAGGAGGTTCCCGACCCGGTGATCCAGCACCCGACGGACGCGGTCGTGCGCGTCGTCGCCGCGTGCGTGTGCGGCTCGGACCTGTGGCGCTACCGGGGCATCGAGGACGTCCCCGAGCCGGTGCGCATGGGTCACGAGTACGTCGGCGTCGTCGAGGAGATCGGCGCGCAGGTCACGACGCTGCAGGTCGGCGACTTCGTCATCGCCCCGTTCTACGTGTGCGACAGCACGTGCGAGAACTGCCGCAACGGCGTGAGCACGTCGTGCCTGCACGGCGGCTGGTGGGGCAGCCACGACGGGACCGGGAGCTCGGCCGACGGCGGGCAGGGCGAGCGTGTGCGCGCACCGCTGGCCGACGGCACGCTCGTCGTCGTCCCCGGGCAGCCGTCCGACGAGCTGATCCCCCACCTGCTGACGCTGTCCGACGTGATGGGCACGGGCCACCACGCGGCGCTGCAGGGCGGTGTGCGTGAGGGCTCGACCGTCGCGGTCGTCGGTGACGGCGCCGTGGGTCTGTGCGCGGTGCTCGCCGCGAAGCGTCTGGGGGCCTCGCGGGTCGTCGCGATGTCCCGGCACGAGACCCGTCAGGAGCTCGCGCGCAGGCTCGGCGCGACGGACGTCGTGCCGGAGCGCGGCGACGAGGGCGTCGCGCGGCTCAAGGAGATGTTCGGCGGGATCGGCCCGGACGTGGTGCTCGAGTGCGTCGGCACCAAGGAGTCGATGGACCAGGCGCTGCGCTCGGCGCGGCCGGGCGGGCAGGTCGGGTTCGTCGGCGTACCCGCGGGCGGTCCGGAGCTGCCGGTGCGGACGATGTTCGACACGAACGTCGGGGTGCGCGGCGGCGTGGCGTCCGTGCGCAACTACATCGAGGAGCTGCTGCCGGAGGTGCTCGACGGCCGCCTGCAGCCGGGCGTCGTGTTCGACCTGGAGCTCCCGCTGGCCGAGGTCGCCGAGGCGTACGCCGCGATGGACGAGCGCCGCGCCACGAAGGTCCTCCTGCGCCCCTGACCCGCGCGCCGTTCGGGATGCACCCTCGTCGGATCCGTGCCTAGCCTCGGCAGGAGGCCCAGGGCAGGCCCGACGACGAGGAGGCGCACCGTGCCTGAACGACGCGATCCCGGTCCGAGCGTGAAGGACAAGGAGCTCTACGAGACGCTCCGCGACGAGGGCAACAGCAAGGAGAAGTCGGCGCGCATCGCGAACGCGGCCGCCGCGCGTGGCCGCTCGGCGGTCGGCAAGAAGGGCGGCGAGTCGGGCTCGTACGACGACTGGACGGTCAAGGACCTGCGCAAGCGTGCGTCCGAGCTCGAGATCGACGGCCGCTCGAGCATGACCAAGTCCCAGCTCGTCGACGCCCTGCGCCACCACTGACGAGCTCGTCCTGCTTGACGGTCATCGTCCTGCCTGACGGTCACGAGCTCGCGTACGCGCGGGACTGCAGCGCCCACAGGCCCGCGTAAGGACCGTCGGCCGCGACGAGCTCGGCGTGCGTGCCGTGCTCGACCACGCGCCCGGCATCCAGCACGACGATCCGGTCGGCGAGCCGGACCGTCGACAGCCGGTGCGTGACGAACACCGTGACCCCGCCGACGGTCGCGGCGACCTGCGCCGCCGTGGCCTGGTACGCGTCGACGAGGCGCTGCTCGGCGAGCGCGTCCAGCGCGGACGCAGGCTCGTCGAGGACCAGCAGCTCGGGGTCCTCGCGCATGAGCGTGCGCGCGAAGCCCAGGCTCTGCCACTGACCGCCGGACAGGTCGCGCCCGGGCGCGTACCCGGTCCCGACGACGTCCTGCGGTGCGAGCGCGTCCGCGAGCTCGCCGACGTCCGCTCGGCCCACGGCACGGGCCACCGCGGCCTCGTCGTCCACGTCCGCGAGCCGGCCGATCCCCACGCTGTGCTGCAACGTGAGCTCGACGCGCGCGAAGTCCTGGTAGAGCGCCGCTGTGCGTTCGCGCCACCGCGACGGCACGACTGTCGCCAGGTCCGCGCCGCCGACGAGCACCCGGCCCGCCGTGGGCCGGTAGAGGCCGGCCAGCAGCTTGAGCAGCGTCGACTTGCCGGCGCCGTTCTCACCGACGAGCGCGACCGACGTCCCGGCGGGCAGGTGCAGGTCGACCGCGTCGAGCACGGTGGCGTCCGTGCCCGGGTAGCGGAAGGTGACGCCCTCCAGGCGGATGCCGTCGGACAGATCAGCGGGGAGGTCGGTGCGCGAGTCCGCCGCGTGGTCCGCGGGCGCGCCGGCGGCCGTTCCTCCGAGCGTGCTGGTGGACGGCACGGCGGCCGCAGGGACGTGCCGCTCGGCGGCGACCTCGAACTCGAGCGCGAGGAACCGACGCAGCCCCGCGGCGGCGCGGTGCACCGACCCGAGCATCTCGATCCCCGCGGACATCTGCACCGAGAGCTGGGTGGCGAGCGTGATCGTCAGGACCACCTGGCCGACGCTCGCGCGCCCCTCGCGGGCGAGCCAGAACGCCCCGAGCACCGCGGCGACGTACGCGACGCCGAACACGAGCTGCCCAGCCGCCCGCAGGAGGGCGTAGCGCGTGTCGGCGCGACCCATCGCGTCGTCGTAGGTGTCGAGCAGCGCACGCTGCCGTGCGAGGAGGAAGTCGGTGCCGCCGCCGAGCCGGATCTCCTTCTGGGACGCGGGGCTCGTGGCGAGCCGGCGCAGCGAGCGGATCGAGCGGGTCGTCGCCGCCTGCTCCTCGCGGACCTGCTGCAGCCCGGACTCCGCGCGGCGGCCGAGCACCACGGGCGCCACCGCGAACGCCGCGAGGACGAGCAGCCACGGCGAGACCGTCGCGAGCACCACGGCCGTGAGCAGCACCTGCACGGCGGTCGCGCCGAGCTGCAGGCCCGTCTGGACCGTCGCGCGCATCTGCATGACGTCCTGGCGGAGCAGGTCGGCGCGGTCCGCGAACGCGGGGTCGTCGGTGCGGTCCAGGTGGTCGCCGCCGTTGACGAGCCGCAGCAGCTCGCGGTTGAAGTGCTCCTCGGTCTGCTCCGCGAGCTCGAAGTAGTAGAGGTGCGCGAAGTGGCCGAGCATCAGGTCACCGGTGAGCGCGACGGCCACGACGAGCGCCCACGCGCTCGCCCCGGAGACGTCCCCGGCGACCACCTGGTCGACGAGCCGCCCGGCGCCGATCGCGACGACGGGCGTCGCGATCGCACCGAGCAGCAGCAGGCCCGCGCCGACGACGAAGCGGCGACGGTCCAGGCGCCACGCGATGCCCAGCAGCCTGCGCAGGCAGAACGCCACGTCCCTCATCGCACACCTCCCGTGGCGCCCGCGCCGGCGGTCGCACCCTCGTCGTCGCCCGGGTCCCCGGCGGCGAGTTGTTCGTCGGTGACGCGTTCGTCGGTGACGCGTTCGTCGGTGACGCGTTCGTCGGTGACGCGTTCGTCGGTGGCGCGTTCGTCGGCGAAGCGTCGCGCCTGCACGTCGAACATGCGCGCATACTGCCCACCAGCCGCGACGAGCTCGTCGTGCGTCCCCGCCTCCGTGACGCGACCGCCGTCGAGGACGACGATCCGGTCGGCCCGCCGGACCGTGGAGAACCGGTGGGAGATGACCAGGCTCGTGACACCGCGCGTGAGCTCGAGGAACGTGTCGTAGAACTCGGCCTCGCCGCGCGCGTCGAGCTGCGCGGTCGGCTCGTCGAGGACGAGCACGGACGCACCGTGCCGCACCGCGAACAAGGACCGGGCCAGCGCGAGGCGCTGCCACTGCCCGCCGGACAGGTCCCGACCGCCGGGCAGCGCGCGCGTGAGCGGCGTGTCCAGACCGTCGGGCAGCTCGGCGAGCAACGACCCGAGCCCGACGCGTTCGAGCTCGGCGCGGATGCCCTCGTCGTCGTCGCGGTGCGCGATCGCGGCCATCGCGACGTTCTCGCGCAGCGGCAGCTCGTAGCGCAGGTAGTCCTGGAACGTGATGGCGAACGCGGCCTGCCAGGCGTCGACGTCGAGCGTGCGCAGGTCCGTGCCGTCGACCCGTACCGCACCCGCGATCGGGGTGTACATGCCGGTGAGCAGCTTGACGAGGGTCGTCTTGCCCGCGCCGTTGACGCCGATCAGGGCGGTCGACGTGCCGACGGGCAGCTCGAGGTCGAGGCCGTCGAGCACGGCTCGGTCCGGGGTGTACCCGAACCGCACGTCGTCGAGCGCGACCGTGCGCTGCGGCGCGAGCGTGGTGCCCGGCCGGGCGGCGGCCGGTGCGGGCCCGGTGCGGCGCGCGATGTCCTCGAGCTCGAGCAGCGCCTGCCACGCGCTGCGGCCGTAGACCAGCTTCACGTCCGACTCGGGGAAGATCACCCCGAACCGCCCGCACAGGATGAGGGCCTGGACCGCGACGCTGACCGCCGCGACGTCCACGTCCGCGCGCGCCACGACGAGCAGGGCGACCACCGACCCGGCGAGCGCGGCCAGCGTGTAGACGAGGAACGGCGCGCCGTACACGGCCCGGCGGCGCGTCCACAGCGTGTCGAGGACCGCGCGGTTCTCGGCGACGTACCGCTCGTCGAGCCAGTCGACGAGCCCGAGCGTGCGGATCTCCTTCGCGGCGCGTGTGCCGGTCGCGAGCTCACGCACGTAGTTCGCGCGGCGCCGCAGGGGCGCGAGCGAGCGCACCACGTCGCCCCACCGGTGGAACGCCTCGGTCTGGCCGAGACGCGCGACGAGCGCGACGAGCGCACCCGCGAGCGCCGCCCACGGTCCGGCGGCCCACGTCAGGACGACGAGCGAGCCGACGAGCTGCGTGTAGCGCGCGGTGAGCGCGAGCGCGCCCTCGACCGCAGCCCCGGGCGTGAGGGTCCACTGCTCGAACGCCTCGTCAGCCTGGCTCAGCCGGTCCGCGACCTCAGGCCGCTCGAGCCCGGCGAGTGACGCGCCCCGCAGCGAGAACGACGCGAGCCGCTCGATGCACGCCGCGTCGACACGACGCTGCACCCGGCGCGAGAGCACGAGCTGCACGGGCGCGACGAGCTGCTGGACGAGGAACGCGCCCGCGGCGAGCGCGAGCCACCCGACGGCCGCGTCGCTGCCGAGGTCGCGCAGCGCGAGCCCCGTGCCCAGCATGAACGCGACGGGTGCCAGCCCCGCGACCAGGTGCACCGCGACGGTCCCCGCGACGAGCCCGCGGCCGGCGTACGGCCGCAGCTCGCCCAGCTGACGCGCGGCGAACCGGCGCTGCGACCAGCGCTCCCGCGCGAACCGCCACGGCGTGCGCGCCGCTCCACCGTCCGAGCCGGAGCTCGTACCCGCTGCTGATCCTGGACCCGTCCCGACCTGTCCCATGGCTCCCCGTGCGTCGTCGTCGACCGTTGATGGGAACGCTCCCGCATCGGGCGATCGTGCCGCTACCCCAATTCCACATCGCGACCGCAGCCCGCGCTGTGGCGGTAGGCCGTGCCCGGTCGGTCCCCGCCACTCAGCCGCGCCCGGTCGGCCCTCCTGGCCTTGGCCGTGCCCGCCAGGTCGTCCAGCGACCTCCCGATGTCGGCGCGGAGCCCTACCCTCGGCGGATGATCACGACCGAGCGCACCGACCCGCCGACAACGGGCGACGAAGCCGCGATCCTGCTGGGCTTCGTCGACTTCCACCGCCGCACGCTGCTGACCAAGGCGGACGGCCTGGACGCGGCCCAGCTCGCCACGAGGCTCGAGCCGTCGACCATGACGCTCGGCGGGCTGCTCCACCACCTCGCCTACGTCGAGGACATCTGGTGCAGCGTGGTGCTGCACGGCAACCCGCCGGCGGAGCCCTGGGCGTCGGTCGACTGGGCCGCCGACCAGGACTGGGAGTGGACGGTCGCGGCGACGCTGGCGCCCGACGAGCTGCGGCGGCGGTACCTGGCGGCGGTGGACCGGTCCGACGAGCTCGTCGGACCGGTGCTGCGCACGCGCGGGCTCGACGCGGTCGCAGCCCGCCGCGACCGGCAGACCGACGCGGAGATCTCCCTGCGCTGGATCCTCGTGCACCTGGTCGAGGAGTACGCGCGCCACAACGGTCACGCCGACCTCATCCGCGAGTCGATCGACGGCCTCACGGGCGAGTGAGGGCCGCCCGCCGGCCGACGCGCGGCGGGGCACCGGGCACGAGCCGGTCAGCGGACGAGGCGGTACACCGAGACGTGCGAGGGCGACTCGGCGGTGAACGGCGCGCCCGACCAGTCCGCGTGCCGGCTCTCCAGCGTGAACCCCGCGAGCTGGCCCATGAGGTCGAGCTCCGCCGGCCACACGTACCGGTGGCGGCTCGTGCCGATCCGCGCCTGCCTGGCGGGCTGGGCGTGCTCGTCGCCGAACCACACGTGGTGCGAGACGACCTGCTGGTCGAGGCAGTCGTACGTGTCGACGCCGAGATAGCCCGGCGCGGTCCCGAACACCGTGGCGCCCTTCCCCGGCGGGAGCGCGCGCAGCTCGGGCACCCACAGCTCCACGACGAACCGCCCACCCGGCGCGAGGTGCGCCGCCGCGTTGCGGAAGCACGCGACCTGCGCGTCCTGCGTGAGCAGGTTCGACAGGGAGTTGTAGACGACGTAGACCAGCGAGAACGGACCCGGGACCCGCACGCTCGTCATGTCCCCGACGACGACCGGCAGCGCGCCGTGGTCGAGCTTGGCGCGCAGCCTGGCGACCATCGCCGGGGAGTAGTCGATGCCCGCCACGGGCACGCCGCGCCGCGCGAGTGGCACGGCGACCCGCCCGGTCCCGATCGCGAGCTCGAGCGCGCGGCCGCCGTCGGCGAGCTGCGCGAGACGATCGACCGTCGCGTCGAGCAGCTCGGGCGCGAACATGCCCTGGCCGGGAGTGTCGTAGGAGGCCGCCGCCTCGTCGTCCCAGCCGTCGGCGACGGGGTCCGGTGCGTGGTCAGGTGCGCGGTCCGGTGCACGGTCCGGCGCAGAGCCCGGCCCAGGGTCTGACGTCGCGTCCTGCGCAGTGGTCATGCGCCCGACGATCGTCACGCGACCGCGCCGCGGTCAACGCGAATAGCGCCCTCGCCGGGCTCGTGGTCAGCGGTGCTGGTCGGTGGCCGTGCGCGCGACGAGGCGACGGGTCGTCAGGTCGGCGCCCGTCAGCACGCCCGCGCGGCCGAGCAGGCGGCCGTGCTCCCAGTTCGACAGGCCCAGCTCGGGCTGGTCGAGCGCGTACTGCCCGTCGACCCACCGCGTGAACCCGTCGCCGACGAACGGTGCGTCGACCGCGCCGAGGAACGCGTCCCACGCGGCGGCGTCGGTCCCGACGAGCGACGCGACGAACCGCGGCGAGTACGCGTTGAACAGCGCGACGGCCTCCGCGACGTCCTCGACGACGACCACGCTGAGCTCAGGGGTGTTCTCCCACTCCCACTCGCGGCCCAGCTCGTCGGACGCGAGCACGCTCGCCCGCGGCTCCGCGACGACACCCTCGGCCCGGTGCACGTCGATCGTGCGCTCGAGCTCACCCGCGGGCAGCCACTGCTCGCTGCCCGCGACGACGTGCACGCGCGCGACCGTCCCGCGTGCGGCGGCGGCCTCGTCGGCGGCGGCCAGCAGCACGGGGACCAGCTCGGCGGCCCGCGAGCGCGGGATCGCCGCGACGTTGAGCGTGTTGCAGACCTTGCGGTCCAGCGAGTGCCGCACCACGGAGGCGAAGCGCGCGGTGTCCGCGGACTCGTCGGCGACGAGCCAGGCGCCGCCCGTGCCGTGCGCGCTCACCGGCGTGCCCGCCTGGCGCGCGACCGCCGCGAGCTGCGCGACCGCGGCGCCCGAGCCGCGCACGACCGCGAGCGACAGGCGACGGTCGGAGAAGAGCGCCCAACCTGCCGAGCGCTCACGGCTCGTCACCAGGCTGATCGCGCCGTCGGGCAGCCCGGCCCCCCGCAGCGCGGGCGCCAGCGCGTGCTCGACGATCGCGGTGGCGGTGCCGAGCGCGTCGCCGCCGATCCGCAGCACGGCGGTGTTGCCGGTCGCGAGCACGCCCGCGGCGTCGGCGAGCACGTTGGGCCGGCCCTCGAAGACGAACCCGATGACGCCCAGCGGTGCCGTGACCACGTCCACGTGCCAGTCGGCGTGCGTCACGCGCGGCGCGGGGGCGTCGTCGCTCGCGGCCTTCTCGACGAGGTCCGCCCAGCCGCGCAGGCCGTCGGCCATCTGGTCGCGCACGTCGGCGTCGATGCGCAGGCGCGTGGTCGAGCGGCCGAGCGCCTCGGCGCGCGTCACGTCCTCGGCGTTGGCCTGCGCGATCGCGTCCCACGCGGCGACGAGCCCGTCGGCGAACGCGCGGTAGAACGCGGCGACCTGCGCGGCCGGGACGCTGCGCATCGCCTGCGCCGCCTCGACCGCCGCGCTCACGCTCGTCGTGACGGCGTCCGAGACCGCGGCGGGGACGTGCAGGAGCGCACCGTCGTCGTGCACGACGTACAACCGGTCACCCGGCTGGAACGCGGCCGCGAGCGCGGCGTCGACGGTCGTGAACCGGTCCCCGCCGAACGGCACGAGCGTGCCGGCGGTGAGCTGCGTGAGCTGTCCTGCGGTCGTGGTCATGGCGGGCCTCGTGTGTCGGTCGTCCAGGTCGTGCACGGTGCCGGGTCGCGGTGGGTGTCGGCCGGGTCAGGTGGCCGGATCGCGCCGGGCGGGGCTCCAGCCTGCCCGCTCGACGCACGCGTCCGCAGCAGCGTCCATTGTGCGTCCGTACGGGCGCTCGCTGCCGCGAGGCAGACCTGGTCGCGGCTGGTCCAGGCGCCGTCCTGCGGCGGGTCCTGCGGGGGTCCTGCTTCGTCGGCAGCGGCCGTCCCGCCTCGTCGGGCGCCGCGTCCTGCCTCGTCGGGCGCCGCGTCCTGTCTCGTGGGGCCTAGCGTGCTCGGGTGAGCCACTTCGCCGAATACCTACCGGGCCGCCACGGCATGCGCGACGCGACGCTCGTCCTGCGTGCCGCCCTGCCGGGTGACGTGGACGGGATCGCTCGCGTCGCACGGACCCGCGGGGATCGGCTCGTCGGGCTCGAGGACCGGCTGAGCGCCTGGGTGCGCGACGACGAGCGCGTGGTGGTCGTCGCGTGCCGCGCCGCCGAGACGGACCGTGGCGTAGGCGACGAGGTCGTCGGCTGGTCGTCGGCGTCCCGCATGAGTGGCCACGACGACGCCCCGGACGGCTGGTACGTGTCGTCGTTGACCGTCGACCCCGCATGGCGCAGACGAGGCGCGGGCGACCGCCTGCTTGCGGCCGTGGTCGCGGCGACCTCGGTCCGCAGCCCGGTGCTGCGCTCGATCGTCAACGCGACCAACCTGCCCTCGCTCGACCTGCACGCAGCGCACGCGTTCGTCGAGGAGGCCCGCGGCTCGTCGTTCGCGGGCATCACGTTCCTCGGCGGCGAGGGTGTGCTCCTGCGCAGGCAGCGCGACGACCACGCAGCGCCCCCGGCACCGGATGTTCGTGACATGCTCGGCGCATGACCGAGCCGCAGGAGCCGCGCATCACCCCCGCCCCCTCCCGTGAGTCGTTGGCAGCCGAGCTGCGCCAGGGCACCAAGGACACCGCGGTGGGGTTCCTCGAGGACCTGCTGTACGGCGTGGTCACGCTCGTCGTCCTCGTGGCGCTCGTCGGCGGTGGCGCCGCACTCGGGTCGGCCTCGGGCGTGGGGTGGCTCGTCGGCGCGCTGATCGGCGCGGTGCTCTTCGGGGTGCTCGCCGTCGTCGTGCTCGTCAAGGGTGGCATCAAGGGCATGCGTCAGCTGCGCGGTCGCCGCTGACGCTCAGCCGCCGGGCGGAGCCGGGATCAGGTCGTCCAGGCGGTCGGCGACGTCCGACACGCCCCGCCCGACGGGCGAGCCGACGATCGGGGCGACCCCGCGCGCACCGGGGTTGATCGCCTCGCGCCAGGGCGTCTGCACGTCGGTGTTCCCGTCGAGCACGTCGTCGACCTCGTCCGCGGCGATCGCAGCCAGGTCCCGCAGGGTGTCACCCGTGACCTGGAGCGGGTTGCCGGTCAGGCCCGTGCCCGCGCGGACCACCGGCTTGAGCAGCATGCCCTTGACCAGGATGGTCTTGAAGAGCAGACCCTCCATGGAGAAGAACCGCATCGCCTTGACGGCCTTGAGCAGCGTCGCGATGCGCTGCAACGCCAACGCGACCTTGGTGAGCACCGCAGCGATCCGCGAGTAGGCGACGGCTGCCTCCGCTGCCGCCGCGACCGCGCCCGCGACCGCCGACGCGCCGACCGTGACGATCGCCAGCGCGGCGTTCACCGCGAGCGTCAGCAGAGCCCACTCGATGAGCTCGCGGATGATCCCCGCGACCAGCTCCTCGGCGAGCTCGACCTCCATGGCCGCGTCGTCGAGGAAGTCCGCCGTCTGGCCTGCGCCGTCGGCGAGCTGCCGGATCTCCTCGTCCAGCTCCCGCATCAGCGCCGAGAACGCGTCCGCGGCCTCGCCGTCCCAGGACGCGGCGACCGGCGCGATGACCTCGCGGTGGTGCCGCTCGAGCGCCTCGACCGTCCGCGACAGCGAGCGCCACCGCTCGGCGACGGACCGGACCTCCTGCGAGTCGCCCGTCACCGAGTCGAACATCTCGGTCAGCGGGTCGACGAGCGGCTTCATGATCGCGTCGATCGCGCCCGAGAGCCCGCCCATCCACCCGGACACCTTGTCCCACGCCGAGACCGCGGCACCCGCCGACATCAGCGCTCACCCACCCGGAAGGCGTCCGCCACGGCGGTGTCGCCGTCGCGGTACGTCTCGATCGTCAGGCCCAGGCCCGTGCCGATCTGCTCGAACGCCCGCACCAGCCCGTCGAGCCCGGTCTCGACGGCCGTGTACTGCCCGGCGAAAGTCGCGGCGATCTCCTGCGACTGCGGCAGCTTGCCGAGCGCACCCTCGGGCAGTCGGGCACCGGCGAGCGCACGCTGCGCGGACCGGGTCTCGGCGGCGAGCGCGTCGTGACCGCGCGCACCGTGCGCGAGCGCGTCGTAGGCGACCTCGAACCCGTTCATCGGACGGCGTCCCGACCGGCGTCGTCGCGGTACCTGGCGAGCTCGCTCTCGAGCGCCGTGCGGGTCTCCTCCGGGACCCGGCCGCGGACCATGTCCTGCAGCGACTCCGCTCCGACCAGACCCTCGGTGGCGCGCACGAGCTGCGCGTCACCGGCTGCGCGCGCGGCGGCGACGGCCTCGAGCGTCGCGGTCCGCAGCCGCTCGGGCGTGAGGTCCCCGACGCTCGCGTACTGCACGTCGAGCAGGTGACCGGTCGCGTCGACGGTGACCGTCACGGTGCCCGAACGGTCGGAGGCGGTCGCCCGCACCTGCGCGACCCTGCTCTGCAGCTCCGCGGCGTCCTCGAGCCGTCGTCGAGCCTGTTCCTGCAGGTCCGCCAGCCACACGTCGGTCCTCACGTCTGCCCCCCCTTGTCCAGTAGGTGCCCGAGGGTACTGCCCGTGGCGGTCAGCGCGCGGGGACGGCCCGCGCCGACGCCCACGCGCGCAGCTGCGCGACGCGCTCGGCCATGACGACGGCGAGCGGCCGGGTGGTGCGCAGCTCGGCCAGCACCGCGGACGCGTCGAGCGGCACGGCCTTCGCGTGCGCGGCGTAGGTCGCGGACACGACGCCCTGCTCGATCTCGGCGCCGGAGAACGCGGCGGACGCGGCGACGAGCGGTGCGAGCTCGTCGTCGCGCAGCACCAGACCACGGCGCGCGGCGTGCAGGCGCAGGAGCGCGGCGCGCGCGGCCTCGTCGGGCAGGTCGACGAAGAAAATCTCGTCGAACCGTCCCTTGCGCACGAGCTCGGGCGGCAGGGCCGCGATCTCGTTCGCGGTGGCCGCGACGAACACCGACGAACGTCGGTCGGCGAGCCAGGTGAGGAACGTGCCGAGCACGCGCCGCGCGGAGCCGCCGTCACCGTCGGACGAGGCGACGGCCTTCTCGATCTCGTCGATCCACAGAACGCAGGGCGCGAGCGCGTCGGCCGCGGCCAGCGCGTCGCGCAGGCGCCGCTCGGACTCGCCCACGTACTTGTCGTGCACGCCCGCGAGGTCGAGCCGCAGCAGCGGGACGCCCAGGACGGACGCGGCGGCGCGGGCGGCGAGCGACTTGCCGCAGCCCTGCACGCCGAGCAGGAGCACGCCGCGCGGCGCCTCGAGGTGCGGTGCGCTGCCGTCGAGCGCGGGCCGCCGCAGCGCGATCCACTGCATCATGCGGTCGAGCCCGACCACGTCGCCCGGCCCGACCGTCGCGTACTCGTAGGACAGCACGCCGTCGGCCGCGAGCGCGTCGAACCGCGCCCGCTCGACCACGGGCACGTCGCGCACGGTGATCGCGCCGTCGTCGACGACCGCCCCGCGCGCGAGCCGCGCGACGTCGCTGCGGGACAGCCCAGCGAGCCGTCGGACCAGCAGGTCCCGGGCCTGGGGGTCGACGTGCGGGAGCTGCCCGGACGTCGCGGCAAACTGCGCGATGGTGTCGTCGACGATCGCGGCGCGCTCGGCGACCGACGGGAACGCCACCGGGACGTGCACCGCGAGGTGCTCGAGCTCGTGCGGCAGCTCGACGGAGCGCGACACCAGGACGACCGTGCTCCGGTTGGCGTGCGGGGCCTGCGCGGCGTCCTTGAGGAGCCGCACGACGACGGGGTCCTCGAACCACGGGTGCAGGTCGAGCAGGATGTAGACGGCGGGGACAGCGCTCTCGACGATCGTGCGCAGCACCGTCGACGCGTCCGTGTTGTGCCGCTGCGCGCCGCCGAGGTCGACGTCGAGCCTGCGCAGGCCGTCGGTGACGCTCCACCGCAGCACGGGCCGCCCGCCGCCCCCGCCCGCGACGCGCAGCGCGGACCGCACGACGAGGTCGAGCGCCGCGGCCTCGTCGGCCGTCTCCAGCACGACGATCGGAGTCCTGGCGGCGATGAGGGCCGCGACGTCGTCGCGCGAGCCGTCGGGAACCACGCGCACAACCTAGCCGCAGGGTCCGCCACGTCCGCGCGGCGCCGCGCGGCAGCCACCCGCCCGGCCTACCGACGACACGCACGCCGGTTGCCGTGCCCGGCGGTGCGGCGTCAGGACGTGATCGCCAGGCCCAGCCAGGCCGCCGCGAGGCTCGCGACGAGCATGCCGCCCGCGTGCACCACCGCGGCGCGCGTGCGACCGGCGCGCAGCAGCCGCGCGCCCTCGACGCTCGCTGTCGAGAACGTCGAGTACCCCCCGAGGAACCCGACGCCGAGCACGTCCTTGAGGTCGCCCGCCGCCGGGTGCCCCGCGACCCACCCGACGACCATCCCGAGCAGCACGCACGACGTCACGTTGATGACGAGCGTCCCCGCGGGCACGGTCCAGCGGTTGTGCCGCGCGACGAGCGTGTCGACCTCGAACCGCGCGACCGCACCGAGTCCGCCCGCGAGCGCGACGAGCAGCGCGATCACGCGGCGGGCCGCTCGTGCGTCGTCGGTCGCCGCCGGGGACCCGTGAACCGCGCCGCGACGACCATCCCGGCGACCGCGAGCACGAGCCCGAGCACCACGCTGACCAGCGGGTACGCCACCGCGATCGTCGTCTCACCGTCGGAGACGAGGCGCTCGACCTCGAGCACGAACGTGCTGTACGTCGTGAACCCGCCGAGCACCCCGGTGCCGCAGCCGAGGCGCACGGACCGCCGCCAGCCCTCGTCGGGACCGCCGCGCACGAGGCGCTCGAGCAGGAGACCGAGCACGAACGAGCCGACGAGGTTGATCCCGAACGTCGCCCACGGCCAGCCCGTCGGCTGCGCGAACGCGCCCTCGAGCCCCGCCCGCAGCGCCGTCCCGAGGGCCCCGCCGACGAACACGAGCCCGACGAGCCTCAGGTGCTCGCGCCGACTCACCACGGCGACCTCGTGGCGGTCCAGTCGACGACGTCGAGCGGGACGGTCAGCACCGGGCGGTGCTGGTGGTGCGCGAGGTGGACCGCGACCGAGCCGTCGACGAGCTCGCGCAGCTTCGACCCCGGCCCGGGTGCGCGCGTGCCGACGACGATCGCGGCGGCGTCCACCGCGCGCGCCAGGTGGGTCAGCGCACGGTCGGGCCGGCCCGCGAGGTAGTGCAGCACCCACGGCACTGCCGCAGACGCCGCGCTCGTCGGGGAGCTCGTCGGGATGCGCGTCGGCGCGCTCGTCGGGCCCAGGAGCTCCTCGACCCACGCGCGCAGGTCGGCCTCGACCGTGTCCCACGTGTCGTCGACCCCGTCCGGGTCGACCGGCGCGTGCCGGACGGTCCCGTCCGGGTGCTCCTCGACGACGTACCGCCCCGTGTCGACGTACGCGAGGTGCAGCGTCCCGCCCACGGCGAGCGCCCAGCGCGCGGCGGTACGGACGACGAGCTCGGGCTGCCCGGGCACGACGCCGACGACCAGTGCGTGCGCGACGGGTTCGACGATGCGCTCGACGGCCGGCTGCGGCGCCGATCTGGTCACGGGAGCCTCCTTCGTCGTGGACGGCCGCCTGCCCACGGTCGTCACGGTCGGGCAGGACGCATCGGCCGGGTGCGCACACCTCGCGGCGACCCGGGCGCGCCCTGCGGTAGCCGTCTGCTGGCTCAGCGTAGAACCACTCGACCGTGACGTCGGCGACCGCCGGCGGTCCCGCCACGACGTGCCCCTCGTGGCGCCAGGGGGCATGCTCGACGAAGGGGCCAGCTCCACGGCATCGGAGGCATCGGCATGTGCACGAGCATCAGGTTCTCGGACGGCACCCACCTCTACCTGGCGCGCAACCTGGACTGGACCACCGGGTACGGCGAGCGGGTGGTGGTGACACCGACGGGCTACGCGACGCGGTCGCCGTTCGGCGCCGTGCCCGGCATCCAGCACGCCGTGATCGGGATGGGCATCGTCGAGGACGACACTCCGCTGTACTTCGACTGCGGGAACGACGCAGGCCTGGCCGTGGCCGGTCTCAACTTCCCGGGGTACGCGACGTACGCGGACGGACCCGTGGAGGGTGCGACCAACGTCGCCGCGTTCGAGCTCCCGCTCTGGGTCGCCTCGCAGTTCACCTCCGTCGACGAGGTCGAGGCCGCGCTCGAGCACGTCGTCGTGGTCGACCGTCCGATCAACGAGAAGTACCCGAGCTCGCTGCTGCACTGGATCGTCGGCGACGCGACGCGCGCGATCGTCGTGGAGAGCACGAGCGAGGGCGTGCAGCTGTTCGACGACGACGTCGACGTCCTCGCGAACCAGCCCGGCTTCGCGTGGCACCACGAGAACCTGCGCAACTACCTCAACGTCTCACCCGACTTCCCCGAGCCGAGCGTGCTCGGCCGGGCGCACCTGAGCCCGTTCGGCTCGGGATCCCACATGCGAGGGATCCCCGGCGACTACTACTCGACGTCCCGGTTCGTGCGTGCCGCCTACGTGAATGCGCACTACCCGGACAAGACGAGCGAGGAGGAGAACGTCAGCCGCGCCTTCCACACGTTGCAGCAGGTCGCGATGGTGGACGGCTGCGCGGCCATGGGCTCGGGCGAGTTCGAGACGACCATCTACACCGGGCTGTTCTCGTCGAGGACGACGACGTACTACTGGAACACCTACGACGACCCGGCGATCCGCAGCGTCGCGATGGCCGACAACGCGCCCGACGGGACCGAGCTCGTCGTCGCCTAGTCCTGCGGCGCGGCGCGGCGCCAGGGGTTGGCCGGGTCGGTCGCCGTGGGCGCCGCGACGACGCGCACCGCGTAGGTCGGCACCTCGGTCCCGGCGACGGTGCCCAGGTACTCGTGGCCGGTCATGCGGCACCACACCGGCAGGTCGATCGGCGCGATCGGGTCGGACGTGGACAGGTGCACGACAGTCCCCACCTCGAGCTCGGCGACCCGCGCGCGCAGCAGCACGAGCAGCCGCGCGCACCCGAGGTCACCCCCCTCGATCAGCACAGGCTCCGGCACCCGCCGATCGTGCCACGGTGCGCCGACGACGACGCACCGCCGCGAGCCGGACGATGCGCGCGATTCCGGCCACACCGGGCACCGTCGGATGCCATGATGCGCGGGTGCCCTCAGAGCTCCCGGCCTCGCCGCGCGACCGCCGAGCGCCCCTGGTCGTGGCAGTCGTCGGTGCGGTGCTCGTCCTGCTCGGGGCGTACCTCGTCGCTGCGGGCTGGCCATCGCGGGTCGGCTACCGGCAGGGCGAGTGGTTCGCCTACGGGACCGGATCCATGGTCGGGATCGCCGTGGAGGGCCCGTCCGCCGGGTTCGTGATCGGGATCGTGCTCGTCGCGCTGGGCACCGGGACGATCGGCGCGGTCGCCGGCTGGGCGCTGGGCCGGCACCCGGGCGCCCGTCGTGCGGTGGTGCAGGTCGGTCGAGCGACATCGGCGCTGTGGCGCAGGCACCGCGTGCTCGTCATCGTCGCGGTGGTCGGCGCGCTGCTGGCCGCGCTGGGCGCGCTGCTGCTCTCCGGCGCCGCCAGCACGACCAGCACGGCCAGCACGAGCCGACTCGTCGTCACCACCTCCCCGATGGGTCCGGCCTCCTGGTCCGACGAAGACGACGGGTACGACGACGGGTACGGGTACGACGACGTGTACGGGTACGACGACGGGTACGGGTACGACGACGGGTACCTGTACGACGACGGCTGGTACGACCAGGGCGCGCAGCAGCCGGTCGAACAGGTCGGGGACGGGCTGGCGACCGCGCGGTTCGAGTCGGTCGACACAGGTGCGATGGCCGGCGGCGAGCAAGCCGCGGCGCCCGACGAGCGCGTCGCGGGGATGCTGCTCGGCGGGCTGGGTCTCGTGCTGCTCGGTGGGGTCGGCGGGTGGGCTCTCGCGCCACGACGTGGGTGATGTGGTCCTCCCGAGAGGAGGCAGACTGGCGCCATGACCACGCCTGCCGTCGGTGTCCTGCTGCCCCGTGACCTGCCCGCGGACCAGGTGCTGCCGTTCGCCCGCCGCGCGGACGCGCTCGGGTTCGACGAGCTGTGGGTCGTGGAGGACCTGGGCTTCCGCGGCGGTGTGGCGCAGGCGGCGGCGGTGCTCGCGGCGACCGACCGGGTGCACGTCGGCATCGGGATCCTGCCGGCGGCGGTGCGCAACGTGGCGTTCGCGGCGATGGAGGCGGCGACGCTCGCGCAGCTGTTCCCGGGGCGCGTGACGTTCGGGATCGGCCACGGCATGCCGGGCTGGATGCGAGCGGTGGGCGCCTGGCCGGACCGCCCGCTGACGTTCCTCGGCGCGTACACGCAGGCGCTGCGCACGCTCCTGCGGGGCGGCACGGTGCACGACGACGAGCTCGGCGTGACCGGCGTCGCCCTCGAGAAGTCGTCCGTGCCCGACGTGGTCCCGGAGGTGCTGCTGGGCGTGCGCGGGCCGCGGTCGCTCGCGGTCGCGGGCCGGGTCGCGGACGGCACGATCCTCGCCGAGCCGACGACACCGCAGTACGTGAGCGGTGCGCTCGCGCAGATCGCGGCGCCCGGGCCGCACCGCGTGGTGGCGTACGGCGTCGCGGCGGTCGACGACGACGAGTCGGCCGCGCTGGCCGCCGCGCGCCCCGGGCTGATGTGGATCGGCGAACCGGACTGGGCGCCGCACCTCGTCGGGCTGCCGTTCGCCGACGACCTCGCGCGCCTGCGGGCGTCGAGCGCCGACGCGCACGCGTTCGCGGCGGCGCTGCCCGACGAGTGGGTCGCCGAGCTCGCGCTCGCGGGCACACCGGAGCAGGTCCGTGCGCGGCTGGCCGCGCTCGGGACGGTCGGTGCCACGTCGGTGGGCCTGACGCCGGTGGGCCCTGACCCGGTCGCCGCGCTCGACCAGCTCGCGCGCGTGGTGCAGGCGTGACGGGCCCGACGGGCGTGCCGGGCGCGACCGGCGCGACGGACGGACCGCGATGAGCCACGACCACCACCACGGCCACGGGCCGGACTCGGCGAACCGCACGCGGCTGGCGGTCGCGTTCGGGATCACCGCCACGATCCTGGTCGCGCAGGCCGTCGGGGCGCTGCTGACGGGTTCGCTCGCGCTGCTCGTCGACACCGCGCACATGCTCACCGACGCGGCCGGCCTCGCGATCGCGCTCGTCGCCGCGACGCTCGCGAGTCGCCCCCCGACCGCGCGGCGCACGTGGGGGTTCCGGCGTGCGGAGGTGCTCGCGGCGCTCGCGCAGTCGGCGGTGCTGCTCGCCGTGGGCGTGTACGTGCTGGTCGAGGGCGTGCAGCGGCTGTTCGAGCCACCGGACGTCCCCGCGCGCGAGCTCGTCGTGTTCGGCCTGATCGGCCTCGTGGGGAACGTCGTCGCGCTCGCGGTGCTCGCCGGCGGGCGCTCCTCGAGCATGAACCTGCGCGCGGCGTTCCTCGAGGTGGTCAACGACGCGCTGGGCTCGGTGGGCGTGATCGTCGCGGCCGTCGTCATCGAGACGACAGGGTGGCAGCAGGCCGACGCGGTCGCGGGTCTGCTGATCGGCGCGCTGATCCTGCCCCGGGCGCTGAAGATCCTGCGCGAGGCCACGTCGGTGCTCCTGGAGACCACGCCCCCGGGCCTCGACCTGGACGACGTGCGCGAGCACCTGCTCGGCGTGGAGCACGTCGTCGACGTGCACGACCTGCACGCGTCGCTGATCGCGACCGGCCTGCCCGTGCTGTCCGCGCACGTGGTGGTCGACCAGGGCTGCTTCCAGACGGGTCACGTGCCGCGCATCCTCGACACGCTGCAGGAGTGCGTCGCGCACCACTTCGACGTCTCCGTCGAGCACTCGACGTTCCAGATCGAGCCGGCCGCCCACGCCGCCCACGAGTCCCCGAGCCACCCCTGACCCAGCTCCGGCGCAAGGTCGTCAAGCCGCAAGGTCGTCAGCGAGAGCTCACGATCTGGCACTGATCCGACGACGTGACGCGGGAGCCCCTCAGGCGTGCGTGGAGCGGGTGCTGTCCTCGCGCGGGAGGCGCCACAGCGTGTAGAGCAGCGCGATCGTCGCCGTGACCACCAGCAGGGCCAGGCCGACCGTGTACGAGTGCGTGACCTCGTTGTACGTCGCACCCAGGACGAGCGCCGGGAAGTAGCCGCCGAGGCCGCCCGCCGCCCCGACGACGCCCGACACCGCGCCGACGCGATCGGCGGGTGCCCGCCGGGCCACCCACGCGAACACGCCACCGGCCCCGAGGCCCAGGAAGAACGCCATCGCGACGAACACGATGCCCGCGGGGATCTCGGGCTGGGGCTTGAGCGCCATGAGGACCGCCGCGACCGCGGCCCCCGCGAGCGAGACCAGCACGACGACCTTGGGGTGGGTCCGGTCGGACAGCACGCCACCGATGGGGCGGGCGATCACCGCGGCGATCGCGAAGCCCGCGGTGCGCGTGCCGGCACCGGCCAGGTCGAAGTCGTACACGTCCTTGAGGTACGTGGGCAGGTAGGTCGAGAAGGCGACGAAGCCGCCGAACGTCACCGCGTACAGGAACGACATCTGCCAGGTGACCGTGAGCTTGGCGGCGGCCTTGAGCTTCGGCAGGACCGCCTGCGTGCTCGGCTTCCAGGCCGACGCGTCGCGGGCCAGCAGCCAGACGACGACACCGGTGACCGCGAGAGCCGCCGCGATGATCAGGTGTGCGGGGACGTACCCGAACCAGCTGACGAACCGGGGGGTGAAGAACGACGACAGCGCGGTGCCACCCATGCCGATGCCGAACATGCCGGTCGCGAACCCTCGTCGGGCCGGCTCGTACCAGGCGTTGACGAACGGGATGCCCGCCGCGAAGGACGTGCCGGCGATGCCGAGGAAGAACGCGAACACCAGGAGCAGCGGGTACGACGCCTGGGTCCCGGCCCAGGCGACGAGCAGCACCGGCACCACCGAGAGGACGTTCAGGACCGCGAGCATGCGCCGACCGCCGAACCGGTCGGTCAGTGCTCCGACCGGGACCCGGCCCACGGCCCCGACCAGCACGGGCGTCGCGATGAGCAGCGACTTCTGGGGCGCGGACAGGGACAGCTCGTCCGTGTAGCGCACGGCCAGCGGCCCGATCAGGTTCCAGGCCCAGAACGTGATGGCGAACGTCCAGGTGGCCAGGGCCAGGTTCAGGGCGCGCCCCGTCGTGGCCGGTGCGCTCGTCGTCGAGGCGCTCATGGTTCTCCCCTGCAGGAACGGTGGATGAAGGCCGTCAGCGGTCGCGGTCGCGCGTGCCGACGGGGTCCCAGCCGCGCCGCGGCGCGGAGGCTCCCGGGGTCGGCCGGCGGTCGCGGCTGCGGTAGACGACGTACGGGCGGAACAGGTAGTGCAGGGGTGCGGTGAACGCGTGCACGAGCCGGCTGAACGGGAACAGCGTGATCAGGCCCAGCCCGAGCAGCACGTGCAGGTGGAACTGGAGCGGCGCCGCGGCCATGGCGTCCACGTCGGGCCGCAGCGTGAACAGCGACCGGAACCATGGCGAGACGGACTCGCGGTAGTTGTGCGAGTCGTGGCCCTGGCTGAACGCGATCACGGTCGTCGCGAGCCCGGTGACGATCGCTGTGGTCAGCACGGCGTACATGAGCTTGTCGTTCTTCGTCGTCGCCATGAAGACCGGTCCCGTGCGGCGGCGGCGCACGATGAGGATGACGATCCCGGCGAGCGTGCCGATGCCCGCGATCGTGCCGATGCCGAGCGCGCCCGCGTGGTACATCCCCTCGGTGATGCCCACGGCGTCCGTCCAGGACTCCGGGATCAGCAGCCCGACGACGTGCCCGACGATCACGAACAGCAGCCCGAAGTGGAACAGCGGCGACCCGATCCGCAGCAGCTTCGACTCGTACAGCTGCGACGAGCGCGTGGTCCAGCCGAACTGGTCGTAGCGGTACCGCCAGACGAGGCCGCCGACGAACGTCACGACGACGAGGTACGGCAGCACCCCCCACAGCACGACGTCCATCAGGCACTCCCGTCGAAGGTTCCGTAGCCGGCGGTTCCGTAGCCGGCGAGCGGCAGCAGGCGTGGGTCGGCCGAGTCGAGGCCGACGGACTCGCTCGGCGGGCCCGCGGCGGCCATGGCGTGCACGGCAGCCTTGTCCTTGGGCGACTCGCCGGGCAGCGTCGCGCAGACCGCCTCGAGCACGCCCGCGTACGGCGGCGACGACTCGATCAGGGCGAACCGCGTGAGCTCGAGGCTCGCGCGGTACTCCTGCAGCAGCGCCGCGCCGTCGTCGGGGTCCGCGAGCGCCGAGTACTCCAGCACGAGCGGCAGGTGGTCCGGCAGCTCGCCGTGGGTGTCCACCAGGAACCCGCTCGCGCGGTACCGCTCCTTGAACGCCGCGAGCACCTCCCCGCGCCGGCGGGTGTCGCCGTCGGTCCAGTACGACAGGTACAGCGCCTGCTTGCGCGACAGGTCGAACAGGTGCACGTAGTCGGTCTGCAGGACGTCGAGCGGCGTCGCCGCGGCGTGGTCGAGGAACGTGCGCAGGCCCTCCCGCGCGCGGCCCGCAGGCAGCTCGTCGACCGCGGCCGCGAGCAGCGGGAGCCGTTCGACGAGCGCCTCGTCGGGGTAGCCCAGGCACCACGACGCCGCCTGGTGCACGACGCGCGTCGTCGCCGTCGCGCTCGGCGGGCGCGACGAGGACGGGCTCGCCGGCCGCGACGACGGGCTCGTCGTGCGGGCGTCCGACGACGTGCTCGTCCGACGACGGTCCGGACGCAGCCGCCTCACTTCTCCCCCTCGTCCTGCTGCGCGGACGTCCGGGCGTCCGGTGCGTCGTGCGCCGGGAACAGCCCGGGCGGCGTCCCGACGCCGTCCCAGTTCAGGAGGTTCACCCGCCCGCGCATCTCCTCGGACGGCGAGATCCCCTCCGACGTCTGCCGCTGGCGCAGCGCGTGGAACGTCTCGACGGCCACGGGGACGGGCCGGCCGGACGCCTCGCCGAACGCCGCGGACTCGTACATGCCCGGGCCCTCGTCGTAGTCGAGCGAGCAGCCGAGCTCCTCGAGCTCGTGCCCGCGCTCCTCGTGGGCCTTGGGGATGACGTAGCGGTCCGCGTACTTGGCGATCGCGAGCAGCCGGTACATCGCGTACATGGCCTGACCGGTCATGCCCACGGACTGCGCCACGGCCTCGTCGGCGCCGTCGCCCATCGTGATGCCGCGCAGGTACGTGCGCATGGCGGCCAGGCGCTTGAGCACGCCCGTGACGATCTCGGTGTCGCCCGCGGTGAACAGCTCCGCGAGGTACTCGACGGGGATGCGCAGCGCGTCGATCGCGCCGAACAGGTTGCCGTGGTCCTCGGCGTCGTGCCCCTGGTCACGCAGCAGGTCGACCACCGGGGACAGCGGCGGGACGTACCAGACCATCGGCATCGTGCGGTACTCGGGGTGCAGCGGGAGCGCGACGCGGTAGGTCTTGGCCAGCGCGTACACCGGGCTGCGCCGGGCCGCGTCGATCCAGTCCGCCGGGATGCCCTGCTCGCGTGCCGCGGCGAGCACCGCCGGGTCCTGCGGGTCGAGCATGAGGTCGAGCTGGGCCTCGTAGAGGTCCTTCTCGTCGGGCACGGACGCAGCCTCGGTGACACGGTCGGCGTCGTAGAGGAACACCCCGATGTACCGCAGGCGACCCACGCACGTCTCGGCGCACACGGTCGGCAGGCCGACCTCGAGGCGCGGGTAGCAGAACGTGCACTTCTCGGCCTTGCCGGTCTTGTGGTTGAAGTAGATCTTCTTGTACGGGCAGCCGGTGATGCACTGCCGCCAGCCGCGGCACCGGTCCTGGTCCACCAGGACGATCCCGTCCTCGGCGCGCTTGTAGATCGCGCCCGACGGGCACGACGCCATGCACGACGGGTTCAGGCAGTGCTCGCAGATCCGCGGCAGGTAGAACATGAAGGTCTTCTCGAGCTCGAAGCGGATCTTGTCCTCGGACTCGCGGCGGACCTTCTCGACGATCGGGTCCAGGTGCCCCAGCTCGGACGTGCCGCCCAGGTTGTCGTCCCAGTTGGCCGACCACGTGACCTTCGTGTCCTCACCCGTGATGAGCGACTTCGGGCGGGCCACCGGGAAGTCGTCACCCAGGGGTGCCTCGACGAGCGTCTCGTAGTCGTACGTCCATGGCTCGTAGTAGTCCTCGAGCTCGGGCTGGACCGGGCTCGCGAAGATCGACAGGAGCCGCTTGGCCCGGCTGCCCGTGCGCAGCGTCAGGCGCCCCTTGCGGTTCAGCGTCCACCCGCCGTGCCACTGCTCCTGGTCCTCGTACCGCCGCGGGTACCCCTGCCCGGGGCGCGTCTCGACGTTGTTGAACCACACGTACTCGACGCCCGCGCGGTTCGTCCACGCCTGCTTGCACGTCACCGAGCAGGTGTGGCACCCGATGCACTTGTCGAGGTTCATCACCATGGCGACCTGGGCCATCACACGCATGTCGTCCCCCGCCTCAGTACTCGACGTCCTGCGACCGACGGCGGATCGTCGCGACGATGTCGCGCTGGTTGCCCGTCGGGCCGAGGTAGTTGAACGCGTACGACAGCTGCGCGTACCCGCCGATCAGGTGCGTCGGCTTGACCAGCAGACGCGTCACCGAGTTGTGGATGCCGCCTCGTCGGCGGGTCTTCTCCGTCTTCGGGACGTCGATCGTGCGCTCCTGCGCGTGGTGCACGAACACGACGCCCTCGGGCATGCGGTGCGAGACCACGGCCCGCGCGACGAAGATCCCGTTCGCGTTGGAGCACTCGATCCACTCGTTGTCCTTGGCCCCGATCGCCGCGGCGTCCGCGGGCGACATCCAGCACGTCGGGCCGCCGCGCGACAGCGACAGCATCAGGAGGTTGTCCTGGTACTCCGAGTGGATCGACCACTTGTTGTGCGGCGTCAGGTAGCGGACCGTGACCTGCTTGGCGCCGTCCGGGCCCAGCTCGGGCTCACCCAGCAGACGGTGCAGGTCCAGCGGCGGGCGGTAGATCGGCAGCGCCTCGCCCAGGTCCTTCATCCAGCCGTGGTCGAGGAACAGGTGCATGCGCCCGGTCAGCGTGTGCCACGGCTTGAGCCGCTCGACGTTGACCGTGAACGGCGCGTACCGCCGCCCGCCCGTCTCCGAGCCGGACCACTCGGGGGACGTGATCACCGGCACCGGCCGCGCCTGCGTGTCCGGGAAGGTGATCCGCTTCTCCTCCGAGCCCTCCGCGAGGTCGTGCAGCTCCTTGCCGACGCGGCGC
Organism: Cellulomonas gelida; assembly: GCF_006538725.1. GTDB lineage: Bacteria > Actinomycetota > Actinomycetes > Actinomycetales > Cellulomonadaceae > Cellulomonas > Cellulomonas gelida. The sequence goes on from NZ_BJLQ01000017.1 coordinate 29,027, forward strand.
TCGAGCGTGCGGAAGCCCTGCGTCGCGAGCTCGCCGTTCGTCGTGCCGGACAGGGCCAGGATCGCCTCGGCCATCTTCACGTCGGTGTCCAGCGCGGGACGGCCGTCACCGGCGCCGCCCAGCATCACGCCGTTGAGCTTGCCGAGCCGCTCGACCTCGTGCTCCAGCCGGTACGTCACGTTCTTCACCGTGAAGCCCAGCGTCGACGCGAGGGGGCCCAGCGAGCCGAGCTTGTCGGCGATCGCGGTGTAGTCGCGCTCCACGACCTGCAGCAGCGGCATCGTCACGCCCGGCACCGCCGGTGCGTCGCCGTGCCGCCAGTCGCCGCCCGCCCCGCCGTCGCGCGGCATCTCGCCCGGGGTGTCGTGCTGCATCGGCACGCTCACCAGGTCGTTGCGCACCCCCAGGTGCGTGCGCGCCAGCTCCGAGAACCGCTGCGCGACCAGGTGGAACGCGTCGAAGTCGCTGCGCGCCTCCCACGGCGGGTCGATCGCGGGGGAGAACGCGTGCACGAACGGGTGCATGTCCGTCGAGGACAGGTCGTGCTTCTCGTACCAGGTGGCGGCCGGCAGCACGACGTCGGACAGCATCGTCGTCGACGTCATCCGGAAGTCCGCGCTGACCAGCAGGTCGAGCTTGCCCTCGGGGATGTCGTCACGCCACGTCACGTCGCTGGGCCGGGCCGTCGGCTCGGGCGCCTGCACGTTCGAGTGCGTCCCGAGCAGGTACTTCAGGAAGTACTCGTCGCCCTTCGCGCTCGAGCCCAGCAGGTTCGAGCGCCACAGCACGAGCGTCCGCGGCCAGTTCTCGGGCGCGTCGACGTCCTCGACCGCGAACCGCAGGCTGCCGTCCTTGAGCCGGCCCGCGACGTGCGACGCCGGGTCCGGCGCGGAGCCGTCCTGCGCCGCGGCCTTCGCCTCGTCGGCGAGGTCCAGGGGGTTCGCGTCGAACTGCGGGTAGAACGGCATCCAGCCGCGGCGCGCGGACGTCGCGATCGTGTCGGCGGTGTGCAGGTCCTTGAGGTGCCCGTCGGCCAGGGGCCACGCGAGCTCGTCGGCCTGGTAGCCGTCGAACCGCCACTGGTCCGTGTGCATGTACCAGTACGACGTGCCCGTCATCGTGCGCGGCGGCCGCGACCAGTCGAGCGCGTTCGCGAGCGAGATCCAGCCCGTCAGCGGACGGCACTTCTCCTGACCGACGTAGTGCGCCCAGCCGCCGCCGTTGCGCCCGAAGCACCCGGTGAACGCGAGCAGCGCGAGGATCGCGCGGTACGTCGCGTCGCCGTGGAACCACTGGCAGATGCCCGCGCCCATGATGATCATCGAGCGACCCTCGGACTTCTCCGCGTTGGTCGCGAACTCGCGCGCGATGCGCGTGCACGCGTCCGCCGGGACCGACGTGTGCTGCTCCTGCCACGCGGGCGTGCAGCCCTGCGTCGCGTCGTCGTAGCCCGTCGGCCACTGGCCCGGCAGGCCGTCGCGGCCCACGCCGTAGTGCGCGAGCGTCAGGTCGAAGACCGTCGTCACCAGGTGCCCGTTGACGCGCGTGACCGGCACGCCGCGGCGCTGCACCGCGCCCGTGCCGCCGGGGTCGTCGAACCGCGGCAGCAGCACCTCGACGGCCTCGGTCGTCGGGTCCGTCGAGCCTGCGTCCGACGACGCCGCGGCCGACGACGAGCGCGCGTCGCGGATGCTCAGCGCAGGGACGACGCCCTCGAGGTCCAGGTTCCACCGGCCCTCGCCCGAGTCGGTGTAGCGGAAGCCCAACGACCCGTTCGGCACGACCGGCCGGCCGGTCGCGGAGTCCAGGAGCACGGTCTTCCACGCGGCGGCCTCACCGTCGGGAGCTGTCACCGGGTCGGCCGCCGCACCCTCGTCGGACAGGTCCTGGTCCGAGAGGTCCTCCGCCCGCAGGAACCGGCCCGGGACGTACGCGCCGTCGCGCTCCTCGAGCGTCACCAGGAACGGCAGGTCGGTGTACTGGCGCACGTAGTCGCGGAAGAACGGGACCTCACGCTCGACCAGGTACTCCTTGAGCACCACGTGGCCCATGCCCATCGCGAGCGCACCGTCGGTCCCGGCCGCCGCGGGCAGCCACTCGTCGGCGAACTTCGTGTTGTCCGCGTAGTCCGGCGAGACCGTGACGACCTTGGTGCCGCGGTAGCGGACCTCCGCCATCCAGTGCGCGTCGGGCGTGCGGGTCACGGGGACGTTCGAGCCCCACATCATCAGGTAGGTCGCGTCCCACCAGTCGCCCGACTCCGGGACGTCCGTCTGGTCCCCGAACATCTGCGGGGACGCGACCGGCAGGTCGGCGTACCAGTCGTAGAAGCTGGTCATGACGCCGCCGATGAGCTGGATGAACCGCGTGCCCACCGCGTGCGACACCATCGACATCGCCGGGATGGGCGAGAAGCCCGCGCACCGGTCCGGGCCGTACGTCTTGATCGTGTGCACGTGCGCGGCCGCGACCATCTCGACGGCCTCGTCCCACGTGACGCGGACCAGGCCGCCCTTGCCGCGCGCCTGCTGGTAGCGCCGCCGGCGGACCGGGTCGCCGGTGATGTCGGCCCATGCGAGCACGGGGTCCTTCAGGCGCGCCTTCGCCTCGCGGTACATCTCGACGAGCACGCCGCGCGCGTACGGGTAGCGCACCCTCGTCGGCGAGTACGTGTACCAGGAGAACGCGGCGCCGCGCGGGCAGCCTCGGGGTTCGTACTCGGGACGGTCGGGGCCCGCCGACGGGTAGTCCGTCTGCTGCGCCTCCCACGTGATGATCCCGTCCTTGACGTAGACCTTCCACGAGCACGAGCCGGTGCAGTTCACGCCGTGCGTGGACCTGACCACCTTGTCGTGCCGCCAGCGGTCGCGGTAGAACACGTCGCCGCGTCGTCCGCCCTCGCGGAAGACGGCGCGACCGTCGTCGGTCTCGTCCCAGCGCGTGAAGAACCTTCCGGCGCGTAAGAGCACGTCAGACGCGGGTCCGTCCAAGCCGGGCTGCTGGGTGTCCGCCATGGCACGACAGTAGCGACGGGTGTGACGCGCGCCACCCGGAACGGGCCGTGGAAAATCGCGGGCTCCGCCGGCGCGAATGCGCGGGCCACGCGTGGGTGCGCGCGGGTAGGTTGCGGCGCATGACGCTCGAGCCCCTCACGCTGCCCGCAGACGACGCCGGGTGGACGGACTTCCTGACCACGACGATCGACGCCGCGCTCGACGAGGCGCGCACGCACCTCGCGACGCTCAAGGACGGCACCACGCGCAGCGCCGCCGAGGTCCTCGAGCTGTGGAACGCGTCCGACGTCGCGCTCGGCCAGGCGTCCGCCGCGGCGCACCTGCTCGCCGAGGTCCACCCGTCGGCGACGCTCCGCGAGGGCGCCGAGGAGCGCGCCCAGGCCGCCGAGGACCTCGCGACCGAGCGCGGGCTCGACCGCGAGCTCTGGGAGGCGTTCAGCGCGACCGACCCCGCGGGTCTCGACGCGGACGCCCAGCGCCTGCACGAGCACGTGCTGCGCGACTTCCGCCGCGCGGGGGTCGACCGGACCGCCGCCGAGCGCGACCGCCTGCGCGCGCTGGCCCAGCGCTGCACCGAGCTCGGGCTCGAGTTCTCCCGCAACATCCGTGAGGGCGCGCGGTCGATCCGCGTGCGCCCCGAGCAGCTCGCCGGCCTCCCCGAGGACTTCCTCGCGTCGCACCCCGCCGACGACGAGGGCCTCGTCACCCTGACCACCGAGTACCCCGACCTGATCCCCGTGCGCACCTACGCGCACGACGCGACCGTGCGCCGCGCCCTCACGAGCGAGTACCTGCGCATCGCGTACCCGCAGAACAGCGCGGTGCTGGCCGAGCTGCTGGCGCTGCGCGAGGAGCGCGCGCACCTGCTCGGCTACCCGGACTGGCCGTCCTACGACGCCGAGGTCAAGATGATCGGCTCGGGCGCGGCGATCGGCGAGCTCATCGAGCGGCTCGACGCGCTCACCGCCGAGCCCGCCGCGCGCGACGTCGCCGTGCTCCTCGAGCGCTTCCGGCGCGACGACCCCTCGGCCACCGCGGTCACCCCCGCCGACAGCCTGTACTACGACCAGGTGGTCCGCCTCGAGCAGTACGACGTCGACGCGCAGGAGGTCCGCCGCTACTTCCGCTACGACAAGGTCCGCGACGGCGTGATGTCGACGATCGGGCGCCTGCTCGGCCTCACGTTCACGTCGGTGACCGCGCCGGTCTGGGACCCGTCCGTCGAGGTCTACGACGTCGCGTCCGACGGCGAGCGGATCGGCCGGTTCTACCTGGACATGCACCCGCGCGCGGGCAAGTTCAACCACGCCGCGCAGTTCTCGCTCGTGCCGGGCATCGCCGGCGTCCGGCTGCCCGAGGGCGTGCTCGTGTGCAACTTCCCCACCGGGAGCATGGAGCACGACGACGTGTGCACCTTCTTCCACGAGTTCGGCCACCTGGTCCACGAGATCGTCGGGGGGCACCAGCGGTACGCCGAGTTCTCGGGCGTCGCGACCGAGTGGGACTTCGTCGAGGCCCCGTCGCAGCTCCTCGAGGAGTGGGCGTGGGACGCGGGCGTGCTGGGCTCGTTCGCGACCGACGACGCGGGCGAGGCGATCCCCGCGTCGCTCGTCGCCAAGATGCGCCGGGCCGACGAGTTCGGCCGCGGCTCATGGACCCGGCGCCAGCTCAACTTCACCGCGCTGTCCTACGGCCTGCACGCCACACCGCCCGAGGACCTCGACGCGTTCACCGCGCAGGTCGACGAGCACTTCGGCCCGTTCGCCCCGCTGCCCGACACCCACCAGGTGACCGGCTTCGGGCACCTCGAGGGCTACGGCCCGGCGTACTACACCTACCTCTGGAGCCTGGTCATCGCGAAGGACCTGCTGACGGCCTTCGGCGACGACCTGATGAACGAGCAGGTCGGGCGCCGCTACCGCGACCAGATCCTCGCCCCCGGCGGCAGCCGCGACGCGGCGGACCTGGTCGAGTCGTTCCTGGGCCGCCCCCGCACGTACGAGGCCTTCGACACCTGGCTCACGACAGCCCCCACCGCCCCCTGACCCCTCCACCACCCCGGTTCGTCGGCTCCACCAGTCGCTTCGTCGACCCGCCACCTCGCTTCGTCGACTCCGCACCGGTTCGTCGCTCCCCACCAACGAACCGACATCCGACCAACGAACCGGCACAGGCAAGCCGGGTGGATCGCATGGCCCTGAGCTCCAGGGCTGGGGCTCGCCGTCGACTCCGCCCAGCTGTGGTGCGAGGCGGGGCGACGACGAGCCGACCCCAGCCCCTGCTGTCGCGGAGCTCGTGCACAGCCCGGGCCCGGGTGCGCAACGACGGCGGTCCGACGGTGGCAGCGTCCGGCCCCATGCCTCGTCGTCCCGGCTCTGGACCGGCCCCCCGCACGCTCGAGCTCCCCGCCGTGCACCTCGCGCGCGACGTCCCCCGCGAGCTCGCCGCCGCACGCGTGCGGACCGGCGCATGGATCCCCGCGACCCGAGGCGCCTACGTGCGGAACGGGACCTCCGCCCGGGCCATGGCCATCGCCAGAGCAGTCGGTGTGCACGCAAGGATCAGCTCGGCGCACGCGTTCAGCCACGAGACCGCCGCGCTGCTCCACGGGCTCGCGCTCTGGGACGTCCCTCAGGTCACGCACGTGCGTCACGAGCATCGCGGCGGCGGGAGCAACGACCCGCTGGTCGCCCGCCACCTCGGCATTCCCGCGCACGCGCGCGTCGTCGTGCTGGCCGGCCTGCCGGTCACCGACCTCGCGTCGACCACGTGGGACTGCCTCAGGACGGCGACGCCGCTCGCCGCGTTGGTCGTCGCGGACAGCGCTCTGCATGCAGGGCTGCCACGTGACTCGGTCGTCGCGATCGCCGAGCAGGCTCGCGGCAACGGCACGGCTCGCGCACGCGCCCTGCTCGAGCTCGCCGACGAGGGCGCGGAGTCGGCACGAGAGACGTGGGCGCGGTTCGCGTTCGCCGTCGCCGGCTGGCCGCCGCCCGAGACCCAGGTGCGGGTCGAGACCGCGCGCGGCACGTTCTGGGCCGACCTCGGGTGGCCGCGGTGGAGGCTGCTCGTCGAGTACGACGGGCTGGGCAAGTACGCGGGCGACGAGCGCGCGCGCCTGCTCGAGGAGAAGGTCCGCCGGGACGCGATCGCGGAGGCGGGGTGGCACAGCGTCCACGTGACGAAGGCAGACTCGCTGCGCTCGGTCGTCGCGCGTGCCCAGCCCTACGTCCCTGCCGGCGAGCTCGCACACGCGCGGCTCCGCCAGGACCTCCTGCCGGCGCCGCGGTGATCGCGCTGCCCCTCCCCGACCACCCGGCGCTTCGTCGCCCGCGCATCACTTCGTCGCCTCGGACCGACGAAGCGGTGCGCGAGCAACGAACAGCGGAGCGCGAAGCCCGAGACGGCGGGGGCCGGCCGCTAGCGTGCCCGTCATGAGCAGGCACGATGTCTTGGCGGCGGTGGGCACGGCGATCAGTGGTGCTCGGCGGGCCGGGCACGTCACGTTCGTCGGCGTGGACGGAGTGGACGGCGCCGGGAAGACGGTGTTCGCCGACGCGCTCGGGGACGCGCTCCGCGAGGACGGGCACCCGGTGGTGCGGGTGTCCGTGGACGGGTTCCACCGGCCGCGCGTGGAGCGGTACCGGCGCGGGGCGCGCTCGCCCGAGGGATTCTTCCTCGACTCCTACGACTACGACGCGTTCCGCCGTGAGGTGCTGCGGCCGCTCGCTCCGGGCGGGGAGCGGCGGTACCGCGCGGCGATCCGGGACGTCGCGTCCGACGAGGTCGTCGACGAGCCGCAGCGCGTCGCGCCGGCGGACGCCGTCCTCGTCGTCGACGGGATCTTCCTGCACCGCGACGAGCTCGCCGGCGTCTGGGACGTCTCGGTGTTCCTTGACGTGCCCTTCGCTGAGACGTTCGCGCGGATGGCGGTCCGCGACGGCTGCCCGGCCGATCCGGGCGACGAGGCCAACCGTCGCTACGTCGAGGGCCAGCGGATCTACCTCGCGCGATGCGAGCCGGCGAGTCGAGCCACGTTCGTCGTCGACAACACCGACCCGGCACGGCCCACCGTGCGCACTCGGCGCGCCCTGGTCACGCGCACGCGCTGAGCCACCCACGGCACTAGGGAGCGGCTGTTCGTTGCTCGGACACCGGTTCGTCGGCCCGAAGCGACGACCCGGCGCGGGCACGACGAACCGCTACGCCGAACCCGCGAACCGGGGGCGGCGCGCATGCACCCGCGTGCAGTGCGCGCGCGGAGCTCAGGAGCAGTGCTCCGAGGGTCAGGAGAGGAGAGCGCCCAGGAGGGCGGAGACGCCCAGGCCGACCAGGACCCACGCCACCATGCTGCCGACCAGGTACCCGACGTACGCCAGGCGGCGCGCGGGCGACCCCTCGAAGCGCGGCGCGGGGGTCCAGCGGACCCTCTCCACGAACCGGCGCAGTCGCATGCCGAGAGCGGGGGAGGCGGGGCGGGCGGGGGACAGGGTGACGGCGGACACGACGTGCTCCTCGTGGGACTCAGCTGGAGTGGCGCCGGGGTCGCCGGCACCCCTCATCGTCCCACACTCTGGACAATTGACCAGGGCCCTCGGTCCCCCGTCCGGGTATCGTCACCCGGTGCTTCACCCGATCGAGCTGCTCGCGCCGCGCCGGCTCGGCACCGGCTTCCGGTGGGTGCTCGCGTCCTCCTGGACGACGAACCTCGCCGACGGGCTGGTGCTCGCGGCCGGCCCCCTGCTCGTGGCCTCCCGCACCCACGACGCGTTCCTCGTCGCGCTCGCGGCGACCGTGCAGTGGTTGCCGCCGCTGGTGTTCGGGCTGTGGGCCGGCGCGCTGACGGACCGGCTCGACCGCCGCCGGCTCGTCATCACGGTCGACGTGGTGCGCGCGCTCGTCGTCGGGATGCTGGCGACCGCGGTGGTGCTCGACGCCGCGCCCATCGCCCTGGTGCTCGCGGCGCTGTTCCTGCTCGGGACCGCCGAGACGTTCGCGGACAACGCGTCGAGCACGCTCGTGCCGATGCTCGTCGCACGCGACGACCTCGCCGCCGCCAACCAGCGGATCCAGGCGGGCTTCCTCACGATCAACCAGATGATCGCCCCACCGATCGGCGCGGCGATGTTCGCGGTGGGTCAGGCGACTCCGTTCGCGACGTACGGTGTGCTCGTCCTGGCGGGTGCGGTGCTGGTCTCGCGGCTGCGCCTGCCCCCGCACGGGCTGCAGCGGCACGAGCGCAGCCACATCCGCGCGGACATCGCCGAGGGCGTGCGCTGGACCTGGCGGCACCCCGCCGTGCGCACGCTCGTGCTGACGATCTTCATCTTCAACGTGACGTTCGGCGCCGCGTGGTCGGTGCTCGTGCTCTACGCGCAGCAACGCCTCGGGCTGGGCGCGGTCGGGTTCGGCGTCATCACCACCGTCCAGGCGGTCGGCGGGCTCGTCGGGACCGCGACGTACGGGTGGCTCACGCGGCGGGTCACGCTCGCGAACCTCATGCGGATCGGCCTCATCATCGAGACCCTCACGCACCTGGCGCTCGCGCTGACGACGACCGCGTGGGTCGCGATGGGCGTGTTCTTCGTCTTCGGCGCGCACGCGTTCGTGTGGGGCACGACGAGCGTGACGGTGCGTCAGCGCGCCGTGCCGACCGCCTTGCAGGGCCGGGTCGGGTCGGTGAACCTCGTCGGGGTCTTCGGCGGGCTGGTGATCGGGTCGGCGGTCGGCGGCGCCCTCGCGCAGCACTACGGCGTGACGGCGCCGTTCTGGTTCGCGTTCGCCGGCTCGGCCGTGTTCGTCGTCGTGATCTGGCGTCAGCTGCGGCACGTCGCGCACACCGACGAGCAGGAGCAGCCCCTGGACGTGGGCGACGCGGACGGGGGCGACGCGGACGGGGGCGACCTGCACGGGGGCCCGGACGGGGGCCCGGGCGAGGGCCTGGGCGAGGGCACCGCCCAGGGGCGCGACGAGGTCGACGAGCGCCTGACGTAACCCCCGGGTCGCCGCGGACACTTCTGGGTGTGAGCACAGACCAGCCGAGCGACGCGCAGCGGTTCTCCGAGCTGTGGGACCGGTACGCGCCGCGGATCCAGGCCTACGCGCTGCGTCACGTCGCCCGCGACGAGGCGCCCGAGATCGTCGCCGAGACGTTCCTGGTCGCGTGGCGTCGGCTGGTCGACGTCCCCGGCGAGCCGCTGCCCTGGCTGCTCGTCGTCGCCCGCAACACCGTCGCGTCCCACCACCGTTCGCGCCACCGCGCTCGCGTGCTGTCAGACGAGCTCGCTCGCCTGCACGCCGTCGTGGCCCCTGACTCGTCCGCACCGGACGAGGTCGTCCTCGAACGCGACGCGTTGCTGCGAGCCCTGGCGGCCCTGACCCCGATCGAGCGGGAGGCCCTCCTGCTCGTCGCGTGGGACGGGTTGCTGCCCGCGCAGGCGGCCGCCGTGGCCGGCTGCTCGACCACCGCGTTCAAGGTGCGTCTGCACCGTGCGCGCCGACGGCTCGACGCGGCGGTCGCCGCCGAGCCCGGCGCACCCGAGGCGCGCGCCGCCCTGACCCTCGTCTCCCAGGAAGGCTGACCGATGGCCCCGCTGAACCTCACGGACCTGCGGCCCGACCGCACGATCGACCCCGACGGCCTCGCCGCCGCTCACGACCTGCTGCACGCCCGCATCGACGCGGGCACCGCCCCGACGACCGTCGTCGACCTCGCGCCGCGCCGCCGCAGGGGCGCGGCGCGGCTCGGCCTCGTCGGCGCTGCCGCTGCGGCCGCTGCGGTCGTCACGCTCGTGCTCCCCAACCCGACGGACACGGCCGCGTTCGCGGGCTGGACGGCGGTGCCCGCGCAGCTCGACGCGGCCGACACCGCGGCCGCCGGTGAGCAGTGCCTGGCGCTGCGCACCGGTGTCGCGGGCACCGGGCCGGACGCTCCGACGAACCTCGCCGACGCGAAGGCGGTCCTCGCCGACCGCCGCGGCGAGACGACGTTCACCGTGCTCAGCTCCGGGGCCGGGCTGCAGTCGTGCCTGATCGGACCGCGCACGCGGGTGTCGATGGTGCTGTCCGGGGCCGGAGGCGACGCGGTCACGTCGTGGGACGTCGGTGCCCAGAACCCCGGCACCGCCGAGACGGCGCCCGACACCCAGCTGAGCGTCGGTGTCGTGGGGCCGGACGCGACGCCCACGGCCGACGGGGCGACCTACGCCACGGGTGGGATCGAGGGGGTCGGCTCCGACGAGCCGTGGGGGTACGGCATCGGGCGCGTCGGGGCGGATGTGACGTCCGTCGACGTGCACCTCAGCGACGGCAGCGTCGTGCAGGCGAGCGTCGCGGGCGGGGTGTGGGCCGCGTGGTGGCCGACGCAGGAGCTCGTCGCGCAGGTCGTGCCGACGCTCGCCGACGGCACGGTCGGGCAGTCCCCCGAGATCGACACCGGGACGCTCGAGCTCACGCTCGACGAGGCAGCCGAGGGCGCCCCGACCTCCGACGAGTCGCCCGAGGAGTCGGTCGGCGAGGGGACTCCAGGCTCCGGCGACTGAGCAGCCGACCGAGCAGCCGACCGGGCAGCACTGCCCGGCACTGAGGCGCGGCGTCCTGAGAGGGCGCCGCGCCTCGGCGCGCCGACCTGTCGGGTGTCGACCTGTCGGGCGTCGACCTGTCGAGTGGCGTCGGCCGCGCGCGTCATCCCCTCGACGGCCGCCACCGGTGCGGGCAGAGTGAGACCGACGAGGGAAGGACGTGGGATGGACGGCCCGACGACGAGCCCGGCATGACCGACGAGCACGACGACCCGGTCCGCGCGGCGCTCGACGAGGCGTGGCGGTCGAGCTGGTCGCGCGTGGTCGCGCTGCTCGTCGCGCAGTACCGCCGCCCCGACCTCGCGGAGGACGCCGCCGCCGACGCGTTCGAGGCCGCAGCCCGCACGTGGCGCTCGTCGGGCGTGCCCACCAACCCGGGCGCGTGGCTGCTCACCGCCGCGCGCCGACGCGTGCTCGACCGCCTCCGCAGCGAGGCCGTGCACCGACGCAAGGAGCCCCTGATGGCCGTCGACGACGAGATGCGCGCGCTGGCCGCCGCAGCGGTCGCCGTCGACCCGGGCGGGCACGTCGCGGACGAGCAGCTGCGTCTCGTGTTCGCGTGCTGTCACCCCGCGATCGCGGCCGACGACCGCGTCGCGCTGACGTTGCGGTTCGTCGTCGGCCTGCCGACGAGCGAGATCGCGCGGCTGCAGCTCGTGCAGGAGACGACGATGGCGGCGCGGATCACGCGCGCGAAGAAGCGGCTCGCGTCGTCCGACATCCCGTTCGAGACGCCCGCTCCGGAGGCACTCGCGGACCGCCTCGACGTGGTGGCCACGGTCGTGTACCTGATGTTCACCTCCGCCTACCAGCCCGGCGCGGACGGGCTGCGCGTCGACCTGGGGAACGAGGCGATCCGGCTCGCCCGCACGCTCGACGAGCTGCTCCCGGGCCAAGCCGTGGTCCGTGCGCTGCTCGCGCTCATGCTGCTGCAGCACTCGCGCCGCGACGCGCGCCTCGACGACGCGGGCGACCTCGTCCTGCTGCCGGACCAGGACCGGGCCCGCTGGCACCACGACGAGATCGCCCAGGGTGTCGCGCTGCTCGAGTCGCTCCCGGAGCGCACGGACTCCCGGCTCACGACCGAGTACCGGCTGCAGGCGATGGTCGCCGCCGAGCACGCGACCGCCCCGACGCCGGATGCGACGCGCTGGCCGGTGATCGCGGACCTGTACCTGCAGCTCGAGCTGGTGACGGGTTCGCCGGTCGTGCGCCTCGCGCGCGCGGTCGCGCTCGCCGAGGCCGAGCGGCCGAGCGCGGGCCTCGCCCTGCTCGAGGGTCTGGACGACGCGCTGCCGCACCACCACCGCGTGCCGTCGGTGCGCGCCGAGCTGCTGGCGCGCGCGGGCGAGGTCGACGACGCGGTCCGCGCGTACGACCGCGCGATCGCGATGGCGACGAGCCCCGCCGAGCTCCGGCACCTGCGCTCGCGCCGCGCCGCACTCGTCGGCGCCGACGCCGAGAACGGCACTCCCCGCGCCGACAGCACACCGGACGCAGGCTCGGGTCAGCCGGCGAGCAGCAGGTAGAGCAGCGCGCCGTTGAGCGCGACGACCAGCGCGACGACCGCGACGAGCACGACGTGCAGGCGCGTGCGCGTCCGCGCCTCGCCCATGACCTCGCGCGAGCGCGTGAGCCTGACCAGCGGGATCATCGCGAACGGGATGCCGAAGCTCAGCACGACCTGCGACACGACGAGCGTCCACGTCGGGTCCGCGCCCCACGCGAGCAGCAGCACCGCGGGGACGATGGTCGCGGAGCGGCGCGCCAGGATCGGGATCCGCTTGTGCAGCAGCCCGGCCATGATCGTCGCGCCGGCGTACGAGCCGACCGACGTCGACGCGAGCCCCGAGGCGAGCAGCCCGATCGCGAACGCGACGCCGACGACCGGGCCCAGCGCGTCGGTGATCGCGGCGTGCGCGCCCTCGATCGAGTCCGTGCCCGGCACCCCGCGCAGGCCCGAGGCCGCGAGCAGCAGCAGGCCGATGTTGACCAGGCCGGCGACGACGAGCGCGAGCCCCACGTCCCAGCGTGTCGCGCGCAGCAGGCGGTCGCGCCACGGCCCGGCTTCGGCGTACCCGTGGCGGTCGCGCGCGAGCGCGGAGTGCACGTAGATCGCGTGCGGCATGACGGTCGCGCCGAGCATCGATGCGGCGAGCAGCACGGAGTCGCTGCCCTCGAACCGCGGGACCAGCCCGGACAGCACGCCGCGCGCATCGGGCGGGCTCACGACGAGCCCCGCGAGGAACCCGACGGTGATGACGGCCAGCAGCGCGACGATCACGTGCTCGAACCGGCGCTGGCCGAACCGGTCCTGCGTGCCGAGCAGCGCGAGCGAGACCAGCCCGACGATCACGCCGCCGAGCCACAGCGGCACGCCGAACAGCAGGTGCAGCGCGATGGCCCCGCCGACGACCTCGGCGATGTCGGTCGCGGCGGCGACGAGCTCGGCCTGCGCCCAGAACGCGAGCCGCGGCCCGCGGCGCAGGCGGTCCCCCAGGACGTCGGGCAGCGACCGGCCGGTGACCAGCCCGAGCTTGGCCGACTGGTACTGCACCAGCACGGCCATGGCGTTGGCGGCGACGAGCACCCAGAGCAGCAGGTACCCGTAGCGCGCCCCGGCGGTGAGGTTCGCGGCGACGTTCCCCGGGTCGACGTAGGCGATCGCGGCGACGAACGCCGGCCCGAGCAGCAGCGGGCCGCGGGGGCGGCGGGCCGGTCGCCGCAGCGTGGTGCGCGCCGCCGCGGGAGCCTGCGTCATTCGGTCATCCTCCATCAGAAGTTCGGTGATCCGAACTCTACGCCGGGACGACGACGGAGGGAGGGTCTTCCTGCGACTCGGCGCCCTCTCGTCGTGGCGTGCCGCCGGCCCGACCGCGTCAGGCCGCGGCGACCTCGCGGACCCAGGTGCCGTCGGTGGTGGGCGCGAAGCCCACGCTCCGGAAGTAGTCCCGGTTCGCCGGGACGGGGTCGACGACCAGACGCTCGAACCCGCGCTCGCGGAACACCCCGGAGCGGCGGTACACGAACTCCCCGGGCGTGAAGTCCCGGAACCGCGGCGTCACGTAGTCCATGAGCACGCGCGCCGTGCCGGCGCCCTCGTCGCGCACCTGCACCACGCCGACGGTCTCGTCGCCCCGCACGACGAGGAAGGCGGCCGACGCCTCGTCGGGCGCCCCGCCCGCGACCCCGCCGGGACCCGCGGCCACGGCGCCACGCCCGGGCTCGAACTTCGCCATGTCGGACGCGTGCACCGCCAGGACCCGGCCCAGGTAGGCATCGTCGGGGGCGACCTCGACGACCTCGTACGCGGCCTCGTCGTGCCGCTCGCGCAGCAGGCGCACGAGCCAGTAGACGTCGATGATCGTGATCGCCGCGTTCATGGCGGCGAACGGCCACACGTCGATCGCGATGTTGTACGCGGTGGCGATCGCCGCACCCGCCAGGTTCATCACCCGGAAGCGCAGCACGCGGGCCTGCATGAGCGAGACGACGACCAGCACGGAGCCGGTCCAGCCGATGACCTCGAGCCAGTTCATGCCCCGAGCGTAGGCGTCCGCAATTGCGTGGCGCGCAGGACCCACCCGGGCGCACGCTGACGTCCATGACCACCGTCCGAGAGGTACCCGTGACGGCCACGGCGACGGAGCCGGCGGCCGCACTGCTGCGCGCGTACGTCGACGCGTGCAACGACGTGTCGCGCTCCGTCTGGGGCACCGACGACTACCGGCGCGAGCCCGCCGAGATGCTCGAGGCGATGCGCGAGAAGCCGTACGAGACGTTCGTCCGCCTGGTCGCGCTCGACGACGAGCACGCCGACGTCCCCGACGACGAGATCCCGCTGGAGGCCGTGCTCGGCACGGGCGTCGTGGTGCTCCCGCAGCAGGACAACCTGACCTGGGCGTACGTCGGCGCCACGGTCCGGCCCGCCCACCGCGGACGCGGCGTCGGCTCGACGATCCTCGACGCGTGCCTCGCCCTCGCGCGCGAGAACGGCCGCACCACGCTCATGGCGGAGACCGACCACCGCGCCGAGCCGCCCGAGGGCCCGGAGTCCCTCACCGCACCCACGGGTTCGGGGCGGGTCCCGCTCGACGAGGCCGGCGTACGGTTCCTGACCCAGCGCGGCTGGGACCTCGAGCAGGTCGCGCGGCGTTCGGTGCTGCCGCTGCCGCTCGACCCCGCCGTCGTCGAGGAGCAGCGGGCGCGCGCCGCCCTGGCCGCGGGCGACGACTACCGCACGGTCAGCTGGGACGGCCCGGTCCCTGACGAGTGGGTCGAGGCGATGGCCGCGCTCTACACCGAGATGAGCGACGCACCGCCGATGGGCGGGCTCGAGTACGAGCAGGACCAGTGGGACGCCGCGCGCGTGCGCCACCACGACGACGAGCACGTCAAGCGCGGCATCCAGAGCTGGACGACCGTCGCGCAGCACGTCCCGTCCGGCGCGCTCGTCGGGTACACGACGCTCATGGAGGTCCCCCCGGTGCGCGACCTCGTGCACCAGGAGGACACGCTCGTGGCCGCGGCGCACCGCGGGCACCGGCTCGGCATGCTGCTCAAGGCGACGAACCTGCAGCGCCTGGCCGCCGCGCGGCCCGACGCCCGGCGCATCGACACGTGGAACGCCGAGGAGAACGGGCACATGCTCGCGATCAACGTCGACCTGGGCTTCCGACCCGCCGGGTGCTCCGGCGAGTGGCAGCTCAAGCTCGGCACGGCCCACGGACAGACGACACCCTGACGGCGCGCGTCAGCGCTCTGCGTCGGCGCGAGCCAGCGGGTCTCACGGTCGGCGGACGCTCGTCGTCGCGCGCGCCGGTCAGGGCTGCGGGTCGGTGGCGGGCTGGTCCGCCGAGGTCGGGGGGTCCGTCGGCTCGTCGGCCAGCAGGCGGTACAGGTCGCGGCGGGCCGCGTCGATCGCGGCGACGGCCCGCGCGACCTGGGCGGCCGTCCCGGTCCGGGCGACCTGCTCGGCCGCGCCCGCGAGCGCGCCGACCGCGTGGTGCAGCGCACGGCCGGGGTGCTCGGCATCGTCGTCCGACGAGGCCTGCCACGGGTCGCCCAGGTCGCCGACGTGCTCGGTGACGTAGGTGCCGCCGGCCTCGGTGAGCGTCGCGAGCTTGCGGCCCGACTCGCTCACGATCGCGACGAGGCCCTCGTCCTCGAGCGCCGAGAGCGCGGGGTAGATCGCGCCCGGGCTCGGCCGCCACCGCCCCTGCGTGCGCTCGTCGATCTCCTGGATGAGCTGATAGCCGTGCATCGGCTGCTCGGCGAGCAGCAGCAGGATCGCGGCGCGGGTGTCCCCGCGCCCGGCCCGGCGGCCACGGCCGCGGTGACCCTCGGGGCCACCGAAGCCCCAGGGCGGGCCGAACCCGCGCGGTCCGCGAGGACCGTCGCCCCACGGGCCACGCGGCCCGAAGCCCGGGCCACCAGGTCCACCGGGTCCGCCGGGGCCACGTCGGGCACGCTCGGGCCCGTCCCAGCCGGCCGCCCAGGGGCCGCGCTCGGGACGCCGACGGCGTTGGCCGCGCTCGCGGCCGGTGAGGTTCTCGATCGGGTCGGGGCGCTGGTCGCGCCTCCCGCACCCGGAGTCGTCGTGCTCTCGCATGGGGTGCCTCCTGGCATCTGGGTCGTCGGACATCGACGACGACGTAACGATATATCGTTGATACATCGCAGACAACCCCTCTGCCACGCCCTGCCGGACTGCGCCGCGCCCCACACCCACACCCATCAACCCGCGACCCAGCGTCTGCTCCGGCTATCCGCCCCCTTTCCCTGAGCAACCCCTGGCTCGCGGGGAGGGGAGCGGGGAGGGGGAGGGGGCGGGGGCGGGGAGGGGGCGGGGAGCGGGGAGGGGCGGAGAGGGAGCGGGGCGGAGAGGGAGCGGGGGCGGGAGCGCAGCGCACCGGCTCGGGTTTGCGGGGGGCGGGGCCGGTAGAGTCCCGCGCCGGAGGTGGACCCGTGCTCCTGCTCGCGCTCGTCGCAGCGGTCGTCGGCGCGCTCGCCGCGTGGCAGGTCGGCCGGATGCGTCGGCGCGACGACCGCCGCCTCCTGCTCATGACCGCGGGCGTCGTGGTCGCGTTCATCGGTCTGGGCGTCGTCGCCTGGCAGTCGCACGCGGGGCGGGTGGCCCACGTCGCTCTCGTCGTCGGCTACGTCCTGACGTACCTGCTCATCCCCACCCGCGCGCCCACCGACAGGTGACCGGACACCCCACCCCGCGACACCCACCCGCGACCCAGCGCCCACTCCGGCCATCCGGCGCCATCCCCGGAGCAAACCCTGTCTCGCGGGCGGTCCGCGGTTCGCGGGCGGTCCGCGGCTCGCGGGCGGTCCGCGGCTCGCGGGCTGCGTGGGTGCGTCAGCGGAAGGCGGCGGCGGGGACTCCGGCGGCCTGCCACCACATCGACCAGCGCGCCGCGACGTCGTCGAACGTCGCGGAGTCGACGCCGTACACCGACAGGACCGCGGTCACGGTGCCGTGCGGCGGGTGGGACCCGATCGGCGCCTCGCGCACCACCAGCAGCGCGTCGGTGACCGCGTGCAGGTCGATGCCGAACTGGTGGTCGGACTTGTAGATCACCTTGCCGCCGAGCATCGAGCCGTCCGGGCGACGCGCCTCCAGGTGCCCGCCCACGGGCACCCCGTGCACGCCGTGCATCCCGACGCGGTCGAGCAGGCGGTCCCGGCGCGTGCCCGCGTCGAGGTCGACGACGCTCAGCGTCCGCCGGTCCCGCCCGAGCTGCTTGGCGAGCGCGAACTGCAGCTGGTGCGCGTTCGCGATCCAGTCCTCGTCGACCTCGTCCATGTTGCCGTCGAACCGCACGGGCAACGCCTCGTGGCTGCGCCGGGTGATGCGCAGCCGCGTGAGGTGCGGCTGGTGCGCGGCGGCGGTCACCGCCAGGACGTCGTGGTTCGGCCAGGTGAGCGTGTGGGTCGTCGCGTCGTGGTCGACCTCGCGGCGCTCGGTCGGGATGTCGGTGAACGCGTGCGTCTCGTCGTCGATGCCGGGCCGGTCCCAGCCGTACCAGCGACGCACGAGCGTGGGCTCACGCAGGTGCTCCCAGACGCTTGCGAGTCCCACCGGGATCTCGAGCGACACGATCTCGCGACGATCGAGGGCCAACACGAGCCTCACCTGCCTGACGACCTCGGCGACGTGCTCCTTGCTTGGACGCTAGCCCGCGACAAGGTCGGGCGCACCTCCGGCGTCGGGTCGGTCAGCGGCCGAGGACGACGACCGCCTCCCGCACGACGCGCAGCCGCACCTCGTCCCCCGCGGCGGGCAGGTCGAGCACGCCGACGGCGGGCGTCGCGACGGTGACCTCGCCGATCCCGGGGACCGCGACGTGCAGCGTCGGGCTGCCCCGGCGCGTGCGCACGGCGAGCACCATGCCCGTCAGCGTCGCGTCCCCGGCGGACGCGCCGGGCCCGACGAGCGCGCCCGGCGGGAGGGCGAGCGTCGCGTCCGCGGGGGCGCGCACGGCGTCGCGCAGGGCCGCAGGAGCCTCGCGCGCGACGACGAACGCCTCGTACCCGAGGAACCGCGCGACCTGCTCGTCGGCCGGCGCGCGCCACAGGTCCGCGGGCGTCCCGAGCTGCAGCAGCCGCCCGGAGGCCATGACGGCGACGCGGTCGGCGACGACGAACGCCTCGTCCTGGTCGTGCGTGACGAACAGCGCGGTCGTGCCCGTGGCCAGCAGCGCGGTGCGCAGGTCCAGCGCGAGGCGCTCGCGCAGCGAGCGGTCGAGGGCCGAGAGCGGCTCGTCGAGCAGCAGCAGGCGGGGCGCGGGGGCCAGTGCCCGCGCGAGCGCGACGCGCTGCCGCTCACCGCCGGACAGCGTCGCGACGGCTCGGCCCCCGGCGCCGGGCAGCCCGACGAGCTCGAGCAGGTGCTCGACGCGCGCGGCGACCTGACCGCGCGGCCGGCCGGCCAGGCCGTAGGCGATGTTGCCCGCGACGTCGCGGTGCGTGAACAGCTGGCCGTCCTGGAACATCAGGCCGAAGTCGCGGCGGTGCACCGGCACGTCGACGACCGATCCGCCGTCCCACGTGAGGTCGCCGCCGGCCAACGGCTCCAGGCCCGCGACCGCGCGCAGCAGCGACGACTTGCCGCAGCCCGACGGCCCGAGCAGCGCGAGCACCTCGCCGCGCGCCACGTCCAGGCTGACCCCGTCCACGGCGGTCGTCGGGGCGGCACCGCGACGCGACGCGGGGTACCGGACCACGACGTCCCGCACTCCGAGACCCGCCCGACCGACCTCGCCCGCCGCGTGCGCCGCGTCACCGCCGGGCTCGCTCGTCGTCGGGGGCGCCGGCGCTCCTGCGCGCGTGCTCGTCGTGCCCGATGTCGTCGTGCCCGATGTCGTCGTGCTCGGTGTCGTCGTGCCCGGTGTCGTCGTGCCCGGTGTCGTCCCGCTCGTCGTCACCACTCGCCTCCTTCGCCCGTGCGACGCAGCCGCTCGCACAGCGCCACCACGGTCGCGGTCAGCACCGCGAGCACCACGGACGCCGCGAGCGCCCGGCCGTACGAGTCCGCTCCCGGGCGTCCGATGAGCCGGAAGATCACCACGGGCAGCGTGGGCGAGTCGGGCCGCGCGAGGAACGACGTCGCGCCGAACTCGCCCAGCGACGCCGCGAACGCGAACCCCACCGCGAGCCCGCCGGCGCGCAGCGCGAGCGCACCGTCGACGGTGCGCAGCACGCGCCCCGGTGCGGCACCGAGCGTCGCGGCGGCCTCGCGCAGGCGCGGGTCGATCGCGCGCAGCACCGGCAGCACGGTACGCACCACGAGCGGCACGGCGACGACCGCCTGCGCGACGGGCACGAGGAGCGGCGAGCGGCGCAGGTCGAGGTCGAGGCCGAACGGCTCGTGCATGGACAGCAGGAACCCGAACCCGACGGTCACGGCGGACACGCCGAGCGGGAGCATGAACAGCGCGTCGAGGCCGGAGATCGCGCGCCGCGCGACCGGCCGACGCGGCCGCCGGGACACCACGAGCGCGACGAGCCCGCCGACGACGAGCGCGAGGACCGTCGCGTCGACGGCCGTCCGCAGCGAGGTCGCCGCGGCCTGCCACACCGACACGGTCACGCCGCCGCTCACGGTGGACAGGGCGACGTAGTGGTCGAGCCCCCAGCCGTCCCCCACGCGCAGCGAGCGCACGACGAGGTTGACGAGCGGGAGCGCGAGCAGCACGACGACGAGCGCGGTGACCGCCGTCGCGCCGCGGACCAGCGCGAGGCCGTCGTCGCGCGGCTCACCGGCGCGGCGCCGCAGCCGCAGCGGGCGCACCACGAGGTCGGGCTCGGCCAGGGTCAGCGCCTGCTCACGACGCCCGCGCGCGCGGCCCGCGACCAGCAGCGCACCGGCGACGACGACGAGCTGGACGACCGACAGCACCGACGCGGCCCGCAGGTCGAGGAACTGCGTGGTCTGCACCCAGATCTCGGTCTCGATCGTGCCGAACCGCAGGCCACCGAGCACCAGCACCGTGCCGAACGCGGTCGCGCTGAACAGGAAGACCAGCGACGCGGCGGAGACGATCGCGGGCGCGAGCGCCGGGAGCGTGACGGTGCGCAGCGCGCGCCAGGGGGTCGCGCCGAGCGCGCGGGCCGCCTGCTCGGCGCGCGGGTCGAGCCGCTCCCACAGCCCGCCGACGCTGCGCACCACGACCGAGTAGTTGAAGAACACGAGCGCGGCGACGATCGCCGCGAACGTCCCGTCGAGGTGCAGGAAGCCGAGCGGGCCGCCCTCGACGAGCAGCGACCGGAACGCGACGCCGACCACGACCGTGGGCAGCACGAACGGCACCGTCACGAGCGCCCGAACCACGCCGCGCCCCGCGAACCGGTGCCGGTACAGCACGTACGCGCCGGGCACGCCGAGCAGCACCGCCAGGACGGTCGCGACCCCGGCCTGCGCGAGCGTCTGCCCGACGATCCGCCACGTGCGGGGTCGCGAGAACACGTCGGCGAACCCCGACAGGTCGAGATGCCCGTCGACGACGAACCCCCGACCCACCATGACCGCGACCGGGTAGGCGAAGAACGCGACGAGGAACGCGAGCGGCACGACGACCGCGACCGTCCACGCCGCGCCCCGCCCCAGCCGACCGCCGCGCCCGGCGCCACGACTCGACGAGCCATGACCCGACGGGCTGTGACCCGACGGGCCCCCGGGCACGCCGAGCGGCGCGCCCCCGCGGGGTACGCGTCGGGTCGAGGCGACGGAGGTCGCGCGGGTCGAGGTCATGTCAGCCCGGTCAGCCGATCACGGTGTCCGACCACGTCGTGAGCCACAGGTCGCGGTTGGCCGCGATCTCGGCGGGCGCGACCTCGAACGGGTTCTCGGCGAGCGGCGCGAAGCGCGTCCACTCGTCGGGCAGCTCGACCGCCGAGCTCACCGGGTACATGTACATCGAACCCGGGATGTCGGCCTGGACCTCGTCGGACAGCAGAAAGTCGATCAGGGCCTGGGCACCGGTCGGGTTCTGCGCGCCCGCGAGCACGCCGGCGTACTCGACCTGACGGAAGCACGTGTCGAGGAGCGCCGCGGTGGTCGGCTCGGTGCCGCCCTCCGGCACGGTCGAGGGCGGCGAGCTCGCGTACGAGAGCACGACCGGGCGCGGGCCCTGGCCGCCACCGCCGGAGAAGTCGGTGAAGTACGCGTCCGACCAACCGTCGGCGACCTTGAGCCCGTTGGCCTTCAGCGCGGTCCAGTACTCGGGCCACGCGGCGCCCTTCGCGCCGACCGTGGCGAGCAGGAACGCGAACCCGGGCGACGACGTGACCGCGTTGGGCACGACGAGCAGGTCCTTGTACTCCGGCTTCGTCAGGTCGTCGAGCGAGGTCGGGGCGGCGAGCTCGTGCTCGGCGAACCACGACGTGTCGACGTTGAGGCACACGTCGCCGAAGTCGATCGCCGTGAGCGCGCCGTCGTCGTCCCCCTCGACCGCGAAGCCCGCGGCGTCGGCCGCCGCGTCGCCGCGCGCGGTGTACGGCGCGAGGACGCCCTCGGTGATCGCGCGCGACGCGAACGAGTTGTCGATGCCGAACACGGCGTCGCCGAGCGGCGCGTCCTTGGTCAGCACGAGCTGGTTGACCAGCGCGCCCGCGTCCCCGGGCTGCACGACCTCGACGTCGATCCCCGTCTCGTCGGTGAACGACTCGAGCAGGCCGTCGGACAGCACGAACGAGGCGTGCGTGACGAGGGTGACGGTGCCGCCGGTGGTCGCGCCCGCGTCGGGCGAGGCCGTGGCGTCGGTCGCGGGCTTCGGCTCGTCGCTGCTCGTCAGGGAGCAGCCCGTGAGGGCGAGCGCGAGGGCCGTGCCGAGGGCGGTGCTGAGGGTCAGGGCGCGCGTGCGGCGCCGGTGCGAGGTGGGTCCCGCCATGGGTGATGCTCCTCCTTGGTCTGCAGGAGGGGTGCCCCGGGGCGACGCCGACCCGCGGTCGACGACGACCACGGAGCTGAGATTCCCGACTCCCTACGCCGGTATCACCCGGATCAGGTTCGAGGGTCTGCGGTTGGTCCCGCACTCTCAGCGTCCCGGCCGCGGATCCTCGTCGAGCCCTGGGCTCGGCGCGGGGACCTCGGCCTGACGCTCCCCTGTCGTTCGTCGTCGATCGTACCCGCGCGCGGCGGTGCCCCGGGCCGGAGGCAGGCGGGGCGGCCTGCCTCCGGCCCGGAGGTCAGCGTCGTCGTGCG
The DNA here is from genome assembly GCF_006538725.1 of Cellulomonas gelida. GTDB lineage: Bacteria > Actinomycetota > Actinomycetes > Actinomycetales > Cellulomonadaceae > Cellulomonas > Cellulomonas gelida. The sequence continues at coordinate 51,334 of NZ_BJLQ01000017.1, forward strand.
AGCACCACCGCGGCGCCGCCGCCCAGCAGCAGGAGCACGGCGAGCAGCGCGAGCAGCCCGGCCTCGGTCCCGGTCACCGCGAGCGGCTTCGCGTGGACCGGCACCGTCACCGAACCGGTGTTGTTCTCCGGGTCGGAGTCGTCCGCCGCGCTCGTGACCGACGCGGTGTTGGTGACGGTGCCGACGGCGGCCGAGGACACCAGCACGCTCAGCCGGATGTCGAGCGACTCACCCACGTCGAGGCCGTCGAGCGTGCAGGTGACCTTCTGACCGTCGGCAGCGCACGCCGCGCCACGCGCGGTGTCGAACGTCAGACCCGCGGGCAGGACGTCCGTGACCGTGACCGGGCCGGGGTCCGGGGTCGGGCCGGCGTTCGTCACGGTGAGCACGTAGGTGCCCGACGAGCCGACCTGCAGCACGTCCCCGTCGAACGTCTTGGTCAGTCGCAGGTCGACGAGCGCGGCGAGCTCGAGCGCGTCGTCGTCGGTCGCCAGCGAGATCCCGTCGGCACCCGGCGTCGAGGAGTGCACCTCGACCACGTTGACGACGCCCGGGAACGCAGCCGCCCCGACCAGCACGTCGATGTCGATCGTAGGTGCCGTGACGCCCGGCGCGAGCGAGTCGGTCGTGCACAGCACGGGGGTGCCGTCCGCGGCGAGGTCACCCACCACGCAGCGCCACACGGAGTCGTCCGCCCGCACGCCCGTGACCCGCAGTGACGCGGGCACCTGGTCGAGCACGGTCACGTCGGCCGCGGCCGACGGACCCGCGTTCGACACCGCGAGGTGGTACGTCAGGGTGCCGCCCACGCGTCCCTCACCGCTGTGCGTCTTCACGACGGACAGGTCGGCGTGCGTCCCCAGCTCGGCCGAGACCGAGTCGGTGTTGTCCGCAGGACTCGGGTCGGGCGTCGAGGACGTCACGGTCGCGGTGTTGACCACGTCCCCGGTGAGCGACGCGTCGGCGACGACCTCGAGGTCGAGGTGCACGAGCGCGCCGGACGGCAGGGGACCGTCGAGCTCGCACTCGACGAGCGTCGTGCCCGAGCACTGCCACGCGCCCGACGACGAGTCGAGCAACCGCCCGAACGTCAGGCCGGTCGGCAGCGTGTCGGTCACCACGACGTCCCGCGCGTCCGACGGGCCGAGGTTCGTCACCTGCAGGCGGTAGACGCCCGTGGCGCCCGCGACCGGTGCGGTCACGACGCTCTTGACGAGCGCGAGGTCGGCGGACGCGCCGGGCGTCACCGTCGCGTCATCGGTGTCCGGCTCGGAGCCCGTGCCCCCGGCCCCGCCGCCTCCCCCGCCCGGCGCGGCCTGCGGCGTGCGGCCGGGCTGGACGGTCGCGACGTTGACCAGGTCACCGGTCGCGCTGCTGCGGACGGTCGCCGTGACCGTGAGGTCCGGCGCCGGGCCGACCGGGAGGTCGCTGTCGCGCTCGCACGTCACGGTGCCGTCGTCGGTCGTGCACGCCCAGCCGGGGCCGGACGCGGTGGCGTCCCGCACGTCAGCCGGGAGCTCGTCGACCACGACGATCGGTGCGGTGGCGTCCGCACGGGACGTGGACGGCCCGTGGTTGGTGACGGCCACGCGCCAGGTGATCGTCTGGCCCGCGACGACGTCCGCCGGGTCCGTGACGAGCTCCTTGACGAGGCCGAGGTCGGCGACGCCGGTCACGGTCACGTCGTCCGTCGCGACGTCGTCGAGCGTGGCGTCGGCGGGCTGGCCCGTCAGGCCGGGGGTCACGACGGCGCGGTTCGTCACGGTGCCGTCGAGGTCGGCGTCGAGGAGCACGGGGACGGTGACCGAGGCCGTCGCGAGCGCGGCCAGCGTCGTCGGACGCGTGCACTCGACCACCTCGTGCGTCGCCGTCCCCACGGCCACCGGCGTGCCGGCGACGCACGTGAAGCCGCCCCCGGTGATCGGGTCGGAGTCGTCGAGCACGACGCCCACGGGCAGCGTGTCCCGCACGACGATCGGGTCGGCCGCGGTGGCCCGCGAGTCCGACGGGCCGCCGTTGGTCACGGTCAGGGTCCACGCGAACGGCTCACCGGCGACGGCCGTGCCCGTGTGCGTCTTGGTCAGGCCCAGGTCGGCGGACGTCGTGATCTCGACGTCGGCCGTGTCCGGGTCGGAGTCGCCCGACAGCGGCGAGGACGCGATCGCCGAGTTCGTCACCGTGCCCGGGTCGGCCGCCGCGGACACGACCGCCACGATCCGCAGCGTCGGGGCGTCGGCGTGCGCCGCGAGGCCGACGGTCCCGTCGCCGAGCGTGCAGGTGACCTCCTGGTCGTCGTCGTCGCAGACCCACGCGGGAGACCCGGTGGTCGACGACGAGTCGAACGTCAGGCCGGCGGGCAGCGTGTCCGTGACCGTCACCGGGCCGAGCACGTCGGACGGGCCGTCGTTCGTCACGACGAGCCCGAACGCGGCGGTCTCGCCGGCCCGGACGGTCGCGGCCTCGGCGGTCTTGACGATCGACAGCGTCGCCTCGGTGTCCACCGTGATCGTGGCGTCGTCCGAGTCCGTCGTCGGGCCGGAGCCGTCGACGTCGGGCGTCGTGGAGGACGCGGTCGCGGTGTTGGTGATCGTCACGCCGTCCGCGACGCCCGAGCGCACCCGGGCGACGACCGAGATCGTCACCGGACCGTCGGACTCGAGCAGGTCACCCAGCACGCAGCGGACCTCCTGCCCGGTGATCGTGCAGGTGCCGTCGGCCCACGACCCCGAGACGGGCGCGAGTCCCGCAGGGAGCGTGTCGACCACGGTCGTCGCGGCGGCGACCGAGGGTCCCGCGTTCTCGACGACGAGCGTGTACGTCACGCCCGTCGCGTCACCCGCGACGACGGTGGCGGCCGAGGCCGTCTTCGTGATCGACAGGTCGGCCTCGCGCACGATCACGACGTCGTCGCTCGCGGTGTTGCTGTGCGTGTCCGCGCCCTCGTCGAGCGTCGGGGGTCCCGCGACCGTGGCGGTGTTGGTGATCGTCGCGGCAGCGGCGGTCGCCGGCACGAGCACGGGGATCTCGATCTCCCACGTGCCGTTCTTCGCCAGCCCGCCGGTCAGGGTGCACGTCACCGGCTGGGCGCCCGACGGCTTCGTCGTCCCGACGGTGCACGTGCCGCCGTCGGGCGTCGGGGCGCCGTCCAGCGGCAGCCCGGCCGGGACGTCGTCGGTCACGACGATCGGGCCCGGTGCGTCCGACGGGCCGTGGTTGGTCACGGTGAGCGTGAACGTCGTGCCGGTCCCCGCGCTGACCGTCGGGTCCGGGTGCGTCTTGGCCAGGCCCAGGTCGGCGTGCACCGTGGCGCCCGTGGACACGTCGTCGGTGTCCTGGTCGTCCAGCCAGTCGGAACCGACGACGGCCTCGTTGAGGATCGCGCCGGTGCGACCCGAGGCGATCGACACGTCGAACGTGAAGGTCGAGGCCGCCGCGGCGCCCACGCCGAGCACGTCGCCGAGCTCGCACGTCACCGACGTGGTCCCGGTGCAGGTCCAGTCGTCGTCGGAGTCGACACCCCCGGCGTAGGTCAGGCCGGTGGGCAGGTCGTCGGTCACGACGACGCCACGCGCGACGGACGGTCCCGCGTTGCTCACCGTGATCGCGTACGTCCCGGTCGACCCGGCGACCAGGTCGCCGACGATCGTCTTGGTGATCGTGAGGCTCTCGGCGTGCGTGATCGCGGTGCTCGTCGAGTCCTCGTCGTCGTACGTGTCCGCGCCCTGGCCGGTCACGGGGGTGACCTCGGCCTGGTTGACGAGCGGACCGTCGGCGGCCACCAGCGACGCCGAGACGCGGCCCGTGACCTCGACGGAGAACGACGCCCCGCTCGCGAGGTCGCTCGTGCGCGTGCAGGTCAGCGTCCCGCCGCTCGGCGCGGTGCAGCTCGCGCCGCTCGGGACGACGCTCGTGACGCTCACGCCCGCGGGCAGGGCGTCACTCACCACGATGGGCGTCGCGAGCGAGGCGCGCGAGACCGACGGGCCGCGGTTGGTCACGGTGACGACCCACGTGGCGAGTGCGCCCGCGTCGACGGACGACGGACCGGTCTTGACCAGCTCGAGGTCGGCGACCGTCGTGACGGTGGCCGTGCTGGTGGCGGAGTCGTTGCTCGGGTCGGGGTCGTAGGTCGCCGCGGTCACGGTCGCCGTGTTCGACGCGGTGGTGCCGGACGCGACGCCGGACGTGACGCTCGTCGTCACCGTCAGGGTCACCGACGCGCCCGAGGCCAGGGGCGCGCTGAGCGTGCAGTCCTGCGCCGGGGACGTGGCGGTCGACCCGGGCGCTGCGACGCACGTCGCGCCGGTGCCCGCGATCGAGACGAACGTGACGCCCGTCGGCAGGGGCCCCATCGCGTCGTGCACGACGACGCCGACCGCCGGGTCGGGCCCGTTGTTCCTGACGGTGACGGTCCACGTGTTCGTCGAGGTGCCCGCGACCCACGTCGAGGCGGTCTTCGTGACGGACAGGTCCGCGGCGTGCAGGCGCGCCGTCGCCGAGCCGCCGGTGCCGAGGTACGTGCCGTCACCGTCGTCGTACGAGTCGCCACCCACGGCATCGGTCACGTGCGTGACCGCGACGGTGTTGGTGTGCGCCACGGCCGAGCCCGACGACGAGGCCGCGGCCGACGTCGGGGTCGCCCGGTAGCGCAGCGTGGCCGTGCCGCTCGCCGCGAGGCGCGTGCCGGTCGGCAGCACGTTCGACCAGACGAGCGTGCTCGTGCCCGTCGGGTCGTCCAGGTCGACCGCGGTGCCCGCGCCGACCTGGATCGTCGCGCTGTCCGCGACGTACTGCCAGCCGGTGGGCAGGGTGTCGGTCACCTCGACCGACTCCGCGGGCGCGGTCCCGGCGTTCGTCAGGGTGACGGCGTAGGAGACCTCCTGGTCGACGACCACCGGGTTCGCGGTCGTCTGCGACTTGGTCGCGTTGACGCGCGGGAACTGCGGCGTGACGCCGGCGGTCGCGGCGACGGTCGGCCCGTACGTGCGTCCGTCCGTCGCGAGCGACGACCACGACGTGGCGCGCGCCGAGTTCGTCAGCGCCGCACCGGTCAGCGAGTCAGCGGGCGCGAGCCGCGCCGGGAAGGTGTAGGTCACCGACGCGCCGCTCGCGAGCGTCGGGGCGGTCCACGTGACGGTCCGGGCGCTCGCGTCCCACGTCCCCCCGCCGACGGTGTCGCCGTCGACCGCGGGCACGTTCGAGGCGGTGAGCGGGACGACCCCCTGCGGGACCGTGTCGACGACCGTGACCGCGTGCGCGGTGACCGCGCGGCTCGTCGCGGTGGAGCCCGAGGCCGTGACCGTGTAGGTGAAGGTCTGGCCCGGCTCGACCGTCGCGTCGTCGACGGACTTCGCGACCGTCACGAGCGGCTCACGGATGGCGACGGAGGCGGTGCCCAGCGTCGGGGCTCGGTCGAAGCTCGTCGTGCTGGTCACCGTGCGCGTCGCGTCGGTCTGGAACCAGCCGACGCCGAACGCGTTCGGCGCGCTGCTCCCAGCCGCCAGCGCGCCCGCCGGGTCCACCGTCGAGGCGAGCTCGATCGTGATGGTGCGCTCGGTGGCGATCGCGGCGAGGTCCCCCAACGGCCACACGAGGCGTGTGCTGCTCCCGGAGGACCCCGTGATCGGCGTCCCCGCACACGTGGTCTGCCAGGTGGTGTCACCCCCGGTGCACGTGATCGTCGCGCTCGCCAGGTCGGGAGTGAGCCCCGCCGGCAGGACGTCGATGACGGCGGCGTCGTAGTAGTTCGCGTTCGCGGGGAGTCTCGCCACGAGGGTCCACGTGACGTCCTGGCCGGGAACGGCCCAGCTGACGTCGCTCGTCTTGGTGCCCGTGGGGCTCGCGAGCTGCACCGTGCCGGTGTCCGTCGCGGACAGGACGCGCTCGGCGGTGGCGTCGTTCGCGCCGTCGGCGAGAGTCGAGGCGGTCACGGTGGCGGTGTTCACGAGCGACGCGCTGCCGCCCGCGTCGATCGGGATGACGGCCTGGTACTCGATCGAGGTCGAGCCCGACGAGAGCACGTCACCGACCGCCCAGGTGATCTGCGTGCGGTTGGTCGCGCACGGCGAGCCCGTGCCCGCCGCCGACGTCAGGCCAGCGGGCAGCGGCGTCACAGGGGTCATCCCCACGGGCAGGCAGTCGACGACGACCGTGTCGTGCGCCGGGGGCCGGTTGGTCGCGGTCTGCGCGGCGGTGAGGCGGTAGGTGATGGTCTGCCCGGTGCCCACGGGAAGCGGGTCGACGGGCGCACCCGAGCCGTTGAGCGGCGACTTCGTCACCGAGACGGTCGGCAGGACGACGGTGGCCGCAGCCGACGCGGTGCCGCGCAGCACGTCGGTGGTCGCCGCCGCGGTGTTCCGGCTGCGGAGCTCGGCGGTGTTCGTCAGCGTCGAGCCGTGCGTGTTCCCGGCGGCGTTCGCGACGCGCGCGGTGACCGTCACCGACACGGTCCACGCGGTCGTGCTCGGGTTCGTGTACACGGGCGGCAGGGACAGCGCGCCCGTCGTCGTGTCCAGGCACGCGACGCCGGCCAGTGGCGCGCACGTCCCGCCGGAGCCCGAGCTGTAGGTGCTGACCGTGGCACCCGGCACGCTGGAGCTGACGACCGTGAGGCCCGTGAGCCGACCGCCGGTCGGCAGCGTGTCGGTCAGCGCGCCGCGGAACACCGTCGTCTTGGCCGGCACCGTCGCGGAGTACGTGTACGTGACGGTCTCGCCGACGGTCGCCTGGGTGGCGGCGTTGTTGCCCGCCTCGGTGACCGAGGTCGAGTCGATCGTCTTGCCGACGACGCTGCCGGGCAGGAAGACGGACGCCGACGCGTTCGCCGCGGGGGCGTTCGGTGCGGTCGGGTCGGCCAGCGAGCCGCTGGGCTGGTAGACCGCCGACGTCGCGCCCGCGCGGCCGTCCGTCGTCGGCACGGTGTAGGCGACGATCGAGGCGTTGTTGGTGTGCGACGACGAGATCGACAGCGGCGACGGCACGCGCACCTGCACGTCGTACGTGACCGTCTCACCCGCGGTGAGCAGCGAGTCCGCGCCGAGCGCGGTCCCGGAGAGCGTGACGCGCAGGACGGAGCGGCCGGTGGTCGACGTCGTCGCGCCGGCGGCGCACGTGACACCCGCGGTCACGACGTCCGCGCACGTGAAGCCCGTGGGCAGGGCGTCCCACAGCTCGACGGAGTCGACGGGGTGGTCGCTCGCGTCCGCCGCCGTGCCCGCGTGCGCCACCGACAGGCGGTAGGTGACGACCTCTCCCTCGTACGTCCGCTGGTTCGCCGACGTGCCGGACTCGGCCGTCACGGTCTTGGCCAGGGTGAGCGGCGCCGCCGGGGCGACCGCGAAGTCGACCTGCGTGCGCTGCGCCGCGACACGGTTGTCGGCGTCGCGCCAGCGCATCTTCGCGAGGTTGCCGAGGATGTCCTTGCCGCTCGGCTGGGTGTCCGTGACGCGCGCGACCACCTGGAACGTGGCGGAGCCGGCGGCCGGCAGGTACCGCGCCGAGCCGATCGTGTCGCCGATGGTCCACGCGGGCTGGCCGGGGGTCTGGGTGATCGTGAACGCCGACGAGGTCGCGGCGACGCGCGCGTCGACGAACTCCGTGCCCACCGGCACGAAGTCGCGCAACGAGACGTCGCGCAGCGCGACACCCGTCGCCGCCTCGAGCGTGATCTGGAAGCAGACGAGGTCGCCGAGCCGCACGACGGGCTGCGCGCTCGTCGACCACAGGGGGCTCGTCACCGCGGGGCACGAGGCCGCCCCGGCGATCGCGGATCGGGACGCGTTGGGCCACACCTGCTTGACGAGCGTCGGGCCCTTCGACGAGACCGACGCGGACGACCCGTTCTCGACCGGCTCCGCGCCGGTCTCGGGCGAACCGCTGACCGGGGTCGTCGTCGCCGTGAGCGACGCGGAGTTCGTGAACGTCTCACCCGTCGCGGTCGGCGAGCCGTCGGCGTGCGTGCTGCGCATGAACGCGTCGTACCTGACCTGCGCGGTCGCGTTCGCCGCCACGTCGGGCACCTGGAACGTGAGGGTCGTGGTGCCGTCGGCGTGCATGACGGCGCTCGTGAGCGTCGCGCCGACGACCGCGCGCCGCGGCAGTGCGGTGCAGTCGGCGGGCCAGCCCGCGGGCACGGAGAAGCCGATCGGCAGGTAGGCGCACATGCCGTCGGGCAGGGTGTCCGTGACGACGATCGTCGACGCGTCCGTGTACTGGCCGACCCGCACGTCGAGGGTGAAGCGCGTGCTGTTGCCGCCCGTGAAGCTGCTGGCGTCGGCCGACTTCGCGAGGGCGACGTCGAGCACCTGGACCGTGTGCTCCGCGCTCGCCGAGGCGGCGCGGTCGCCCGCCGACGCCACCGCGCCCTGGTAGGTGCCGGTCACGTCGACCGTGTTGGTCGCGGCCGTCCCCGTGGGCTGCTGACGCAGCGACGGGCCGTCGAACTGCGAGGTGCCCGGGTTCAGCTCGGTGTAGCCCGCGGCGGCGCGGTACCGGATGGTCGTCGTGCTCCCGGCGGCCAGGCTCGGGAACGCCCACCCCACCACGGTGTGCGCGCCGGACGCGTCGGACTGCACGCTCTGGCCCGTGAACGTGGCGCACCCACCCGGCGCGCTGACGGACTCGCAGCCCAGGAAGTGCAGCGCGGCGGGCAGCACGTCGCGCACCACGACGTCACTGACGGGGCCCGACGGCGCGACGCGCACCGTGAGCGTGTACTCCGTCTGCTGGTCCTCGAGGCCGCGCAGCAGCTCGCTCTCGGACGACGGCTCGGACTTGGTGATCTCGAGCGGCGAGACGCGCGTCTGCGCGGTGTCGCTCGCGCTCGCGTCGGCGACGTGCGTGACTCCGCTCGTCGCGACCGTCACCTTGGGGACGATGCGCTCGTCGGCGCTGCCCAGGACGCGGCTCGGGACGACGACGGTGCTGCCCGCGGGGAAGCGCGCCTCGTCCAGGTCGAGATCGAAGCCGAGGGACGCCACGCCCCCGGCGGGCAGGTCGGTGACGTTGGACCAGACGAGGACCCAGTACGACGAGCTCGGGTCGGCGGGGTTCGGGACGACCTGCTGCGCGGTGGGCTCGCCGGGCGCGCCTGGGCCCGACGCGGGCGTCGCGGAACCCGCGACGTAGGTCGCACCGGGAGGCAGGGTCGCGACGAACGTGAGGTTGTACGCGATGTCCGCCGCCGCGCCCGTGTGCTCGGCCCGCAGCGCGATCGTCGCGTCCTCGCCCGCGAGCACGCTCGCGGGCGTCGCGCCGTGCCCGAGGCTCAGCGTGCCGGTCGCCGCCTGCGCGGGCGCCGCGGTGACGACCCCGGAGGCGACCGTCGCGACGGCGCCGAGCCCCAGGACGAGTGCCAGGGACAGGAGCGCCGCGATGCCGCGGCTGGGGGTGCGATGGCGCACGCTGACCTCCGAGAGACGTAGTCTCCGGGAGCGTAGAGGCGCGTTGTTGCAGGTCAGCGGCCAGAACCGGGACGGTTCCCGACGAAGCGTCACAAAAAGCGGCGCGCGCGTCCCACGAGTTGGACACTTGTTCATGTCGCTCCCGCGCGCGTTCACCCGATCGTGCGCGGTAGCGTCGGCGTCCATGGCAGACAAGCCCTCCACGCCGATGCTCGCGAAGCTCGTCGGCCTCGCCGCCGCCGGCCTCGCGGCCTGGGTCGCCACCCAGGTCGTCAACCAGTCCTGGCAGGCCGCGCGCGGTCACAAGCCCCCCAAGGCCGAGGACCCGGGCGACGCCCGGCTCAGCGAGATCGTCGTCGCCGCCGCGCTGACCGGCGCCGCGGTGTCCATCGCCCGGACCTTCGCGACGCGCGGCACGGCCAAGTTCGCGGCACGCGCCAAGAGCGACCCGAACCTGCCCGACCTCACGCGCTGACCGGCGCGCGCGGCGTCCGGTCAGGCGCCGGTCTCGCCGGCCCTCGACCGCGCGCCCGCGCCCGTCGGCGCGCGCCGGCCGGTCGTCGCCCGGTCGTCAGGGACGCAGGTCCGGCGCCTTCGTGATCCCGAAGACCTCGCGCATCGCGCGGCGCGCCGCGAACCACCCGCCCAGCCCGTGCACGCCCGGGCCGGGCGGCGTGGACGACGAGCACAGGTACACGCCCTCGCGCCCCGTCGCGTACGGGTCGGGGCGCATCGTCGGACGCGCGAACATCTGCCGGATCGAGACCGCGCCCGCCGAGATGTCTCCGCCGACGTAGTTCTGGTTGTGGTGCGCCATCTGTGCCGCGGGCACGCAGCGGCTCGCGACGACGACGTCGCGGAACCCCGGCGCGTACTGCTCGATGTGCGCGGTGACGGCCTCGGTCACGTCGACGTCCGACCCCGCGGGCACGTGCGCGTAGGACCACAGGGGGCGCAGCCCGCCGGACTCGCGCGTCTCGTCGACCACCACCGGGTCGCTCACCAGCGTCATCGGACGCTCGGCGTGCCGACCGGCCGCGACGTCCGCCTCCGCGGCGGCCATCTGCGCGCGCGTCCCGCCGACGTGCACGGTCCCCGCCCGAGCGATCTCCGGATGGGTCCACGGCACCGGACCGGACAGCACGAAGTCGACCTTCGCGGCCCCGTCGCCGTACCGGAAGGAGCCGAGCGCCCGACGAGCCCGCGCGGGCAGCTCGTCGCCGAGCACCTCGATCACCGTGCGCGGCGTGGTGTCGAACAGGTAGGCGTGCGCGTGCGGCAGGTCCGCGACCGTCCGCACCGGCTGCTCGGTCAGCACCCGACCGCCGTGCGCCTCGAGGTCGGCGCGCAGCGCGTCGGTGATGGCGCGCGAGCCGCCGCGCGGGATCGACCAGCCCTCGCCCGCGTGGGCCAGCGAACCGAGCAGGAGCGCCGTGCCCGCGGCCGCGAACGACGGCAGCGGCGTGATCGCGTGCGCCGCGACGCCCGTGAGCAGCGCGGGCGCGACGTCGCCGGTGAAGCGGCGGTCCCAGGCGCGCGTGCCCTGCTCGAGCACCGCCAGGCCGAACGCCGCGGCGGTCGGGACGCCGCGCGGCACCAGCCCGGGCGGCAGGCTGCGCTTGTCGCCCAGCGCGACGCGCACCACGTCCTGCCAGTGCTCCGAGAGCCGCCCGACGAGCGAGCGCCACGCCGGCCCGTCGGCGCCGAGCCCCTCGACCGTGCGGTCCAGGTCGCGGTACGCCAGGCCCGCGCGGCCGTCCGCCAGCGGCTGGGCGTACGAGATCTCGGGCGTCAGCAGCTCGACCCCCCGCGCAGCCAGGTCGAACCCGCGGAAGAACGGCGACGCCCAGGCCATCGCCTGCACCGCGGAGCAGATGTCGTGCACCACCCCGTCGGCCAGGCCCAGGTCGAGCGTGCGCGCGCCGCCGCCGATCGTCGGCTGCGCCTCGAGGACCGTGACGTCGAGGCCGGCGCGCGCGCAGGTCACGGCGGCAGCCAGCCCGTTGGGGCCCGCGCCGACGACGACGACCTCCGTGTGTCCCTCGCCGTGCCCGCGCACGCTGCCTCCCGCTGAGTGTCTGCTGACGCCGCCCGGCGTCTGCCGCGTGCGACGTCCGAGCCCGTCGTCGCTCCCACGGCCATCCAACCACCGGCTGCAGGGCACCGACCGGTCAGCGGGCGGAGTGCACGCGCTCCATCCGGTCGTGCAGCCGGATGACCGGCACGTCCCACAGCCGCAGGTCGTGGTCGGTCCGCCACGTGCCCTCGTCGTCCGCGTCCACCGGAACCGCTCCCCGATCCGCACCTGCCGGCCCCACCCCCGTCGCCCCCCGTCGCCCCCGGTCGAACCCCCGCCGACCCAGCGCCCACTCCGGCTCACACCCGGCTTGGCCGGAGCAACCCCTGTCTCGCCCACCCCCCGACGACCCAGCGCCCACTCCGGCCAAAGCCCGGCGCAGCCTGAGCAACCACTGTCTCGCCTCACGACCCCCAGCCGACACAGCGGCCGCTCCGGCCAAGGGGCGGCTTGGGCTGAGTGACCGCTGGCTCGCGCGGGGTGAGAAGCGGTCCGCGGGGTGGGGGCGGTCTGGCAGAGTTCCGGTCGGGGGCGGCGGTCCCTCGTCGGGAGGCACGGAGAGTCATGCGGGACGCGGGGGCGTCGTCGGGCGAGCGGTCCGACGACGGGACGGTGCAGGTGGCGGACGTCGACGGGCGCCGTGAGCGGCGGATCGCGCGCGCGGTCACCTGGGGCACGCTCGGTGTGGTGCTGCTGGGCGCCGCGGCCGAGATCGAGGCGTGGCCGGTGACGTCGTTCCGGCTGTTCAGCACCGTGCGCACCGCCGACGGCGCGACCACGAGCCTCGTCGCGATCCGCCCCGACGGCTCGCAGGTGACGGTCCGCCTGCCCGACGACCAGGTGCTGGCGACCACGAGCCACCAGCTCGTCGACCTGCGCCACCAGTCCGCGCACCAGCAGCACGCCGAGGCGGTCGCGTGGCTGCACGTCGCGGGCCTCGACCCGGACGACTACGTCGCGGTCGCCGTCGACCGGTCGGCGTGGACCATGGACCCGGTCACGCGCGAGCGCGAGGTGCACGGCACGACCCGGCTCGTGGAGGTCCCGCTGTGACGACGACACCGGCGCCCACCCCGACCGGCACCACCACGCCGGCACCCGCCGACGGCGGCCGCGTCGCCCGGTTCGTGCGCGGCATCGACGCACGCCTGACCGCGCCCGGTCCGGGCTTCCGGCTCCTCGAGGTCCACACGCTCGTCGCGCTCGTGATCGGGCTGCGCCTGGTCGCGCGGGACTGGAGCGCCATCGCCGAGCGGCCCGCGGCGCTCACCGACGGGCTCACGTTCGTCTCGTGGCTCCCCCCGCACGTGCCCGACCGCTTCCTCGTCGCGCTCGCGGTGATCGGCGTCGGCGGGGTCGGGCTGGTGGTCGCGCGGCGCCGTGCGCAGCTCGGGTTCGTCGTCGCGTGGACCGCGTACGCGGTGCTGTGCGCGCTGTGGGGCTCGTCGGGCAAGGTCATGCACAACGACGTCATGACGGTCTGGGTGGGGTTCGTGCTGCTGTTCGCACGCGTGCCTCGACGCGGGCAGGACGACGAGCGCACGGTCGCGTTCGGGTGGCCGCCGCGCGCGGCGCTGGCCGTCCTCGCGGTCGTCTACTGGCTGACCGGCGTGCAGAAGCTGCGGCACTCGGGCATCGAGTGGGCGCTGTCGGACAACATGTCCTGGATCCTGCGGCAAGGCGGGGACGCGCCCGCGTCCGGGCTCGGGCACTGGGTCGCCGATCACGTGCTGATCGCGGGCGCGCTCGCGACGGGTGCGCTGCTGCTCGAGCTCACCGCGCCGGTGTGGCTCGCGTGGCGCAGGACGCGCGCGCCGTTCGCCCTCGCCGTGGCCGTGATGCACACGAGCATCTGGCTGTTCCTGGGGCTCGACTACTCGGCATGGGTGCTCACGGCCGCGGCCGTCGCGGTGCCGATGAGTCTGGCTCCTACTCGGCGTCTGGGTGATTTCAGGGGGTTTGGCACCATTTCCGGGCGTGGTTAATCGTTGAAGTTGGACGTGTCACCACAATTCACCCGCCAAGATGCCTCGCAACGGATGGCCCCCTGCCTCCCGTGACCGCCGCACTTCCCATGCACCGCTGCGAGGCGCCATGTCTGTGCTCTCCGCCTGCGACGTCGTCGCTCGCGCAGGAACGTCCGCCGAGCTCCTGGGCGCCCATCTCGAGGTCGCCGAGGGCGAGGCCGTCGCGCTCCTGGGCCCACGCCGCTCGGGCACGACGACGATGCTGCAGTGCCTCGCGGGGCTCGCCCAGCCCGAGTCCGGGCGCGTCCGCCTCGACGGCGTCGACCTCACCGGTCTGCGGCCGCACGAGCTCGCCGCAACCCGCCTGCGCTCGCTCGGGCTGGTCTTCCCCGGCGACGAGCTGCTCCCCGAGCTGACCCTCGTCGAGAACGTCGAGCTCCCCCTGCTGCGGATCGAGATCCCCGCCGACCTCGCGCGGGAGCACGCCGCGGCGCTGCTCGGCCGGCTCTTCGTCGGCGCCGGGGCGTACCGCGTGCCGTCCGCCGTCTCGGTCGGTCAGCGGCAGCGCACGGCCGTCGCGCGCGCGCTCGTGCACCAGCCGCGCGCGGTCCTGGCCGACGACCCCACGTCCGGGCTCGACTCGTGGCACGCGCTCGCGCTGTTCGGACTGCTCGTCGCCGCAGCGCGCGACGCGGGGGTCGCGGTCGTCGTCGCGACGCACGACCCGGAGCTCGCCGAGCTCGCCGACCGCGTCGTCGAGCTCAAGGACGGACGGCTCGTCGCCCGCCCGTCGGCGCGGACCTCGATCCGCTGAGGCCGGGCACGCCGGCGGGGCTCACTCCTCGTCGCGTGTCCGGGCCTCAGCCAGGTCGCGAGTCAGCTCGTCGGCGACCAGCAGGTCGCTGCGCACCTTGCCCGTGCGGTAGCCCGCCCGGCCGACCATGTGCGCCGCGACCGGCGCGGTGAGCAGGCCGAACACAGCGACGAGCACGAGCGCCCACACCGCACCGCCCGACCGCAGCCGCAGGCCCAGCCCGACGAGCACCAGGATCAGTCCGAGCACCTGCGGCTTGGTCCCGGCGTGCATGCGCGCGAGCAGGTCGGGGAACCGCAGCACCCCGACGCCCGCGGCGAGCACGAAGAACGAACCGCCCAGCATGCAGATGACCGACGCGACGTCCGCGGCCGTGTCCCACGCGCTCATCGGACCTCCCCCTCCGCCGAGCCGCCGTGCTCGGACCAGTCGAGGCCCGCCCGCAGCTCGGCCTCCTCGGCCTCCCGCCGCGCGGCCTCCTCGGCCGCGACCTCCTCACGCGTGCGGACCCGGCCCTCACCCTTGGGCTCGACCGCCGCGAAGCGCGCGATCGTCACGGACCCCACGAACCCGACGAGCGACAGCACGACGAGCACGGGCACCACGTCGGTGCGCCGCTGCGCCGCCGCGTACAGCGCGAACGCCGCGATCACCGCGGTCACCGTGACGTCGAGCGCGATGGTCCGGTCGAGCATCGACGGACCCTTCTCGGCCCGCACGATCGCGAACCCCGCGCCGATCGTGATCATCACCGCGCACACCACCACGACCCACGTCATGAGCGGACCCCCGTCGGGCTGGTCAGGAGGCCCGCCGCACGCAGCTCGGCGTCGGACCCGAACGCGCGCAGCACGCGCTCCTCCTGGTCGAGCACGGCCTGGCGCGCGGCCTCGATGCCGCCGGCCGCCTCGACGTCGAGCACGTGCAGGTAGAGGCGCCCCGTGAGGCGGTGCGCCTCGACGACGAGTGAGCCCGGCACGAGCGAGCACAGCTCCGCGACCATCGTCAGGTAGAGGTCGGAGTGGCTGCGCAGCTGAACGCCGATCACGGCGCCGCGCGGCGTGTAGCGCGGCCGCAGCGCGATGAACGCGACCTCGAACGACGCGCGCACCAGGTCCCACGCGAACCGGCCGAACAGCCTCACGACGCCCCACGGCCGGACCCGGCCGTGGAAGTCGACCGGCGTCATCCGCAGCCCGAGCGTGACGAGCAGCGCGAGCACCACGCCCGCGAGCACGTTCGCGAACGTCAGGTCGCCCCACAGGAACACCCAGACGACGGTCAGCCAGACGACCGTTCCCCAGGGCAGTCGCCGCGCGCGGCGTGCGTGCAGGCTCATGAGTCGTCACCCGCCTCGTCGGCCGGGGGCGGTGGGGTCTGGTCGTCCTCGCTCAGGTCGGCCGACTCGCCCTCGCCTCGCAGGCCGTCGGGCAGGACCGCCCAGACGTAGGTGGTGCGCAGCGTGAGCGCGCTCGCCGCGCGCTCGGTGTACGCGTACAGCGGGCCCGCGGCGAACGTGAGCCCGAGCCCCACGGCGATGAGCGCGGCAGTCGGGCCGACCATCCCGAACGGCAGGTGCACGGGCCGCGGCTCGTCCTGCGGTGTCTGCCAGAACGCCTTGTTCCACGCCTTGACCAGCGCGTACAGCGTGAGCAGGGAGGTCACGACCGAGCCCACGACGAGGATGTAGGCCAACGGGGTGCCGGCGTCGACGCCTGCCTGCAGCAGGCCGAGCTTGCCCAGGAACCCCGACAGCGGCGGGATCCCGCCGAGGTTCATCGCCGGGACGAAGAACAGGATCGCGAGCACCGGCGCGACCTTCGCCAGGCCGCCCAGGCGCGTCAGCGACGTCGAGCCGCCCACGCGCTCGACGAGCCCCACCACGAGGAACAGCGCGGTCTGCACGGTGATGTGGTGGACCACGTAGTAGATCGCCGCGGTCCACCCGGCCTGCGAGGACAGCGCGATGCCGAACAGCATGAACCCGATGTGGCTGACGAGCGTGAACGACAGCAGACGCTTGATGTCGTCCTGCGCGACGGCGCCGAGGATCCCGACGAGCATGGTCGCGAGCGCAGCCCACATGAGCACGTCGTCGAGCTCACCGCCCGGGAAGAGCAGCGTCTGCGTGCGGATGATCGCGTACACGCCGACCTTGGTGAGCAGGCCCGCGAACACCGCGGTGACCGGTGCGGGCGCGGTCGGGTAGGAGTCCGGCAGCCACGCGGACAGCGGGAACACGGCCGCCTTGACGGCGAACGCGAGCAGCAGGAGCACCTGCAGCGTGAGGCGCGTGCCCGGGTCGATCTCCGGCAGGCGCAGCGCGAGCTGGGCCAGGTTGACCGTGCCGGTGGTGGCGTACACCGCGGCGATCGCGACGAGGAAGAGCACCGACGAGAGCAGCGCGACGACGATGTAGATGGTCCCCGCGCGGATCCGGTCGCGCGTGCCGCCGAGCGTGATGAGCACGAACGAGGCCGCGAGCAGGATCTCGAACCCGACGTAGATGTTGAACAGGTCGCCCGAGAGGAACGCGTTCGCGACGCCCGCGGCCAGCACGAGGAACGTCGGGTGGTAGATCGAGACGGGCGCGGACTCCTCGTCGTCGTCCCGGCCCTGCGCGAGCGAGTAGAGCAGGACGCACAGCGTCACGGCCGACGAGACCGACAGCATGAGCGCCGAGAGCCGGTCGGCGACGAGGTTGATCCCGACGGGCGCGGCCCAGCCGCCCACGTCGACGACGAGCGGGCCGTCGTCGGCCAGCACGAGCAGCGTGACCGAGGACAGCAGCACGAGCACGAGCGCGGTCACCGAGACGATCGGCTGCACGCGCGGGCGCCGCCACAGCGCGAGCGTGAGGCCCGCGCTGAACAGCGGGATGACGACCGGCAGCGGCACCACCCAGGTCCAGTCGCTCACGGTGCCACCTCCTTGTCGCGCTGCTCGTCGTCCGGCCGGGCCTCACGGACCAGGCCGTCGTCCACCTCGTCGCGGGCCTCCTCGGCCTCCTCGTCGAGCGACTGGAGCGTCGCCTCGGTGTCGGCGTCCGTGAATGCGCGCTCGTCGATCGCCGCGAGGCGCGCGATGCGGCGGTCCTCGACGTCGTCCTGCACCTCGTCGTGCCGATGCAGCTGCCAGGACCGGTACGCCATGGCGAGCAGGAACGCCGTCATCCCGAGCGTGATGACGATCGCGGTCAGCACCATCGCCTGCGGCAGCGGGTCGGACATCTGCCGCTCGTCCTCGAGCCCGACGATCGGTGGCCGCCCCGCACGCCCACCGGCCACGAGGAACAGCAGGTTCGCGCCGTTGCCGAGCAGGATCACGCCGATCAGCACGCGCGACAGCGACCGTTCGAGCACGAGGTAGACGCCCGCGGCGAAGAGCACCGCGATCGCGACGACGAGCGTGAGGTTGGGCGCCATGTCGATCATCGCGACGCCCCCTCCTCGAGGCTCGGCAAGGTGCCGTCGAACGGCGGGTCCTCGCCGATCTCCGCACGCCGGTCGAGCTCCGCGCCGAGCGAGCGCAGGATGTCGAGCACGAGCCCGACGACGACGAGGTACACGCCGATGTCGAAGAAGAGGCTCGTCACCAGGTGCACGTCGCCGAGCAGCGGCAGGTGCAGGTCCACGATCCACGAGCGCAGCACCGAGCCGCCGACGAGCAGCCCGCCGAGCCCGACACCCGCCGAGAGGAACAGGCCCGTGCCGAGCAGCACGCCGGGCTGCACGGGTGCCGCCTCGCCGAGCTCGTAGCGGCCGCCCGCGAGGTAGCGCACGGTCAGCGCAATCCCCGTGACGAGGCCCGCCGCGAACCCGCCGCCGGGCTGGTTGTGCCCACTGAACAGCAGGAACACCGAGTAGACGACCATCGTGTGGAACAGCAGCCGCACGACGACCTCGAAGATCACCGACCGTCGCTGCGGGGCCAACGTCGACCCCGCGCGCAGCCACTCGCGGTTCGTCGTCGGCGCGTCGATCCGCGCCTGGTCGGTGCCGCGGCGCAGCGCCGCCATGGGGTCGGCACCCGCCCACACGGCCCGCTCGGGTGCCGCGTCCCGCGCCCGGAAGATCTGCCCGGTGCGCCGCGAGAGGAAGACGAGCGACGCGACACCGGTCGCCGCGACGAGCAGCACCGAGATCTCACCCATGGTGTCCCACGCGCGGATGTCGACCAGCGTCACGTTGACGATGTTCTTGCCGCCGCCCCAGCCGACCGCCTCCTCGGCGAAGTGCTCCGTGACGGGTGCGTGGATGCGCGCCGACGGCGCGACCAGCGCGATCCCCGCG
Source organism: Cellulomonas gelida (assembly GCF_006538725.1). Lineage (GTDB taxonomy): Bacteria > Actinomycetota > Actinomycetes > Actinomycetales > Cellulomonadaceae > Cellulomonas > Cellulomonas gelida. The sequence goes on from NZ_BJLQ01000017.1 coordinate 69,885, forward strand.
ACCGTGAGTCCCACGGCCAGGCCGATCGCGAGCCGCAACCAGCGGGAGGCGACGAGGGGACGGTCGGAGAAGTACGGCGGGATGCGGCGCAGCACCAGCACGAACACGACGAGCGTGACGGTCTCGGTGAGCACCTGCGTGAGCGCGAGGTCGGGCGCGCCCTGCAGCAGGAACAGCCCCGCCACCGCGTACCCGCCGATGCCGAGCAGGATGACGGCCTTGAGACGCCGACGGGCGCGCGCGACGAGCACGGCCGACGCGATCGTCGCGCCGGCGAACACCAGCTGCGCGGGGTGGTCGAACACCCGCACGTCGTCGGGCCACGCACCGCCGACGAGCAGGCTCGCTCCGACCCCGACCACGAAGACGACCAGCACGAGGCCGACGTACAACGGAAGCGAGCCTCGCTGCGTGGCCGCGGTGACGTCCGCCGCGACGTCGTCGAGCCGGCGCATGAAGCGGCGGTAGATGCGGTCGGCGTCGGGGCCGCGGTAGGTCAGGCGCGCCTGCAGCGTCTCGATGCGCTCCCGCACCGCGAACAGGGCGGCACCGGCGCCCAGGATCACCAGCGTCAGCGCGAACGTGGGCGTGAACCCCGCCCACAGCGCGAGGTGACCGGGCTCGCCGAGACCCAGCGTGTCCGCGTACGGGTCGAGCAGGTGCTCGCCGAGCTGCGGCAGCAGTGCCACGGCCAGCCCGAGCACGCCCAGGATCATCGCGGGCCACACGAGCAGCAGCGAGGGGTGGGAGATCGCGGCGGGCTCGGCGTCGGGCTGCGTCGCGACACGGCTCGTCGAGCCGGGGCTGCGCGCGCCGTCCGCCTGCGTCGCGACGGCCTCGTGGGCGATCGCCGACTCCGGGACCACTGCCTTCTTCGTCGCGAACGCGCCCCACCACAGCCGCAGGCCGTACGCGACCGTCAGCACCGACCCGATCGCGACGCTGACCAGGACGATCAGCCCGACGGCGTTGTCCTCCAGGTGCTCGATCGCCTCGAGCCCGGCCTCTTTGGCCACGTACCCCGCGAACGGCGGCAGGCCGATCATGCTCGCGGTGCCGAGCGCACCAGCGAGCGCCGTGAGCTTGAGCTCGCGGCCCACACCGGACAGCCGCCGCAGGTCACGCGTGCCCGTGGCCGCGTCGATCACGCCGACGACGAGGAACAGCGTCGCCTTGAACATCGCGTGCGCGCCGAGCATCGCCAGGCCCGCCAGCGCGGTGGCGCGCGTGCCGAGGCCGACGAGCAGCGTGATGAGCCCGAGCTGGCTGACCGTGCCGAACGCGAGCACGAGCTTGAGGTCGTGCTGACGCAGCGCGCGGTACCCGCCGAGCAGCAGCGTCCCGCAGCCGAGCACGACGATGATCCACCGCCACAGCTCGTGCTGCGAGAACGCGGGCGCGAACCGTGCGACCAGGTAGACGCCCGCTTTGACCATGGCCGCCGCGTGCAGGTACGCCGAGACGGGCGTCGGCGCGGCCATCGCCGCGGGCAGCCAGAAGTGGAACGGCAGCAGCGCGGACTTCGTCGCCGCCCCCGCCAGCAGGCACGCGATCGCGGCGGTCGCGGCCGCGCCGCCGGGCGGGTGCGCGACGACCTCGCTCAGCCGGTACGTGCCTGCGGCCTCACCCAGCAGCACCACGCCGACGAGCATCGCGAGGCCACCTGCGGTGGTGATGACGATCGCCTGCATCGCGGCGCGGCGGCTCGCCTTGCGGTCGCTGTAGTGCCCGATCAGCAGGTAGGAGGTGACGGTCGTCAGCTCCCAGAAGATGAACATCAGGATCATGTCGTCGGACGTGACGAGCCCGAGCATGGCTCCCGCGAACGCGACGAACACGCCGCCGAACCGGCCGAGCCCCTGCGCCGAGACCGAGAAGTACGCCGCGCAGTAGACGAGCACGAGCGCACCGACCCCGCCGACGACGAGCGTCATCAGCCACGCGAGCGTGTCGAGGCGGAACGTCAGCTCGAGCCCGAGCGCGGGGATCCACTCGACGCTCTGCACCGGACCGTCACCGCGTTGGACCTGCGACGTCCAGCTCAGCGCCCAGACGGCGGCGGAGGCAGGGGCGGCGGCGAGGACCCAGAACGCCTTGCGTCCCCACAGCCGGACGAGCGTGGGCGCGACGAGGGCTGCTGCGAGGTGGACGAGGAGCAGCAGCAGCACGCGGTCGGACTCCGTCCTGTCGGGGCGCAACGAGGCCGTCCGAATCGTTCCGGTCGGCCACGAGACTGGGCGGGAGATCGGTCAAGACTCTACCAACCGGCATCCACGCATCCGCCTCCCGACCCCGAACCGTGACCACCCTCACGCACCGGTCAGCCATGTCCGCAGAACCGCCGACTGCTCTGCGCCGCCCACCGCACCGTGAACGACGCAGAGGGGCGGGCGGAGGGGGTGGGTAGGTTGTGCGGCGTGAACGGGGTGCAGTGGACCTGCCTGGTGCTCGTCGTCGTGGCGACGGTCGTCGGCGTGTGGTTGTTCGCCCGCGGGGCGACGACGATCACGCGCACCGTCGGCGTCGGCCGGCCCGCACCCGGGCGACTCTCGCCCGTGAGGCAGCGCCTGCGCACGCTCGCGCGCGAGGTGCTCGGGCACGGTCGGTTCCAGCACCGGCCCGTGGTGCGCGCGGCGCACTGGGTGGTCATGGTGTCGTTCCCGGTCCTCGCGGTGACGCTCGCGACCGGGTACGTGCAGGTCCTCGCGCCCAGCGCCGCGCTTCCGCTGATCGGGCACCTGTGGCCGCTCGAGTGGGCCGTCGAGCTGCTCGCGTGGACGTCGCTCGTCGGGATCGTCGCGCTCATCGCGCTGCGCCTGCGGATCCGGCCGCGTGCCTCGCAGCCGGCCGAGGTGCAGCGACGGTCACGGTTCTTCGGGTCCACGCAGTGGCAGGCGTTCTACGTCGAGGCGACCGTGCTCGTCGTCGTGCTGGCCGTGATCGTGCTGCGCGGGCTGGAGTACGCGCTCGCCGCGGACGCGGGCGAGGGCACGGCCTCGGCGCTGCACTTCCCGCTGACCGCGTGGCTCGGGCAGGCCTGGCAGGGAGCGACGACGAGCGCGCTCGAGACCGCGGTCGTCGTGACGGCCACGGTGAAGATCGTCGTGTCGATGACGTGGCTCATGGTGATCGGCCTGCAGCCGACGATGGGCGTGGCCTGGCACCGGTTCCTGGGCCTGGTCAACGTGTACGCGCGGCGCGAGCCCGACGGCGCGCCCGCGCTCGGCCCGCTGCAGCCGCTGACGCTCGCGGACGGCACGCCCGTCGACCTGGCTGCGCTCGAGGACTTGCCCGACGACGCGCGCCTGGGCGTCGGCGCGATCGAGGACTTCACCTGGAAGGGCCTCCTCGACTTCGCGACGTGCACCGAGTGCGGCCGCTGCCAGGACCAGTGCCCCGCATGGGCCACGGGCAAGCCGCTGTCCCCCAAGCTCGTGACGCTCGCGTTGCGCGACCACGCCGCCGCGACCGCGCCGTACCTGCGCGCACCGGACGGCACGCGGAACCTCGACGACGAGCACGCGGGCCTCGACCTGATCGGCACGGGCGTGATCGACGCCGACGCGTTGTGGGCGTGCACCTCCTGCGGCGCGTGCGTGCAGCAGTGCCCGGTGGACATCGAGCATGTCGACGCGATCGTCGACATGCGCCGCTACCAGGTGCTCATGGAGTCCGCGTTCCCCAAGGAGCTCGGCGGCACGTTCACCAAGCTCGAGCGGCAGGGCAACCCGTGGGGGCTGCCCGCCCGCGCCCGGCTCGACTGGGCCAAAGGCCTCGACTTCGAGGTGCCGGTGGTCGGAGCGGACGTCGAGTCCGCGGCCGACGTCGAGTACCTGTTCTGGGTCGGCTGCGCCGGGGCGTACGAGGACCGCGCCAAGCGCACGACGAGGGCCGTGGCCGAGCTCCTGCACGCCGCCGGGGTGTCGTTCGCGGTGCTCGGCGACGGCGAGACGTGCACGGGTGACCCGGCCCGGCGCGCGGGCAACGAGCTGCTCTACCAGATGCTCGCCGCGCAGAATGTCGAGGTCCTCAACGAGGTCGGCGCGCAGCGCATCGTCGTGACCTGCGCGCACTGCTTCAACACCATCAGCCGGGAGTACCCGCAGCTCGGCGGCCGGTACGAGGTCGTGCACCACACCGTGCTGCTGGACCAGCTCGTCTCCGACGGTCGCCTCACGCTGCTGCCCGCCGACGACGAGCGCACCGTGACCTACCACGACCCCTGCTACCTGGGCCGGCACAACCAGGTCTACTCCCCGCCGCGCGAGCTGCTCGGCGCGATCCCCGGCGTCCAGGTGACGGAGATGCCGCGCTCCGGCGCGGACGCGTTCTGCTGCGGCGCGGGCGGCGCGCGGGTGTGGATGGAGGAGTCGATCGGCACGCGCATCTCCACGGCGCGCGCGACCGAGGCGATCGCCACCGGGGCGGACGTCATCGCCACCGCCTGCCCGTACTGCACGGTCATGCTCACCGACGGCGTCGCCGCCGCCCACTCCACCGCCGAGACGGCCCCGTCAAGCTCGTCGGCGGAGATCGGCGTCCCCGAGGTCACAGACATCGCGGTCCTCCTCCGCGCCCGCCTCTCCACCACCCCCTGACCCGCGCG
>NZ_BJLQ01000018.1 GCF_006538725.1 Cellulomonas gelida
GGCGGGGGCGGCACCACAGGGGTACCGTCCCCGCCGGTCGGCAGGTCGACGGGCGAGCCGTTCGCGGGGTGCGAGCTCGCTCGCGTGGACGACATCTGCGTTGCTGCCCCTTACGACTTGGCGGCAGCGTCGTTGACGGCCTGGACGACGCCGGCGGCGTCACGCTTGCCGGCGAGCAGGTCGACGATCGCCACGTTCAGCGCGTTGCCGACGTTCTGCCCGTAGACCGTGTCGAGCCACTGCGACACGAACGGCGCCGCGTTGTAGGCCTCGAGGACGCTCTTCAGGTACGGCTCCTCGATGACCTTCTGCGACTCGGTGTTGACCGTCGGCGCGTTGAAGGCGCGGTAGTACGCCTCCTGCACGTCGGTGCGCGCGATGTAGTTGAGGAACGCGGCGCACGCCTCCTTCGGCGCCTTGGCCGAGCACGAGTAGCCGTCGACACCGCCGAGGATCGAGCCGGGCTCACCCTTGCCGCCCGGGACCTCGGGGAACGCGAACCAGTCGAGGTCCGGCAGCGGCTTCTCGTCGGGCGTGAGCGAGCCGATAACGCCCGGGTCCCACGCGCCCATGAGCTCCATCGCGGCCTTGTGGTTGGCGACGAGGCCGGCCGACGAGCCGGCGCCCTGCTGGGCGGAGGTCGTCAGGAAGCCCTGGTTGAACGGCTCGGTGGCGGCGAACGCCTCGAGGTTCTCCGCGGCGTCGAGCCAGCACGGGTCGTCGAACTTCATCGACGCGGCCGTGTCCTCGAGCGTCTGCGGGCTGCACGCGCGCAGCGCGAAGAAGTAGTACCAGTGCGCGGCCGGCCAGGCGTCCTTGGCGCCCAGCGCGATCGGGGCGACGCCCGTGCCCTTGAGCTTGGTCACCGCGTCGTTGAGCTCGTCGATCGTCTTCGGTGTCGCCATGATGCCGGCCTGCGAGAACAGGTCCTTCGAGTACCACAGGCCACCGGGGAGCACCGCGATCGGCATCGCGTACGTCTTGCCCTCGAGCTCGTTCGCCTTGAACGAGCCCTCGGGGATGAGCTTCTTGGTGTCCTCGGAGACCAGGTCCGTGATGTCGAGGAGCTGGTTCGCCCGCACCATCGCGGCCATCTTGCCGCCGCCGCGCTGCAGGAAGATGTCCGGCGCGTCACCCGAGTTGAGTGCCGTCTGGAGCTTGCCGTCGAGGTCCTCGTTCTGGATCGACTGGACCTTGATGGTGACGTCGGGGTTGTCCTTCATGAACGACGCGACCGTGTCGTCCCAGAACGCCTTGCCGGGACCCGTCGACGCGTTGTGCCAGAAGGTCATCGAGACCTTCCCGCCGGTCTCGCCGTCGCCGCCGCCGTCGTCGCTGCTACAGGCTGCGAGACCCGTGGCACACAGGAGCATCGCGGTGCTTGCCGCGAGCATCGCCCTCATCTTCATCCGAGCTGCCTCCGTACTCCTCGTTGAGTGATGCAGCCGCGCCGACGAGGCGACGATGCGCGGACCCGCGCGCTGTTCTGTCGCACTCGTCCACCACGGTTCAGAACCGCCTTCTTCACCGTTGGAGAACGCGTCCGTGAACACCGTGGCAACCCCGGGCGGTGGTGTCAATCGTCTGGGATCACCGTTCTGTCACGGTCTGCGCACGTTCCTGGAACGGAGCACGCGTGCCCGCGCGCGCGCCCCCGGGGCCGCGCACCTCAGTCGCGGCGCGGCGTGCTCTCCCGCTCGACGAGCCTCAGGTCGGCGACGTGCAGCACGGGCGGGCGTCGCGGCAGGTCAGGGGACGCGACCTCGTCGAGGCGGCGCAGCAGGAGGTCCACCGCGACCTCGGCGATCTCACGACGACCGGGGTCCACCGTGGTCAGCGCCGGGGCGGAGTACCGGGCGTCCTCGACGTCGTCGAACCCGACGACCGCCACGTCCCGCGGGATCGACAGGCCCCGGACCCCGAGCTCGTACATCGCGCCGAGCGCGAGCGCGTCGTTGAACGCGACCACGCCGTCGACCTCGACGCCGGCGTCGAGCACCGCGGCCATCGCGCGCGCGCCGTTCGCGCGGTGCCAGCCGTCGTCGGCCCAGCCCAGGAGCCGGTCGTCGACCGCGAGCCCGCGGTCCTCGAGCGCCTCGCGATACCCCTGGAACCGCAGCGACGCGGAACCGGCCGTCGGTGCGTGGAGCATGCCGATCGCCGCGATCCGGCGCCGGCCCACGTCGAGCAGCAGGTCCGTGGCGGCCCGCGCGCCCTCGACGTTGTGCATCGTCACGTGGTCGACGTGCGTCGAGAAGACCTGCTCGCCGAGCAGGACCAGCGGGTAGTCGAGCTTCTCGAGCAGGTGGGCGTCGCTCTGGTCGAGCGCCGCCGGGCTGAACACCAGACCGTCGACCAGGCGCCGACGCGGCTCACGCAGCGCCTCGAGCTCGCCCTCGCGCGTGAAGCCGGTCGGCTCGATCAGCACGTGCACGCCGCGACGACGAGCGGCCGCGAGCACCTCGTCGGCGAGCTCGCCGAAGTACGGCTGGCCGAGCTCCGGGACCGCGAGCCCGATCAGCCCGCTGCGCCCCGACCGCAGGATGCGCGCCGTCACGTTGATCTCGTAGCCCAGGTCGTTCACGGCCGCCAGCACGCGCTCGCGCGTCGACTCGCGCACGTAGGGGTAGCCGCTCAGAACGTTCGAGACGGTCTTCGCGGACACGCCGGCACGCCGCGCGACGTCGGCCATCGTCGGCACAACCATCCCCTTCGCGTCGTCGCACCAGGCTCGCGCACGCCCGATGGGAGCGGGCGGGCAGCGGCAATCTATCGGACACGACGAGCGTCGTCCGCCGCCCCCCGACCCGCCGCGCAGGGTGAAGACCGTCGCGTCGCCGTATCTGCCCGGGCCGCCCCCGGTCCTCCTCCCCGTTGTCGCCGCGAGAGCGACGCAGGACGGCGAGATAGCAGGGGGGTGCAAGGAAGATGACGATCGAGATCATGGACGTCGAGGAGATCACCGCGACGCGGATCCACCTCGACCCTGAGGCCGGCGGCGCCTGAGCCGCACGGAGCCGGCCCGGTCACCACGACCGGGCCGGCTCCTCTCGTCCGACCCCGCTCGCCTCGCTCAAGGACCGACCATGCTGCCCCGACTCAAGTCGCTCAACTGCCTCGCCGGCGACGGCGAGCTGATCGTGAGCCTCGACCCCAAGGTCCGCACGCGGGTCGCGGACCCGGACGGCCAGGTGCTCGCCCTGCTCAGGCTGCTGCAGGACGGCACCCGCGACGCCGCGCAGCTCGCATCCGCGCTGCGCGGCCGCGCGCCCGGCCTGACCGAGGCGGACGTCGCCGCCGTGCTCGCCCAGCTGGACCACCTCGGCTGGCTGGAGGACGCCGCCGCGCCGCAGACGTTCGACACGCACGACCGCGAGCGCTACTTCAGCAACCTCGCGTTCTTCGACGCGTTCACCACCCTGAACGTCCCGCGCGAGCAGCCGCAGGCTCGCCTGCGCGACGCGCACGTGCTCGTGCTCGGCGCCGGCGGGCTCGGGTCGGCGGTGCTGATGAACCTCGCCGGGCTCGGGGTGGGCGCGGTGACCGTGGTCGACCAGGACCGGGTCGAGCTGCGCAACTTCGCGCGGCAGTTCACCTACACCGAGGCCGAGCTCGGCCAGCCCAAGGCCGAGCGGGTCGCGCAGTGGCTCACCGCCTTCGACCCGACGTTGCGCGTCGAGGCGTTCGCGCGTCGGGTCGAGTCGCCCGACGACGTCACTGCGCTGCTGCGGGGCTCCGCGCTGAGCACGCTGCCGGACCTCGTGGTCTCGGCGATCGACGAGCCCGACGAGGTCGACCGCTGGGTCAACGAGGCGTGCGTCGCCGCCGGGGTGCCGTTCATCCGCGGCGGCCTGGCGTACACGCAGGGGCTGTACTGGTCCGTGGACCCGGGCCGCAGCGCGTGCCGCGAGTGCCTCGAGCGGCACCGCGAGCGCTTGGCCACGGGCATCGACCGCGAGGTCGTCGACCGGCCGCGGGTGCTCGAGCAGGCGCGTGTGAACCGGGCGATCGGGCCGGTGACGAGCGTGCTCGGCGGGCTCGTGTCGCTCGAGGCGATGCGGTTCCTCACCGGGCTGACCGCGCCGGTGTCCCTCGGTCGCTACCAGCTCGTCGACTTCGCGAGCGACGGCCGCACGACGACCGACGCGTGGCCCGCCGACCCGGACTGCCCGGTCTGCGCGACGGCCCCGGCCCGCGGGACCCGCGCCGGACGCGCGGCGCGCACCGCCGCCGCCTGATGACCACGCTCGACGCGGGCGCGAGCGCCGCGCCGCCCACCCCGGCAGCGCCCACCCCAGCAGAGCCCACTCCAGCACCGCACGTCCGGGCCGGCTCCGTCCTGCGACTGCACCCGCTCACGCGCACCACGCAGGGCGACCGCGTCGTCGTCGGACGCGCCGACACCGGGCGGTTCGTGGCGATCCCCGCGGTAGGCGCCCAGGCTCTGGACCTCCTGGAGGCCGGTCTGACGGTCGAGGCGGTCGAGGCCGCCGTGACGCCCGCGGGCTCGACCGAGCCCGTCGACGTGCTGGCGTTCGCGCGCAGCCTCGTGCGGCTCGGCTTCGTCGCCGAGGTGGACGACGAGCGCGCGGGCGCCGGTGCGTCGCCCGCGCCGACCACGCGGGGCCTCGTCGTCGCGCCGCGCGCCCGCGCCCGCTGGTTGTTCTCACGCTGGGGTGCCGCGTTCGCGGGTCTGTGCGCGGCCGCGGTCGTGGCGATGCTCGTCGTCGTGCCCGACGTGCGCCCCGACGCGCTCGACGTGTTCTTCCTGGGCACCCCGGCGCGCAGCCTCGCCGCGCTCACGGTCCTGACATACGTGCTCGCCGGGCTGCACGAGCTCGCGCACGTCATGGCGGCCGCGGCGCTGGGCGTCCCGGCGCGGCTGCGGATCACGCGGCGGCTGTACTTCCTGACCTTCGAGACGAACCTGACGGGCCTGTGGGCGCTGCCGCCGCGACGGCGGGTCGGGCCGCTGGTCGCGGGCATGGCGTTCGACGCGGTCGTCCTGGCGGTCGTCCTCGCGCTGCGCGTCGCCGGCGTCGGACCGGACGCACTGCTCGCGGCGCTCGCGCTCGTCGAGGTGTCCGCGATCGTCGTGCAGTTCTTCGTGTTCCTGCGCAGCGACGTGTACGCCGTCATGACGGCGGTCCTCGGCTGCACGCACCTGCAGCGGACCACGCGCCTGCTGCTGCGGCGCACGGTGCGTCGGCTCACGCCCGACGAGCGCGCCGCTCTGGCCGCGAGCCCGCCGCGGGACCTCGCGGTCGCGCGCTGGTACCGGTACGTGCACGTCGCGGGGATGGCCGTCGCCGCGTGGTTCTTCGTCGTGCTGTTCGTGCCCTCGACCTGGCACCTGCTGAGCTGGATGCGCGACTCGCTGGTCTCCGCCGGGCCCACGACCTGGGCGTTCTACGAGGCGCTCGTCCTCGGCGTCCTGCTGCTGTCACCGCGCGCGCTCACCGCAGTCGTGGCCCTCCGCGAGGTCGTCGACCGTCGGCGAGCGGCCCGGCGGCCCCCCGCGTCCTCGGCGGCGCTCCGCGTCGGTCCGTCGCACTAATCGTTTGGCCGCTGGTCGGGTCTGTCTCGGTGCGTGCCACAGTGGCGACATCCGCCCGTGTTAGCGATCACACGCGGAGCCCGTGAGTCTCACACCGCACAGGAGACGACCATGCGCGACGACGACGTCGACACCGCACCACCGCCCGCACAGCTCCCGACGAAGCAGCCGCACGGACCTCGTCGGCGCCGACGCCGACAGGCCTTCCTCGTCGTGCTCGCCGTCGCGCTCGCCGGCCTCGTCGCGGTCGGCGGGGCACCCACCGCGACCGCCGCGACCATCGACACCTCGGCGTCGTACGTGCTCGTCAACCGCAACAGCGGCAAGGCCCTGGACGTCTACAACCTCGCCACCAACGACGGCGCCCGGATCACCCAGTGGTCCCGCAACGACGGTGCGCAGCAGCAGTGGCAGTTCCTCGACTCCGGGAACGGCTTCTACCGGCTGAAGTCGCGGGTCTCGGGCAAGGTGCTGGACGTGGCGAACCGGTCGACCGCCGACGGCGCCGCGCTCATCCAGTGGACCGACACCAACGCGACGAACCAGCAGTTCAGCATCCAGGACGTCGACGGCTACATCCAGCTGATCAGCCGCAACAGCGGCAAGGCCGTCGAGATCCAGAACGCGTCCACTGCGGACGGCGCCAACGTCGTGCAGTACTCCGACTGGAACGGTGCCAACCAGCAGTGGCAGCTGGTCCGCCTCGGCGGCACACCGACGCCTACGCCCACGCCCACGACCCCGCCGGGTCCCACGGGCACGTTCACCAACCCGGTGGTCTGGCAGGACTTCGCCGACGGCGACATCATCCGCGTCGGCGACGCCTACTACTACTCGGCGTCGACCATGCACTACTCCCCCGGCGCCCCGATCCTGCGCTCGTACGACCTGGTGAACTGGGAGTACGCCGGGCACTCGGTGCCGCGTCTCGACTTCGACGACAGCGGGTACGACCTGTCCGGCGGCCGCAAGTACGTCAAGGGCATCTGGGCGTCGACGCTCGGCTACCGCAAGAGCAACTCCACCTACTACTGGCTGGGCTGCACCGAGTTCAACCGCACCTACGTGTACACGGCCACCGCGGTCGACGGCACGTGGTCGAAGAAGGCCCGGATCAACAGCTGCTACTACGACGCGGGCCTGCTGGTCGACGACAACGACACGATGTACGTGGCGTACGGCAACGGGACGATCAGCGTCGCGCAGCTCAACGCGGACGGCACCGGGCAGGTGCGCGCCCAGCAGGTGTTCCAGACGCCGTCGAACGTCGGCACGCTCGAGGGCGCCCGGTTCTACAAGCGCAACGGCTACTACTACATCTGGCTGACGCGTCCCGCGAACGGCCAGTACGTGCTGCGCTCGAGCTCGCCGTTCGGCCCGTACGAGATGCGCCAGGTGCTGCTCGACCTGCCCGGCCCGATCTCGGGCGGCGGCGTCCCGCACCAGGGCGGCCTCGTCCAGACGCAGGCCGGCGACTGGTGGTACATGGCCTTCACCGACGCCTTCCCGGGTGGGCGGGTGCCCACGCTCGCACCGATCACCTGGACCGGCGACGGGTGGCCCACGCTGCAGACGGTCAACGGGCGCTGGGGCACCACGTACAACCGCCCGAACATCACGACGAGCAAGACGGTCGCCCCGATGATCGGCCGCGACACCTTCGTCGGCCCGACCCTGGGCCACCGCTGGGAGTGGAACCACAACCCGGACACCAGCCGGTTCAGCGTCGGCAACGGCCTGCGGCTGCAGACCGCGACCGTCACCAACGACCTCTACAACGCGCGCAACACCCTGACCCACCGCATCCAGGGCCCGTCGTCGACGGCGACGGTCGAGCTCGACTACTCCGCCATGGCCAACGGCGACCGGTCGGGCCTGGCGATGCTGCGGCAGTCGTCGGCGTGGATCGGCGTGGTCAAGTCAGGCGGCTCGACGCGCGTCGTCATGACCGACGGGCTGACGATGAACAGCTCGTGGGCGACCACCGGGACCGGGGTCGAGCGTGCGTCGGCGAACGTGTCCGGCGGCCGGATCTGGTTGCGGACGACCGCCGACATCCGCCCAGGCTCGGGCCGGACCGCGACGTTCTCCTACAGCACCGACGGCACCACGTTCGTACCGCTCGGTCCCGCGTTCACCCTGAACAACCAGTGGGAGTTCTTCATGGGCTACCGCTTCGGGATCTTCAACTACGCCACGCAGGCGCTCGGCGGAGCCGTCACGGTCCGCAGCTTCGACCTCACGACGCCCTGACCCGGGCGTCCTGACTGATCCACCGTCGCCGCACGACGAGGGCTGCTTCGTCGTGCGACGAACCGCCGACCCCGCGACCGACGCGAGGCCACCGAGAAGAGAGCGAGACATCATGCGCACGACGCCCGCACACCTGCGCCGCCCCGGATGGCGACGACAGGCGAGCGCACTCCTCGCCACCACCGGGCTGGTGGCGACCATGGCCGTCGCCCTGGCGAACCCCGCGCAGGCGGCCTCGACGCTCGGGGCGTCGGCCGCGGAGAAGGGCCGGTACTTCGGCACCGCGATCGCCGCCGGCCGGCTGAGCGACTCGACGTACTCGTCGATCGCCAACCGCGAGTTCAACATGATCACCGCGGAGAACGAGATGAAGTGGGACGCGACGGAGCCGTCGCAGAACTCCTTCAGCTACAGCCGCGGGGACCAGATCGCCAACTGGGCGCGCAACAACGGCAAGCAGGTCCGCGGTCACGCACTGCTGTGGCACGCGCAGATGCCCGGATGGGCGCAGAACCTGTCCGGCAGCGCGCTGCGCAACGCCGCGATCAACCACGTCACCAAGGTCGCGACGTACTACCGCGGCAAGATCCACTCGTGGGACGTCGTCAACGAGGCGTTCGCCGACGACGGGCGCGGCAGCCGCCGTGACTCGAGCCTCCAGCGCACGGGCAACGACTGGATCGAGGCGGCGTTCCGCGCCGCTCGCGCCGCCGACCCCGGCGCCAAGCTCTGCTACAACGACTACAACACCGACGGCATCAACGCGAAGTCGACGGGCGTCTACAACATGGTCCGTGACTTCAAGTCGCGCGGCGTGCCCATCGACTGCGTCGGCTTCCAGTCGCACCTCGGCACGGGCCTGCCGGGCGACTACCAGGCGAACCTGCAACGGTTCGCCGACCTGGGCGTCGACGTGCAGATCACCGAGCTCGACATCGAGCAGGGCGGCAACCAGGCGAACATGTATGCCGCGGTGACCAACGCCTGCCTCGCGGTCGCGCGGTGCAACGGCATCACCGTGTGGGGCGTGCGGGACAGCGACTCGTGGCGCACCGGGGCCAACCCGCTGCTGTTCGACTCGTCGGGCAACAAGAAGGCCGCCTACACCTCGGTGCTCAACGCGCTCAACGCCGGCAGCAACAACGGCGGCGGCGGTGACGGTTCGATCGACACGAGCGCCTGGTACGTCCTGCTCAACCGGAACAGCGGCAAGGCGCTCGACGTCTACAACCTGGCGACCAACGACGGCGCCCGGATCACGCAGTGGTCGCGCAACAACGGCAACCAGCAGCAGTGGCAGTTCGTGAGCACCGGTGACGGGTACTACGAGATCCGCTCGCGTCTGTCGGGCAAGAACCTCGACGTGTACGCGAAGTCCACCGCTGACGGTGCGGCGATCGTGCAGTGGAGCGACAACAACGGCACCAACCAGCAGTGGCGGGCGACCGTCTCCGGCGGGTACGCCACGCTCATCAGCCGCCTGAGCGGCAAGGCCCTCGAGGTGCAGGGCGCCTCGACGGCGGACGGCGCGAACATCGTGCAGTACAGCAGCTGGAACGGCGCCAACCAGCAGTGGCAGCTGGTCAAGGTCGGCTGACCGGTCGAGAGGGAACGACGAGGGCCGGCCCGGTCTGCGCGACCGGGCCGGCCCTCGGCTCGTCACCCCGCACCCGGTCCGCAGAGCGCCCGACGGGTATTCGAGCGACTGGCCGGGTCACGGCCCGCTAGCGTCCCGGGATGCACGACGACGCGAGAACCGACGCCCAGCGCGCCCAGCGCCTCGCGCCTCACCGCAGGACCGCGCTGCGGCCCGCGTGGCACGAGCTGCCCGACGCCGTGCGCGCGGCGGTCGAGTCGCACGCCGGGGCGGCCGTGCTGCACGCCCACTCGCAGGACGGCGGGTTCACCGAGGGGTTCGCGAGCCGCCTCGAGCTGGCCGACCACACGCGCGTCTTCGTCAAGGCCGCGACGGCGTCGCGCGGCGAGCACGCCCACCCGGCGTACCGGCACGAGGCGCGGGTCGTCGCCCTGCTGCCCGAGACCGTCGCGGCGCCACGGCTGCTCTGGAGCGTCGAGGCCGGCGACTGGGTCGTCCTGGGGTTCGAGGACGTCGAGGGCGCGACGCCGCAGCGTCCGTGGCAGCCCGACGAGCTGGCCGCGGTGCTCGCCGCCCTCGAGGGTCTCGCCGAGGCGCTGACACCTGCGCCCGACGCCCTGCTCCCGCTCGGCACGACCGCCGACCTCGACGGCGACCTGCACTTCTGGCGTCGGTGCGCGTCCGGCGAGGTCGACCTCGCGCTCGTCCCGGGCCCGTGGCGGGCGCGCGTCGCGGAGCTCGCGGTCAGGGAGGGAGCGTGGGCGCAGGCCGCATCCGGGACCACGGCGGTGCACTTCGACCTGCGCGACGACAACGTGCTGCTCGCCACGGACGGCCGGGTGCTGGTGTGCGACTGGAACTGGATCCAGCTGGCCGCGCCCTGGGTGGACCTCGTCGGACTGCTCGTGAGCGTGCACGGCGACGGACTCGACGCCGAGCGCATCCTCGCGACGCACTCCCTGACCCGAGACGTCCCACGCGCCTCGATCGACGCGTTCCTCGTCGCGCTGGCCGGGTACTTCGTCGATGCTGCCGGCCGCCCGCCGGTGGAGACGTCGCCGTGGCTCCGGGTGCACCAGGCGTGGTACCGCGACGCGGCGCTGGACTGGCTCACGACCCGCCTCCGCCACTGACCGTCGTGGCGTGGCGCGCACCACGCGCTGTCGGGTCAGGTCAGGCCTCGACCCACACCGGAGCAGGGACGGCGTCGGCGGCCTGGGCGAGCAGCAGGTGGGTGGCTTCGGCTGCGGGGACCGGGCGGGAGAACAGGTAGCCCTGGACGAACGGGCAGCCGAGCTCGGCGAGGGCGGCGGCCTCGTCCTCCGTCTCGACGCCCTCGGCGATGACGGTCAGGCCGAAGCGCGCGCCCATCGTGATCATGAGCCCGACGAGCTCGCGGCTGCGCGCGCTCGCCTGCATGCGCTGGATGAAGGAGCGGTCGATCTTCAGGGCCGCGACGGGGAGCTCGTGCAGGGCGGACAGCGACGAGTGCCCGGTGCCGAAGTCGTCGATCTGGAACTCGATGCCCTCGTCGCGCAGCTGACGCAGGAAGCTGACCGCGACGTCCTGGTTGTGCATGATGACGCCCTCGGTGACCTCGAAGATCATCGAGGTGGCGGGCACGTCGTAGCGGTTGATGACGGCGCGCAGCGTCGGCAGCAGCTCGGGGTCCCAGAACTGGCGGTTGGACAGGTTCACGCTCACGGTGATGCCGTCGAAGCCGGGGACGGTCCCGCGCCACTCGGCGATCTGGCGGCATGCCTGGGTGATGGTCCACTGCCCGATCTGACGGGTCTGGCCGGTGGCCTCCGCGACGGGCAGGAAGTCGTTGGGCGGGACCAGCCCGCGCTCGGGGTGGTTCCAGCGGATCAGGGCCTCCAGTGCGACGATGCGACGCGTGTCCAGCCGCACGATCGGCTGGTAGTACAGCTCGAACTGCTCGAGCGCGATGCCCTGGTCGAGCGCGGACTCGAGCTGGAGGCGGGCCATCGCGCGCGCGTGCATCGCGCCGTCGAACATGACGACCGACCCGGGCCCCTGCGCCTTGGCGCGGTACATGGCGGTGTCGGCGTCGCGCAGGTACTCGTCGGCCGAGGTGTAGCCGCTCGCGGACACGGCGATGCCAGCGGCGGCGCTGACCGCGCGCGTGCCCTCGGTGAGGACCACAGGCACGGACATCACGGTGAGCAGGCGCCTGACGACCTCGGGCAGGCCGGAGATGTCGCGCACGTCGTCCAGGAGCAGGACGAACTCGTCGCCGCCGAACCGGGAGACGGTATCGCCGGGCCGCAGGCCGGCGGAGAGCCGGGTGGCGACCTCGACCAGGAGCTCGTCGCCGACCTGGTGGCCGAGGCTGTCGTTGACCACCTTGAAGCCGTCCAGGTCGAGGAAGACGACCGCGAAGGTGGAGTCGGGGTTGCGCCGGGTGCGCAGGATCGTCTGGTCGAGCCGCTCCAGGAACAGTGCGCGGTTCGGCAGTCCGGTCAGCGGGTCGTAGTGGGCGTCGTTGCGCAGGCGGTCCTCGAGCTCCTTGCGCTCGGTGACGTCGGTCATCGAGCCGACCAGCCGGATGGCGTGACCGTCAGTGCCGCGCACCGACAACGCGTTGGTGATCATCCAGCGGTGGCTGCCGTCCGCGGTGCGCAGCCGGTACTCGACCTCCAGCGACGGCTCGAGTCCGGACAGGTGGTCCGCCAGCGCCTTGTCGAAGGCGGCACGGTCGGCCGGGTGGATGCGCGTCAGCCACTCCTGGGACGTGGCGTCGAGCTCGTCGTCGCGGTAGCCGAGCAGCGCCTTCCAGCGCGCCGAGTAGTACGCGGCGCCGGTCACCAGGTCCCAGTCCCACATGCCGTCGTTGGCGGCCTCGGCCGCGAGGGCGTACCGCTCCTCGCTGACGCGCAGCCGCTCGAGCGACCGGTCCTGCTCGAGGGCCACCGAGAGCAGCACCGCCCAGTGGTTGACCCGCTCGAAGACCGCCTCCTCCATCACGTCGAACTCGCCGGTCAGCGCCAGGAAGCCGTGGTCGTTGCCGTCGAAGGTCACCGGCACGACGAACGTCAGCTCGTCGTGCTCGGTCCCGCCGGGCTGCTCCGGGGCTGCCGGGGGAAAGGCCCGCACGTCGCACGGCTCGTCGAGCCCGGTGCCGGTCGCGTCGCCGGGGTAGACGCCCACGAGCCGCAGCTCTCCCAGGTCGTTCCACAGCGCGAGGCTGGCCGTGCGGACGCCGGTGTCGGCCAGCCACGTCAACGACCTGGCGTTGCGGCCCTTGCGTCGCACCAGCTCGGTGCTGATCCGGTAGTGGCGACGCTGGATGTCGACGTGCTGGTTGAGCACGACTGCGCTGTCGTGCTCGAGGTGGCGTTGCAGCGCGCGCGTCGCGACGTCCACGGCACGCTCCTGCACGGCTGCCCCGGCGAGCGTGTCCCCCGGGGCGAGGTGGTCGACCACGGCCTCCGCGAGCTGACGCACCACGAGCAGTGCGCTCAAGGGGTACCGCGACCGGGAGACCGCGCGGCGCAGGGCGTCCGCGGCGGCCTTGTCCGCCTTGTCGAGCTCGAGCAGGGCGCCCGGCTCGGAGTCCGTCGCCCGCAGGGTCTCGACGAACAGCGTGACCAGGCGCTGCACCGCAAGCTGGAGCCCGAGGTGCTGCGGCGACGGCAGCTCCTCGTCGCCGTACAGCGCGTCACCGAGCTGGTCGACGAACGGCTGGCTCACCTCGTCCAGGGCCGCCCGGCCGGGCACCGTCTCGGCCACGGTCGCCTGGCAGCCGCAGGACTCGCGCACGACCAGCTTGACCGGGATGCAGTGCTGGCCGGGCTCGATGTGCTCCCCGCTCAGGGCGCGCAGGGCCAACCCACAGGCGGTCACGCCCGCGAGGCTGAAGCTCTGTGCCACGGTGGACAGCGGCGGGTGGTGCTCGGCGGCCGCGGCGATGTCGTCGAAGCCGACCACCGCGACGTCGTCCGGCACGACGAGGCCGTCCTCGGTGAGCGCCTTGACCACCGCCATCGCCGTCGCGTCGGTGCACGCGACCACGGCGGTGGGCATCCGGTCCAGCTCCCTGAGGCGTCGCGCGGCGGCCGAGCCGTCGTGCCTCTCCTCACCGGTCCAGGGCACCATGATCGGGTCGGTCGGAACCAGGCCGTTGGCCTCCATCGCCCCGCGGTACGCGTCGTACCGGATCGCGTCGTCCGCGTTGGCGGGCTCCCGGCCCGCGAAGACGATGTCCGAGTGCCCGTGGCCGATGAGGTGGTCCACGGCCGCCGAGACGCCCTGGACGTTGTCCGGGACGACGGTGGGACAGGCCAGTCCCGACGGCGCGGCGTACATGGTGACCAGCGGCTTGCCCGTGGCGGCGAACTCGTGCAGGTACGAGTCGTCGGCCGGTGTCACCACCACGACGAGCGCGTCGAGATGATCCCAGGCGACCTGGGCCGTGAACTGCTCGTCCGAGATCGCCTTGAAGAACCCCGCCTCGCGGGCCTGGATCGCCAGGACCCTGGCTCCGTGCGCGGCCGCGGTGTCCATCACGCCGTCGAGGATGCTGCCGTAGAAGTACCCGTGCACGTTCGGGGCGAGGTACCCGATCACGGGCGGGCGAGCGACACCCGCGACGTCATCGCGCCGCTGGTCGTCTCTGCTCGCTCCGCTCATGGTCCAGCAATCGACAGGATCAGGCGCTCACCTGAGAGTTTCGACGTACCGCGTGTGCGCTTGCGCACCGGCTACCGATACGTATCGCCCATCCTCGTCGGAAGCGCGGATTCAGCCAGATCGGGTGCCTTCCGGGCGAACCTGGGCGGCGTCACCGCGACCTCATGGGGCGGCTCGGGGTCAGGTGCGTGGGGCGTACATGATGACGGCGACGCCGAGCAGGCAGATGGCCGCGCCGACGACGTCCCAACGGTCGGGCTGGAACTTGTCGACGGCCATGCCCCACGCGAGCGAGCCGGCCACGAAGATCCCGCCGTACGCCGCCAGGATCCGCCCGAAGTGTGCGTCCGGCTGCAACGTCGCGACGAAGCCGTAGGCGCCGAGGGCGACCACTCCGGCACCGATCCACACGACCCCGCGGTGCTCGCGCACGCCCTGCCAGATCAGCCACGCACCGCCGATCTCGGCGACGGCCGCGACGGCGAACAGCAGGAGCGAGCGCAGCACGGTCATGCGCGCAGTCTCTCGTGCCTCGGCTCCCGCTCGCGGCAGGCCGTGCGAGGTCGTCGAGTGGTCGCGCTCAGCACGCGCCGCCGCACCCGCACGTGCTCTCCGGCTCGGTCGTCGCCGCGGCAGCCCGACGGCCTCGCAGCCACAGGGCAGCACCGACCACGACGGCGACGAGTGCGACCACGCCCAGCGCGAGCGCCACCCCACCCGTGAAGAACGCCCCGACCCCCGCCGCGACGCCGCCCGCGGCGATCAGCGGCACGGAGCAGGCCACGGCACACACCAGCGCGAGGCCGAACCCAGCCAGTACCCCCTTCTTCGTCGTGGCGTTCGCGCTCGTCGCGTGGTCGGGGGTGGTCGAGGCGTTCATGGCGTCTCCCAGGGGTGTGCGAGCAGAGGGGATCGCGGCCGGAACCGAGTGCGGTGCGGCCGAGGCTCGTGCGGGTTCAGGCCGCGGTGCCGAACATCGCGGCGACGACGTCGGCGGCGTGGTCGGGTGCGCGCACCTCGAGGCGGATCTGCCCCGTGGTGAGCCGGACGGTGAAGTCGAAGAACGTGCAGCAGTCCTGCTCGGCGGCAGCCAGCCGGGCGACCTCGGCGACCAGCTCGGGCGCGGCCACGAACTCGAGGGCCACGCCGCCGGCGATCGGCTCGCGGCGCACCGCCCGGGCCCCCAGGCCCTGCCACTCGGCAACCCGGTCGGGCACCGAGCCGGCGTCGAGCGAGCACGCGATCACGGGAGCGTCCGGTGCTGTGCCCGGAGCGCGGGTCAGCGGGACGAACGTGCGCCGGTCCGCCAGCGGCTCCGGCGCCGCGGCTGCGCACGGGCACCCCTGCCCACACGGGCCCGAGGTCTCGGCCTCGGCGAGCCGCGCCGAGACGCGCTGCAGCTGGGCCGCGAGCGCCACGAGCTCACCGATGCGCGTCTGCGTCTCGACCAGCCGCACGGCGACCATCTCGACCACCTGGTGCGCGACGCTCGAGCAGTCGTCGAGGTCGTACGCCTTGACCAGGTCGGCGACGTCGGTCAGCGGGATGCCGAGGTTCTTGGTCGCGGTGATGAACCGCAGCCGGGCGATGTCGTCGTCGTCGTAGGACCGGTAGCCGTTGCCACCCCGGGCGGGCTGCGTGACGAGGCCGATGTCCTCGTAGTAGCGCAGCGTCGTGGCCGGCACCCCGACCAGCCCGGCGACCTCAGCGATGCGGTAGCTCATGCGGCGACGGTAGACCTTCGACCCGAGTCGAAGGTCAAGCCCGCGCGGGCGGATGCCGGCAGGGCGCGGGCCCCAGATCGCTCCGCGGCGGGCGGAAATGCCGTGAGACGGCGGTGCTGTCGGTGTGGGATCAGCCCATGACCGTCGAGCTCGGCACGCCGTCACCGCAGCTGCTGCCCCGCGTCGTCGAGACCTTGCGCGGTTGGCAGGACGAGTCCGCGCCCCTGCAGCTGCACCCGGGTGACCTGGGCTGGTACTGGCGGCTCGGCACCGACGCCGCGGCCGCCGCCGTGCGGACCTGGAGCCGGGACGACGAGGTCGTCGCGATCGGCCTGCTCGACGGTCCCGACGCGCTGCGCATGACCGTCGCACCCGGGGCGTGGCAGGACGACGACGTCGCGCAGCAGGTCGTCGCCGACGTGTGCGACCCCGTGCGAGGTGTCCTGCCGGACGGTGCGGTGGTGGTCGAGGCGCCCCACGCGACGCGGGTCCACGAGCTCCTGGGCGAGCGCGGGTGGGGTGCGGGCGGGCCCTGGACGCCGTTGCGCCGCGACCTCACCGACCCGGTCGAGGTCGACGGGCTGCACGTCGAGGTGGTCGAGGCCGGGCGGACCGCGGAGTTCACCGCGGTCCACCGCGCGGCGTGGGGGAACGAGCGGTTCACCGACGAGGTCTGGCAGACGATGGCCGCCGGGTCGGCGTTCGTCGACGCGCGGTGCCTGCTCGGCCGGGACGCGGCGGGCGTGCCGGTCGCCGGGGTCACGGTCTGGTCCGCCGGTCCCGGGCGGCCGGGGCTGCTCGAGCCGATGGGCGTGCACGCCGCGCACCGCGGGAGCGGGTACGGGCGGCGCATCTGCCTCGCCGCCGCGGCCGAGCTCAGGGCGCTCGGCTCGTCGTCGGCGCTGGTCTGCACGCCGACCGCCAACGTGACGGCCGTCGCCACCTACCGCTCCGCGGGCTTCCAGCCCGAGCCCGAGCGGCTGGACCGGACGCGCGGCTGAGCCGCGGTCACGGCGCAGCCCGGAGGGCTACTGCTCGTCGTCGCTGTCGTCGCGCAGGTTCCGGACCATGGTCCGCAGGGCGTCGAACGCGCTGCGCTGCTCGTCGGGCGTCAGGCCGGTCAGCATCGCGAGCTCGACGGACCGGACCGCCACCGTCGCCTGCTGCAGGCTGCGCCGCCCCGCGTCGGTGAGCGTGGTGGGCAGGACCTTCCCCACGGGCGCCTCGCTCGGCCGGCTGACGTAGCCCTCCTGCTCCAGCGCCTGGAGCAGCGCGTTCATCGACTGCCGCGTGACGAACGCGCGCCGCGCGAGCTCCGCGCTCGACATCCCGGGCCGCTGGGCGAGCAGCTCGAGGCACGCGTACCGCGTGACGTTCATGCCGAGCGGCCGGAGCACCTCCTCCATGGCCGTGCGCAGGGCGGCCGAGACCTCCTTGAGCGCGTAGCCCATGGACGTCCCGAGGTCGACGCCGGCATCCCCTTGACCCATGTCAGCATCCTGACATACGTTCTCCGTGTCAGGAACCTGACACAGACCCCGAGGAGCCCCCATGCCCGTCACCGGTCCCGACTTCGTCTCCCTGCAGGTCCGCGACCTCGCCGCGTCGCAGGCGTTCTACGAGCAGTACCTCGGCCTGGTCCGGTCGCCGGCCGGTCCCCCGCACGCCGTCGTCTTCGAGACCCGGCCCATCGCCTTCGCCGTCCGCGACGTGATGCCCGGGACCGACCTCGACTCCGCGCCCCGGCCCGGGATCGGCGCGGCCGTCTGGCTGCACGCGACCGACGTGCAGGAGATCCACGACGCCCTGGCGGCCGACGGGCACACGATCGTCGCGGCCCCCGTCGACGGACCGTTCGGCCGCACGTTCACGTTCGCCGACCCCGACGGCTACCAGATCACCCTGCACGACCGGGCGTGACCCGGGCGGCGCGGCTGTCGGGCCGCGCGGTTCGGGCCCCGTCAGGTGCCCGTGACCATCCAGGCCGTGCCGCGGGCGCGGTAGCCGGTGGTCGCGGCGCGGGCGAGCATGAAGACGCCGGAGAACGCGGCGGTCAGCCACAACAGGCCGTCGGCGCCCGGCGGGGCGTACGCGCGCACCGCGAGGGCGAACGGCACGTAGACGACGAGCGTGACGAGCCCCGCCCACGCGAGGAACCGGCCGTCGCCCGCGCCGATCAGCACGCCGTCGAGCACGAACACCCACCCGGCGATCGGCATGCACACGCCGGCGACCAGCATCCCGAGCACGATCGCGTGCCGCACCTCGTCGTCGGACGTGAACAGCGGCGCGTACAGCGCGGCCGCGCCACCGAGGATCAGCCCGAGCACCACGCCCGCCCCGACCCCCCACTGCAGCGTGCGCCGCAGGATGCCCCGGGTGCGGGGCACGTCGCCCGAGCCCAGGGCATGGCCGACGAGAGCCTGCGCGGCGATCGCGAGCGCGTCGAGAGCGAAGGCCGCGAGCCCCCAGACGGAGCTGACGACCTGGTGCCCGGCCAGCGTCACCGCGCCGAGCCCCGCGGCGACCCACGTGGTGAGCAGGATCGCGCCGCGCAGCGTCGCGGTGCGCGCGAGCAGGGGCAACCCGTGCCGCGCGCTCGCCCAGATCCCACCGGCGGCGGGCCGCAGCGACGACCCGGCGGCCCGCGCACCGCGCACGACGACGAGCCCCAGCACCACGCCCATGCCGAGCTGGGTCAGGGCGGTGCCGGCGCCGGATCCCGCGATGCCGAGGTGCAGCCCCCACACCAGCGTGACGTTGAGGACGGTGTTCACCACGGCGCCGACGACCGCGACGCCCAACGGGGTGCGGGTGTCCTGCAGCCCGCGCAGGGTCCCGGTCGCGGCCAGGACGACGAGCATCCCGACGAGGCCGGGCGCCGACCAGCGGAGGTAGGTGACGGCCTGCCGGGCGGTCTCGTCGTCGGCGCCCATGAAGGCGACCACCCACGGCGAGGCGATCCACAGCCCCGCCGCGAGGACCACCCCCAGCCCCAGCGCGAGCCACATCCCGTCCACACCCACCTGCAACGCACCCGCGTGGTCCCCGGCGCCGAGGCGGCGGGAGACCGACGCGGTGGTCGCGTAGGCGAGGAACACGCACAGTCCGACGACCGTGAGCAGCACGCTCGAGGCGAGCGCCAGACCCGCGAGCGCCGAGGTGCCCAGGTGCCCGACCACGGCCGAGTCGACCAGGATGAACAGGGGCTCTGCGACGAGCGCCCCGAGCGCGGGGATCGCGAGGGCGAGGATCTGCCGGTCGATCGTGACACGGGGCTGTCCGGTGGCTGAGATGGTTCCGACCCCCTGGCGTGCTCCACACCCGTTGAACTGCGTATGTGCTCGTCGCACCGGCGATTCGCCGACCCGACCCGCGGTATCCACAAGTCTGTCCACGGCCTGTGCACATCTTGATGCACAGGCGTCCCCACGGCGATCCACAGGTTCGACGGCGTGTTTCCACAGGGGCTCTGGGCGATTCGCGCGGCGCACCCCGGCGGTCCTACTGTGCGCGGGAACCTTCCCACGAGCGGTGCTTCGCCGTGCATGTCGGAGGGTGGGGGTAGAACACGGGTTCGAGGACTTCGTCCAGCGGGGATTGGGTGCGTAGGTGACGATCGAAGAGCTCGAGTACGGCATGCCGTCCGACGCCGGATCCGGACGGCGCGAGTTCGACCGCACCCCTCCGCAGGACCTCGAGGCCGAGCGCTCGGTCCTCGGCGGCATGATGATCTCGAAGGACGCCATCGCCGACGTCATCGAGCAGATCCGCGGCACCGACTTCTACCGCCCCGCGCACGAGGTCGTCTACGACGCGATCATCGACCTGTACGGCCGCGGCGAGCCCGCGGACGCGATCACCGTCGCCGACGAGCTGACCAAGCGCGGCGAGATCGGCCGCATCGGCGGTGCGCCCTACCTGCACACCCTCATCGCGTCCGTCCCCACGGCCGCGAACGCCGGGTACTACGCGCGGATCGTGCGCGAGCGCGCGATCCTGCGCAAGCTCGTCGAGGCCGGCACGCGCATCGTGCAGCTCGGCTACGGGACCGACGGCGGCGACGTCGACGAGCTCGTCAACAACGCGCAGGCCGAGGTCTACGCGGTCACCGAGCGACGCTCGTCCGAGGACTACCTGCCGCTGTCCGAGATCATCGGCGGGACCGTCGACGAGATCGAGGCCGCCGGTCACCGCGGCGAGGGCATGATCGGCGTCCCCACGGGCTTCTCCGACCTCGACCGCCTGACCAACGGCCTGCACCCCGGCCAGATGATCGTCGTCGCCGCCCGGCCGGCTATTGGAAAAAGTACGCTGGGAATTGACGTCGTCCGATCGGCCGCCATCAAGCACAACATGTCGGCTGTCGTGTTCTCGCTCGAGATGAGTCGCAACGAGATCGTCATGCGACTGCTGTCGGCCGAGGCGCGAGTGCACCTGCAGAAGCTGCGCACCGGTCAGATGGGCGAGGACGACTGGGCGAAGATCGCTCAGACGATGGGCAAGATCTCCGCGGCACCGCTCTTCATCGACGACTCGCCGAACATGTCGCTGATGGAGATCCGTGCCAAGTGCCGGCGCCTCAAGCAGCGGCACGACCTCAAGCTCGTCGTCATCGACTACCTGCAGCTCATGACGTCCGGCAAGCGCGTCGAGTCGCGCCAGCAGGAGGTCTCCGAGTTCTCGCGTGCGCTCAAGCTCCTCGCCAAGGAGCTCGAGGTCCCCGTCATCGCGATCTCGCAGCTGAACCGTGGTCCGGAACAGCGCACGGACAAGAAGCCGCAGATGAGCGACCTTCGCGAGTCGGGATGCCTCACGGAGGACACGCGCGTCCTGCGCGCGGACACCGGTGCCGAGACGACGCTCGGCGAGCTGTACGCGCTGCGCGCCACCGACGTGCCGGTGTGGGCGCTCGACGATCGGCTGCAGTACGTCCGACGCCACCTGACCCACGTGTTCCCGACGGGCGTCAAGCCCACCTACCGGCTCCGCCTGGCCTCCGGCAAGGAGGTCACCGCGACGGCGAACCACCCGTTCCTGACGTACGAAGGTTGGACCCCACTCGGCGAGCTCGAGCCCGGCTCACGCATCGGCGTGCCGAGGCACGTCCCCGGCCCGGAGCAGACGGCTACGTGGCTGGACCGCGACGTGACGATGCTGGCGCGCATGATCGCCGGGCGCACCGCCCCGGGTGCCGCAGTCTGGGACGACGAGGTGTGGGAGCAGCTCGGCGAGTCGCTGCCGGCCTCGCTGTTCCACCTGCCCAAGCCGCAGATCGCGCTGTTCCTACGCACACTGCTGACCCAGAACGGCGCGGTGACGCTCGACGGCGGGACGGGCCTGGTGACCCTTCGGGCAACCGGTCGCCGCGTGCTCGACGGCGTGAGCCGCTTGCTGCTGCGGTTCGGTATCTCCACGCGCATCCGCCGGTCCACCGACGGCATGGTGCTCGAGCTGGTGGAGAAGGACGACCTGCGGCGCCTCCTTCAGGAGGTCGGCATCGAGGGCCGTCACGCGGTCACCGCGGACGAGTTGCTCAGGCGGGTCCGGGAACGCGACGCCGATGCGTCGACCGAGCCGGTCCGCATGTGGGATGAGGTCCGCACGGTCCTGATGGCCGCGGCCGCTCGTTCCCAGGCCGAAGGACGGGCGCCGCTCGCGCAGGTCGTCGACGTGCTCGACCGCGCCGACCTGCAGGTTGACGCCGTCAACGACCTGCTGTGGGACGAGGTCGTCGCGATCGAGCCGATGGGGGATCAGCAGGTCTTCGACGCGACCGTCGTGGGGACCCATAACTTCATCGCCAACGG
The DNA here is from genome assembly GCF_006538725.1 of Cellulomonas gelida. GTDB lineage: Bacteria > Actinomycetota > Actinomycetes > Actinomycetales > Cellulomonadaceae > Cellulomonas > Cellulomonas gelida. The sequence goes on from NZ_BJLQ01000018.1 coordinate 21,595, forward strand.
CATCGCCGTCCACAACAGCATCGAGCAGGACGCCGACATGGTGATCCTGCTCCACCGCGAGGACGCGTACGAGAAGGAATCACCGCGAGCGGGCGAGGCGGACCTGATCGTCGCCAAGCACCGAAACGGCCCGACGGACACGATCACGGTCGCCTTCCAGGGCCACTTCAGCCGCTTCGTCGACATGCAGGCTTAAGCCGCCGCCGGTGTAGGTTCCGCGCAGCAGTTGCGGAGTCCATCTCCTGAATGCTGTGTCGTTGCGGCGTTCTGCGACTGATTGCGGCGCCGCGGTGTCGAGATGCGACGGCGACGTCGAATGTCCCGAGCATGCTGGCGTCCGCTGGCCCGGGGACTTGGAGGGCCGGCGGGGGTCGTGGCGTTGGCCTACTGGCGCGACCGCCGCGAGGTCGGCAGAGGTGAACCTCCACCTCACGGGCTGGCACGAAGCTCCTGCCGACGACGCCTGGGGGCGTTCGTGGATCGGCTGGCGGGCCGACTTCACCGACACCGAGCCGTGGGAGTTGAACCGCGGAACATGGCCGATCAGTGACGCCGCCGATCAGGAGCGCTACGCGACGATGTCGTACGAGGGCCTCGTCCGGCCTCGTGGGCCCCGAGCCCGCTGTACGAGCCGGACCGCACACAGCGGGCCGGGCGCCCAGCCTGGCACAGGTTCGCCGCGCAGGGCGGGACGTCGCCGACCGACTACCTGACGCGGACCGATCACCCGATAGTTGGCGGCTCGTATGAATCGCATTTCGCCGCGTCGCCCTGTGGGCAGATCGTGAGCCCGGTCCTGAACGTCTTGGCGTAACGGAGCCAGCCTGCACGGTAAGTGACCCTGACGCCTGCGAGGGTTCCGATGCCGGACTGCGCGTCTGGAACCTTCACTCCGATGTACAACTCGAGCCCGATGTCGTCACCGGCGCGGATGGCCATTCCTTCGACTGGCTTGCCCGCGGCCCGCGGCCAGCCTGGCGCAACGTCGAACAGGTTCGAGCCGCGCTGCAACACGCGCTCGGGACCGATCGCGTCGATCGGGTCTGCGATCTGCAATGGGATCTCCCCGAAGAGCACCTCGATGTGCTCAACGGTGATGTCCTTGTCGCTTGGGTTGGTGAGGTCTTGCAGCCCGAAGGTTACCCACGTGTCGGCAGGGAAACCGTCGACGATCACGCCGGTGTTGTCGCTGCCCTCCAGCGGGCCACCCGGGACGGTCCGGAATACAAGCCAAGCGGTCACCCCGACGATTGCGAGGATTGCGGACGCGGCAATCGAAATGCGGCGGCGCCGCTTCGGGGGCTCCTCGTGCGCGTCGATGCTACCTATCTGGGTGGTAGGCGTGCGGGATTCGTTCGGTTCGACCATCATGCCGGTCCAGTGTCCGCCGGCGGCTTGCCTTCGATCGCGATGTCCGCGACTGAAGGCTTGCCGTTGTTTCCGCAGTAGCTCACCTTCGCCGTCGCACTGGGAGAGGCCTTGTAGTAGGTGATGCGGCCCGAAGCTCCCCTGTCAGTGCGCGTCGAGTCAAGATGCCTGCGTGTGCAAAGTAGCGGTTCTCCCGGCCGCGCGTGGGTGGTTTCGCAAGGGAAGTCTGAACCCGGCTTCAGTGGGGGCCCGCAAGTGACGCGTCGACGGTTGTCGGTGCGTCGTTCTGACGGTAGTAGTTGTCTTCGTGCTCGGTGGGTGGGATCAGCCCGATCTTGCCGTGCAGGCGCCGGTGGCTGAACCAGTCGACGTACTCCGCGACGGCGATCTCGAGGCCGTCGACGCTTCTCCACGGACCCTTGCTGCGGACGAGCTCGGCCTTGAACAGGGAGTTGAACGCCTCAGCGAGGGCGTTGATGCTCCTCCGTCTGTCAAGCGGCTTGCGCTGCACCCGTCGCTACGACGCGGAGGGGTCGCATCGCGGCCCAGAGCGCGGGGGCGAGGTGACGTCTGAGGCAGCGGATGATCTCGGACTTGGTCTTGCCCTCGGTCATGCGGCGGGTGACGTAGGACCCGGTCGGTTCGTGGTGCTGCATCCGTACGATCACGACCAGGTAGAGGGCTGCGTTGGCCTGTCGGTGACCGCCGCGGTTGAGTCGGTGGCGGGTGGTCGTCCCCGAGGAAGCTGGGATCGGGGCGACCCCGCAGAGCCTGGCGAACGCCGGCTCGGACCGGACCCGTCGAGGATCTGAGCCACCCCCTGCGCGACCTGGTGTGGGCTGTCGGGATCTCCCGGGCTGACGTCTCAGTCCAGGCGCGAGCGACCGAGCTCGACTGCGCCTGAGTAGCACACGGTGCTACTTTGGGTGGATGACGACCGTGGGGGTTCGGGAGCTCAGGCAGGATGCGTCAGGAGTTCTGCGTCGCGTCGAGGAGGGTGAGCGCGTCGTCGTGACTGTTCACGGACGGCCGGTCGCGGACCTCGTGCCCCACTTCGAGACCCGACCGACCTGGCGTCCGGTCACGGACTTGGCGGCACTCTTCCCCGGGGTGGATGACCCGCACTGGGACCAGGACATGTCGCTGGTCGACGGCGCGCCGACCGACCCGTTCGAGCGGGACGCTCACCTGTGAGGCTCATCCTCGACACGAACGTCCTGATCGACGGGCTGGTGCCTACCGATACGGGCGACGAAGCCGCGATCAGCATGGCGACGCTGGCCGAGCTGCGCTTCGGAGTCCTGATCGCGCGGACACCCGAGAGCAGGGCGGCGCGGATGCGGGTGCTGTCGAGTGCAGAGGGCGCGCTCGCCGCCCTGCCGATCGATGACTCGGTCGCGTCGTCGTACGCGCTGCTGGCGACGAAGACCGTCGCGGCCGGACGGCAGCCGCGGGCCCGCGCGTTCGACCTGCTGATCGCAGCGACCGCCCACGCACACGGCGCGGTGCTGGTCACACGGGACGTCGGCGACTTCGCGGGGCTCGACGACGTCCTCGAGGTTCGCGCGCCCTGACCGGTCGGGCCACCGGCTTGCGCCCGCCTGCCCGAGGCAGCTGGCCCGTCGGGGGCGCAGCGCGTCTCTGGTACCACGGATGGCCGCGTGTGCCGGTGTCGGCTCGCATGCTCCGGTAGGTCGGCTCGAGCCGTCCGGTCCGTGCTGAGTCGACGTCATCGCGCCATCGTCACCCGCAGCGGGCGTCGTCGCGCGGCAGGCGGCGACCCGTCCTGCTCGCCGAACCAGACGCGGGGCTGCGACGCGGCCGGGCTCGACGTACGGTCGAGGACGTGCCCCGTCCTGTCCCGATCCGTCCCGCGCCTGGGCAGGAGTCGGTGTGGGACTACCCGCGCCCCCCGCGCGTCGAGCCGTGCACGGCCGAGCTCGTGATCGTGCTCGGTGGTGAGGTGGTGGCGCGGACGTCGTCGAGCGGGCGGGTGCTGGAGACGAGCCACCCCCCGACGTACTACCTGCCCCGGTCGGCGTTCGTCGCCGGGTCGCTGCGCGCCGTCCCCGGAGCGTCCTGGTGCGAGTGGAAGGGGCAGGCCGCGTACGTCGACGTCGTGGGCGGGGGGTTGGTGGCGCCCCGTGCTGGGTGGACGTACCCGGACCCGGCGGCTGGTTACGAGGTGCTCGCCGGCTCGATCGCCGTGATGCCGGGCGCCATGGACCGCTGCACGGTCGACGGCGAGGTCGTCCAGGCCCAGGAGGGCGGCTTCTACGGCGGCTGGATCACCTCGCACGTCGTCGGACCGTTCAAGGGCGGTCCGGGCACCCAGAACTGGTGACCGCCGGACGCCAGGTCTGGACGACCGTCGTCCGGCACTCCTTGCCATGCCGTGCCCGGGGACGGGACGATCACGTCCGTCGAGCGCATCGGCGCTGGCGAGCACGGGGATCGAGCCCCGGCGGGCGGGGGCGGAGCTGCGGTGGGCACGAGGCCGGGCGGCACATCGAGGGTCACCGATTCCGTGCGCGAGCGCGCCCGGAGGTCGCTCGGGCCGGCAGTGTGGCGGTTGCGTCGGGAGTGGCAGTGGCGGCAGGCCGGCGTGCAGGCGCGGCTGGACCGTGTGGCCGTGGACGGCTTCGAGCACGAGGTCGCGGCCCACCGCACACCGATCTTCCGCGAGCTGGCCGGGGTGGACCGCCGCCTGCAGGAGAACAAGGCGGTGAACCTGGCGATCGCGGCCGGGCGGTTGGACGGCAGTGCGCTACGGCCCGGGCAGAGGATGTCGTTCTGGCGGGTGGTCGGGCGACCGAGCTATCGGCGCGGGTTCACCGACGGCTTGGTCCTGCGGCAGGGCGAGGTCGACGAGGGCGTCGGCGGTGGGCTGTGCCAGATGACCAACCTCCTGTACTGGATGACCGTGCACTCACCGCTGACCGTGGTCGAGCGCTGGCGGCACACCTATGACGTCTTCCCGGACACCGGCCGCACGCAGCCGTTCGGCAGCGGCGCGACGTGCTCGTGGCCCGTGCTCGACCTGCAGATCGAGAACCGCACGTCCGCGACGTTCCGGCTCTCGCTGACGGTCGGGCAGACGCACCTCGTCGGGGCGTGGACCAGCGACCAGGCACCGTTGCACACCTACGAGGTGTATGAAGCCGCGCACGAGATGAGGAACGACCTGCCCGGCGTCTTCACGCGTCACAACGTGCTGCGCCGACGGGTGCTCGACGGGGCCGGGAACGAGGTGGACGACGAGCTCCTCGCGGTCAACCAGGGCAGGCTCATGTACCAGCCGTTCCTGGGGGCCGGCGGCGCCGGCTAGGCGCGTCTCCCGGTGCCGAACGTCATCCGGGGCCGAGGGCGCACCCAAGCGTTGAGCGGGACACTAATGCCTGGTCAGGCCCGGTGCCGGGTCGCCAGACTCGGCGCGTGACCGACCGAAGCTGGCGCGTCGTGCGCGCTCCCGAACCACCCGCCGACCTCGACCACCCCGACGCGTGGGCGCTGCACGCGTTCAGCGACGTCGAGCGCGAGCGCGAGGCCGCCGTGTGGGGCTGGACCGACCAGTGGGCTCCGCCGTGGGTCATGCACGGCGTCGTCCGTCACCAGGAGTACGACCGCAAGCAGATGCTCCTGGTGGTGCGCGCCTCGCACCCGCAGGACGTCCCGCCGCAGCCCGCTGACGTCGTCGGGGTCGCGCTCGTCGTCGTCGGCCGCGAGGCCAACACGCACCTGCTCTGGGCCGGACCGCTGGCCGTGCGTCCCGCGCACGCTCACGACGGCGTTCTCGACGTGCTGCTCGCGGGGATCGAGGAGGAGGCCGCGGCGCTCGGTTGTACGACCGTCGTCTACACGGCACCGCACGCCCCGGAGCCGCCCGCGGGGCCGGGAGCGCTCGAACCCCGCACGGGTGCCGGCCGCGTGCCGGTCGACTCGCCCGAGGCGGTCGTCTCGCTCGAGCGCGGCTACGCGCTCGAGCAGGTCGGTCGCCACTCCACGCTGTACCTGCCGGTTCCGTCGCCGGTGCTCGACCGCCTCGGCGACGATGCCGCCGCCGCGGCCGGTGACACCTACCGGATCGTCACGTGGCGCGACGAGATCCCCGAGGACCGCCTCGACGACCTCGCGCGGCTGTGGACCCGGATGAGCACGGACGTGCCGCTCGGCGAGGTCGACTACGACGAGGACTCGTGGGACGCCGACCGCGTGCGTAGCCACCTCGCGGACCTCGCGGGCCGGCAGCAGCATGTGCTGGTCGCGGTGGCCGAGCACGTCGCGTCGGGCGAGCTCGTCGCGTTCACGGTGCTCCAGGTGCCCTTCCCCGAGGTCCCGTTCGGGTTCCAGGAGGACACGCTCGTGCTGCGCGAGCACCGCGGGCACCGCCTCGGGATGCTCGTCAAGGTCGCGAACCTGCGTGCGCTCGCCGCGTGGCGGCCGGGCGTCGAGCGGATCCACACGTGGAACGCGCAGGAGAACGCCCACATGCTCGCGATCAACGTCGCGCTCGGCTTCGTGGCGGACGGTGTCGCGGCGGTCTGGCAGAAGCACCTGGCGTGATCGCACCTGCTGAAGGTCGCGGAAGCGGCCGCAGCGGACACGGCCGCGGCACAGGACCTGCTCGACGCACTTCGCCGGCGGCGCCGGAGGGGGGGTGGGCTCGGATGAACCGGGCCCACCCCCTGGCTCCCACGCTCGTGGGTGTCGTGCGCCGCTCGTCAGCGCCGGAGCGTGAGCAGGCCCGGGCGGTACGGCAGGTTGTTGTAGTCGGCGTTCACGTTGGGGTCGCGGCCCTGGTAGAGCAGCTGCAGGTTGCACGGGTCGATCGTCTTGGTCTGGTCGGGGTTGGACCGGACCAGGTCGCCGTGGCTGATGTCGTTGGTCCACGTCGCGCCGCTGTTGGCCTTGCCCGCGAACGGGTTGCTCTCGGACGCGGCCTGCGGTGTCCACGACCCCGACAGGCTGGAGGACGTGAACGAGCGGAAGTAGCGCCCGCCCGAGCCCATCGCCTCGACGATCATCAGGTACTGGTTCTGACCGGCGACCTTGTAGACCTCCACGCCCTCGAACAGGTTGGCCGTGGTGTCGCTCATGATCGTGGTGTAGCTCGACCCGAAGCTGCCCGGGAAGTTCCCGATCGGCATGCTCGCGCGGTAGATCTTGCCGTTGTCGCCGGCGAAGAACAGGTACATGTTCTGCCCGTCACCGATGAGGGTCTGGTCGATCGGGCCGGTCCCGGAGCCGGTGATGCTGCCCGTGAACAGCGGCTGCGGTGACGACCACGAGTTGACGTTCGTCGGGTCGGTCGAGGTCCGGTAGATGAACGGCCACTGACCCCACTGGTAGGCCAGGACCCAGATGTTCTTGGGCGCGAAGTAGAACAGCGTGGGAGCGACCGTGCCGGAGGGGAGGGCGTTCTGGCTCGTGGTCGCCATGTCCGACCAGTTCGTGAACGGGCTGAACGCCATCGAGCCGTAGCTGCCGTTCTCGACCTTCGACGCGTACACGAGGTGCTTGCCGTTGTGGACGACGTTCGTGAAGTCCTTCAGCGACGTCCAGCCCGACCGCGGCTGGGCGAGGGGGCCCGAGGAGTCCCACCGGTACGACGACGGCAGCGAGCACCCGGTCCCCGACGTGGGCGTCGGCGTGGGCGTGGGCGTGCCACCGCCGACGCGGACCATCTGCCACTGCTGGTTGCTGCCGTTCCAGTCGGCGTACTGCACGACGTTGCCGCCGTCGGCGGTGGAGGCGCCCTGCACCTCGACGGCCTTGCCGCTGTGGCGCGCGATCAGCTGGATGTACCCGTCGACGTCCTGGATGCTGAACTGCTGGTTCGACGAGTTGTTGTCGGTCCACTGGATGATCGCGGCGCCGTCGGCAGCGGACCGGCCGCTGACGTCGAGGACCTTGCCGGACAGGCGGGACTTGAGCCGGTAGTAGCCGCCGCCCGAGTCGACGAACTGCCACTGCTGGTTGGTGCCGTCGTTGCGCGACCACTGCGTGATGCGGGCACCGTCAGTGGTGGCCCGGGCGTACACGTCGAGGGCCTTGCCGCTGGTGCGGTTGACCAGCACGTACGACGCCGAGGTGTCGATGCTCGCTGCGGTCGCCGTCGGCGCCGCCGCGACCGCGACCGCACCGGCCGCCGCGACGCCCAGCGCGACGAGCATCGCGGACCACCGTCGTCGCGGGCTCCTTGGGCTTCTTCTCACCTGTCCATCTCCCTTCGATCCGGGAGCGGGTGCGCCGCGTGGACGGACCCACTGGCATCCGTCGTGTGATCGTTCACACGGCGTCGGGCTCAATGTCACACGGGACGATGCCCCCCGGTCCTGCCTGAAACGCTTCGTGTGGACGACGAGTGCGGTCTTCCCTGCGGCTGGCAGCGAGACGGCCCGTGATGTGATGTGCGCATGAACCTGCCCCGCTCCGCACCTGTCCCGTCGCCGCGCCCGGCAGCTCTCGTGCAGGCCGGGGACGCGCGGGTCTCGTCGTCGCACGTCGGGGTCGGCGCATGAGCCGCGTCGTCGTGACCGGCGGGAGCGGCAAGCTCGGCCGCGCCGTCGTCGAGCACCTGGCGGCGCACGGGTACGACGTGGTCAACGTCGACACCGCTCCCCCTCCGGCGGATCAGCAGGCGCTGTTCACCCGGGTCGACCTCACCGATCTCGGCGAGGTGACCGAGGCGCTCACGGGGATCGACGACAGGTACGACGGTGTCGACGCGGTGGTGCACCTGGCAGCGATTCCCGCGCCGGGTCTGCGCCCGAGCGGTGCGACGTTCGCGAACAACGTCGTCGCCACGCACCACGTGTTCAGCGCCGCCCGCCGCGCAGGCATCACGAACGTGGTCTGGGCGTCGAGCGAGACCGTCCTCGGGCTGCCCTTCGAGACGCCTCCGCCGTACGTGCCGGTCGACGAGGAGTACGCCGTCCGCCCGGAGAGCACGTACTCCCTCGGCAAGGCCGTCGAGGAGGAGATGGCTCGGCACTTCACGCGCTGGGACCCGGAGCTCAAGCTCATCGGCCTGCGGTTCTCCAACGTCATGGACGTCGGCGACTACGCCGCGTTCCCGAGCTTCGCGGCCGACCCGCGCAGCCGGATCTGGAACCTGTGGAGCTACATCGACGCCCGCGACGGTGCCCTCGCGGTCCGCCTCGCGCTCGAGAGCGACCTGCGGGGGTTCGAGGCCTTCATCGTCGCCTCACCCGACTCGGTGCTGGACCGCCCGTCGGCCGAGCTGGTCGCCGAGTACTTCCCGGACGTCCCCGTGCGACGCCCGATCGAGGGCCGCGAGACGCTCCTGTCCATCGACAAGGCACGTCGCCTGCTGGGGTACGACCCGCAGCACACCTGGCGCGACGAGGTCTGAGGCCCGTGCCCGGTCTGTCCGACCGTGACCCTGCGTGACGGTCGGAGCCGCAGCTCCCGCACCTCCGCGAGGCGGCGCCGCCGCTCGCGCGAGTCAGGCAGGTTGGAGGTCTCGCCGCCTCAACCGGTGGACGCCCGACCAGGTCAGCACAGCGGCGACCATCGTCAGCGCCACCAGGGGCGTCCAGGAGAAGGGCTCCAGCGGAAGGTACGGGACTGCTGCGAACGGCAGTCCGTCCAGGACCCAGTCGGGCAGCCCGAAGACCTCACCGAGCATGGTGGCGAACCACATCGCGGCCATGACGCCCCACGTGGCGGGCACCGCGACGCGGGGCACCCAGCCGAACAGGGCGACCGCGAGCCCGACCAGGACCATGACCGCCGGCCAGTACGCGAGCGTGGCGCCGGCCATCGCGGCTGACTGAGAGGGGTCGTCGACCGTCGCTCCGTACACGGCTCCGAGGACCGCGCCTCCGACGGCGAGCAGCACGGCGGAGCCGGCCACGGGGATGAGCAGGCGCTCCAGAGCCCAACGGGTGCGTGAGATGGCTCCGGCGAGCTGCGGCTCGAGGATGCCGGTCGCCTCGTCGCCGCGCAGCGACACTGCCGACTGGGTCGCGAAGACCGCCGTGACGAGTCCGATCATGCTGGCGAGCATCGACAGCAGCGCCGGAACACCCGCGCCTCGCAGCAGGTCGGCCGTATCGCCGCCGGCGTCGTCCAGGAGGTCGGCCATGGCCTCGGCGACGGAGCCGAACAGCACCGCGGCGAGCACGACCGCGATCGTCCATCCGACGATCGGCCCGCGCTGCAACCGCAGCCCGAGCCCCAGGGGCGAGGCGAACCGGCGTGGCGCCCATGCCCGCCCTGGCCTCGCCGCGATCAGTCCTGCGCCATGGTCACGCCGGGCTTCGAGCGTGATCGCGACCGTGCACAGCACGACGGCAAGGAGGGCGAGCAGCGCGAGGGGCCACCACCGATCGCCCGCGAACGGCTCCATCTTCTGGCCCCACCCGATCGGTGACGCCCACGTGAGCGCGCCGTCACCGAGGTCGCCCACCATGCGCAGGACGTAGAAGCCGAGGATCACCGCCGATCCGAGTGCATTCGCGGCTCGCGCGGTCCCGGCCACTTGTCCGGCAACGGCGCCGACGCCCAGGCCGACGAGACCGACTCCCGCCACTGACGCGCCCAGCACGGATGAACCCCGCAGTCCCGCGCCCGCAGGATCGAGGCCCTGTGCGGCGGAGACGAGGGTGATGCCGACGCCCACCAGGACGCACAGGCACGCCAGGACCAGCCACGAGGCGACGGTGGCGGCGTGCACCCCCAGCATCCGAGAGCGCAGCAGCTCGGTGCGGCCCGCTTCCTCGTCGGCCCGGCCGTTCCGGGTGGCGAGGAACACGACCCCGAGCGCCAGGGCCAGCGCGATCGTCATCCAGGCCTTCGTCCAGACCGCACCGCCGAGCGTGTTCGCCGCTGGCGACAGGCCGGTGAGGGCCCTGATACCGGGCGTGTTCGAGACGGCGGCGAAGTCGTCGAGCGCCGCCTGGGTGGGGAAGAGCTCCTGGTAGTAGGACGCGACGTACGCGAACATCGTGACGAGTGCGACGAGCCACGCCGCCAGACGAACCCGGTTGCGGCGCAGCTGGAGGCGCACCATCGGTCGCCACCCTGCGCAGCTCTCGAGCGTGCGTCCTCGACGGGCTGTCGGCGCGAGTCGCCGCGGAGGCGTGGCGGTCGTGGCCGTCACGGCTGCCGCTCCGCACGTGCGGACAGAGCTGCGAGCTCGTCGCCGTAGTGCCGCAGGAACAGCTCTTCCAGTGACGGCGGGTTGGCGACGAGCGAGCGCGGCCCGAGCACCGCGACGCGCGCCAGGACTGTCGGCAGCGCCGCCTCGTCGACGGCGAAGGTCACGTGCCGGTCGAGCACCGTCAGGTCGTGCACACCGGGCAGCGTCGCGAGGCCGTCCACGCCCCCGTCGAGCACAGCGGTGACCTGCGTGCGCGTCAGGTGCCGGAGCTCGGCGATGGTCCCGGACTCGACGGTGGCACCTTCGCGGATGATCGTGACGCGGTCGGCGAGCTTCTCCACCTCGGCGAAGATGTGGCTCGACAGCAGCACCGACCGCCCCTGCGCCTTGATCTCGCGGATGGACTCGGTGAACGCCGCCTCCATCAGCGGGTCGAGTCCGCTCGTCGGCTCGTCCAGGAGGAGCAGCTCGGCATCGGAGGCGAGGGCGGCGACGAGCGCGACCTTCTGCCGGTTGCCCTTCGAGTAGGTCCGTGCCTTCTTGGTGGGGTCGAGCTCGAACCTCTCGAGCATGGCGTGCTTCCGCCGCGGGTCGAGCGGGCCGGAGATCCGGCAGAGGATGTCGATCGCCTCGCCGCCGGTGAGGTTCGGCCAGAGGGTGACGTCGCCGGGCACGTACGCGACGCGCCTGTGCAGCCGCACCGCATCCGTCCAGGGGTCGCCGTCGAGGAGAGCGACGCGTCCGGAGTCGGCCTTGAGCAGACCGAGGAGGACGCGGATGGCTGTGGTCTTCCCGGCCCCGTTGGGGCCGAGGAAGCCGGTCACCTGACCGGTCGGGACGGTCAGGTCCAGCCCTCGCAGGGCGTGGACGTGGCCGAAGCTCTTGTGCAGGTTCTCGACCTGCACCGCCATGGAGGCTGCCGTGGGCATGAACGTTCCTCGGGAGGTGTCGTGGCAGGTGGAGGGAGCGGACGGCTGCGCCGTCACGCACTCTGTCGATCTGACTGCTGCTGGTCACCGTCGGGCGGGTCGCCGACGTACAGCAGGTAGTCGTCGAGCATCCGCCTGGAGGTCAGCAAGCCCTCCGTGAAGAGCTCCAGGGTCGGCAGGATCTGGTCGTGGTTGCGCGCGCTCACGGCCTCGACGAATGCCCGGGGTGTGGCGTCGGGCATGGTGAGGAACTGCATCAGCAGTGACCCCATGGTCTGGAAGACGAGGTAGCGCAGGCGCGCCTCCTCGTCTCGCGAGGGACGCACGAGTCCGGACTGGACGCTGTCGCGCATGATGTCGCGCGCCTCGTCGACGAGATGCTCGAGGAACTGCTGTGCGGGCTCACCCCCGGCATGGATCGCGCGGATCATGTAGACGACGAGCTCGGCGGAGGGCCCGGGGTCGGTCAGGTTGGCGAACAGGTACGCGCTCGGGTCGGCCAGGCTGCTCGCCTTGAGGGCCCCGTAGCGACGCAGCACCTCGGCGTCACAGTGCTCACGCAGGCCGGCCTTCGAGCCGAAGTGGTGCGTGATCAACGCGGGCGAGACGCCGGCGCGCTCGGCGATCACCCGGAACGGCGCGTCGAACCCTTGCTCGGCGAAGCACTCGACGGCCGCGTCGCGAATCCTCGCCCACGCGGTGAGCTCGCTCGCGCGCCGGTCGTCCGGCGACGATGCTGTACGCACAACCAGCACGCTATACGCGCAACCAGTCCGCGGCAAGAGGTCTCAGCGACACGGGTCGTCGTCCTCCTGGGCGCGGGGACGAGCCCGGCCGGAGTCGACGTCCGGGGATGACGCGGGCTGGGGGCAGGCCCGCGGCCTCCGCGGAGCTCGTGCCTGTGGTCCCGACGATCTGCGCACGTCCTGCTGGCGCCTCAGCTCATGACGAGGCGGGGGACGAGCTGGGCGACGCGGCGGCTCAGCTCGGTGACGGCGTGGTCGAACGCGTCGTCGCTGCCGTAGGGGACCGGATCCGGGATGGACCAGTGCACGTCGGCGGTGAGCCCGACCTCCTCGTGGGCGCGGTCGCAGACCGTGATGACGAGGTCGCCCTCACGACGGACGTCATCGATGGTCTGCGGTCGTCCGTCGCGCAGGTCGACGTCGTGGCGCGCCGCCGCGGCGATCGCCCCCGGGTGGATCACGGGTGCGGGGTGGGTGCCGGCCGACGCCGCCGGGATCTGGCTGGCGCGCCGCCAGAGGGCCGCCGCGAGGTGCGAGCGCGCGGAGTTCGCGGTGCAGACGAACAGGACGCGGGCCGGGCGCGGCAGAGGGCTCGTCGTCAGGGGGCCGAGCTCGGTGGGCAGCAGGCGCAGGTAGGTGCGGCGGCGGTCGCCCTCCGAGCGCGTGCGTTCGACGAGGCCGTGCTCGACCAGGACGTTGACGTGGTGCGCGAGGAGGTTGGAGGGCATCGACAGCTCAGCGGCGAGCTCGGACGGGGAGGCGTCCCCGCGCGAGAGCAGGTCGACCACGGCGAGACGGCCGGGGTCGGACAGAGCGCCGTGCAGCGCCGCGCGGCGTTCGACCAGGGCTAGCCACTCAGTGTTCATTGAGTCAATTTTGACTGATCGACGTACGGGTGGTCAAGATGTCCGCGTCCGACCTCTGAGTGAGCGCCTGAGCCACCGCGCAGCGGCCCTCGTCACGAGCCTGTCCCCCCACGACCTGAGGAGTGAGTCATGGCCCCGACCACCGACAAGCCCAGCGTCCTGTTCGTCTGTGTCCACAACGCCGGCCGCTCGCAGATGGCCGCCGGCTTCCTGTCCGCCCTGTCCGGTGGGGCCGTCGAGGTCCGTTCGGCCGGTTCGATGCCCGCCGACCAGGTCAACCCCGTCGCGGTGGCGGCGATGGCGGAGGTCGGCGTCGACATCGCCGCCGAGCAGCCGAAGATCCTCACCATCGAGGCCGTGCAGGCCTCGGACGTCGTCGTCACCATGGGCTGCGGCGACGCGTGCCCCTACTTCCCGGGCAAGCGCTACGAGGACTGGAAGCTCGAGGACCCCGCGGGCCAGGGCATCGAGTCGGTCCGCCCGATCCGCGACGAGATCCGCTCACGCATCGTGACCCTGCTCGACGAGCTCGGCGTCCCTGCCGTCGGGGCGTGAAACCCCGCGGCCTCCTCGACGCCTGACGTCGTGCACGGCCGGGACCTTCGTCCGAGGCATCGACGCGTGTCGATGAGACGGTGGTCCCATCAACGTACATCGATGGATGGAGGTGGCGTCATGGCGACTGTCGAGGTCTTCGACCCCGCGATGTGCTGTTCGACGGGGGTGTGCGGGACGGACGTCGACCCGACGCTGAGCAGGTTCGCGGCGGACCTGGAGTGGTTGTCCGGCCAGGGCGTCCAGGTGAGCCGCGCGACGCTCTCCCAGGAGCCGGGCAAGTTCGTCGGCAACCCGCTGGTGGCGACAGTGCTGGCCGAGCACGGCGTCGACGGTCTGCCTGCGCTGCTGGTCGACGGCGAGGTCCGCGCCACGGGCCGCTACCCGGACCGCGCCGAGCTCGCGGGCTGGGCCGGGCTGGCTGCACCGGTGGACCGGCTGCTGCCCTTGGCGCAGTCGGCCGGCGGCGGGTGCTGCGGCGGCGCAGGCGGGTGCTGAGATGACGACGACCGCCGTCCAGCACGCGTGGCTGGCCGGGATCGTCGAGCACGCCACGCCGTTCCTCTTCTTCACGGGGAAGGGCGGCGTCGGCAAGACGTCGTGCGCGTCGACGACCGCGGTCGCCCTGGCGGACGCGGGTCGCCGCGTGCTGATCGTCTCGACGGACCCGGCGAGCAACCTTCCGGAAGTCCTGGGCGTCACCGGCGACGACGATCGTCCCGTGGCGGTGCCCGACGTCCCCGGCCTGGTCATGCTGGACCTCGACCCCACGGCCGCCGCGTCGCGCTACCGCGACACGGTCGTCGGACCGTACCGGGGGCTGCTGCCACCCGAGGCGGTCGCGCAGATCGAGGAAGAGCTGTCCGGGCCGTGCACGGTCGAGGTCGCCGCCTTCAACGAGTTCGTGCGGCTGCTGGTGGATGACGAGCTGGTCGGTGGGTACGACCACGTCGCGTTCGACACCGCGCCGACCGGCCACACGCTGCGCCTGCTCAGCCTCCCGGCCGCGTGGGACGGATTCCTCGAGTCCAACACCGGCGGGATCACGTGCGTCGGCCCGGTCTCGGCGCTCGGGCAGACCCAGGAGTCCTACGCCGATGGCCTCGACGCGCTGCGTGACGGCTCGCGCACCACGGTGGTGCTCGTCGCCCGCCCCGACGACGCCTCGCTCAGCGAGGCGGCGCGGGCGAGCGGAGAGCTCACCGATCTGGGGATGCTCAACCAGCGTCTCGTCGTCAACGGCGTCCTGGGCGACCCGGACGACGACGCGCTCGCCCAGGCCCGCAGCGACCACGAGCTCGCCGCGCTGGCCGCCATGCCCGAGCCTCTGAGGAGGGTGTGGTCCGGCGACGAGATGCCTCTGCTCGCCCGCGCCCCGCTCGGCGTCGACGCGCTGCGCGCCGCGGCACAGCCGTGTGCCGACGAAGCCGAGACGCCGTCGCTCCCACCGGAGTCCCCCTCGACCAGCCGACTGGTCGACCTCGTGGACGCCGTGGCCGCGGCCGGGCCGGGGATCGTCATGACGATGGGCAAGGGAGGCGTCGGCAAGACGACCGTCGCCGCCGCGATCGCGCTCGCCCTGGCCGAGCGCGGCCTGCCGGTCACCCTCACGACCACCGATCCCGCGGCCCACGTCGAGCTCGTGCTGCAGGACCCACCGGCAAACCTCCACGTCACCCGGATCGACCCGTCCCTCGAGACCACCGCCTACACCGCTCAGGTCATGGACGAGGCGGGGTCCCAGCTCGACCCGGCGGCTCGCGACCTGCTCGAGGAGGACCTGCGCTCGCCGTGCACCGAGGAGGTCGCGGTGTTCCACGCGTTCGCCCGCACAGTCGCCCAGGCCGAGCACCGCTGGGTCGTGATCGACACCGCCCCGACCGGGCACACCCTGCTGCTCCTGCAGTCGTCGCACTCCTTCGTCGCCCAGGAGCACACGCGCTCGGGAGACCTCGCGACGTCCGACTCGGCGCGCCTCTACGAACGGCTGAGCAACCCCGATCGCACGCGGATCGTGCTGCTCACCCTGCCGCAGGCGACACCGGTCCACGAGGCCCGCGCGCTGCAGGAGGACCTGGCCCGCACCGGGCTGGTGCCCTGGACCTGGGTCGTCAACGCGGCGCTCTCGCAGCGGAGCACCCACCACCGCGTCCTGGCCGCACAGTCCGCCGACGAGGTGCACCGGATCGCCGAGGTCGCCGAGCTCAGCCCGCGACCACCCGTCGTGCTCCCGTGGACCGACCACCCGCCGATCGGCCGACCCGGCCTGCACGCACTGCTCACCCCGACCGGGTCCTGACCGCCGCCGACCGCCCACGAGGTCTCGTCGGCACTGTTCGCAGCACCGCCGGCTGACGCCGGCCGAACGACGCCGGCACGTGCGAGGCCCCGCCCCCCAGAGGGACGGGGCCTCGTGTCGACCGTGCGTCCATGACGGTCGAGTCGGCTCACGCCGCCAGGGCCGCCTGACGGCGGGCGAGGCTGCGCAGGCCCAGGCCGCCGATCACGAACCCGACGCCGACGCCGACGACCGCGAGCGCGACGCCGAACCCGATCACCGAGGTCATGAGGGACGCGCGCAGGAACGTGCCGGTCGCGACGCTCGGCCGCAGCGGGTCCTCGCGGTCGATCTCGGCGTACGTGCGGCCGTCGGTCATCTGCTCGAGGTCGGTGCGGATCGCCTCGGACTGCGCCCACGCCTCCCAGGGTGCGTCGACCCGCTCGCCGACGAACGCCGGCGCGGTGTCGGTCACGTTGACGTTCTCCTGCGCGAGTCCCTGGGCGACGGCACCCCAGGCGCCGATGCCGCCGACGATCATGATCGCGCCGAGCACCAGCAGGAGCGTGCCGAACAGGCGAGCACGCTTGTTGACGGGGGGCGGCGGCTTGGTGTCCTCGGTGATGCGGGTGGGTTCGGTCGCTGTGGGCTGAGCGGACACGGGTGCCCCCTTCGGTCTGCGAGTGGTCGGTCCACCACCGTCTCGGGCGCAGGCAAGCGACCGCACCCTGGCGAATCAATTCACCTGGACCGGATCGGTACGCAATTGCGTGCGCGAGACTCCGCGGCACCGCCGCCGACGCCGGCTCCCCCGCGCCGGCACAGCACGAGGCCCCGCCCCCAGGAAGGGGACGGGGCCTCGAGTCGACCGAGCGTCAGCTCAGGCGGCGACGACCTTGACGGTCACGGTCGCGGCGACCTCCGGGTGGAGGCGGACCGAGACGGTGTACTCGCCCAGGGCCTTGATCGGCTGAGCGATCTCGACCTTGCGCTTGTCGATCGCCGGGGCGCCCGACGCCTTGACCGCGTCCGCGATCTCCGCGGTGGTCACGGCGCCGAACAGGCGACCGGCGTCGCCGGCCTTGGCCGACACGACGACGGCCTTCGACTGCAGCGAGTCGCGCACAGCCTT
The DNA here is from genome assembly GCF_006538725.1 of Cellulomonas gelida. Taxonomy (GTDB): domain Bacteria; phylum Actinomycetota; class Actinomycetes; order Actinomycetales; family Cellulomonadaceae; genus Cellulomonas; species Cellulomonas gelida. Next base: position 38,596 of record NZ_BJLQ01000018.1, read on the forward strand.
GGCGTCGTCGAGGGTCGCGATCTCGCGGGCCTTGCGGGCCTTGCGGATCGCCGTGATGTCCTTCTCCGCACCCTTGGTCCACGGGGCGGCAAGGTTGCGCGGGATCAGGTAGTTACGGGCGTACCCGTCCTTGACCTCGACCACGTCGCCCGGGGCGCCGAGGCCGGTGACCTCGTGCGTGAGGATGATCTTCGCCATCTTCAGGCCTCCTTCTCAGCGAGCCGACGACGAGTACGGCAGCAGAGCCATCTCGCGCGCGTTCTTGACGGCACGCGCGATCGCGCGCTGCTCCTGCACGGACACACCGGTCACCCGGCGAGCGCGGATCTTCCCGCGGTCGGAGATGAACTTGCGCAGCAGCGCGGTGTCCTTGTAGTCGACAACCTCGATCTTGGCTGCCTTGAGCGGGTTCTGCTTCTTCTTGGGCTTGCGAACAACGGCCTTGGCCATCGCGGTGCTCCTGTCTCTGGAGCCCCGGGCGTTGCCATGCCCGGGGATGTGATGTCTGGGGTCTCGAAGGATCTAGAGGATCAGAACGGGGGCTCGTCGGAGTAGCCGCCACCGGCGCTGCCACCACTCGCGGGCGTGGCCCACGGGTCGTCGCCGCCGGTGTTCGACTGGCCGCCACCGGAGTAGCCGCCACCGCCGCCGCCGAAGCCACCGCCGCCACCCGAGCGCTGGGCGCGGGTGACCTTGGCCGTGGCGTAACGGAGCGACGGACCGACCTCGTCCACCTGCAGCTCGACGACCGTGCGCTTCTCGCCCTCACGGGTCTCGTACGAGCGCTGGACCAGGCGGCCGGTCACGATCACGCGCGTGCCCTTGGTGAGCGACTCCGCGACCGACTCCGCAGCCTCGCGCCAGATCGAGCAGCGCATGAACAGCGTGTCGCCGTCCTTCCACTCGTTGCTCTGGCGGTCGAACGTGCGGGGCGTCGACGCGACGGTGAAGTTGGCCACGGCCGCACCCGACGGGGTGAAGCGCAGCTCCGGGTCCCCGGTCAGGTTCCCGATCACCGTGATGACGGTCTCACCAGCCATGCCAGCTCCTCGATCGATCCTCGAACTGCTCTGTCCTTCGATGTGGTGCGCACGCGAGCGGCGCGCACCGACGGGTCACACGCCTCGGCGCAGGACCTTCGTGCGCAGGACGACCTCGTTGAGGCCGAGCTGGCGGTCGAGCTCCTTGGCCGTGGCCGGCTCCGCGGTGAAGTCGACGACCGCGTAGATGCCCTCGGCCTTCTTGTTGATCTCGTAGGCCAGGCGACGGCGACCCCAGATGTCCACCTTGTCGACGTTGCCGCCGTCGGTCTTGACGACCGACAGGTACTTGTCGAGCGACGGGGCGACGGTGCGCTCCTCGATCTCGGGATCGAGGATGATCATGATCTCGTACTGACGCAGGCTCATACCCACCTCCTCTGGTCTCAGCGGTCACGGTCGTTCCGTGACAGGAGGGTTCTCATGCGTCGCTGTCGACGGGGGCCGGAGCCCTCGTCGTCCCCCGTCCGGCGCTGATGGCAGCGGCGAGACGGAGGCACAGCAGTGTTCTAGCCTACCGGCCCGGTGACGGCCCGGTGAAATCGTCGCCCTGTGGACAGCCGGGGATCACCCGGCCGCGCCCCAGGGCGACGACGCTCAGTCGTTCTTCTTCGGCGGCGGGGCCGCCTCGGTCGGGTCAGGGCCCGGGTCGCCCGTCGGCTCGGGGTCCGGCTGCTGCTCGGGCCCGGTCGAGACGACGATCGTCACCTGGGTCCCCACGGGCACCTTGGTCCCGCCCGACGGCTCCACGGAGATCACTCGTCCCGCGGCCACCTTCTCCGACGACTGGGAGACGATCACCGGCTCGAGACCCACGGCGAGCAGCGCGGCCGTGGCGTCCGCCTGCGTCTTGCCCGCGAGCCTGCCCGGGACCTTGACGGTCGCGTCGATCGTCGGCTCCTCGGTCGGCTCCGTCGTCGGCGTGGCCGTCGGGGTGGGCGTGGGCGACGAGGTCGGCTTGTCGCCGACGTCCGCGCGCGGCGGGAAGTCGCGCTGCTTGGCGAACTGCTCCATGTCGAGCACCGGGCCCATGTACTCGGCCCACAGACGAGCGGGGATCGAGCCACCCGTCACCTCGCCGAGCGGCCCGCCGTACGGGCTCGGACCGAAGGGCTTGATCGTGACCTCGGACGAGCCGTCGTCGCCGACCTGGCTGAGGGCGACGGCCGTCGAGATCGTCGGCGTGTAGCCGACGAACCACGCGGAGATGTTGCCGGTCGACGTGCCCGTCTTGCCGGCGATCGGCACACCCAGCGGGGCGATGTACGGCTTGCCGGACCCCTTCTGGACCACCTGCGTCATCGCGTACGTCGCGTCCGCCATCACGTCCTGCTCGAACTTGCGCTCGGGGTCGCCGTCGGTCTGGTAGTTCACCGAGCCGTCCGGGTTGAGCACCTGGGACACGATGTGCACGTCGTGGTGCACGCCCTGCGCGGCGAACGTCGCGTACGCGTTCGCCATGTCGAGCGGATGCACCGACGAGCTGCCGAGCACGTTGGACGGGACGGCCTCGACGGGCGTCAGGATGCCCGCGTCCTTCGCGACCTGCGCGGTCTTGTCGGCGCCGACCTCCAGGTTGAGCTGCGCGTACACGGTGTTCACCGAGTCGGCGGTCGCGTCGACGAGGTCGATCGAGCCGTACGACGAGCCGCCGAAGTTGCTGACCTTCTGGTCGCCGGAGCCCCAGCCGTCGAGCGTCATGGGCGACTTGCCGGAGAACCGCGTGTCGAGCGAGATCCCCTCCTTGAGCGCGGCGACGAGCGTGAACGGCTTGAACGTCGAGCCGGCCTGCATGCCGTTGCCGTAGGTCGCGCGGTTCACCTGGTCGGTCAGGAAGTCCTTTCCGCCGTACAGCGCGATGACACCGCCCGACGAGGGGTCGACCGACGACGCCGCGACCTTGAGGTTCTCGCTCGGCGGGGTCGCGCCGTCGGTCAGCTCACCCGACCAGAGCTTCTCCACCGAGGCGGTGAGCTGGTCCTGCACGGGCTTCTGGACCGTCGTGATGATCTTGTAGCCGCCGCGGTCGAGCTGCTCCTTGCTGATGTTGATGGCCTCGGTCGCCATCTCGTCCTCGACCATCTTGAGCAGGTACCCCGCGGTGCCCGTGTACTTCGCCGACCGCTGGTACACCACGGTCGTCGGGAACTGCGCGGCGTCGAACTCCGCCTGCGTGATGTGCTTGTCCTCGAGCATCGCGCTCATGACGATGTTCCAGCGCGCCTCGGCCTTCGTCGGGCTCACCGCCGGGTCCCAGTTGTTCGGGGACGGGATGATGCCCGCGAGCAGCGCGGCCTGCGAGATCGTCAGGTCCTTCGCGTCGACCTTGAAGTACGACTGCGCCGCGGCCTGGATGCCGTAGGAGTCCCGGCCGAAGTAGATCGTGTTGAGGTAGCGCTCGAGGATCTCCGGCTTGGACTCCTCCTGCGTGATCTTCAGCGCCAGGAGCGTCTCGCGGAACTTGCCGATGTAGTCGGTCGTCGTCTTCTCGACGTAGTAGCGCTCGACGTACTGCTGCGTGAGCGTCGAGCCACCCTGCTTCTTGCCGCCGGTCGCGTTGTTGATGAGCGCACGCGCCATGCCGGTGACGGAGATGCCGGAGTTCGTCTCGAACGTGCGGTCCTCGGCGGCGATCACGGCGCCGCCGACGTACGTCGGCAGGGTCGAGAGCTCGACGAGCTGGCGCTTCTGGACCTCGAACGTGCCCATGACCTTGCGGCCGCCCGCGTAGTAGACGGTCGTCGTCTGCGACTGCACCTCGGCACCCGCGGCGGGCACCTTGATCCCGACGTAGGCCGCGACGAGCGCGCCGGCGCCCAGGAACGCGACGGTCAGGAACGAGCCGAGCAGGAACCGCCACGACGGCAGCCAGCGGTGGAGCCCGTGGTACCCCGAGCGCGGGTAGTCGAAGAACTTGCGCTTGGGGGCGTTCGCGGGGCGAGCGCCGGATCCACGAGGGGCGCTGCGACGCGACCGCGGGGCGGAGGCGCGAGACGAGCCGGCCAACGTGTTGCCTTCCTGACGACGACGAGGAGCGTCCCTTCCGCACGCACCCTCGCACCACGACGAGGCGGGCGAGGGCAGGCGTCAGCGGACGCGCCGTCCAGTATGCGCGACCAGGCCCTGCCCCGGGCGGGCCGCGGGCCGGCGTCCTGCGACCCTTCACACGATCGGCACTCGGCACCCGCGAACCGGGTTCGGGCCCTGCGCGACCAGTGGCGCCGCGCGTCGTCGTCGTGGCGTCGCTGCGGTGTCGTCATCGGTGCTCGGCCGCGGGACGCACCTCGGAGCGGGTCGGTGACGTGCGCACACGCTGGCGCGACGGCGCGACTTGTGCACGACGAACGTCGCGCTCTACTCTTCTCGATGTATCGCGCTGATACATACGAGCGATACATCGAACGAGACACACACCGTGCGTCACCGACGCACGACCCCACAGCCTAGAGGAGGTGCCCCGGTGCGCGGTCGTTCCGACGTGCTCGAGCCGGCGATCCTCGGGCTGCTCCACGAGTCTCCGATGCACGGGTACGAGCTGCGCAAGCGGCTCAACCTCGTGCTCGGGTCGTTCCGCGCGTTGTCGTACGGGTCGCTGTACCCGTGCCTGAAGTCGCTCGCGGAGCGCGGATGGATAGTCGGGACCGAGTCCCCGGCCGACCCGCACGCGGTCGGCAGCAAGCGGGCCCGGATCGTCTACCAGATCACCGCGGACGGCAAGGAGCACCTGCAGTCGGTGCTCGCCTCCTCAGGCCCTGCGGCCTGGGAGGACGAGAACTTCGACGTGCGGTTCGCGTTCTTCGCGCAGACCGACGCCGAGACCCGGCTGCGGATCCTCGAGGGTCGGCGCACGCGCCTGACGGAGCGCCTCGAGACCATCCGCATGTCCGTCGCCCGCACCCGCGAGCGCATGGACGAGTACACGCTCGAGCTGCAGCGGCACGGCCTGGAGCAGGCCGAGCGCGAGGTCCGTTGGCTCGACGGACTCATCGACAACGAGCGTGGCGTCCGCCGCGCGCGTCCTGCTAGCACCGGTCACCGCACCGTTGCAGCGTCCACCGCCGACGGCGACCTCGCCGCTCCGGCCAGAACCACCGAGAAGGAGCGAGGATGACCTCCATCCGCGTCGCCATCGTCGGCGTCGGCAACTGCGCCGCGTCGCTCGTCCAGGGCGTGCACTACTACGCCGACACGCCTGCCGACGGCAAGGTTCCCGGGCTCATGCACGTGCAGCTCGGTGACTACCACGTCAAGGACATCGAGTTCGTCGCGGCGTTCGACGTCGACGCGAAGAAGGTCGGCTTCGACCTGTCCGAGGCGATCCTCGCGTCGGAGAACAACACCATCAAGATCGCCGACGTCCCGCCGCTCGGCGTGACGGTCCAGCGCGGTCACACGCTCGACGGCATCGGCAAGTACTACGCCGAGACCATCGAGGAGTCGGACGCCGAGCCGGTCGACGTCGTCGCGGCCCTGCGTGAGGCGCGTGTCGACGTCCTCATCTGCTACCTGCCCGTCGGGTCCGAGGACGCCGCGAAGTTCTACGCGCAGTGCGCGATCGACGCGAACGTGGCGTTCGTCAACGCCCTGCCCGTGTTCATCGCGTCCGACCCGGAGTGGGCCGCGAAGTTCGAGGCCGCCGGTGTCCCGATCGTCGGCGACGACATCAAGTCGCAGGTCGGCGCGACCATCACGCACCGCGTGCTCGCCCGCCTGTTCGAGGACCGCGGCGTCATCCTGGACCGCACGTACCAGCTGAACGTCGGCGGCAACATGGACTTCAAGAACATGCTCGAGCGCGAGCGCCTGGAGTCCAAGAAGCTGTCGAAGACGCAGGCCGTGACGTCCAACCTCCACGACGGCCCCCTGGCCGGCAAGAAGGAGGACCGCAACGTCCACATCGGCCCGTCGGACTACGTCGCGTGGCTCGACGACCGCAAGTGGGCCTACGTGCGCCTCGAGGGCCGCGCGTTCGGCGAGGTCCCCCTGAACCTGGAGTACAAGCTCGAGGTCTGGGACTCCCCCAACTCGGCCGGCATCATCATCGACGCCCTGCGCGCCGCGAAGATCGCCAAGGACCGTGGGGTCGGTGGCCCGATCCTGTCCGCCGCGACGTACTTCATGAAGTCCCCGCCGGTGCAGATGGAGGACAGCCTGGGCCGCGAGCGGCTCGAGGCCTTCATCCGCGGCGAGATCGAGCGCTGATCGACCGCACCACCGCGCGCCGCTGACCCGGCGCAGCACCCGAGAGAGGGCCCGACGCACCCGCGTCGGGCCCTCTCTCGCGTCCCCCGCCAGGGGAGGCCCGGCTCGTTGTGGGTGGGGTTGCGCTCGCTGAGCGAGCAGATCTCCACCCACACGCTCGGGAGGCTCGCTGCTTCGGGGCGGGGTGTGGATGACGTCGGACGGAGGGTCGGCGCTGCGGGGAGGGTGTGGGGGTGCAGAGCGGCGGGAGCGGCGGGTTCGGGGGCGGGCCGGGTGGGGTGGCGGAGCTGCCTGGGGTGCGGGCGCTGTCCGGCCAGGGGCGCGACGTCGTCGTGCGGCAGGACGGCGTGGCGAGCGTCGCGCAGCTCGTCGGATGGGGGGTGTCCTCCGCCGCCGTGCGGCGCAAGGTCGCGGCAGGGCACTGGCGGCGCGCGTTCCGGGGCGTCGTCGTGCTGCAGTCCGGGCCGACGAGCTGGCGGCAGCGCGCTCGCGCCGCGCTGCTGTACTGCGGGCCTGACGCTGCCCTCTCGCACGAGTCGGCGGCCTTCCACCACGGCATCCTCACGGAGCCGGGCCGGTCGGTGGTGGTCACCGTGCCGCACACCCGCACGGTCATGCCGCAACTCGGGCTCGTCGTGCACCGGAGCCGGACGATGCCCTGGGCCGGCGGGCGTCTGCGCTCGGTCGAGCCCGCCGAGGCGATCCTCGGCATCGTCACGACGACGACCAGCGCCCACTCCCGCGGCGCGGAGTCCACGGCTCGTGCCGGCGCGGTCCGGCGAGACCTGACCGACGCTCTCGTCGGACTGCTCTGCGACGCGGTGCGGGCCGGGGTCCACCCCGACGACCTGCTGCTGCGGGCCGCGCGGCGCACGCGCATGTCCGGCCGCCGGCTGCTCGTCGAGATGCTCGGGCAGGTGGCGGAGGGGGTCGAGTCGCCGCTCGAGCACCGGTATGCGCGGGACGTCGAGCGTCGGCACCGCCTGCCGCGGGCTGTCGCGCAGCGCTGGGAGCGCGTGGACGGCCGGTGGATCCGAGCGGATCGCGTGTACGTGGGCTTCGCGGTCCGGGCCGAGCTAGACGGGCGGCTCGCGCATCCGTTCGGCGCCACCGACGACGACGTCTGGCGCGACAACGCCACGCTCCTCGCGACCGGAGACACCACGCTGCGCTACCGCTGGCGGCACGTCGCCGTGACCCCGTGCGCCACTGCGGCCCAGGTCGCCCGGGCCTTGCGCGACCGCGGCTGGCCCGGCCGCCCCCACCCCTGCACCGCCACCTGCGCCATCACGACCTGACCGCGCAGGGCTGAGTGGGTGGGGTTGCGCTCGCTGAGCGAGCGGAACCCCACCCGTTGCTCGCGCGCGCGGGGCGGGTTCGCCCGGTCGGCCGACCTGCGGGTCAGCGCTTCACTGGGCGACCACCCAGCTCAGCATCCCCGGGCGGTCGCCCCGGTTGTCGACGGGGAAGCCGAGCAGCAGCGTGTTGATGTGCCCCGCGAGGTCGTGCGCGGTGAGCGTGGACGGTGCCTGCTCGCCGTTGCAGCCCTGCTCCGACTGGACGTAGACGATCCCGGCGGCGACCTTCGGCACGGTCGCCCCGAACGCCCCGGGCTCGAGCACGTGGATGTTCTCCAGGCTGCCGTCCCGGTGCCGCAGGGACGTCCCGGTGCTCGCACACTGCTGCTCGTCGAGGGTGACCGTGTCACCGACCAGCGTCCGGTCGGACAACCACTGCGCGCCGACGATGAAGTCGTCGTCGGCTCCGACGGTCCGGACCGACCGGTACGCGAGCTGCGCCCCGGACACGTCGAGCTCGAGCTCCTCGAAGCCGTCCTGGTAGGACGCGCCGGGCTCGACGCACCGCGCCAGCAGGTTGACCGGGTCGAGCCAGGTCTCGATGCCGCACCGGAGCCCGTCGACCGTCAGGGAGAACGGGCCGGTCACGTCGCCCGTCTCGAGGTCCACGACCTCGAAGGTCGTGTGGTCGCCGGTGGTCATGACGTCGCGGCTGCCGATCATCCGGCGGCCGGTCGGGTCGAGCTGGCCGAGGCCCTCGGACGGGCCGTCGTAGACGCTCCGGCTCGTGCCGTCGTCGGCGAGCAGGACGAACACGCCGCCGTGCCACAGCTCACCCTGCGTGGACCGGCCGACGAACGTGGCGTCGTCCGGCAGACCGCGCTCGTCGGGGGTCACCGTGCCGTCGGCGAGGTCGAGCACGGCTCGGTGGGAGTGCCCGTCGACGAACTCGCGCACGACCGCCGTCGTCGCACCCGCGCGCCAGTCGACGACGCGCAGCCGCGAGCCCGCGAGGACGCCAGGGACCCGGTAGGTGAAACCGTCGGGCGAGGTGAGCAGCACCGTGTCCCCGCCGTCGTCGCGCACGCCGCTCGGGTCGTACGTCTCGGCGAGGTGCACGCTCAGCACCCAGCCAGCGCCCGTCTGCGCCAGGACGTCAGGCGTGAGCTCGGCGTAGGGCGGGATGCCGGGGGTCTCGATCTGCTCCCCCGACGGGGTCGGGTGCGTCGTGACGACCGCGCCCCGGGTAGCCGGGTCGACCGGGTGCTGGAGCGCGGGACCGGCGAGCAGCGCGCCACCGCCGACCGCCGCGAGGCCGGCGACGCTCAGCACCGCGACGCGCGTGTGCCGCAGCAGCCGTCGGCGCCGCACCCCGCGGGCCGCACGCTCGAGCGGGCCGACCGGGCTCACACCGTCGAGCGAGCGCTCGTCGGCCTCCGCCACGGCACGCAGGTAGTCGTTCAGGTCACGCTCCACGGCGCACCTCCGTCGTCTGCACAGGGATGGTCTCGGCCGGGGCCGTCGTGCCGAGCGCTGCGTTGAGCAGGGCGACGGCGTCCGCGGTGTAGCGCTTCACGGCGCCTTCGGACAGGTTGAGCGTGTCGGCCGTCTCACGGACGGACAGGTCCTCGAGGTGCCGCAGCACCACGCAGGCACGCGTCCGGGGCGGCAGCTGCGCGAGGGCGTCGACGAGCTCGCGCGTCAGGCCGGGCAGCTGGATCTCGACGACCGGCTGCGCGTGGCCCGCGAGCCGGCGGTGCGCGTCGCGCTCCCTCGTCGTGCGGCGACCGCGGTCGATGAACCTCGTCGCGATCGCGCGCCGGACGTAGTGCTCGGCCTCGCCGATCGAGTCGAAGCGCGCGCGCCCGCCGAAGGTCGCGACGAGCGCGTCCTGGACGAGGTCCTCCGCGTCGTGCCGCGACCCGCACAGCAAGGTCGCTCGTGACAGCAGGCGCGGGTATCGCTCCCGCACGAGCTGGTCGAGCATCGGTTCCCACCGACTGCTCATGTGTCCCCCTGGTTCCTCGGGCCGCACCTGCCGGACACCCTTGAGAACGTGAGGTCCCGCGCGGGGGTTGGGTGGCAGCCGGGAGCGTATCGGCAGGCCAGGCCCGACGAAGGCGCCGGGGCGCCACGCGCGCGACGCCGGGCGGGGACGGCGCGGGTGCGAGGATGGCGCGCGTGCAGGTGATCGCGGACCTCAAGGCGCTGTGGCCGCTGCGGGAGTTCCGCAAGCTGCTCGCGGTGCGACTCGTCAGCCAGTGCGGCGACGGCATGTTCCAGGTGGGGCTGGCGACCCTGTTCTTCTTCTCCCCGGAGAACGCGACGACCGCGGGCGGCGTCGCGGCGGCGTTCGCGGTGCTGCTGCTGCCGTTCACGATCGTCGGGCCGTGGGCCGGGGTGCTGCTCGACCGGTGGAGCCGGCGGCAGGTGCTGCTCGTCGGCAACCTCGTGCGGATGGGGCTCGCGGTGGTGCTCGCCGCGCTCATGGTCACCGTGGGCGTCGGGCCGGCCGTGTACGTGCTCGCGCTCGTGACGCTCTCGGTCAACCGGTTCCTGCTCTCGGCGTTGTCGGCCTCGCTCCCCCAGGTCGTCGAGGGCAAGCTCCTGCTCACCGCCAACTCCGTGACCCCGACGCTCGGCACCGCGGCCAACGGGATCGGTAGCGCAGTCGCCCTGGTGCTCGGCTGGGTCGTGCCGGCCGGCCGGGCGCGCGACGCCGCCGCGCTGCTCGCCGCCGCCCTCACCATGGCCGCCGCCGCCGGGCTCGCCGCCCGCATCGACCGGCACCGGCTGGGGCCCGAGCACCGGTCGGACGCCGAGCAGCTGCGCGCGCAGCTCGGGACGCTCGTGCGGGGGTTCGTCGAGGGCGGTCGCTACCTCGTCGCGCGTGGCACTCCCGCCCGCGCGCTGGCGGTCATGGCGTACCACCGCTTCCTCTACGGCGTGGTGTTCCTCGCGAGCATCCTCATCTCACGGAACCTGCTGTCCGACCCCGCAGACGCGCAGGAGGGCCTCGCGACGTTCGCGACCGTGCTCGCGGCGACCGCGGTCGGGTTCGCGCTCGCGATCGTCCTGACGCCCACGCTCTCACCGTCCACCGGGATCCACGCGTGGATCACCGGGTGCCTGGTGCTCGCCGCGGTCAGCCAGTGCGTGCTCGTCGTGACGTACGAGCTGGTCCCCGTGCTCGTGGCCGCCGCGCTGCTCGGGCTGGCCGCGCAAGGCACCAAGATCGCCGTCGACACGATCGTGCAGCGCGACACCGACGACGCCTACCGCGGCCGCGCGTTCGCGCTGTACGACGTCCTCTACAACGCCGCGTTCGTCGGCGCCGCCGCGCTGGCCGCCGCGGCGCTGCCCGACACCGGCTGGTCGAGCGGGCTGTTCGTCGTCCTCGCCCTCGGCTACGTGGCCGGCGCGGTCGCCTACGGCCTGGCCGCGCGCCGCCGACCGGTGCCCGCCGAGGTCGCCTGACGCCTTGCCGACGCTCCCGCCAGCCGTGAATCGATCCGGATCACCTTGACGCACCGGCTCGCGCCGCTACGGTGCGGGCTGTGTCCCGATATCGCCTGATCGTCCCGTTGCTGCTGGTCGCCGCCGTGACCGGTTGCTCGTCGGCCCCGTCCGGGTCCGCCTCGGCGGTCGTGACCTACGTCGACGAGTCCGGCGAGCAGCGCGTCGAGGTCGCGACCGAGGGCGCGCGGTGCGACGAGGCCGAGCCGCGCCGGCTGGGCTCGCCCGACGAGGAGATCGTGTTCGTCGTCGCCGTGACCGGCGAGGCGACGTTCCGGGTGCGCCTGGGCGACGAGCTGTCGTTCCTGTCGAAGGGCACGGCCAGCGCCCCGCAGGGCGGAATCCAGGTCGACGGCGTCACGGGGACGGTCGTGCGGTCGGGCATCTCCGGGACGCAGACCCGCGTGAGCGCGGAGGCGATGCTGTCCGCCGAGGTCGTCTGCCCCGACTCGTGAGCGGGTCCCGTCGGCGCCCGCGAACGGCTCAGGACGCCGCGACCACCTGGCGCACGCCCCCGAACCCGACGAGCGACGCGAGCCCGCCAGGCGCCGGCACCAGCGGCGTCCGCGTACCCGTCACGAGGTCGTGCGCCGTGAGCGTGCCTGCCGCCACCTCCTGGCAGCCGGGGCTGGCGATCACGTAGGCCACGCGGCCGGTGAGCACGGTCAGGAACCGGCTGTCCCCGTCGCCGCGTCCCTGCAGCAACCGGGTCATCCGCCCGTCGTCGTCGAAGAGAGCCGCGCCGCCCCAGCACGGGTCTGCCGCCTGTGCGTCGGTCACCGTGCCGACAAGGCCTCCGTCCCATCGGTGCGTCAGGTCGAACGGCACGGGCTCGTCGGCGCCGTACGGGTGCTCGGAGGTGACCTGCGGCCCGCCCGGGTCGAGCCGGACGACGAACGACGTCCAGGTCCCGCCCGAGTCGACGTCCCGGCCGCACACGACGACCACACGCGCGTCGTCGAGCCACGCCACCGCCGTGCACACCGAGCCGGCGAGCTCCACCGGTGCCACACGGCTCGTCACCCCGGTGGCCAGGTCCGTCACGACGAGGCTCGCCGGGTCGTCGTCCGCGAGCGCGATACTGCGTCGCCCGTTCGGGTCGAGCTGCGCGAGGGCTGAGGGAGCCCCTCCCCGGACCGCGTCGCCGCCATCGGGCACGGTCCACCAGCCCTGCGGCGAACGCCAGATCTCGACGCCGCCGTCGCCGAGGCCGACGTACGCGGCGTCGGTCGGGAGCCCGCGGGCCTCGTTCGCGACGGCACCGGTCGCCAGGTCGAGCCTGGCCCGTCGCGCGTCGTCGAGGCTGACCACGAGGGACGAGGAGCCCGCGCGCCAGCTCACGACGTCGACGACGTCGGTGCGCTCCGGACCAGGCACCAGGTACACGTCACCCGTCGGCGAGGTGAGCAAGAAGGTCGTCGGCCACCGGCTCGTGCCGGTGTCGGTGTCGTCGTGGCCCTGGCCGTCGTAGGCCACGGCGACCCACCCCGCGCCGGCACTCGCGAGCACGGCCGGCGTGAGGTCGCGATACGGAGGGAGCCCCGGCCGGGTCAGGATCGGGCCGGCGTCGGCAGTGGTGGACGGGTCGCCGCTCGGCGCGGCCGTGGGCGTCGGCCGGGTCGACGAGACATCGGTCGGCGTGCTCGTCGGAACCGCGGGCGTCGTGGCGTCGTCGGACATCACCGAGCCCGCCAGCACGGCGCCCGTCCCGACGACGAGCACGGCCGCCGCTGCCGCCGCCCACCGTGCCCCGACGCGGGCGCGCCACCGGCGTGCGACCTCGTGCGCCGCACGGCGCGCGGGCTGCTGCGTCGGCACACGGACCAGGCGACGTTCGCCACGGTCGGCGGCCTCCTGCAGGATCTCCGCCAGGTCGCGGCCCTGCGAGTCGTCACGCTCCACCGTGCACCTCCGTCGTGGTCAGCAGGACCGGTTCGCCGCTCGGCGGGACGGTCCCGAGGATCGCGTTCAGGGCGCGCACGCCGTCGGACGTGTAGCGCTTGACGGCACCCTCCGAGACGCCGAGGGCGTCGCTCGTCTCGCGCACCGACAGGTCCTCGAGATGACGCAGCACGACGCACGCGCGGATCTGCGGTGGCAGCGTCGCGAGGGCGTCGACGACCTGGCGGGTCAGACCGGGCAGCTCGATCTCGGTCGGGTGCACGGCGAGCGCGGCGAGCCGACGCTCCGCAGTCCGCGACCGGGCGGCGCGTCGCGCCCGGTCGACCGAGCGCGACGCGATCGCCCGACGCACGTAGTGCTCGGCCTCGCCGAGGCTGGAGAACCGGGCACCACCCGAGAAGCTTGCGACCAGCGCCTCCTGAACCAGGTCCTCGGCGTCGGCGTGCGATCCCGTCAGCATGAGCGCTCGCATCAGGAGCCGCGGGTACCTGCTCCGCACCAGCTCGTCGAGCATCGGCTCCCACCGATGGCCCACGGCGTCCTCCCGGTTCTCGATCCGGCCCGACCTCTCGGATGACAACCATGAGAACGCAGCCGCGTCACGCCTGGTTGTGCGAGACGGCAAGGAGCTGTCGAGATCACCCGCCGGGACGACGCCCGGGCGGTGGTCAGGAGCGAGCGGCCCACCACGAGCGCAGCTCCGCCTCGGCGCGTTCCGGGCCGAGCGGGCCGTGCTCCATGCGCAGCGCGAGGAGGTGCTTGTACGCCTCGCCGACCTCGCGGCCGGGCGTCAGGTCGAGGATCGCCATGATCTGCGTGCCGTCGAGGTCGGGCCGGATGGAGTCGAGCTCCTCCTGCTCCTGCAGCCGCGCGATCCGCACCTCGAGGTCGTCGTACGCGGCGGACAGTCGCTGCGCCTTGCGGACGTTGCGCGTCGTGCAGTCCGAGCGCGTGAGCCGGTGCAGGCGCTCGAGCAGCGGGCCGGCGTCGGTGACGTAGCGGCGCACGGCGGAGTCGGTCCAGCCACCCTCGCCGTAGCCGTGGAACCGCAGGTGCAGCTCGGTGAGGCGCGCGACGGCCTGCACGGTCGCCTTGTCGAACCGCAGCTCCTTGAGCCGCTTCGAGACGAGCTTGGCGCCCACGATCTCGTGGTGGTGGAACGAGACGCCGCCGCCCTCCTCGAACCGCCGGGTGCGGGGCTTGCCGATGTCGTGCAGCAGCGCGGCGAGCCGCAGCACCAGGTCCGGCCCGGGCACGGCGCCGTCCGGTCCGGTCTCGAGCGCGATCGCCTTGTCGAGCACCGTGAGCGAGTGCTCGTAGACGTCCTTGTGCCGGTGGTGCTCGTCGATCTCGAGGCGCAGCGCGGGCAGCTCGGGCAGGACGTGGTCGGCCAGCCCGGTCTCGACGAGCACCTGCAGGCCCAGCCGCGGCTGACGCGCGAGCAGGAGCTTGACGAGCTCGTCGCGCACGCGCTCGGCCGACACGATCGAGATCCGCTCGGCCTGCTCGACGATCGCGGCGCGTGCGGCGTCGTCGATCGCGAAGCCGAGCTGCGCGGCGAACCGCGCGGCGCGCATCATGCGCAGCGGGTCGTCGTCGAACGACTGCCGCGGGTCCACGGGGGTGCGCAGCACGCCGCGCGCGAGGTCCGCGAGCCCGTCGAACGGGTCGACGAACGCCAGCTCGGGCAGGCGCACGGCCATCGAGTTCACCGTGAAGTCGCGTCGCGACAGGTCGCCCTCGAGCGTGTCTCCGAACACGACCTCGGGCTTGCGGGACGACGGGTCGTACTCGTCGGTCCGGTACGTCGTGACCTCGACGACCACGTCCGCGCCACCGCCGTGCCGCGAGCCGAACCGGCGCGCCCCGATCGTGCCGAACTCGCGGCCCATGTCCCAGTGGGCGTCGCCCCACCGCGCGAGGATCGCCTCGGTCTCGTCGGGTGTCGCCGACGTCGCGAAGTCCAGGTCCGACGACGAGCGGCCGAGGAACGCGTCACGCACGGGCCCGCCGACGAGCGCGAGCTCGTGACCGGCCGCGCGGAACAGCTCACCGAGGGCCAGGGCGTCAGCCGGGAGGGCGGCGAGCACGCCGATGGCACGCTTCTGCAGCGTGAGGAGGGAGGGCGTCTCGTCCGGCACCTGCCCGATTCTAGGTGGCTGCCGCTCACCCGACCGCGCCGCGGGGTCCCGTCGGTTCGGGCTCGACCCGGGCAAGTCGTTACAGTGGCACGCATGTCCGGCGCCGCGCACCCGTCCCCCTCGCGGGGCGTCCCGGCGCCGCCCGGCGGGCACCGCCTGCAGGCGCCACGCCCCGTCGCCCCGGTCCGGCCCGTGCACGGTCCGGCCGCTCCCCCGCTGCCCGTCGTCGACGAGACCTCCGCGGGCGGCCTCGTCGTCCTGATGAAGGACGGCGTCTACCACGCGGCGATCATCGCGCGCCGCAACCGCGGTGGTCGGCTCGAGTGGTGCCTGCCGAAGGGTCACCTCGAGGGCGAGGAGACGCCCGAGGAGGCCGCCGTCCGGGAGATCGCCGAGGAGACCGGCATCCGCGGGCAGGTCCTTCGGCGGCTCGGCGTCATCGACTACTGGTTCTCGGGCGACGACCGCCGCGTGCACAAGGTCGTCCACCACTTCCTGCTCGGTGCGGTCGGCGGCTCGCTGTCCGTCGAGGGGGACCCCGACGGCGAGGCCGAGGACGCGGCGTGGGTGCCCGTCTCGATGCTCCCCGACCGCCTGGCGTACCCCAACGAGCGTCGGCTCGCCGAGGCCGCGCTCGTGGTGCTCGTCGGCGAGGCATGACCGCACGTACCGCGCGCCCGGTGGTGAGCGCGACCCTCGCCCGGGTGGCCCTCGTCCTGGCCGTGCTCGTCCCGTTCCTCGTGGCCGGCCCGGGCGCGGGCCGCGCGTCGGCGGACGACCCGCTCGACCCGTCGCCGCTCTCGGCCGCGGGGAGCACGCCGGCGCTGTCGCCCGTCGAGGCCTCACCCGTCACCGTGCGCCTCACCTCGATCGCGCCGCAGGTGCTGCGCGCCGGCGAGGACCTGCACATCTCTGCGACCGTCACCAACACGACCGACGACGTGCTCGAGAACCCCGAGGTCGTCGTCTGGTTCAACCGGTTCCGCATGTTCAGCCGCGACGAGGTCGCCGAGTGGGCCGCGCGGGACCTGCAGGACCCCGCCGGCCAGCGCTCGGTCTCGGAGCCGCTCGACGAGCCGCTCGGGCCACGCGCGACCAGGACGGTCTCGATCATCGTCCCGGCCGAGTCCGTGCGGCTCACGGACCTGCCCGGGCTGTGGGGGCCGCGCGGCCTCGCGCTCGAGTTCCGGGCGGACCGGGAGCGGCTCGGCATGGCCCGGACGTACGTGCTGTGGAGCACGACCGACGACGAGCCCCCGCGCGTGCCCGTCGCGGTCGTCGTCCCGTTCGTCGGCCCCCCGACCGCACCCGTGCCGCGCACCGCACCCGAGTCGCCCGAGGAGCCCTCGCCCGACCCCACCCCGACGGACGGCACCGCATCGGCCGCGTCCGCAGCCGTCACCGCGGCCGCCACGGCCGACGAGGACCTCGACGACCTCACCGACGAGGGCGGCCGGCTGCGCCGGATGCTCGCCGCGGCGAACGTCGACGAGTCCGTGACGCTCGTCGTCGACCCGTCGCTGCTCGCCGCGGCCGACTCCGGCAGTGCGACCGCGCAGCGGTTCGCTGAGCGTCTGCGCACCGCGATCGGCAACCACGAGACGTACGCGCTGCCGTGGGCGGACCCGGACGTCGCTGCGGTGCAGCACGCCGACCAGGGCGAGCTCCTTACCGTGGCGGTCGAGCGCACCCGCAGCACCGAGGACCTCGCCGACGCGAACACCCTGCTGTGGAGCGCCGACCCCGGCACGCCCGACGCCCAGACGCTCGCGGGCGTGCAGGTGACGCGCGCCGCGGCGATGGTGACCGGGCCGCAGCAGGCGCAGGCGTCGTCGGAGGCGCTGCAGACCGTCGCCACGTCGTCGGGCGACGTCACCACGATCGCACCCGACGCGCTGCTGACGAGCCTGGTCACGGGCGGCGCCGGCGCGCAGTCCACGCCCGCGAGCATCGCCCAGCGCGCGCTCGCCGACCTGGCCGTGGTCGCGCACGGCGCGGTGCCGCCCGCGGGCGTGGTCATCGCGGGCGACCGGGAGACCGCGCCCGGTCGCGAGGCCCTCGCGGCGGTCGTCGAGGCGCTGAAGTCCGCGCCGTGGACCGAGGCCGCGCCCCTGTCCCGCGTGCTGGCCGGCGACTCGACCGTCCCGGCGCAGCGCGCACCGCTGCCGACGGACGGCAAGAACGAGCTCGGCGCGCAGTCCGTGACCGCGCTCGCCGACGCGCGTGAGGACGCGCGCTCGTTCGCCGAGGTCCTCGACGACCCGGAGGCGTACCTCGCGGGCATCGACGACGAGGTCCTCGCTCCGTTGGCCGTCGCGTGGCGCGCCGAGCCGAAGACCCGCGCCGAGCTCGTGCGGCAGACCGTCCAGCACGTCCGCGAGCGCGCCGAAGGGCTCTCGATCGTCGAGACGAGCGACCTCAACGTCATCGCGACCACGAGCGACCTGCGCCTCACGGTGCGCAACGACCTCACCGTCCCCGCGCGCGCGCAACTCGTCGTCGATCCGCGCAAGGCGTGCCTGACGGTGGGCGACTTCGAGACCCCCGTGCTGGACCCCGGCGACACGTCGATCACCGTGCCCCTCGAGGCGCACGCGAACTGCGACGTGCTCGTCGAGGTCGCGCTCGTCGGCCCGTCCGGGCAGGACGTCGCCGAGCCCATCGCGTTCTCCGCGCGCCTGTCGCCGACGATCGAGTCGGTCGGGACGGTCGTCGTCGCGATCCTGCTCGTGCTGGGGCTCGCGCTCGGCATCGCGCGCACGGTCCGGCGCGGTCAGAGCGCCCGCCGCGGCGCGCGGACCGTCGCCGAGGCCGACGCCCCCGTGAACCTCCCCGTGCTCGGCGGCACCCCCACCGATCCCGTCCCCGAGGTGTCCGACGACGAGCGCGCCCGCCGGCTCGCCGAGGACGAGGGCGCGCGGTGACCACGGCACCGGCCGACGACGGGCGCATGCGGCGCGGTGCCGCGCTCATGGCGTCGGGCACCGCGGTCTCGCGGCTGCTCGGCCTGCTGCGCTCGATGGTGCTGTTCGCCGCGATCGGCGCGACGGGGCAGGCGGCCGACGCGTTCGCGGTCGCGAACAAGCTGCCGAACGTCATGTACATGCTGCTCGTCGGCGGCGTGCTCAACGCGGTGCTCGTGCCGCAGGTGGTGCGCGCCTACAAGAGCGACAAGGGCCAGCAGTACGTCGACCGCCTGCTGACGTTCGGCTTCGTCGTGCTGGCCGGGCTGACGCTCGTCCTCACCCTCGCGGCGCCGCTGCTGGTGCGGCTCTACGCCGACGCGTCCAGCCAGGCCCAGATGGACCTCGCGGTGACGTTCGCCTACTGGTGCGTGCCGCAGGTCTTCTTCTACGGCGTGTACGCGCTGCTCGGGCAGGTCCTCAACGCGCGCCACTCGTTCGGCCCGTACATGTGGGCGCCGGTGGTCAACAACGTCGTGTCGATCGTGGGCTTCCTCGCGTTCATCGTCGCGTTCGGCGCCGTCCCGGAGTCCGGGCTGACGGTGGCCGGCGGCTGGGGCTCGTCGCAGGTGCTGCTGCTCGCCGGCTCCGCGACCCTCGGCGTCATGGCGCAGGCGCTCGTGCTGTTCCCCGCGCTGCGCGCCGCGGGGGTGCGGTACCGCCCGCGGTGGGGGCTGCGCGGCTCGGGGCTGGGGCGCGCGGGCACCGTGGCCACGTGGACGCTGGTCGGTCTCGCGGCGGGTCAGCTCGCGTACGTCGTCGTCTCGCGCGTGGTGTCGCAGGCCCCCGGTGCGGCCGACGGTGCCACGGACGTCGCCTCGAACGCGGCCTACGACGCCGCGTTCCTCATCTTCATGCTGCCCCACTCGCTCGTCACCGTCTCGCTCGCGACCGCGCTGTTCACGCGGCTGTCCGAGCAGGCGCACGACCAGGACACGCGCGCGGTGCGCGCGTCGCTGTCCTACGGGATGCGCGTCGTCGGCGTGTTCACCGTGCTGGCGGCCGCCGTGATCGCGGTGCTCGCGATCCCTGTGACCCGCCTGATCCTGCCGTCCGCGAGCGCGACGACGACCGACGCGGTCGCGCAGGTCGTCATCGCGATGATCGTCGGGCTGCCCGCGTTCGGTGCGTGGTCCATCTGCCAGCGCGTGTACTTCGCGTACGAGGACACGCGCGCGATGGTCCCCGTCCAGGTGGTGATGGCGGTCGTCGTCGTCGCCGGGGCGCTGCTCGCGCGCGTCGTGCTCCCCGCGACGTCGTGGGTGGTCGGCGTGGGCGTCGCGATGAGCGTGTCGTACCTCGTCGGGGCGATCGTCGCGCTGCGGCAGCTGCACCAGCGGCTGCGCGGGGTCGACGGCGGGCGTGTGCTGCGCATGCACCTGCGGGCGACGCTCGCCGCGGTCGCCGCGGTCGTCGTCGGGCTCGTCCTGATGCTCGGCGCCGAGGCGGTGCTGCCCCGCGGCCTGGTCGCCTCGCTGCTCGAGTGCGTGCTCGTCGGCACGGTCATGTCGCTCGTGTACGTCGTGCTGCTGCGTGCGCTGCGCGTGCGCGAGCTCGACGACCTGCTGCGCCCGATCCTGCCGCGGCTCTCGCGGATCGGTCCGCTGCGCCCGCTCGTGCGCCTGCTCGCCCCGTCCGGGCGCCCGGGTCGCTACGCCGCGGCGCCCGAGCCGGCCGACGACGGTCCCGCACCCACGGGCGCGGCGGGCGGGCGCGCGCCGCGTCGCGCGACCTCGTCGCCGCACTACCCCATGACCCCGTGGGCCGCGTGGCCCGACGTCTCCGCGCCCGAGCTCCCCGAGCCGACTCCCCCGGGCGCAGCCCCGCTCGCCCCCGAGCTGCCCGCACCGCCGCGCGCGCCACGCACGCACCGGTCCCGCCCGCACTACCCGCCGGGTCACCCGTTGTACCGGCCGAGCCGCCCGACGTCGTCGTGGCCGGGCGCCGACGACGACGAGTCCACCCACGGACCGGACACTACGGGCGGGCCCGTCTAGAGTGCTGGCAGACGCCGCGCACCGGTCTCGCGCCCCTGGCACGACGCGCGCACGGCGGCGTGCTCGACGATCCGAACGACGACGCAGCGCACGGAGGTGCACGTGAGCGAGGTGGTCGGCCCTGGCACGGAGCTGTCCGGGAGGTACCGGGTGCTCGAGCAGGGCACCTCGGACGTGCCCGGTGTCACCGTGTGGAACGCGACCGACCAGATCCTCGACCGCCCCGTGCGGGCCGTGGTCCTGGCGAAGGGTGACGTGTCCTCGGCCCTCGACGGCGCGCGGCGCGCGGCACTCGTGTCCGACCCTCGCCTCGCCCGCGTCCTCGACGTCGGCATGCACGACGGCTACGGCTACGTCGTCACCGAGGACGTCTCCGGACCCACCCTCGCGGACCTCGTCGCGCGCGGCCCGCTGACCCCCGACCAGGCGCGCGCCGTCATCGGGGAGGCCGCCGCCGCCCTCGAGGTCGCCCGCCGCCGGGGCCTGCACCACCTCGCGCTGCGCCCGCGGGCCCTGCGGGTCGTCGGGCCTGGCCGGGTGCTGCTCACCGGGCTCGGGATCGACGCGACGGTCATGGGCGCTGCCGGCGGGGACGCGCGCGCGACCAGCCGGCGCGACTCCGTCGACCTCGTCCGGCTGCTCTACACCGCGCTCACCGGCCGGTGGCCCGCGTCGTCGTCCGACGCGATCGCACCGGGCCTGCCGTCCGCACCCGCCGCCGCCGGCCTCCCCGTCCCGCCCGCCGAGCTCGTGCCGGGCGTCCCCAACGACCTCGACACGCTGTGCACCGTGACGCTCGGACCGAACGACGACGGGCCGCACACCCCCGGCGACCTGGTGCGCGAGCTCGAGCCGTGGGGGGCGATCCGCACCGAGGGCGCGCCGGTGGTCCCGCAGGCCGACGAGCCCGACGCGGCGACCGCGGTCATCCGCGAGCCCACGCCCGAGGACGACCTGCAGGACACCGCCCCGATCCGGGTGCAGCGGCAGTCCGTGCGGGACGTCTTCGACGAGCAGACGACCTCGCCGTCCGTGAACCGGCCCGGCACCCCGCCGCCTGCCGCGCCCCTGCGCACGTCCGCGTTCGGCGCGACGGCAGTGGCGCCGCCCGTCGGGTCCGTGCCGACGCGCATGCCCGCGCGGCAGGCGGGTCTCGCCGCGGGGGCCGCTGCCGTCGGTGCAGGTGCAGGTGCGGGTGGTGGTGCCGGTGCTGGTGCTGGTGCTACGCCGACCGCCGCGACCACGCCGATCGGGGGGCCGCCGCACGGGTCCCCGCCCGCGGCCGCGCCGGCGAGCATCCCGCCCAGCATCCCCCCGGGCGGCGGTGCACCCGCTCCGCAGCACGGACCCGCGTCGGGCGCCCCCGCTCCCGCGCCGCACTCAGCCGGAGCCGTGGCTCCCCCGAGCGTCCCCGTCGGCGGTGGCGAGTCCGGCTGGCCCGCGGCGGGGCCCGGTGGCGGTGGCGGGTCCGGCGACTTCGCGTCCGTCATGGGCGAGATGGACGACGAGCCGCCCACGCGTCGGTCGTTCGACCCGACGGCCCTGGTGCTGACCGTCGTCGGCCTCGCGGTCGTCGTGGGCGTGGTGCTGGCCTTCAAGGCCCTGTTCTCGTCGCTCGACACGGGCGCGCCCGATCCCCGGCCGGCCGCGTCGAGCTCGCAGCAGGCGACGACGGGGCCGTCGGGCGAGCCGTCGGGCGAGTCCTCCGCCGAGCCGTCCGGCGAGGCGACGACGCCGGTGTCGACCGCGCCGCCCGTCATCAAGTCCGCGTCGAGCGTGGACCCCTCCGACGACGACGGCGAGCACGAGGAGGCCGTCACGCGTGCGTTCGACGGCGACACCTCGACGTACTGGTACACGATGACGTACCAGCAGCCGAACTTCTCGGGGTTCAAGGACGGCGTCGGCTTCGTCATGCTGCTCGAGGAGCGGGCGCTCGTCAGCAAGGTGACGCTCAAGACGAACTCCACCGGCGGCCACGTCGAGATCCGCACCAGCGGCTCGGACAACCCCGGCGGCGGCACGCTCCTGGCGTCCGGCGAGTTCGGACCCGAGGTGACGTTCGACCTCGACCCCGCGACGGAGCTCGAACGCATCACCCTGTGGATCACCGAGCTGCCCACCGCGGCGGACGGGTCGTTCCGCCTCGAGCTCACCGAGGTCGAGCTCAGCTGACCGCCAGGTGTCCACAGGCGGTCCGGTTCGCGTCCCCAGGAACAGATCCGGCCTACGATCGGTTGACTGCGACAGCCCGCCGTCTCACCGGCACCACCGACCTTTCGAGGACCACCCCGTGACCGACACGTCCATCCGCGAGCTCGTCATCGTCGGCTCCGGCCCGGCCGGCTACACCGCCGCGATCTACGCCGCGCGCGCCGGCCTCGCGCCGCTCGTCGTCGCCGGTTCCGTGACCGCGGGCGGTGCGCTCATGAACACCACCGAGGTCGAGAACTTCCCGGGCTGGCCCGACGGCATCCAGGGCCCCGAGCTCATGGAGAACCTGCAGAAGCAGGCGGAGAAGTTCGGCGCCGAGGTGCTGTGGGACGACGCGACGTCGCTGTCCCTGACCGGTGCGGTCAAGGAGGTCACCGTCTCCGACGGCACCACGTACCGCGCGAAGGCCGTCATCCTCGCGACCGGTTCGGCGTACCGCGAGCTGGGCCTCGACGACGAGAAGCGACTCTCGGGGCGCGGAGTCTCGTGGTGCGCCACGTGTGACGGCTTCTTCTTCAAGGACCAGGACATCCTGGTCGTCGGCGGTGGCGACTCCGCGGTCGAGGAGGCCACCTTCCTCACGCGGTTCGGCCGCAGCGTGACGCTCGTGCACCGCCGCGACCAGCTGCGCGCATCGAAGATCATGGCCGACCGCGCTGCGGCCGACCCGAAGATCTCGTTCGCGTGGAACAGCGAGATCGTCGGGATCGACGGCGATGCCAAGGTCACCGGCGTGACGCTGCGCGACACGGTCACGGGCGAGACCCGCTCGCACGAGGCCGGCGCCGTGTTCGTCGCGATCGGTCATGTGCCGCGTACCGAGCTGGTCCTGGGTCAGGTCGAGCTCGACGAGAACGGCTACATCCAGGTCGTCGGCCGCTCGACGCGGACCAACCTCGAGGGCGTGTTCGCGTGCGGTGACGTGGTCGACCACACCTACCGCCAGGCGATCACCGCCGCGGGCTCCGGCTGTGCCGCGGCGCTCGACGCCCAGCACTTCCTCGCCTCGCTCGGCGACGCCGTCGACCCGATGGTGCCCACCGAGGTCCCCGTGCTGGTGGAGGACGCCCGATGAAGGACGTGACCGACGAGACCTTCGCCGCCGAGGTCCTGCAGTCCGAGATCCCCGTGGTCGTGGACTTCTGGGCGCCGTGGTGCGGTCCGTGCCGCATGGTCGCGCCGGTGCTGGCGGAGCTCGCCACGCAGTACGAGGGCCGCGTCAAGATCGTCAAGGTCAACTCCGACGAGAACCCCGGCGTGGTCGGCGACTACGGCATCGTCTCGATCCCGACGCTGAACATCTACTCCGGCGGCGAGCTCGTGAAGCAGGTCATCGGTGCGCGCCCCAAGGCGGCGTACGCCCAGGAGATCGAGGCGCTGCTGTCCGTCTGAGCAGCCGGCCGACGGCCGTCCCACTGCGCGGTATTGCGCGCCGGGGCGGCCGTTTCGCTGTGCCAGACTGCGGAGATGACCTCGCAGCCCCTGCCCCGGCCGGAGACGTCGGGCACCCCCACGTCCTCCGCCGCAGGCACGCGGCTCGACCCGTGGCTCGGCTCGTACGCCGAACGCACGCACGGCATGCGCTCGTCGGAGATCCGCGCGCTCTTCGCCGTGGCGAACCGGCCGGAGGTCGTCTCGCTCGCGGGCGGCATGCCGTTCCTCGACGGCCTTCCGCTCGACGCGTTGTCGCAGGTCGCAGCGTCGGTCGTCGCTGAGCGCGGCCTGCAGGCGCTGCAGTACGGCTCGGGCCAGGGCGACCAGACGCTGCGCGAGCAGATCCTCGAGGTCATGGCTCTCGAGCAGATCACCGCGCACCCCGATGACGTCGTCGTGACCACCGGTTCGCAGCAGGCGCTCGACCTCGTCACGCGGGTCTTCGTCGACCCGGGTGATGTCGTCGTCGCCGAGGCCCCGTCCTATGTCGGTGCGCTGGGCGTGTTCCGCGCGTACCAGGCAGACGTCGTGCACGTGGCGATCGACGAGCACGGGCTGGTCCCGGCCGCGCTCGAGGAGACGCTCGCCGCGCTCGCCGCCGCGGGTCGCCGCACGAAGTTCCTCTACACGGTCCCCAACTTCCACAACCCCGCCGGCGTCTCGCTCGCGCTCGAGCGCAGGCCGCAGATCCTCGAGATCGCACGGCGCTACGGGGTGCTCGTGCTCGAGGACAACCCCTACGGACTGCTCGGCTTCGACCGTGACCCGTGGCCTGCCCTGCGGTCCTACGACGAGGACGGGGTCATCTACCTCGGGTCCTTCTCCAAGACCTTCGCCCCCGGGTACCGGGTCGGCTGGGCCGTCGCGCCGCACGCGGTCCGCGAGAAGCTCGTCCTCGCGTCCGAGTCCGCGATCCTGTGCCCGTCGAACGCCTCGCAGATCGCGATCTCGTCCTACCTGTCGACCTGCGACTGGCGTGGACAGGTCAAGAGCTACCGGGAGATGTACCGCGAGCGGCGCGACGCCATGATCAGCGCGCTCAGCGAGCACCTGCCCGAGGCCTCGTGGACCGTCCCCGACGGAGGCTTCTACACCTGGGTCCGGCTGCCCGAGGGCCTCGATGCGCGGGACATGCTGCCGCGGGCCGTGACCGCGCGCGTCGCGTACGTGCCGGGCACTGCGTTCTACTACGACGGCACGGGCGCCGACCACATGCGCCTGTCGTTCTGCTACCCGACCCCCGAGCGGATCCGCGAGGGCGTGCGCCGGCTCGCCGGCGTCGTCTCGGGCGAGCGCGAGCTCGTCGAGCTGTTCGGCACCGGTGGTGGTGCCTCCGACGATGACGTCGTCTCGCCCGCGCCGAACATCCCATGATTTCATCGGCACTTCCCCGCCGTCGCTCGGTGGCGACGGTCCGCCCTCAGCTCGGAGTTCCATCGTGACCACGTCACCCGTCCCGCCCGCTGCCTCGCCGTCACCGTCGTCGACGCCGACTCCCGGCGTCCCCGACCGGGCACCTCGCGTCGCCGTGCTCGCCGGCGGGCTGTCCCACGAGCGCGACGTGTCGCTCCGGTCGGGCCGTCGCGTCGCCGAGGCACTGCGCTCCTCCGGCGTCGAGGTGTCCGTGCACGATGTCGACGCCGACCTCATCGCCGCGCTCACCGAGCTCCGCCCCGATCTCGTGTGGCCCGTGCTCCACGGGTCGAGCGGCGAGGACGGCTCGGTGCGCGACGTCGTCCAGCTGCTCGGGTTGCCTTTGCTCGGAACGGGACCCCGGGCGAGCCGCGTCGCGTGGAGCAAGTCGATCGCCAAGACCCTCGTCTCGCGCGCGGGCCTGGTGACCCCCGAGTTCGTCACCCTTCCGCAGTCGCTGTTCCGCGAGCTCGGCCCCGCAAGGGTGCTGTCCGCGATCGTCGAGCGTCTCGGGCTGCCCGTCGTCGTGAAGCCTTCGCGCGGTGGGTCGGCACTGGGCGTGTCTGTCGTGCAGTCCCCCGACGACCTGGCGCGCGCGATGGTCGAGTGCTTCGCCTACGGTGACACCGCCCTGATCGAGCGTGCGGTCTCGGGGGTCGAGGTCGCCGTGTCGGTCGTCGACCTCGGTGACGGCGCGGTCGCCTTGCCGCCCATCGAGATCGTGACGGACGGCCCGTACGACTACGACGCCCGGTACAACCCCGGGCGCGTCGAGTACTTCGCCCCCGCGCGACTCTCGGACGCGACGCGCGCCGAGGTCGAGCGGGTCGCGCTCGTCGCCCACCGGTCCCTCGGCCTGACCCGCCTGTCGCGGTCGGACCTCATCGTCGACACCGAGGGAGTTGTGCACTTCCTCGAGGTCAACGTGAGCCCCGGGATGACCGAGACCTCGCTATTTCCCCAGGCGGCGGAGGCCGCTGGCCACAATCTTGGGGCCTTGTACCGATCCCTGGTAGAGGCTTCTCTCGCCGCCGCGCCGGTCGGTCTCGAGCCCGTTCCGGCGCCCTGAACGTCCCGTTTCAGCCCTTCAGCAGGCCCGGGTCGTCGGGAGCGAACGTCGCGAGGATGCGGTTGAGGTCCTGGACGGATGCGAACTCGACGGTCAGCCGGCCTCGGGACTTCCCCAGCTGGACCTTCACGCGAGTGTCGAAGCGGTCCGACAGTCGGCTCGAGAGCTCGTCGAGAGCCTCGTTGCGCTGACCCGCGCGCGGCGCCTGGCGGCGCTTCCCCGGGGCGGCTTCGTCACCGCCGAGCGACACGATCTCCTCGACCGCTCGCACGGACAGACCCTCGGCGACGATCCGCTGCGCGAGCCGCTCGATCGCCGCGCCGTCCGCGAGGCCCAGGAGCGCGCGTGCGTGACCCGCCGAGAGCACTCCGGCGGCCACGCGACGCTGGACCAGCGGCGGGAGCTTGAGCAGACGCAGGGTGTTGGAGATCTGCGGGCGCGACCGGTGGATGCGCGTCGCCAGCTCCTCATGCGTGCACCCGAAGTCGTCGAGGAGCTGCTGGTAGGCCGCGGCCTCCTCGAGAGGGTTGAGCTGCGAGCGGTGCAGGTTCTCGAGCAGCGCGTCCCGCAGGAGGTCGGCGTCGTCGGTCTCCCGGACGATCGCCGGGATGACGTCGAGCCCGGCAGCCTGCGTCGCCCGCCAACGACGCTCGCCCATGATGAGCTCGTACCCGTCGTCGACGGCGCGCACGACGACCGGCTGCAGGACGCCGATCTCCCGGATCGAGTTGACGAGCTCGTCGAGCGCGTCCTCGTCGAACACCGAGCGCGGCTGGCGCGGGTTGGGTCGGATCGACCCGACGGGCAGCTCCGCGAAGCGTGCCCCGGGGACGGGGACGAGCCCGTCGGTCGCGATCGCGCTGAAGTCGGCCGGGTCGGCAACGCCTGCGGTGACGACCGCGGCACCGTCGGCGAGGGCGACTCCGCCGTTGGACGCAGCGGCCGGGACGCCGGTCGTCGTCCCGTTCGTGGCGGACCCGGTCGACTCGGCGACTGCCGTGCTCGCGGCGGCCGCGGCTGCGACCTGCGCGTTCGCGACACCGTTCGACTCGGCGGCCGTCGCCTCACCGCTGGTGCTCGTGGCGTCGGACCGGTCCGGGAAGAACACGTCGACCGGGCGGTCGCCGCCCGCCGGCGGTCGCTGCCCGTCGAGCCCGGCCGGGATCAGCGCGCCCAGGCCACGGCCCAGTCCCCGTCGCTTCTCGCTCATCGGTCCTCCTCCGCGCCGCTCTCAGCGGTCGCGCTGTTCGATGGGGTCACGTCTGTGGTTGCGGCGCCGCGCTCGGCGATCTCACGCGCGGCCTCCAGGTAGGCGAGCGCACCCGAGGAGCCCGCGTCGTACGTCATCACCGTCTGGCCGTAGCTCGGCGCCTCGGAGATGCGCACGGACCGAGGGACGGTCGTGCGCAGCGTCCGCTCCGGGAAGTGCTCGCGAACCTCGGACGCCACCTGCTGGGCGAGGTTCGTGCGGGCGTCGTACATGGTCAGCAGGATTGTCGAGACGTGCAGGTCGCGGTTCAGGTGCGCCTGGATGAGCTGGATCGTCTTCAGCAGCTGGCTCAGGCCCTCGAGTGCGTAGTACTCGCACTGGATCGGGATGAGCACCTCGCGCGCGACGACGAAGGCGTTGACCGTGAGCAGACCGAGGCTCGGTGGGCAGTCGACGAGCACGTAGTCGATGCGCTCGAGCCCGTTGTCGATCCGCCACTGCAGGTACGTGTCGAGCGCGCTGCGGAGCCGCGTCTCGCGCGCCACCATCGAGACGAGCTCGATCTCCGCACCCGACAGGTCGATCGTGGCGGGCAGACACCAGAGGTTCGGGACGTCGGGGCTCTCCTGCACCGCCTCCGCGATCGGAGCGCCCTCGACGAGCACCTCGTAGATCGACGGCGTTCCCGCGCGGTGCTCCACGCCCAGCGCCGTCGAGGCGTTGCCCTGCGGGTCGTTGTCGAGCACGAGCACGTTGAGTCCCGACTGCGCCAGCGCGGCCGCGAGGTTGACGGTCGTCGTCGTCTTCCCGACGCCACCCTTCTGGTTCGCCACGGTGACGATCCGCGTCTCAGCGGGACGCGGGAAGCGCCGACCGCGCAGCTCGATGCGGCGGCGCGCATCCTGCTGCAGCTCAGCCATCAGAGGGGTGTCGTCCGTGACCGTCGGAAGGCTCTGCACGAGGGCAGCGCGCCTCTGCTCGTCCGGGTCGAGTTCGGCTTGCGTTGTCATGTCTCCGTCAGGGTCGTGCAGGGAGGGTGACGCCGACGCGTCTCCCCTATTGTCCGGTGCGGATCCCCCTGCTTCCGACGCTGCCGGGCTCGTTTCACGTGAAACGCGCGACTCTGCGCCGTCGTGCTCGTCGTTCTCCACCATGGGCGACGCTTCCATGGGAGCGTTCGGGCCCTCGGGCTCCGCCGTTGCGGTGGTGGCCGCAGCGCTCGCGAACGCGGGCGCCTCGTCGGTCTGTCCGACTACCGTGTCGACTGTGCCCGTCAGGTCGCCGGGTGCGGCCTCGCCGTTCGCCGACGGCTGCGCCTCTCCGCTCTCGCCAGTGCTCTTGAGAACGCGGGCCTCCACCTCAGCGGGGATGCCGTTCGTCGTCGGTGCCTCACTGGCCGAGCCATCCGAGGCGTCGTCGACGACGATCTCCGTCGCTGTCTGCGTGGGTTCCGTGATCCCCCACGTCGCCGCCCAGGTGGCCGCGCGTTCGCCGACCTCGGCGATCCCCCCGTTCGATGCGGGCTCCGCGCCGGCCTCCGGCGGGACGGGCGAGGGCACGGACGCTACGGTCGCTGCCGAACTGGCTGCACCGTGGACGACACCCGTGCTCTCGTCCGTCGCCTGCTGGCCGTTCGACTCCGGCTCGACCAACGGATCGGCGACAGCCGTCTCCGTGCTGACGGGCCACGTGGCCGTTGCTGGTACCGGCTGTGGAGCTCGACCGTGCTTTCGCCTACCGAACACCCTTACCCCCTTCGTGCACGGCGGTCACCACGCGGGTGGGCTCGACGCCCTCGAGCGTCGCCACCTCACGCACCTCGACCGCTCCGACGAGAGCGCGGCGTGCAGCACGCCGCCCGTTGTCGATCTCCTCCTGCGCACGCGCGCCCTTCAGGGCGACCAGCGTGCCTCCCGGACGAATGAGGGGCATCGCCCATCCGTAGAGCTTGTCGAGCGCCGCCACAGCGCGCGTCGTCACGGCGTCGGCCTGCAGGTCCAACGCCTCCTGCGCGCGCGCACGCCGGACCTCGGCGTTCGACAGGCCGAGCGCGTCGACCACCTCGGTGAGCCAGTCGGTCCGGCGCTCCATCGGCTCGAGCAGCACGACCCGAGCGCCCGGCACCATCGCCGCGATGACGACACCTGGCAGGCCAGCACCGCTCCCCAGGTCGACGATCAGTCCGCTCGTCGGCAGGAACGGCACCGCAGCCGCCGAGTTGAGCAGGTGACGCTCCCACAGGCGAGACACCTCCCGAGGACCGATGAGACCCCGAAGCACTCCCTGGTCCACCAGCATGCGGCGGAAGCCCTCGACCTGCGGCCACGCGGTCCCGAAGAAGTCGGGCAGCCGCGGGTCGCCGTCCAACGGGTCCTGGAGGTCAGTGATGTCGTCGTCCTCGGTCACGACGCCACACTCCGTTCCACGTGAAACCTCCGCCACGGCACTCGCCAGCCTGCCTGGCTGCGCGAACGTCCCACGGTACCGGCTGAGGCGCTCGCAACGACGTCTCACCCACAGGCAGGTCGGGAGAGATTCCACCAGGGTGGCGCGTCGCCGACGATGCCCATCGGTTCGCAGCCCGTGCGGGGCTCTACACAGTCCCCGACCAGCGGGTCCGCCCTTCGGGCGTGCGGTCTCGAGCAGCAGACCCGAGCGCCATCCGAGACGTCCATCGATCGCTCACCGCACTCTCCGCGCCTGCCACACGTGGCTGTTCGACGAGCGCCGCGTGCTCCAGCTCCGGGTGGCACGGCCGCCTGGCGCCGCTCGCCAGCCGCCGAGGTCGCCATGCCCCCCGTGCACGAGGACCCGGATCGTGCACCGGGTTCCGCACCGCCGCCCGTGCTCGCGCCCGGCGAGTCGAGGCGAAGCGCGAGCTCCACGATCCCGCGAGGCCCGAGGTGCCGCGCCTGTGCGGCCGCCGTCCTTCGGACGCACAGAGCCGCGGCGGCTCTCACAGCGCGCCGCCTGTCCCCTCGGTTCCACGTGAAACACGCCGCCGAAGACCACGCACCTCAGCGGCCCTGGACCGATGAGGCGACCGATACTCCGTGCCTGGGTCCAGCGGACTCGCGTCCCTCGGAGCGCACGTCACCGCGGGCCGCCGAGCCCTCCGAGCACCTGTCGGCCCCGCGAGCGATCGAACAGCACGCGGCGTCTCCTACCCCACACGCCCAGAGGCCGCGGCGCGCGCCCGCTCGCCAGGTCACAGCAACCGCCCGGTCACTCTGACGCACGGCGCACACAGCTACGGCTCTGCACCGCTGGCACGCCTGCTCCCGCCGTGTGGACGCCGTCCTCAGCGCGACCCACGGCACCGCCGGACCCGCGGCCCAGACGACCAGCGCTCGGGAGCCCCTCACACGTCACCAGACTGGTCGCGCGCCGTCCACCGCTAGCGACGACACGCGATGCGCTCGCCCGTACCGCCGAACCGACCCACTCCCGCTGCGCACCTACACGCCAGGGTCTGCATATGACCAAGGTGTGGGCGGCCCTCGTTCCACGTGAAACGGGGATGCCCCACAAACAGCTCGCGGCGTCAAGCCGACATGCCTCGCCAACCCCGCCCGCACAGATCCTGCCGGGGTGACACGCGGTGGCGCGGCGGCTCCTGTGGCGACACGCATCGCACCTACGCGTGCCATTGACGAGAGGCCGCGGGCGAGGTGTGGCGCCCACGGGCAAACCTCCGCGGACGCCGAGAGCTTCGCGCCCTGTCCCTGTTCCACGTGAAACAGTGACGGGGCACCGAGCAGCGCGCGGCGTCGCGTCGCTCGCGTCATCCGTCTCGCGCGTCCAGGCCATGCCAGGGCTCGAGCTCGCAACGGCACGTGCGGACGTATGGTCGACCGCGTACCACCCGCACCCACGCTCACGTGGAGCGAGGGCCGGGCCGGTGCCCGCGAGCAAGGCTCCTCGGATGCCGCCGGCTCGAGGCCCCCCCGTTCCACGTGAAACAGGCACGCGCCCCACCGAGGAGTGCGAAGAGTGAGGCCGATGTGCCTCATCTGCCCCGCGCGTCCAGGCCCTGCAGTCGTCGAGCACGCACGACGCGCCCGGTTCTGCTGTCACCCGCGTGCTACCTGCGCGCCCGTCCACGTAGAGCGGGAACAGGGCACCGCGCCCACGAGCCAGCCCTCTCTGCCTGCACGTAGGCTCAGGACTCGCCTCCGTTCCACGTGAGACAGGGACGCCCTCCGAGCCGCTTGCGGCCCCGAGCCGACACGCCTCGTCGACCTCGCTGGGGTCAGCTATGCCGGGGTCGGGCACGCAAGGCCGCGGCTGTCCTCTTGCCACGCGCACGCCAACTGCGTTCCCCGTCCACGACAAGGCGGGGTGTCACACGCACCGCCCGCGTGAGGCGGCGGTCACGCGTATCGGCCTGCGCCGCCCTGCTGGGCCTTGCTCAGGCCGTGCGCTCTCACGCTCATCTCCTTGGGCCGCCCACCGAGCGCCGACTCCGGGACCCGACCGTGGCCTGTTGTTGGCATCCCGTCTGTTCCACGTGAGGACGGAGCGCACCCGCTGGGTCCCACACGCTCTGCTCGAGCTCGCCGCCGGGCGCCGCCTCAGTCCCCCTGGACGTGCGCCCCCGTCCAACCCCCGCGGGCGCTCGTCGCCGCGCGGGTGGCATGTCACGCGGAGTGCGCACGTCAGCATCCGCACGCTCATGGAGCCCGAACGCCGCATCCGGCCCAGACCAGCGTGTGCTTCGTCAGACGGCGCTCGACCCTCCACGCCAAGGCCCACCCAACGGGGACGCCCGGTACCGCGCCGGTCGTCCGTCCGCTCGAGCCCGCCACGCCGGCGGGCACCCGTCCTGACCGCCCACCCCGCGCACGCCGTCGCGCGCTACGCAGGCGGAGGGCGAACCCGCGTACAGAGTCCCCCACCCATGCGTCGAACGCCTCACCAGTTTCACGTGAAACAGGGCAAGGGTGGCGCGAGAGGTGCCAACTCCCGCACCCACCGCTCACCGGTGTGCGTCGCGCTCCCCCTCATGGCGTGACCGTTGTGACCGGCCTCGCGGGAGACAGCTCTGCGTGCGCACTCGCCATGGGGCCCGCAGGGCAACATGCACCGGACAGTGCGTCGGCATCGGCACGACGCCGTCCCGCGCCCAGCCCTCGCCTGAGCGCTCCAACCCTGGTCATCCACGCTGTGCTCGCGACGCGGCGACTCGCACCGAGCCACACCGTCCGCGTCGTCCTCGGGTACGGTCGCCGCCTTGACCCGTCCGGGCGCCGACTCCCCCTGCGCCGTGTCTCTTGCGCAACTCCCCTACGCCGACTCCTCGCGGTGACACCGCGTGCGGACGACCACCCATCGGGTCCAGGCACCGCGCACGGCCGTAGGTCGTTCTCTACTCGTGCGAGTCGGTCTGCGCGAGCCTCCAGGTGCAGGCACCCGAGAAGCGACCGCGGGCCGATCCTCATCGCTGACCGCAACACCCACCGCTACACCCCCATGAGCTGACGCAGTGCAGCCCCGGACTCAACTCGCTACACGCACCCTTCAGAGATCGACGCCAGGCCTCGGATCCACACGACGCCATCGCCTCACACGACGCGACGCGCGCCGCGAGCGCCCTGTGGATCGCTCGCGCTGATCCCTGAGCGCCGCCGCAGTCATATCCGCGCGCCCTGCATGGAGGGAGCACACAAGCTCTGACCCCGCGGCTCCACGGCGATGCACCGCGTCAAACGCCACTTCCCGGGCCGAGGCACGTCGGGTGCACCGAACGCTGTTCCACGTGAAACAGTGCCAGCAGACGGTGCCGCCACGCCGTACCCTCGCGCCGGGCGAGGAGCCCAAGGCCGCCCCCCCCCCCCCCC
>NZ_BJLQ01000019.1 GCF_006538725.1 Cellulomonas gelida
GGCCGCCCCGTGAGGGGCGGCCGCCTGGTAGGCCGTGCGCGCACACCGCGCGCGGCCTCGCCGACGATCAGGACCGCGGCTTCTCGCGCATCTCGAACGTCTCGATGATGTCCTCGACCTGCAGGTCGTTGTACGACCCGAGACCGATACCGCACTCGTAGCCCTCGCGGACCTCGGTCGCGTCGTCCTTGAACCGCTTGAGCGACTCGATCGTGAGGTTGTCCGCCACGAGCTTGCCGCCGCGCAGGACGCGCGCCTTGGTGTTCCGTCGGATCTCGCCCGAGCGGACGATCGAGCCGGCGATGTTCCCGAACTTCGAGGAACGGAAGATCTCGCGGACCTCGGCGGTGCCGAGCTGCGCCTCCTCGTACTCCGGCTTGAGCATGCCCTTGAGAGCGGCCTCGACGTCGTCGATCGCCTGGTAGATGACCGAGTAGAAGCGCACGTCGACGCCCTCACGGTCAGCCAGCTCCTCGACCCGCTCGGCGAACTTCACGTTGAAGCCGATGATGATCGCCGAGTCGACGGTGGCGAGGTTCACGTCGTTCTGCGTGATCGCACCGACGCCGCGGTGGATGACCCGCAGCTCGACCTCGTCGCCCACGTCGATCTTGAGCAGCGCGTCCTCGAGGGCCTCGACGGCACCCGAGACGTCACCCTTGATGACGAGGTTGAGGGTCTCGACCTTGCCCTGGGCGAGCGCCTGCGTGAAGTCCTCGAGGCTGATGCGCTTGCGACGCTTCGCCAGGAGGGCGGCACGCTCGGCGGCCTCACGCTTCTCGGCGATCTGGCGGGCCGTGCGCTCCTCGGGAGCCACGATCAGCGTGTCGCCCGCGGACGGGACCGACGCCAGACCGAGGACCTGGACCGGACGGGACGGGCCCGCCTCGGCGACCGGGCCGCCGTGCTCGTCGAACATCGCACGCACGCGGCCGTAGGCCGTGCCCGCGACGATCGCGTCACCGACGTGCAGCGTGCCGGACTGGACCAGGACGGTCGCCACCGCACCGCGACCCTTGTCGAGGTTGGCCTCGATGGCGACGCCTCGCGCGTCCTTGTCCGGGTTGGCCCGCAGGTCGAGCGCGGCGTCCGCCGTGAGCAGCACCGCCTCGAGGAGCTGGTCGATGCCCAGCCCCTGCTTCGCGGAGACGTCGACGAACATCGTGTCGCCGCCGTACTCCTCGGCCACCAGGTTGTACTCGGTGAGCTGCTGGCGGATCTTGGCGGGGTTCGACCCCTCCTTGTCCACCTTGTTGACCGCGACGACGATCGGCACGCCGGCCGCCTGCGCGTGGTTGAGCGCCTCGATCGTCTGGGGCATCACGCCGTCGTCGGCCGCGACCACGAGGATCGCGATGTCCGTGACCTGCGCACCACGGGCACGCATGGCGGTGAACGCCTCGTGACCCGGGGTGTCGATGAACGTGATCGGACGCTCGACGCCCTCGTGCTCCTTGACGACCTGGTAGGCACCGATGTGCTGGGTGATGCCGCCGGCCTCGCCCGCGACGACGTCCGTGGACCGGATGGCGTCGAGGAGCTTGGTCTTTCCGTGGTCGACGTGACCCATGACGGTGACGACCGGCGGACGCGCGACGAGGTCCTCGTCGGACTCGCCGGCCTCCTCGGCCTCGAGGTCGATGTCGAAGGCCCCGAGCAGCTCGCGGTCCTCCTCCTCGGCCGAGACCATCTCGATGACGTAGCCGAGCTCGGCCGCGAGCGAGCCGAACGTGTCCTCGTCGAGCGACTGCGTCGCGGTCGCCATCTCACCGAGGTGGAACAGCACCGTGACGAGCGACGCGGGGTTGGCGTCGATCTTGTCGGCGAAGTCGTTCAGCGACGAGCCGTGCCGCAGGCGGACGACGGTCTTGCCGTTGCCGCGAGGGACCTGCACGCCACCGAGCGACGGGGCCTGCATCGCCTCGAACTCCTGGCGCTTGGCCCGCTTGGACTTGCGCCCGCGGACGGGGCGACCTCCGGCGCGGCCGAAGGCACCCTGCGTCGAGCCACGTCCGGCACCGCCGGGACGACCGCCGCCACCGGGACGACCGGCGAAACCGCCGCCGCCACCGGCGCCGGGCGCGCCGCCGCCGCCACCAGGACGACCGCCGAAGCCACCGCGGCCACCGCCGCCGCCGGCACCACCACCGGTGCGCGCAGGACGCTCACCGGGACGGCCGACACCGCTCGAGGTACGACCGGGCATCATGCCCGGGTTGGGACGCGGACCACCCGGACGCGGCGCGGGACGCGGACCGCCGGGACGGTCGCCGGCACCGGCGGCCGGGGCGGCCTCGGTACGACGCTCGCCCGGGCGGGGCATGCCCTGCGAGGGCGCGAACGGGTTGTTGCCCGGACGCGGACCGCCGGGACGGGGGCCGCCGGAGCGCTCGCCGCCACCGGCCCGGGGCATGCCCTGGGACGGAGCGAACGGGTTGTTGCCCGGACGTGCAGCCGGACGCGGGGCGCCCGGACGGGCACCAGCGCCAGGCGCACCGCCGGTGCGTGCGGGCGTGCCCGGACGCGGGGCCGACGACGCCGGCGCTGCGGGGGCCTTGGCGGCCGGGGCAGCGGGCGCGGGCGCCGGTCGGGCCGGAGCCGGAGCGGGTGCCGCGGGCTGCGCCGGCGCCTGTGCTGCGGGCGCGGGCCGCGCGGGTGCGGCCGGAGTCGGTGCCGCTGCGGCAGGTGCCGGGGCGGGCGCCGCCGGGCGCGCGGGGGTCGCGGGACGTGCCGCGGGCTGCTGGGCAGCGCCACCGGCGGCGGGGTACTCGTCGCGCAGCTTGCGCACGACGGGGGGCTCGATCGTCGAAGACGCCGAACGAACGAACTCACCCATGTCGGTGAGCTTCGTCATGATGGTCTTGCTGTCGACCCCGAGCTCCTTCGCGAGCTCGTAGACGCGAAGCTTGGCCACTTCTCTCCCTGTCTCGGCCCGCCCGGACAGGGTCGGACCGTGGTTAGTTCTTGCTGCTCATGACAGTGCTCATCACGGTGCTCATCGCTGGGCACTCATCGGAGCGTGCTCATCGGGTCGCCATCGGCTTCCAACCCGCTTCCCTGATTGACGGTCGGCGCCGGTGCTCCCGGCGTCGTGACATGGTGCTCGAGATGGCTCCGCACGGCAGAGGCGTCCGGCGGGGCCTGCAGGCGCAGGGCCCGACCGAACGCTCGTCGGCGCGTGGCGATCTCAAGGCATCCAGGATCGGGGTGCAGCCAGGCACCCCGGCCCGGCATCGTGCGGTCGACGTCCACGACCAGCACGGGCTCTCCCGTGCCGTCCGCGACGGCGACCACCCTCAGCAGGGCGGACCTGAGGCCGGTCGCTCGGCACCCCACGCACGTGCGGACCGGGACACCCGCCGACCGCCTCGTGAGGCGCTCAGGGACGTCCGGGAGCCGCGTTCCAGCATGCGGGGACTGCCGGGCATCCGGCCCAGCCTCGCTCAGTCTACCCCTGCGGCTCACCCGACGTCGTCCGCCGAGGGGTCCGGGCCGCGGTCGTCGTCCGCGACGTCGTCGGCCGGGACCTCCGCGTCGGACCGGATGTCGATGCGCCAGCCGGTGAGCTTCGCGGCCAGGCGGGCGTTCTGGCCCTCCTTGCCGATCGCGAGCGACAGCTGGTAGTCCGGCACGATCACGCGCGCGGCCCGCGCCGCCTCGTCCACGACCGTGACCGAGATCACTCGCGCGGGCGACAGCGCGTGCGCCACCATCTCCGCCGGGTCGTCGGAGTGGTCGACGATGTCGATCTTCTCGCCACGCAGCTCGGCCATCACGGCACGGACGCGACCACCCATGGGGCCGATGCACGCGCCCTTGGCGTTGACGCCCGGCACGTTGGCCCGCACGGCCATCTTCGAGCGGTGGCCGGCCTCGCGGGCCAGCGCGGTGATCTCGACCGTGCCGTCGGCGACCTCGGGCACCTCGAGCTCGAACAGCTTGCGCACCAGGCCCGGGTGCGTGCGAGACAGCGTCACCTGCGGTCCGCGCGAGCCGCGCGCGACCTCGAGCACGTAGCCGCGGATGCGCTCGCCGTGCACGTAGGTCTCCGACGGCACCTGCTCGTGCGGCGGCAGCACGGCCTCCGTGCCGCCGACGTCGACGAGCACGACGCGCGGGTCGGGGCCCTGCTGGATGACACCACCCAGGACCTCGCCCTCCTTGCCGCGGAACGTGCCGAGCACCTGGTCGTCCTCGGCGTCGCGGAGCCGCTGGACGATCACCTGCCGCGCGGTCGCGGTCGCGATCCGGCCGAAGCCGGCGGGGGTGTCGTCGAACTCCGGCGGCTCGGACAGCGTGTGCCCGTCCTCGTCGACCGGTGCGGCCTCGCGCGCCCACACGGTGACGTGGCCCGAGCGCCGGTCCACCTCGACGCGCGCGCGCTGGTGGGCGCCCGGCGTGCGGTGGTACGCGGACAGCAGCGCCTGCTCGATGGCGGAGACGAGCACGTCGAGGCTGATCTCACGCTCCCGCTCGAGCAGCCGCAGGGCCTGCATGTCGATGTCCATCAGCTCTCCTGTCCGGCGTCGTCGCCGCCGTCGTCGTCGGGACCGAGCCCCGACATGTCCACCTCGACGCGCGCGTCCGCGACCTCGTCGAGCACGATCGTGACCGGGGCGCCGACGCGCGGCGGCCGCCCCTTGACGCCCGGGGTGACCGGCACGACGACGATCGCGTCGTCCTCGACGCCGGTCAGCCGACCCGTCAGGGACGTCCCGTCGGCGAGGCGCACGCGCACGGCACGCCCGACGGCGCGCACGAAGTGCCGGCGCTCGACGAGCGGGCTGTCGGCGCCGCGCGTCCCGACCTCGAGCGTGTACTCCCCCGCGACGGGGTCGGACGCGTCGAGCGCGTCGGAGACGGCGCGGGTCACGTCGGCGATGCGGTCGAGGTCGAGCTCGCGCTCGTCGTCCTCGGTCTGCCCCACGAGGACCTCGACGAGCACGCCTCGGCCGATCCGGCGGACGCGCACCTCCTCGAGCACGAGACCCTCGGCGACGACGACCGGGACGAGCACGTCGTTGACCCGCTGCGCGGATGCGGCTGCTGCGACCATGACCGCCTCCTTCGTGTGCGGGGCCGGACGTGCGACCCACTGGTTGTCGCACCAGGGTAACGACTCCGGCGGCCCGCGCCGGGCGGTGCCGGGCCGACGCGCCTTCGCGTGGGAGGATCGCCCGCGATGAGCACCACGATCTGCGCAGCACCGACCACCTCGCGGGTGGCGAGGATCACGCGTCCCCGACGAGGGTTCGCGGCCCGCCGTGCGGCGCTGGGCGCCGTCCTCGCCGTGACCGCGCTCGTGCTGTCGGGGTGCGGGCTCCGGCTCGAGACCCCGCCTCCGGTCGAGCCGTCACCCGACGCGCTCGAGCAGGTGCGCGCCCGCACGGTCGACGACGCCCTCGCTCTGCGGTCCGCAGCGCAGGACGCGCTGACCACCACGACCGACGAGCAGGTCCTGCCCCTGCTCGACCAGGTCGTCACGTTCTCGGAGCAGCACGTCGCGGCGCTCGGGGGCGAGTACGACTCGGGGCTCGAGGCCGACCCCGACGAGGCCCCCACGCCGTCGCCCACCCCGACGGTCGCGACGACCACGGCGCAGGACGTGCTCGCGCTGCTCGGCGACACCACGACGACCGCGGGCACCGACGCGAACAGCACGACCGACGGACCGCTCGCGCGCCTGATCGCCTCGGTGGCCGTCTCCCGCGCGGACCTCACCGACCGGCTCGCGAGCGCGCTCGGCGAGGACTCCCCCGGGCCCGCGGTGCCGGAGCAGGTCGTCGTCCCGCCGGAGGTCGACGCCGACGTCGCCGGGCCGCTCGCGCGGGCGCACGACGAGGCCGGCTACGCGCTCGAGGTGCTCGCCGCACGGGGTCCGGAGCAGACGCGCGCCGCCACGCTCGCCTCGGCCCGCGCGCACCGCGCCGCCGCGGACGCGTGGGCGAACGCGGCCGCGATCGCGGGGACCGAGCAGGACCCGCGCCTGGCCCAGTACGCGCTGCCCACCGACCTGGACGCGGACGGCGCGCTCAGCGCGCTCGGCGTCGCCGTGCAGGACGGGATCGCGCACGTGAGCACCGCGGCCATCGCCGCCGTGCCCGCGGGCACGCGCGACACCTACCTCGACAGCCTTCGCGTGGCGGTCAGCGAGGCGCGTGCGCTCGGCGCCGCCGCGTCCGCGTTCCCGGGCATGCCCGAGCAGGCCGCGCCCGCCACGCCCTGAGCCCCACCCCAGCCCGAGCCCCGGCCACACGCTCGGCCCGCGGCACGCTGAGCACGGGCCGCCCGTGTGAGCGGGCCCGTGCGACCAGGCGTCGCGGTCAGAGCAGCGCAGCGACCTGCGCGGCCACGACGTCGACCGCATCGGCGACCGGCACCTGCGTGCTCTCGCCACCCGCGCGCGGACGGACCTCGACCACGCCGTCGGCGAGCCCACGCCCGACGACCACGACGAGCGGCACGCCGAACAGCTCGGCGTCGGCGAACTTCACGCCGGGCGAGACCTTCGGACGGTCGTCGTAGAGGACTTCGACGCCCCGTGCGGACAGGCCCTGGGCGAGCGCCTCAGCTGCCTCGAAGACCGCCGGGTCCTTGCCCGTGGCGACCACGTGCACGTGCGCGGGCGCGACGTGCGCGGGCCACGCGAGGCCCTTGTCGTCGTGGTTCGCCTCGGCGAGCGCCGCGAGCACGCGCGTCACGCCGATGCCGTACGAGCCCATGGTGACGACCTGCGCCTTGCCGTTCTGGTCGAGCACGGTCAGGCCGAGCGCGCTCGCGTACTTGCGGCCGAGCGCGAAGATGTGGCCGATCTCGATGCCGCGCGCGAGCTCGAGCGGTCCCGAGCCGTCGGGCGCGGGGTCGCCCGCGCGCACCTCGGCGGCCTCGACGGTGCCGTCCGCGGTGAAGTCACGGCCCGCCACGAGGTCGAACACGTGCTTGCCCTGCTCGTTCGCGCCCGTGATCCAGCGCGTGCCCGGCACGACCCGCGGGTCCAGCAGGTAGCGCACGGCCGTGCGCTCCGCGTCCGGCGCGACGGGCACGTTCGGTCCGAGCGCGAGCGGGCCGATGTAGCCGCGCACGAGCTCGGGGTGCGCCGCGAACTCCGCGTCGCCCGCGGGCTCGACCTCGGCCGGGACGACGGACGCCTCGAGCCGCTTCAGGTCGACCTCGCGGTCTCCGGGCAGCCCGACGACGACGAGCTCGCGCTCGCCTGTGGGGTGCACGAGCG
Organism: Cellulomonas gelida; assembly: GCF_006538725.1. Classification (GTDB taxonomy): domain Bacteria; phylum Actinomycetota; class Actinomycetes; order Actinomycetales; family Cellulomonadaceae; genus Cellulomonas; species Cellulomonas gelida. Next base: position 7,232 of record NZ_BJLQ01000019.1, read on the forward strand.
CGAGGACGACGTTCTTGAGGGTGTCGGCGGCGGTCCAGGCGCGGTCGGGCCGCGGGAAGCGGTCGTTGGCGACGGCGACGAGCGTCTCGATCGTCGGCGTGTCCGGCGTGTCCTCGACGTGCGCCTCGGGCGCGTCGTCGTACGGGACGGCCTCAGGGACCACAGTCGTGACGGCCTCGACGTTCGCGGCGTAGCCGCCCGGCGAGCGCACGAACGTGTCCTCGCCGATCGCGGTCGGCGTGAGGAACTCCTCCGAGCGCGACCCGCCCATGGCACCCGACGTCGCCGCGACGATGACGTACTCGAGCCCGAGCCGGTCGAAGACCCGCTGGTAGGCGGCGCGCTGCGCCTCGTACGACGCCTCGAGGCCCGCGTCGTCGACGTCGAACGAGTAGGCGTCCTTCATGACGAACTCGCGCCCGCGGATCAGGCCGGCCCGCGGACGGGCCTCGTCGCGGTACTTCGTCTGGATCTGGAAGAGCGTCAGCGGCAGGTCCTTGTACGACGAGTACAGGTCCTTGACCAGGAGCGTGAACAGCTCCTCGTGCGTCGGCGCGAGCAGGTAGTCGTTGCCCTTGCGGTCCTTGAGCCGGAAGATGTTCGGCCCGTACTCCGACCAGCGACCCGTCGCCTCGTACGGCTCGCGCGGCAGCAGGGCCGGGAAGTGCACCTCCTGCGCACCGGCGGCGGCCATCTCCTCGCGCACGACGGCCTCGACCTTGGCGAGCACGCGCAGGCCGAGCGGGAGCCAGGTGTAGATGCCGGGAGCGGCGCGGCGGATGTACCCCGCGCGCACGAGGAGGCGGTGGCTGGCGACCTCGGCATCGGCGGGGTCCTCGCGCAGCGTACGGACGAACAGCGTGGACAGACGCAGGAGCATGGGTCGAAGCCTAGTTGTCCGACGGGGCCGCGGCGGACGCCCGGGTGGGCGCCACGGTCGGGAGGTGGCCGGTTCGCGACGCGTCCCGGCGCCGAGCGCGGGACGCGGGCGGTCGGGGTGCGCCACGATGGACCCGTGCCCGAGCTCCCCGAGGTCGAGGCGCTCGCCGCGTTCCTGCGCGAGCGCGCGGTCGGCCGCACCGTCACGGCCGTCGGCGTCGGCGACATCGCCGCGCTCAAGACGTTCCGCCCCCCGCCCGACGCGCTCGTCGGCGGGACCGTCGTGGACGCCTCGCGGCACGGCAAGTGGCTCGACCTGCTCGTCGCGACGCCGACGGGCGAACCCGTGCACCTGGTGTGGCACCTGTCGCGCGCGGGCTGGGTGCGCTGGTCCGACTCCCTGGCGACCACGCCGGTGCGCCCGGGGCGCTCGCCGCTCGCGCTGCGCGTGCGGCTCGACGACGGCTCGGGGTTCGACCTCACCGAGCAGGGCACGCGCAAGCGGCTCGCGGTGCACGTCGTCGAGGACCCGCACGACGTGCCGCAGATCGCGTCGCTGGGCGTCGAGCCGCTGTCGCCGGAGTTCACGCGCGAGCGGTTCGGCGAGCTCGTCGCGGCGCGCAACCAGCAGGTCAAGGGGCTGCTGCGCAGCCAGGACACGATCGCAGGGATCGGCAACGCGTACTCGGACGAGATCCTGCACGCGGCGCGCACGTCGCCGTTCACGCTCACGGGCAAGCTGACCGACGAGCAGGTCGACGTGGTCTACGCCGCGATCCGCGACGTGCTCGCGCAGGCCGTCGCCGAGGCCTCCGGCAAGCCCGCCGCCGAGCTCAAGGACGCCAAGCGGCGCGGCATGCGCGTGCACGGGCGGACGGGAGCGCCGTGCCCGGGCTGGGACGGGACGCCCTGCGGCGACACCGTGCACGAGGTCTCGTTCGCGGACTCGTCGTTGCAGTACTGCCCGACGTGCCAGACCGGCGGCAAGCCGCTCGCCGACCGCCGCCTGTCCAAGCTCCTGCGGTAGCCCGGCGACCAGCCGGCGGGAGCAGCGGCGCGGCGACAACAGTGACGCGCGAGCTAGAACAGCACGGTGGCGTACGAGCCGACCTGCCGGAACCCGACCGCGCGATAGGCCGCGATGGCGCGCGCGTTGTAGTCGTTGACGTACAGCGAGACGACCGGTGCCACCTGCTGACGCGCGAGCTCCACGACCGCCGCCATGCCGTGCTCGGACAGCCGCAGGCCACGGCTCCCCGGCTCGACCCACACGCCCTGGACCTGCGCCACTCCCCCGGCGACCGCCCCGAGCTCGGCCTTGAACGTGACCCGCGGGACGCCGGCCGCATCGGGGTCCATCCGGACGAACGAGCGCCCCTGCTCGATCAGCGAGCGCACGCGCGTCTCGTAGGGGCCACGCGGCCCGCTCGCGGGCGAGTAGCCGACCTCCTCGGTGAACATCGCGATGCACGCGGGCAGGACGGTGTCGAACTCGTCGGGCAGCGACCGGCGCACGGCCGGGTCGACCGCGCGCGTCGGGGTGTGGTCGATCACCATCGACGGCTGGTCGTGCCGCACCTCGCGCACGCCCGGCCAGACGGTGCGCAGCCGGTCCCACAGCCCGAGCACGGCCGGGGCGGGCCCGACGATCGACGAGCAGCGACGGCCCTGGCGTGCCGCGGTGGTCGCGAACGCGTCGAGCGCGTCGCACACCACCGCCGGGTCGTTCACCGGGACGACCGGCACCATGTTGGCGCCTGCCCAGCAGATGGCCACGAGCGCACCGCCGTGCTCGTAGCCCCAGAGGGAACCGCCCGTCGCGCCGAGCCTCGTCGCCCGGGCGTGCTCCAGGCGAGCCGTCGCCAGGACCGAGCCGACCGGGTCGAGGGCGCACACGTCCAGCGCCGCCCCGAGGTCCACGTCGTCGAGGACACGTGCCCCGGGTCGCCGGTCGAGCAACGTCGCACGCCGCGAGCCCATGGGGGGATTGTGCCCCACGGAACCGGGCGGCGCGTCACGGACTCGCGTCCGACTTCGCGGCTCGTGCCCGGTCAGCCGACCGTCACCACCGGGCTCGACTGCCCACCCTCGGCGGGCTCCATCGACTCGGCGATGCGCATCGCCTCCTCGATCAGCGTCTCGACGATCTGCGACTCGGGCACGGTCTTGACGACCTCGCCCTTGACGAAGATCTGCCCCTTGCCGTTGCCGGACGCGACGCCGAGGTCCGCCTCGCGGGCCTCCCCCGGGCCGTTCACGACGCAGCCCATGACGGCGACGCGCAGCGGCACCTCGAGCCCCTCGAGCCCGGCCGTCACGCGCTCGGCGAGCGTGTAGACGTCCACCTGGGCGCGCCCGCACGACGGGCACGAGACGATCTCCAGCTTGCGGGGCCGCAGGTTGAGCGACTGCAGGATCTGGATGCCGACCTTGACCTCCTCGACGGGGGGCGCGGACAGCGAGACCCGGATCGTGTCGCCGATGCCCTTGCTCAGCAGCGCGCCGAACGCCGTCGCGGACTTGATCGTCCCCTGGAACGCCGGGCCGGCCTCGGTGACGCCGAGGTGCAGCGGCCAGTCACCTCGCTCGGAGAGCAGCTCGTAGGCGCGCACCATGACGACCGGGTCGTTGTGCTTCACCGAGATCTTGAAGTCGTGGAAGTCGTGCTCCTCGAACAGCGACGCCTCCCACACGGCCGACTCGACGAGTGCCTCGGGGGTCGCCTTGCCGTACTTCGCGAGCAGGCGCGGGTCGAGCGAGCCCGCGTTGACGCCGATCCGCAGGCTCACACCTGCGTCCGCGGCGGCGCGTGCGATCGCCCCTACCTGGTCGTCGAACTTGCGGATGTTGCCCGGGTTGACGCGGACCGCGGCGCACCCCGCGTCGATCGCGGCGAACACGTACTTGGGCTGGAAGTGGATGTCGGCGATCACCGGGATCTGCGACTTGCGCGCGATCGCGGGCAGCGCGTCGGCGTCGTCCTGGCTCGGCACGGCGACGCGCACGATGTCGCAGCCGGCGGCCGTCAGCTCGGCGATCTGCTGCAGCGTCGCGTTGATGTCGGTGGTCGGCGTGGTCGTCATCGACTGCACGCTCACCGGAGCGTCACCGCCGACGTCCACCTTGCCGACTCGGATCTTGCGGGTGGGACGTCGCGGCGCCAGCACGGGCGCGGGCGCCTCGGGCATGCCCAGGGAGATCGGTACGCTCACGCGCTCATCATCCCACCTGCGCGCCGAGGTATCGGCGGCCACGCCCGGGTGCACGGCGGACGCGCACGCGATCCCCACAGGATCCGCGTGCGGGCACGGCTCAGCGGGCCCGGATCTCCGCGCGCCGGGCGAGCACGAGCCGGTCGAGCAGGTCGTCGGGCACGGGGTGGTCCGACGAGAAGCGCACCGTGCCCTTGGACAGCGAGAACCCCGCGAGCTCGTCGCGCACCGTCTCGAGCGCGCCGGGGCTGAACGGGTACAGCCCGATGTGCGTCTTGGCCACCATCACCGACAGCAGCGGCTTGCCGTCGAGCACGAGCGCGGGCATCCCGTAGCCGACGCCGTCGCTCGCCTCCGGGACGAGCGCCCGCGCGCGGGCGTAGACGTGCTCGACGCACGCGCGCTCCGGCGCGGGCAACGACTCGAGGTACTCCGTCAGCTCGGTCACCGGACGCACGCTACGCCTGCGTGGCGACGCGGGGCTCGGGATCGCGCACGGGCGATCAGGTGATGGTCACCGGGTTCACGATGTCGGCGTACACGAGCAGCAGGCCCATCGCCCCGAGCACGACGAACACGCTGTACGCGAGCGGCACGAGCTTGGCCGAGTCGAACGGACCGGGTCGGGGCGCCTTGCGCAGCCTGGCGACCTGACGCCGCGCGCCCTCCCACAGCGCCGCGGCCACGTGCCCGCCGTCGAGCGGCGGCAACGGGATCAGGTTGAACACGAACAGCGCGATGTTCAGGCTCGCCAGCATCTCGAGCAGCCCTGCGAGGCGCACGCTCCAGTCGATCCCCGTGCCCTCAACCGACGCGATCTCACCGGCGAACCGTCCCACGCCGACGATCCCGATGATCGAGTCCGTGCCGCGCTCCTGGCTCCCGAACGTGGTCTGCACCAGGTCGACCATGCGCGCCGGGAGCGTCGCGACGACCGTCGCGGTCTGCCACGTGCGCTCGGCCACCACGCGTGGCACCTCGGCGACGCTCGTCGCCTCGCGCACCGTCGTCGGCGAGACCCCGAGGAACCCGACCGGCACCGTGACGGGCTCGCCGTCGTCGTCGAGGACCGGGTTGCCGTCCGCGTCGTACGAGGGCCGCTGCGCGACCACCGGGGTCACGGTGAGCTCGACAGGGCTCCCGTCCCGCTCGACGACGACGGGAGTCGCCTCGCCGCCCGAGGCACGGATCAGCGTCGTCAGCTCGTCCCACGAGCTCACGTCCGTGCCGTCCCAGCTCACGACCGTGTCGCCGGGGCGCAGGCCCGCGGCAGCCCCCGGCGCGGGCTCGTCGGCGTCCGTGCACTGTCGGTCGGACGCGTCACCCGCGGGGATCACGCACTGCGAGACCGTGCTCAAGGTCGTGGTCGTCGCGGGGACGCCGAAGCCGAGCAGCACGATCGCCAGCAGGACGAACGCGATGAGCAGGTTCATCACCGGGCCGCCGAGCATCACGACGAGCTTCTTGGGCGTCGACAGCCGGTAGAACGCCCGGCCGTCCTCGCCCTCGCGGATCTCCGACGCGCTCGCGTCACGCGCGTCCTGCGCGAGGCGACCCGCCCAGGTGCGCGCGGCCGGGTGCCCGACCGCCTCGGCCGGTGCGTACATCCCGACCAGCCGCACGAACCCGCCCAGCGGGATCGCCTTGAGGCCGTACTCCGTCTCGCCCTTGGTGCGCGACCACAGCGTCGGGCCGAAGCCGACGAAGTAGTGGCTCACCCGCACGCCGAACCTCTTGGCGGGCACCATGTGGCCCACCTCGTGCAACGCGATCGATGCGAGCAGCACGACCACGGCGATCAGCACGCCGACCAGGTACGCCACGCCATCCTCCTTCGGTGCCCGCCGGAGCCGGACCGGCGCGCACGGGGGCACCATCTTGCCCCGAGAACCTGAGGTTCCGCTGTGACCGGGAGCGCATGCGTGGCGAGTTGTCCCCGGCACGCGCGCCGGGGAGCATCGGCGTGTGAGCCCGCTGCCCCGCACCCGCTCGATCGACAGCCCCGACGACCCCGCGCCGTGGGCGGACGCCGACGCCGCGCCCCGCGCGCCGCTCGACGGCGACACGACCGCCGACGTCGTCGTGGTCGGCGCGGGCCTGACGGGGCTGTGGAGCGCGTACTACCTGCTCGAGGCCGACCCGTCGCTCGACGTCGTGCTCGTCGAGTCCGGGGTCACGGGCCAGGACGAGCGCGGGCTCGGCGGGTGTTCGGCGCGAGTGGGTCTCGACGGCGACGCGCTCGCCCGCAGGTGGGGCGCGCCCGCGGCGGTCGAGGCGCGCGCGATCCTGCGCGACGCGGTCGTGGAGGTCGGGGGCGTCGCCGCGGTCGAGCAGGTGGACTGCGGGTTCGCCTTCGGCGGCGAGGTGCTCGTCGCGGCCGACGACGTGGCGCTCGCACGTCTCGAGCGGGAGGCCGCCGCGGCCGTGCGCTGGGGCGACGAGACCCACGTGCTCGACGCGACCGGTCTGCGCGCGCACGTGCAGATCGACGACGCGCTCGGCGGCACCTGGTCCCCCGAGGCCGCGCGCGTCGACCCGGGCCGGCTCGCGCGCGGGCTGCTCGACGTCCTCGTGGCGCACGGCGCGCGCGTCGTCGACCGCACGCCGGTCGCACGCGTGAGCGCCGCCGCCGCCGTGACAGCGCACGGCACGGTCCGGGCCGCCACCGTGATCGACACACGTCCGACGGCGCCGCCCGCACGGGGCGGCGCGACGATCGCGACCGCACCGCTGCCCGCCGAGGTCTGGGCGGCGATCGGCCTGCCACGCGCCGAGCTGGTCGCGCACAGCGACGGTCTACGCCTCGTGCGCACCGCGTCCGACCGGCTCGTCGCCGGCCGCGCCCGGGCCACCGGGCGCCGCGCGGCGCGCGTGCTCGGCGCGCTGCTAACCCCGCTCGGCTCCTCGCGGACGCTGCACGAGGCGCTCGTCGACCTCCTGCCCGTGCTCACCGACGTGCCCGTCACGCACGCCTGGCTGCGGCCGCTCGCCGCCCCGGGCTCCCTGCCGTCGATCGGGCTGGTCGACGACCGTGTCTGGGCGCGCAGCGGCGGCACCGGCCCGGCTGCGGCGAACGTCGCGGGTCGGACCGTGGCCGAGCTCGTCACCGGCACGCCGTCGGCGCTGACGTCGGCGCCCTGGGTCCAGCACGGCTGACCCGCCTCGGTCCACGCCCGGCGGGTGCGACTACGTGCGCGCGAGCAGCTCGTCGGCGCGGGCGCGGGCCCACAGCTCGGCCGCCAGCACGCCGTCGAGCGTGAGCGAGCCCGCGGGCGTGCCGTCGTGCTCGTCGACGACCCGCTCGACGGTCGTGACGATGTCGAGGAAGCCGATGCGGCCCGCGAGGAACGCCGTGACGCACTGCTCGTTGGCCGCGTTGTACACCGCCGGGTGCGTCGCGGACGCCGCGACTGCCCTCCGCGCCAGCCGGACCGCGCCGAACGTCTCCTCGTCGAGAGGCTCGAACGTCCAGGCCGTCGGGCTGGTCCAGTCGCACGCGGCGGCCACGTCGTCGAGCCGGTCGGGCCAGGACAGGCCGAGCGCGATCGGGAGCCGCATGTCGGGCGGCGACGCCTGCGCGATGGTCGAGCCGTCGACGAACTGGACCATCGAGTGCACGACCGACTGCGGGTGCACGACGACGTCGATCCGGTCCGCGGGGACGCCGAACAGCAGGTGGGCCTCGATGAGCTCGAGTCCCTTGTTCATCAGCGTGGCGGAGTTCACCGTGACCACGGGTCCCATCGCCCACGTGGGGTGCGCGAGAGCCTGTTGCGGGGTCACCGTCTTCACGTCGTCGGTCGCCCAGCCGCGGAACGGCCCGCCCGACGCCGTCAGCACGAGCCGCGCGACCTCACGCGACGCGCCCGACCGCAGCGCCTGCGCGATCGCCGAGTGCTCGGAGTCGACGGGCACGATCTGGTCGGGACGGACCGCGGCCTCGTGCACGAGGGCACCGCCGACGACGAGGGACTCCTTGTTCGCGAGGGCGAGCGTGCTGCCGACCCGCAGCGCCGCGAGCGTCGGCCGCAGGCCGACCGACCCGGTGATGCCGTTCAGCACGACGTCGGCGCCGAACCCCGCGAGCTCGGTCGTGGCGTCCGGACCGGCGAGCACCTCGACGGCACCGGCGCCGGCCGCGTCGAGCGCTGCACGGACCGCGTGCACCGCTCTCTCGTCGGCCACCGCGACCGTCCGCGCGCCGGACGCGACCGCCTGGGTCGCGAGCAGCACCGGGTCGCCCCCGCCGGCGGCCAGGCCGACGACCTCGAACGCCTCCGGGTGCCGCGCCAGCACGTCGAGCGCCTGCGTGCCGATCGACCCCGTGGAGCCGAGCAGGACCACGCGCCGGGGGCCGTCGCCCGTCGTCGTCATCGAGGTGGTCACTCGACGCCGAGCAGCACCTCGACGGCGCGCGCGAGGAAGGCGTCCACCGCGGGCTCGCCGTATGCGCTGCGGCCCTTGCGACGTCGGAACGTGGCCGAACGGATCTCGCCCGACGTGAGGGGCGCACCCTTGTCGAAGTAGGCGACGAGGCGGTGGCACAGCGCGTCGACGTCCGCGGGCTCGTAGCCCTGCTCGCGGCCCTCGGGCGGCGCGAAGCGATCCCCGTCAGGCCGACCGAGGCGCCCGTACAACGTGCGCGCCTGCTCGCCGAGCTGCGCCATCCACCCCTGCTGACCGTGCTGCGCGACGTACTCGGCCCGCGCCCGCGCCACGAACGCCGACTCCAGGCGGTCGAGCGCCGCGTCGACGGCCGCCGTCGCGTACCCGCCACGGACGACCTCGAACCCGACCCGCCGCACGTCCTTGGCCGCGAGAGCGGCCGCCGGACCCTTCTCGTAGAGCGAGCGTGCGTGCTCGAAGAACTCGTCCACCTCGGCCGGGTCGTAGCCCGAACGCAGACCGGACACCGTTCGGAACATCCCGTCGCTCACTCGTCCTCCTCCGCGGCGAGCTGGCCGCACGCACCGTCGATGTCGCTGCCGCGGGTGTCCCGGATCGTCGTCGGGATCCCGTGCGCACGCAAGCGTGCCACGAACTCCTGCTCGACCCGGGGATCGCTCGCCGTCCACTTGGAGTTGGGCACCGGGTTGAGCGGGATCGGGTTGCAGTGCACCCAGCCCTTGCCGCGCGCGTTGAGCTTCTCGCCCAGCAGGTCCGCTCGCCACGCGTGGTCGTTGATGTCCTTGATCAGGGCGTACTCGATCGACACGCGGCGACCGGTGACCTCGAAGTAGTGGTGCGCGGCGTCGAGCGCCTCGTCGACGTCCCAGCGCGTGTTGACGGGCACGAGCTCGCTGCGCAGCTCGTCGTCCGGGGCGTGCAGCGACAGCGCGAGCGTCACCGGGATGCCCTCGTCGGCAAGCTTGCGCATCGCCGGGACCATGCCGACCGTCGAGACCGTGACGTTGCGCGCGGACAGGCCGAGACCGTCGGGGGCGACGAGCGTGCGGACCGTGGCCATGATCGCCTTGTAGTTCGCGAGCGGCTCGCCCATCCCCATGAAGACGACGTTCGACAGGCGCGTCGGACCGCCCGGGACCTCACCGGCCTGGAGCGCACGCGCCGCCTCGCGCACCTGCTCGACGATCTCCGCGGTCGACAGGTTGCGCGTGAGGCCCATCTGGCCCGTGGCGCAGAACGCGCACGCGAGACCGCAGCCGGCCTGGCTCGAGATGCACAGCGTCGTGCGGTTCGAGTAGCGCATCAGCACCGACTCGACCTTGGCGTTGTCGAAGAGGTGCCACAGCGTCTTGACGGTCGTGCCGCCGTCCGCGGTCTGCGTGCGGACGTTCGTCAGCAGGCGGGGGAACAGCGCCTCGACGAGCTTGTCGCGGCTCGCCGCCGGCAGGTCGGTCATCGCCGCGGGATCCGCCGTCAGGTGCGTGAAGTAGTGCGTCGCGAGCTGCTTGGCCCGGAACGGCTTCTCCCCCAGCTCCGTGACCGCTGCGACTCGCTCGTCGGGGGTCAGGTCGACGAAGTGCCGCGGCGGCTTGCCGCGCGGACCGCGCACGGGAGAGGACAGGTCCAGTCGGACGGGGGTGGCAGGCACGAGAGCTCCTTGGGGGCGTGCTCAGAACGCGAGAGGCGCGGGCTGGAGCAGCGCGAGGATGAGATAGACGGCAGGCGCCGTGAGCAGCAGCGAGTCGAGCCGGTCGAGGACACCGCCGTGGCCCGGGACGAGCCGGCCCATGTCCTTGAGCTCGAGGTCGCGCTTGAGCATGGACTCCGCGAGGTCGCCGAGCGTCGCGCTGACGACGGTCGCGAGCCCGAGGAAGACACCCACGAGCGGCTCGCCGTCGAACGCCACCTGGACGCTCACGACTCCCACGACGCACGCGAGCACGACGGACCCGGCCAGGCCCTCCCACGACTTCTTGGGGCTGACCGACGGCGCGAGCGGGTGGCGCCCGAGCAGCACGCCGACCGCGAAGCCACCCGTGTCGCTCGCGACGACGAGCAGCACGAACACCATCACGCGCGCCGGGCCGTCCGGCTCGGCGAGCATGAGCATCACGAAGCCCGCGAGGAACGGCAGATAGGCGGCCGCGAACGCACCGCCGACGATGTCGCGCAGCGCGCGGTCACCGCTCCCGTCGAGCACGCGCCACACCATGACGCCGCCGACCGTGAGCATGAACGAGACGAAGAGCGCTTCAGCCCCGGCCGTGTAGGCCGAGACCAGGATGCCGACCGCCCCGACGAGGAGCGGCAGCAGGGGAAGGTGGATCGAGCGGCGCGTGAACGCCTGCGCCAGCTCCCAGAGGCCGGCGCACACCGCCAGGACCGCCAGGACGACGAACGCCTCCTTGCGGATGAACAGCGCCGCGACCACGGCCGCGAGCAGGCCGAGGCCGACCGTGATCGCGACCGGGAGGTCGCGTCCCGGTCGCGTCTTGCTGGGGGCAGCGAGCTGAGTCATCAGACCTCGAGGAGCTCTGCCTCTTTGGCCACGAGGAGGTGGTCGATCTGGTCGACGTGCTTCTTCGTGAGCGACTCGAGCTCCTTCTCCGCGCGGGCGACCTCGTCCTCGCCGGCCTCACCGTCCTTGACGATGCGGTCGAGCTCCTCCTTGGCGCGGCGACGGATCGAGCGCACCGCGATGCGGGCGTCCTCGGCCTTGTGCTTCGCGAGCTTGACGAAGTCCCGGCGTCGCTCCTCCGTGAGGGCGGGCAGCACGACGCGGATGACGTTGCCGTCGTTCGTCGGGTTCACGCCCAGGTCCGAGTCGCGCAGCGCCTTCTCCACCGCCGTGGTCGACGACTTGTCGAACGGCGAGACCAGGATCGTGCGCGCCTCGGTGACGTTGAACGACGCCAGCTGCTGCAGCGGCGTCGGGGCGCCGTAGTAGTCGACGAAGATCTTGGAGAACATCGCGGCGTTGGCGCGGCCGGTACGGATGGTGCCGAAGTCGTCCTTGGCGACCTCGATCGCCTTGTCCATCTTCTCCTCGGCTTCGAAGAGCGTCTCGTCGATCACCGGTGCTCCTTGCTCTGCGTGTCGTGGGCGGCGTCCGGGTGTCGAACTGCCTGGTGGTGCGTGGTCGGGCTCGCGTCCGTCGGGCGGAGCTGCGAGGCTGCGGCGTCCTGGTGGCGCTCGCGCCCCGGCACTGCTCGGACCGGCTCAGCTCGCGGTGACGATCGTGCCGATCTTCTCACCCTGCAGGACGCGCGTGACGTTTCCCGCGCCCTCGAGTCCGAAGACCTGCATCGGGACGTCGTTGTCGCGGGCCAGCGACAACGCCGTCTGGTCCATGACGCCGAGGTCGCCGACGATCGCGTCGGTGTAGGTGAGCCGGTCGAGGCGACGCGCGTCCGGGTCGCGGCGCGGGTCCGCGCTGTACACGCCGTCCACGCCGTTCTTGCCCATCAGCACCTCCTGGCAGTGGGTCTCCAGGGCGCGCTGCACGCAGACGGTGTCGGTCGAGAAGTACGGCATGCCGGCCCCTGCGCCGAAGATGACGACGCGGCCCTTCTCCAGGTGCCGGATCGCCCGCAGCGGGATGTACGGCTCGGCGACCTGACCCATCGTGATGGCGGTCTGCACGCGGGTGCTGACACCGGCCTGCTCGAGCAGGTCCTGCAGCGCGAGGCAGTTCATGACGGTGCCCAGCATGCCCATGTAGTCCGCGCGTGCGCGGTCCATGCCGCTGTCCGCGAGCTCGGCGCCGCGGAAGAAGTTGCCGCCGCCGACGACGATCGCGACCTCGACCCCGCTGCGCACCGCCACCGCGATCTCCTCGGCGACCCGACGGATCACGTCGACCGCGAGGCCGACGGCGCCACCGCCGAACGCCTCGCCGGAGAGCTTGAGCAGGACCCGCCGAGCGGGGACCACGCGGGTCGGATCGGTCGTGGGGTCCGGGCTCACTACGCCTCCTGGGCGGTCGGCAACGTCCTGCGTACGCCGGTGGCCCCGGCCATGGGCCGGGGCCACCGTACGGGTGGTGGGATCAGGCTCCCACGCGGAAGCGCACGAACGCCGACAGCGTGCCGCCGGCCTCCGTGAGCACCTGGCCGACCGACTTCTTCGGGTCCTTGGCGAACGGCTGGTCGAGCAGCACGTTCTCCTTGAAGAACCCGTTCAGACGGCCCTCGACGATCTTCGGGAGCGCACCCTCGGGCTTGCCCTCGTTGCGCGCCGTCTCCTCGGCGATCTTCCGCTCGCTCTCGACGGTGTCCGCGGGGACCTCGTCGCGCGAGAGGAACTGCGGCGAGTAGGCCGCGATGTGCGTCGCGATGTCGCGCGCCACCGAGGCACCCGCCGCGTCCGTCGCCACGAGCACGCCGACCTGCGGGGGCAGGTCCTTGCTGACCTTGTGCAGGTAGACCTCGACGTGCTCGCCGGCCACGCGGGCCAGACGACGCACGACGATGCGCTCGCCGAGCGTGGCCGCGGTCTCGTCGACGATGTTCTGGACGGTCGTGCCCTCGAACTCGGCCGACGTCAGCGCGTCCGCGTCACGGGCGCCCGTGGCGACCGCAGCGGCCAGCACGCGCTCCGCGAGCGAGATGAACGGCTGGCTCTTCGCCACGAAGTCCGTCTCGGAGTTGACCTCGACCAGCACGCCGGTCTGACCCTCGCCGTCGGCCGTGGGGCCGACGTGCGCGGCGACCAGGCCGTCCGAGGCGGAGCGACCCTCACGCTTGCCGACGCCCTTGAGGCCCTTGACGCGGATGATCTCGAGCGCCTTCTCGGCGTCGCCCTCCGCCTCCTCGAGCGCCTTCTTGACGTCGAGCATGCCGGCGCCGGTCTTCTCGCGCAGGTCCTTGATGTCCTGGAGCGAGTAGTTCGCCATCAGTGGTGTCCGTTCTTGTCGATGGAGCTGTCTGCGGACGTGCGGTGAGCTCAGGCCTCGTCGGCCGGCGCGTCGACCGCGGGGGCCTCGGCGGCGGGCGCCTCGTCGGCGACCGGAGCCTCGTCGGCGGCCGGGGCCTCGACGACGACCGGCGCCTCAGCGGCGGGGGCCTCGGCGGCGACCGGCGCGGCCTCGGCCAGACCGGCCTCGGCACCGGCCAGGAGCTCGCGCTCCCACTCGGCGAGCGGCTCGGCCTCGGCGTCCGCGCCGCCCTCGGCGGAGGTCTTGCCGGAGTGGCGCTTGAGCGTGCCGTCGGCCACGGCGTCCGCGATCACGCGGGTGAGCAGCTGCACGGCGCGGATGGCGTCGTCGTTGCCCGGGATCGGGTAGTCCACGACGTCGGGGTCGCAGTTCGTGTCGAGGATCGCGACGACCGGGATGCCCAGCTTGCGCGCCTCGTCGACCGCGAGGTGCTCCTTGTTCGTGTCGACGATCCACACGGCCGAGGGGACCTTGGCCATGTCACGGATGCCGCCGAGCGTCTTCGCGAGCTTGTCCTTCTCGCGACGCAGGACGAGCAGCTCCTTCTTCGTCAGGCCCGAGGCCGCGACGTCGTCGAAGTCGATCTGCTCGAGCTCCTTGAGGCGCTGGAGCCGCTTGTGGATGGTCGAGAAGTTGGTGAGCATGCCACCGAGCCAACGCTGGTTGACGTAGGGCATGCCGACGCGCGCGGCCTGCTCGGCGACGGGCTCCTGCGCCTGCTTCTTGGTGCCGACGAACAGGATCGTCCCGCCGTGGGCGACCGTCTGGGAGACGAAGTCGTACGCGCGGTCGATGTAGGTCAGCGACTGCTGCAGATCGACGATGTAGATGCCGTTGCGCTCGGTGAAGATGAAGCGCTTCATCTTGGGGTTCCAGCGGCGAGTCTGGTGCCCGAAGTGGACACCGCTCTCGAGCAGCTGGCGCATGGTCACGACGGCCATGGCACTTCCTTCCGTGGCGAGCCGCAGCGAGCGGCCCGCACGTCGAGCGAGAGCGGCACGTGGTGCGCTCCCGCGATGCGGTTTGTCGGCGCCGGCGGATGCCGGTGCCCCTGGCGCCACGACGGCCCGCACCGTGAGTCCCGGTCACCCGGCGCTCACGGACCTGTACGGGCACGCCCCCGAGGTCGGACCTCAGGAATGATGGCGCGCGAAGTCGACCGGCTCTCACCGGTCGCGCCAGAAGTCTAGCCCACCCTCGCCGTGGTCGTGGACGAGGCGCCGCCTGCTCCGGTCGCGTGCTCCCGTCGCCTCTCAGAACACGTCGCGCGACGACCCGCCCCCAGCCCTCGTCGGTCCGGCACGCGTCCACAGGTGCGCAGGTTCGCGGCACGGCGTGCGGCGCCGCCCGGGCACGCTCGACGGATGCCGCCGACGTCCACCCGACCACCAGCCCCGCGCAGCCGTTCGTCCTCCCGCCGCGCGCTCCCTGGTCGACCGCTCCTGCACCGCGCACTCCCGGGTCGACCGCTCCCGGGTCGACCGCTCCTGGGCCGCCTGCTGCTGACGTTCCTGCTGCTCGCACCGGCCGCGTGCGCACCGGCGCCCGCCCGGGCGGCCCCGGCAGAGGCCACCGCGGACGCGGGACCGGCACGCGCGGCGGAGGCGGCGCGCTACGTGCTGCCCGCCCCGGGCACCCACGTCGTGCGGGCGTTCGAGCCGCCCCCGCAGCCGTGGTCGGCCGGGCACCGCGGGGTCGACCTCGCCGTCGTGCCGGGCGGGCCGGTGGTCGCCCCGCAGGCGGGGGTCGTCGCGTTCGCGGGCGACGTCGCGGGGCGAGGTGTCGTGACGGTGCGGCACGACGACGGGCTCACGTCGAGCCTCGAACCCGTGCGACCGTCCGTCGCGGTCGGGACGCGCGTCGCCCGGGGCGCGGGCGTCGGGGTGGTGGACGCGGCGGGGCACTGCGCGCCGGTCACCTGCCTGCACTGGGGCGTGCGGACGGCGCCGACGCGGTACGTCGACCCGCTCTCGCTCGTCGGACCAGCCGGGCCGGTCGTGCTGCTGCCGGGGTGACCCCCGCGCTGCGGCCGCTGCCGGCGACGGTCAGTAGCGCTCGGCCTCCGTCAGCCGCGTGCGCAGCCGCGTCATCGCCGCCGTGTGCATCTGCGAGATGCGCGACTCGGTCACCCCGAGCACCCGACCGATCTCCGCGAGCGTCATGCCCTCGTAGTAGTAGAGGACGACGACGATCCGCTCACGCTCGCCGAGCTGCTCGATGGCACGCGACAGCAGGTGCGCCGTCTCCGCGTCCGCGAGCGTGCCGGCCGGGTCCATGATGCGGTCGTCGCAGAGCGTGTCGCCCAGCGACACCCCGCCTGCCCGGTCCTCGCCGCCCAGGAGCTCGTCGAGCGCCGCGAGGTTCGAGGTGGACAGCTGTGAGCACACCGCACGCAGGTCCGAGACGGGCACGCCGAGGTGCGCCGCGAGCTCCGCCTCGTTCGGTGCGCGGTGCAGCGTCGCCTCGAGCTCGGCGAACGCACGGTCGAGCGAGCGGGCCTTGGTCCGCACCGAGCGCGGCACCCAGTCCATCGCGCGGAGCTCGTCGATGATCGCGCCGCGGATGCGCGACGACGCGTACGACTCGAACTTCACCGAGCGGTCGAGCTGGTACTTCTCGATCGCGTCGATGAGGCCGAACATGCCGTAGGAGACCAGGTCGGCCTGCTCGACCGTCGCGGGCAGGCGCATGCCGACCCGGCCGGCGACGGCCGTGACGAGCGACGCGTAGTGCAGGATCAGGGCGTCGCGGTGAACGCGCTCCCCCGTCGCCTTGTACGCCACCCACAGCTCGGTGACCTCGGGCGCAGGCTGCGCACCGCGCTGGCTCGGGACCTCAGGGAGCACGACGACCGCGGCGAGCTCGATCTCGGGCTCGTCGTCGAGCGCGACACCGGGGACGACGTCGTCCACCTCGGCGACGAGCAGACCACGCTGCTGCGGGATCGTGCCGGCCGGGGCGGCGTTGCCCTGGCCGACCGCGCGCAGCGCGGGCGTGGTGTCCACGTGGATGCTCATGGTCGTCCGTCCTCAGGCTCTCGGGTGAGCCTGCGCGTAGGCCGAGCGAAGCCGCTCGGCGGATACGTGGGTGTAGCGCTGGGTGGTCGTGAGGCTGGCGTGGCCGAGGATCTCCTGCACGCTGCGCAGGTCCGATCCGCCTTCCAGCAGGTGGGTCGCCGCGGAGTGGCGCATCCCGTGGGGCGCGAGGTCGACGCCGGTCGCAGCGGTCGCACGGTGCACGACGGTGCGCACCTGACGCTGGTCGATCCGGTGACCGCGGGCTCCGACGAACAACGCGTCGTCGGAGGCGGCGAGCGTGGAGCGCACGCGCAGCCACGCGTCGAGCGCACGTGCAGCGGGAACGCCAAACGGCACGACGCGCTGCTTGTCGCCCTTGCCCGTGACACGCAAGGTCCGCTGCGCGAGGTCCACGTCCACGACGTCCGCGCCGCACAGCTCTCCGACCCGCACCCCCGTCCCGTAGAGGACCTCGAGGATCGCCCAGTCACGCACGGTCAACGGGGACGCGGGGTCGGCCTGCCCAGCGAGCGCGTCGAGCGCGCGGCGCGCGGCGTCCTGCGAGAGGACGACCGGCAGGGTCGCGCCGGCGCGGGCGGTGGCCAGACGCAGCGACGGGTCGGTCGCGATCAGCCCGGTACGCGCGGCCCAGGAGAAGAACGCCCGCGCACTCGCGCCGCGACGTGCGAGGGTCGCCCGGCTGCTCTCGTGCGCGGCCATGGCACCGAGCCACGAGCGCAGCATCGCGAGATCGACGTCCGCGAGGTCGTGAGCACCGTGCCGTGCCGCGTGGCGCAGCAGCGCGTCGATGTCCCCCAGATAGGCCCGTACGGTATGGGGCGACAGGCCGCGCACGTGGGTCAGATGGGCCGAGTAGTCCGCGAGCAGGCGCGCGCGAGCCGGCGCCTGTGCGGTGATCTCGGCCACGTCCATGCGGATACCGTGACGGTTTTCGACGCGCCGAACAAGTCTCACATTCACCTGTCCGGCCTAACGGTGGGCGTTTGTCAGGCGATTGTCCGAATTGAGTCGGACATTTCTCTCGGATCGCCGCGCATTTCACCCGCAGCAGTTGCTCAGGTCACACCCTCCGCGCGCCATCCGGACCCCTCATGCCGCGCGAGACCGGCCAGCTCGAGCGATCCGAGGGCCTCGATCGCCTCCGCCGTGGTGACCCCCGCCACCCGTGCCACCTCGGCCGTGGGGCGCGCCGTGCGCGTTCCCAGAGCGTCGTGGACGCGTCGGCCCAGAGCGTCCACACCGTCCAGGCCCCGCGCCGCCACGCGAGGCTCGGGTGCGAGGTCGGCGCCGAGCGCGCCGGCCAGCTCCACGACCTCCGCCGCATCCGTCACGCACGTCGCGACGCCCTCCCGCAGCAGCCGGTGACAGCCCGCCGACGCCATCGACGTCACGGGTCCCGGCACCGCACCCACGGGCCGGTTCAGGCGCGCCGCGTGGTTCGCGGTGCTCAGCGCGCCCGAGCGCCAGGCCGCCTCGACGACGACGGTTGCGGCCCCGAGTGCGGCGATCAGTCGGTTGCGCTGCAGGAACCGGCTGCGCGTGGGCAGGCTGCCCGGCGGCACCTCGCCCACGACTGCTCCCCCGCTCGCGACCGCCTCCTCGATCAGCCTGACGTTGCCCGCCGGGTACGCGCGGTCCACGCCCCCGGCGACCACGACGAGCGTGCGCCCGCCGCTCGCCAGCGCACCGCGGTGCGCAGCAGCGTCGACGCCGTACGCGCCACCGGACACCACGACGAACCCGGCGTCGACCAGCCCCGCGGCCAGGTCGATCGCGACGCGTTCGCCGTAGGCCGTCGCGGCGCGTGCCCCGACGAGCGCTGCCGTCCGGGCACGCCCGGTGCTCGGCCAGCGAGCGGCGGCCGGATCCCCGCGCACCCACAGGCACGCGGGTGCCGCGGCGCCGAGGTCGTCGAGCCCGGCGGGCCACTCGCGATCACCGGGGACCAGGACCCGCACGTGGGACACCCCGTTCGGCGGCGGACGGTGCACCGACCAGCCCTCGGCGGCCAGGCGCGTCATCCGAGGCGCCCAGCGCTCCACGGCCCGCACGAGACGTGCCGGCGCGTCGCCCGTGGGCGCAGCCCGCGCGGGGACGTCGACGAGTCCCGCTGCGGAGTCGACGACCCACTGCCACGCCTGCACGGCGCCGAGCTGGGCGAGCAGGGCGCCCGCCACGACGTCGCCCGGCTCGGCGAGCGCGCTCCAGGCCGCGCGCGCCCACCGCTCCTGCTCGTCGACGACGGGCGTCCCGCCCGCCTCGTGGTGCACGCTCATGCCCCACGGCCCCGGGTCCGCAGCGCCAGGGCCCGGCCCACGTCCGAGCGCCCGGGCGCGGTACGGCCCGCGAGATCGGCCAGCGTCCACGCGACGCGGAGCACACGGTCCGCACCGCGTCGGCTCAACGTGCCGCGGTCGACCGCGCGGTCGAGGTCCGCCACGAGCGCGCGGTCCGGCCCGAGCCGCTCGCGCAGCCAGGCGCCCGGCACCTGGGCGCACGTGCGCCACGGCAGTCCCGCGAAGCGCTCCGCCTGCGCGGCGCGGGCGGCTGCGACGCGCCGGGCGACCTGGTCGCTCGAGTCGCCCGTCCGGTCGGTCGCGCGCGACGGCTGGAGCTCGACCTGCAGGTCCACACGATCGAGCAGGGGCCCGGAGAGCTTGCCCAGGTAGCGGCGTCGCTGCTCGGGCCGGCACGTGCAGTCCAGACCCTTGCCGACCGCCATGCCGCACGGGCAGGGGTTGGCCGCCAGCACGAGCTGGAACTGCGCGGGGTAGCGCGCGGTCCCCGCGGCCCGGTGCAGCACGAGCTCACCGTGCTCGAGCGGTTGCCGCAGGGTCTGCAGCACCGCGGTCGTGAACTCGGGTGCCTCGTCGAGGAACAGCACCCCGCGGTGCGCGCGCGACGCCGCCCCGGGCCGCGGCACGCCGGACCCGCCGCCGATGACGCTCGCGGGCGTCGCGGTGTGGTGCGGGTCCTCGTAGGGCGGACGGCGGAGCAGACCGCCGCCCGGGTCGAACGTGCCCGCCACGGAGTGGATCGCCGTCACCTCGACCGCCTCGTCCTCGACGAGGTCGGGCAGGATGCCCGGTAGCCGTGCGGCGAGCATCGTCTTGCCCGTCCCGGGCGGGCCCACCATGAGCAGGTGGTGGCTGCCCGCGGCCGCCACCTCGAGGCACAGCCGCGCCTCGTCCTGACCGACGACGTCGGACAGGTCCGGGTCGAAGGCCGAGACGCGCGCCGCGACCGGCTCCGCGGGTGCGGCGGGCACGTCAGGCACCTCGACCGGCGCGCCGTGCGCCGCGAGCACGGCGGCGAGCGTGCGTGCACCCCGGACCCTCGCACCGGGAACGAGGCTCGCCTCGGCGACGCTCGCCTCGGGCACGACGACGTCCGGGTGCCCGGCGGCGACGGCCGCCGCGACTGCCGGCAGGATGCCGCGCACGGGGCGCAGGCGACCGTCGAGCCCGAGCTCGCCCAGGTGCACGACACCGCGCACCCGCGGCAGGTCGACGACCCCGGCACCGGCGAGCGTCGCCACGGCGATCGCGAGGTCGAACCCCGAGCCCGACTTGGGCAGGGTCGCGGGCGACAGGTTGACGGTGACGCGCCGGTTCGGCCACGTCAGCCCGCACGAGGCGACAGCCGCGCGGACGCGGTCGCGCGACTCCGCGAGCGACGCGTCGGGGAGCCCGACGAGCGTGAACGCCGGGAGCGCCGCGGCCAGGTGCGCCTCGACCTCGACCACGTGCCCGACCATCCCGACCAGGGCGACCGACAGCGTCGCACCGAGCGCCACGTCAGCACACCCCCTGCAGGTGCTCGACCTGCGCCGCTCCGGACCGCGGCAGCAGGATCGCGATCACGTCGACCCGCACCGACGCCGCTCGCACGTCGTGCTCCGTGAGCCACTGCGCGGCCAGGCGCCGGATGCGCGCGAGCTTGCGCCACGTCACTGCCTCGGCCGGCGTCCCGTACGCCGTCGACCGTCGCGTCTTGACCTCGACGACGACGAGCACGTCGCCGTCCATGCCGACGAGGTCGAGCTCGCCCAGCCGGCACCGCCAGTTGCGGTCCAGCACCCGCCATCCGCGTGCCTCGACGTGAGCCGCAGCCACGTCCTCCCCGTACCGCCCGACGGCGTCCTTCGCGCGCACCCGCACCACCTCCGGCCACAGGGTGCCGTCGGGCGGCAGGTCGCGACGCGCGCCCGCCCCGGACCTGTGGAGGCGACGCCGCGAACCCGGGCTGGGGTCGGCTCGCGGAAGGGCCGACTGCGGCCCGACAGGGAACTCGCCTCCGGCCAGGCGACCGTGGTGCCACGCCCAGGAGGCGCCGCATGGTCGCTCAGCGAGCTGCGTGGTCAGCCCGGCGGGCGGTCAGCGGGGGAAGCCGGGCCCGCCGCCGAGGTCGAGCTCAGGCTTGGCGAGCTCCTCGACGTTGACGTCCTTGAACGTGACGACCCGCACGGACTTCACGAAGCGCGCGGACCGGTAGACGTCCCACACCCACGCGTCGGCGAGGGTCAGCTCGAAGTAGACCTCCCCAGCCGCGGACCGGACCTGCAGGTCGACGTGGTTCGCGAGGTAGAAGCGTCGCTCGGTCTCCACGACGTACGAGAACAGGTTCACGACGTCCCGGTACTCGCGGTAGAGCGCGAGCTCCATGTCGGTCTCGTAGTTCTCCAGGTCCTCGGCACTCACGCGTCCATCATCCCCCACGCCGGCGACGAACCGGTCACCTGCCGCGCCGAGCCTGCTGCGGGCTCGGTGCCCGGCAGCCGCCACGAGCGGCGGTGCAGCACGCACGGCCCGAGCTCGCGCAGCGCACCGATGTGCTCCGGGCTCGCGTAGCCCTTGTTCTCGTCCCACCGGTAGTGCGGGTGGTCCGCCGCGAGCGTCACCATGAGAGCGTCCCGCTCGCACTTGGCGAGCACGCTCGCCGCGGCGACGCTCGCGCACGAGCGGTCCGCCTTGACCTTGAGCAGCACGCGCGGCGTCACCAGGCCCGACGCCGTCTCGTCGTCGTGCCCCTCGTCGGTGAACAGGTCACCCTGAGCGGGGGGCGTGAGCCAGTCGTGCGAGCCGTCGAGCACGACGACGTCCACGGGCCCAGCGACCTCGGCCGCGGCGAGCAGCGCGCGCGTACCCGCGAGTCGCAGCGCGGCGATGATGCCGATCTCGTCGATCTCCGCCGCGCTCGCATGGCCCACCGCTCGCGTGACGCCCCAGCGGTGCAGGCGCGGCAGCAGCGCCACGCGCGCCGCGGGGGTCAGGAGCTTGGAGTCGGCCACGCCCTGCGGCGCCGACCGGGTCTGCAGGTCGACGACGACCACACCGACGCTCACCGGCCCGGCGAGCGAGCCGCGACCCACCTCGTCCATCCCCGCGACCAGCCGAGCACCGTCGCGCAGCAGCGCCCGCTCGATGCGCAGGTGCGGGCCCGGGCGCGTGGTGCGGCGCGACCCGGCAGGCACGACCGGCGTCGACGGTGCTGCGTCGGTCGCGCGAGCGGGTTCGTCCAGGAGGGTCATGACGCGTCGGGGACGTCCTCGAACGTCGCACCCGGGTTGTGCAGGACGGTCGCGCGATCGAGCGGCCACACGAGCACGAACGCCTTGCCGACCACGTTGCCGATCGGGATCGAGCCGCCGCCCGGGTCACCCCGGTGCAGCCGCGAGTCCGACGACGACTGCCGGTTGTCGCCCATGACCCACAGGCTGTTCGGCGGGACGGTGATGTCGAAGTCCATCTGGCTCGGGATCGCCCCGGCGGCCAGGTACGGCTCGTCGAGCGCGACGCCGTTGACGGTGACCGGCTCGCCCGGGCCCGCGCACGCGACGCGGTCGCCCGGCAGGCCGATCACGCGCTTCACGAGGTGCTCCCCCGCGTCCTGCGGGTACAGGCCGACGAACGTGAAGACGTCGTTCATCGCGCCGCGCCAGCCGGTGGCCTCGACCGGCTTCTGGCCCTCGAGCCAGCCGCCCGGGTCCTTGAAGACGACGATGTCGCCGCGCTCGAGGTCGAACGGTCCGGGCGTGAGCTTGCTGACCATGATCCGGTCGTCCTCGACGAGCGTGTCGTGCATCGACGAGCTCGGGATGAAGAAGGCCTGGACCAGGAACGTCTTGATGAGCCACGACAGCACCAGCGCGCTCACGAGGATGATCGCCGTCTCGCGCAGGATCGACCCGCCGGCGCTGCGTCGCGCCGGTCGTCCCCGCTCGGCCAGCCGGCGCTGCGCTCGCGTGGTCGACGAGGCCTCGGCACCCGCCTCGGTGCCGCCCGTGACGCCGTCGCCGCGCCCGCCCTCGGTGCTGGGTTCCCCGAGCTGGGGATCGGCCGGCCACGCGCCGGCGCTGGTCTCGTGCATGCTGTCCCGCTCCGTCTCGAAGTGCGGGGGCGATCCCCCTGCCTCGGCGCGCCACGGCCCGCCGCTCGCGCTCGCCGACGCCCCGTTCGCGCCCGCGGGCGCGGGCTCGTCGTCGGCTCGCGAGTTCACCGGGTCACTCTCCCACGCTCGGCTGTGCCCGGCGCCCACAGACCGGTACCTGAACGCCGGCACCAGAACGCCGACACCCGAACGCCGGCACCTGAGCACCCGAGGATCGTGCGAGCCCGCCCGCTCGGCCGGGCTGCCTTGCCCGGGTACGCCGCAGGGCGGCCACCCGAGAGTGACCGCCCTGCGTGCGAGTGCGGGAGAGCTCAGCCCTGAGCGGCCGTGTTCTCGCGCTTCTCCTTGATCTTGGCCTTCTTGCCGCGCAGACCGCGCAGGTAGTAGAGCTTGGCGCGACGGACGTCACCGCGGGTGACGACCTCGACCGACTCCAGCGACGGGGTGTGCACGGGGAACGTGCGCTCGACGCCGACCTGGAAGCTGATCTTGCGGACCGTGAAGGTCTCACGCACGCCGGCGCCCTGGCGGGCGATCACGACGCCCTGGAACGCCTGGATACGGGAGCGGTTGCCCTCCACGACCTTGACGTTGACCTTGACGGTGTCACCGGGGCGGAAATCGGGGATGTCGGTCCGCAACGAGGCGGCGTCGACCTGGTCCAGCGTCTGCATGGTGTTCTCCTCGTCCTGCCGACGGGTCAGGAACGCGAGTCGAGGACGGCACGGCGAGTCACGCGCGAGCACGTCCTGGTGGTCTGGTTCGTGGTGCGTCCGGACCGTGACCCGAGGGCCCGACCGGCGATCGTCGGCAGTCTCCCCCGTGGCAGAGACGCGACGCGCGCGCACCAGCCGACAAGTCTGCCACACCGGGCGTCACGGTCGGTAATCGTCGCCGTCCTGCGCGGCCGGCCGGCCGGCCGCGGCGTCCGTCGCCGGCCCGTCCGAGCTGCTCGCGCTCTCGGCGAGCACGTCCCGGTCGCGCGCGTCGAGCACGCCCGGGTCGAGCGCCGACAGCATGTCCGGACGACGAGCGGCGGTCCGCCGCAGCGCCTCGTCGCGCCGCCACCGCGCGATCCGCGCGTGGTGACCCGACAGCAGGACGTCGGGCACGTCCAGCCCGCGCCAGGACGGCGGCTTGGTGAACACCGGGTACTCGAGCAGCCCGGCCTCGCCGTGCGACTCCTCGACGAGCGACTCCGGGTTGCCCACGACCCCCGGCAGGAGCCGGGCCACCGCCTCCACGACGACGAGCGCCGCGACCTCGCCGCCGTTCAGCACGTAGTCGCCGAGCGACAGCTCGCTGACGCGCACGCCCGCGGCGCGGTAGTGCTCCGCGACGCGCGCGTCGATCCCCTCGTACCGGCCGCACGCGATGACCAGATGGGTCTCGTGGGCGAGCGCGTGGGCAGTCGGCTGGGCGAAGACCTCGCCGGACGGGGTGGGGAGCAGGAGGTGCGCGTCCGGCGTGAGCACGTCATCGAGGGCCGCGCCCCACACGTCGGGTCGCATGACCATGCCCGCGCCGCCCCCGAACGGCGTGTCGTCGACCGTGCGGTGCCGGTCGGTCGTCCACTCGCGCAGGTCGTGCACCCGCAGGTCGAGGATCCCGGCCTCGTGCGCCTTGCCCACGAGCGAGAGCCGGAGCGGCGCCAGGTAGTCCGGGAAGATCGTCAGGACGTCGATGCGCACGGCTCAGACGCCCTCGTCGTCGGCGCGGTCGTCGCTCTCGCCGGCCGGGCCCGACGTCTCGTCGGACACGACGAGGTTCGCGGCGTCCGACGCGAGGAGCCCGCCCGGCGGGTCCAGCACGACGCGACCGCCCGCGACGTCGACGACCGGCACGATCGCCCGGACGAACGGCACCAGGGTCCGCGCGCCGTCCGGCTCGCGCAGCACCAGGACGTCGTGCGCCGGGAGGTGCTCGAGCCCGACGACCTCGCCGAGCAGCCGACCGTCGACGTGCTCGGCTCGCAGCCCTGCGAGCTCGTGGGGGTACCACGCGTCGTCGTCGTCGGACGTGTCCTCCTCGGCCAGCAGGGCGACCCCGCGCAGGCCCTCGGCCTCGGTGCGGTCCCGGACCTCGGCGAACGTCACGTACCACCGGCCCTGCTGGATCCGCGTCGAGGTGACGGTCAGCGAGCCGAGGCCCGCCCGGTCGGTCGCGAGCACCGACCCGGTCGCGAGGCGCTCGTCGGGGGCGTCGGTGCGCAGGTCCAGCCCGACCTCACCGCGCAGGCCGTGGGCGCGGCCGATGCGCGCCACCGTGAGCAGCATGGGAGTCCTCCTCGATTCGTCCGGGTTCGTTCGCGGGTGTGCCGTCGAGCACGACGAAGGCCCGGCCCCAGAGTAGGGGCCGGGCCTCACGCATCGCGGCGCGCGGCCGCGACGTGCTCGTCTCGCCGAACCTCAGCGCCGGTCGACGTCGACGACGTCGACGCGCACCGGGCCCTCGGTCGACAGCGCACCGACGACGGTGCGCAGCGCCTTGGCGGTCCGGCCGCTGCGGCCGATGACCCGCCCGAGGTCCTCGGGGTGGACCCGGACCTCCAGCAGCTCACCGCGGCGCAGCGCGACCGCGCTCACGCGCACGTCGTCCGGGTGGTCGACGATGCCGCGCACCAGGTGCTCGAGCGCGTCGGCGAGCATCAGGCCTGCTCGTCCTCGGCGGGAGCCGCGTCCTCGGCCGGGGCCTCGGCGACGGGCTCGTCAGCCTTCTTCTCCGACGCCTTGGCCTTGACCTTCTCGGCGTCGAGCGCGGCCGCCTCGATCGCGGCCTTCGGGTCGGCCTTGCCGGCCTTGACCCGCAGCGTGCCCTCGGCGCCCGGCAGGCCCTTGAACTTCTGCCAGTCGCCGGTGACCTTGAGCAGCGCGAGGACCTGCTCGGTCGGCTGCGCGCCGACACCGAGCCAGTACTGCGCGCGCTCGGAGGAGATCTCGATGAGCGAGGGCTCCTCGGTCGGGTGGTACTTGCCGATCTCCTCGATGACGCGACCGTCACGCTTGGTGCGCGAGTCCGCGACGACGACACGGTAGTACGGCGCCCGGATCTTGCCGAGACGCTTCAGACGGATCTTGGTGGCCACGTTGTGGTCTTCTCCTGGAGTTCAGCTGGGTGCCCCGCCAGCCTGCCCGTGGGGTTGGGCGGCCGGTGACGGCGAAGGACGCGTCGCGGGCAGGTAGAGGGGCTGCACCGACGTGTACAGCCGACCATCATGCCAGACGTGTGGCGGGGTTCCCAAGCCGCACGCGGTCGACTGCGTACCAGACGAGCGCGATCGCCGCGGTCGCGAACGCCGCGACGAGGACCCACCACATCACCTCGCTGATCCACGGCGGCGCGAACGCCGGGCCGAGCAGGACCGAGAGCCCCGAGCGCGCGACGTCGTCGTCACCGCCGTCGGGCATCGCGCCGTAGCCCACGAGCGTGCCGAGCCCGAGCACCCACGCCAGCACGCGGTAGCGCGTCGGCGCGTGGCCCACATGCTTGCGCACCCTGCCGAGCCCGAGGAGCGGCCGAGCCACGACCCACGCCCCCGCGATCGGCAGCACGATCGTGACGGGCCAGTACAGGAGCACGACGAGCACGCCCCAGCCGCCGACGCCGAACTTGGCGACCAGCCCGAGCACCACGCCGAGCCAGACGACGACGGCCGCCACGACGTCGGCCCTCGCCAGGCGCTCACGCGCGGGGGCTTCGACGCTCGAGACCGAGCTGCTCACGTGCGACTCCCGTCGGTGGCGGACGACCGCCGCGTGCGGTCGCGCACAGCCAAGCAGCCGCCCACCGCGGTCGGCCAGTGCACCGAGAGGTCTGTCACCCGTCCGGACGCCCGCTGTCGCCCGCCCGCGCGCGTCAGACGTGCCGCGTGCCGCGCAGCACGACCGCTGCGGGCTCGTGCAGCACGGTCACGTCGCGGCGCGGGTCCCGGTCGTAGACGACCACGTCCGCGCTCGCACCCTCGGCGATCGACTCGGCGCCGAGCCACTCGCGCGTCCGCCAGCTCGCGGCGGCCACGACGTCGCGCGCGGGGATGCCGGCCGCGACGAGCTCCGCCGCCTCGTCGGCGATCCGGCCGTGCCCGATGGTCCCGCCCGCGTCGGTCCCGACGAGCACGGGCACGCCGGCGTCGTACAGGTCCCTCACGTGCTGGTGACGCCGCTCGCCCATCGCGCGCATCCGTCGCGCGAACCGGGGGTACCGCGACTCGCCCTGGTCGGCGATCGCGCCGAACTGCGCGACCTGCAGCAGCGTCGCGGTCACCGGGATCCCGCGCTCGGCGATGCGCTCGATCTGTGCGGGCGTCGCACCCGTCGCGTGCTCGAGGCAGTCGATGCCGGCCTCCAGCAGCGGGTCGATCGACTCGGTCGCGAACGTGTGGGCCGTGACCCGGGCGCCCGCGTCGTGCGCAGCCGCGACCGCGGCGGTCAGCACGTCGTCGGGCCACAGGGGGGTCAGGTCCCCCGCGGGCCCGAGGTCGCGGTCGATCCAGTCGGCGACGAGCTTGACCCAGCCGTCGGCCCGCACGGCCTCGTGGTGCACCACACCGGGCAGGTCGTGCACGTCGGCCAGCTCGAGGCCGTAGTGCCGCAGGTAGCGCTTGGGGCGGGCGAGGTGGTGGCCCGCGCGGATGAGCCGCGGCAGGTCGGCGCGTCCGTGCACCCAGGACGTGTCGGCGGGTGAGCCCGCGTCACGCACGAGCAGCACGCCCGAGTCGCGGTCCGCGAGCGCCTGCCGCCCGGCCGTCGCCGCGTCGACCGGCCCGTCGGCCGCGAGACCGATGTGGCAGTGCACGTCGACGAGCCCGGGCAGCACCCAGCCGCGGATCGTCGTCGCCTGCGCCGCGGGACGCGTCAACGTCAGACGCCCCCCGACCACCCACGCCTCGCCGACCTCACGCTCGTCGTCGAGCACGACCGTCCCGGCCAGGTGCAGGACGTCGCTCACGGCGTCAGCGCCCGAGGAACTTCTCGAACCCCGCGGGCAGCTCGAGCGAGGCGGGGTCGGCCTGCTGCGGAGCCGGCGCGCCGAGCCCGAACGCGGACCCGGCCGGTGCGCTCGGCGCCGGCTTGCCCTCGATCGCCGCGCGCTCCTGCGCCGCTCGCTTGGCGGGGTTGCCCGACTTGCCGCGCACCTTGCGCTGCGGCACGGCCTTGCCGCGCGCCTTCTTGCCCATCCCCGGCAGGTTGCCCATACCCGGCATGCCGCCGGGCATCCCGCCCGACTTGGCCATCTGGCGCATCATCTTCTGGGCCGCGTCGAACCGCTCGAGGAGCTGGTTGACGTCGGTCGGCGTGGTGCCGGACCCCTTCGCGATGCGCGCGCGGCGCGAGCCGTTGATGATCTTCGGGTTGTCGCGCTCGCCGGGGGTCATCGAGTGGATGATCGCCTCGATGCGGTCGACCTCGCGCTCGTCGAAGTTGTCCAGCGCGTCGCGCATCTGCGCCATGCCCGGGAGCATCCCGAACATCTTCTTGAGCGAGCCCATCTTGCGCAGCTGCTGCATCTGCTGCTGGAAGTCCGCGAGCGTGAAGCCCTCGCCGCTCGCGAGCTTGCCCGCCATCTGCTCGGCCTGCTCGGCGTCGAACGCCTTCTCGGCCTGCTCGATGAGCGTCAGGACGTCGCCCATGTCGAGGATCCGCGACGCCATGCGGTCGGGGTGGAACACCTCGAAGTCGGTGAGCTTCTCGCCGATGCTCGCGTACAGGATCGGCCGCCCTGTGACGGAGGCGACCGACAGCGCAGCGCCACCGCGCGCGTCGCCGTCGAGCTTCGACAGCACGACACCCGTGAAGCCGACACCGTCCGCGAAGGCCTGCGCGGTGGTCACCGCGTCCTGGCCGATCATCGCGTCGATCACGAACAGGATCTCGTCGGGCTGCACGGCGTCGCGGATGTCCGCGGCCTGCTGCATGAGCTCGGCGTCGACACCGAGCCGGCCGGCGGTGTCGACGATCAGCACGTCGTGCTGGCGTGCGCGTGCGGTCTCAAGACCGGCGCGTGCGACGGCGACGGGGTCCGCGTCCGCGGGGAGCACGTCGTCGGCGCCCTGGTTACCGGGGTGCGGCGCGAACACCGGCACGCCGGCCCGCTCGCCCACCACCTGCAGCTGCGTCACGGCGTTCGGACGCTGCAGGTCCGCCGCCACGAGCAGCGGCGTGTGGCCCTCGCCCTTGAGCTGGAGCGCGAGCTTGCCTGCGAGCGTCGTCTTGCCCGCGCCCTGCAGACCCGCGAGCAGGATCACCGTGGGCGGGTTCTTCGCGAACCGCAGCGTGCGCGTCTCGCCGCCGAGGATCGCCACGAGCTCCTCGTTGACGATCTTGACGACCTGCTGCGCGGGGTTGAGCGCCTGCGAGACCTCGGCCGAGAGCGAGCGTTCGCGCACCGCGCTCGTGAACTGCCGGACCACGGGCACGGCGACGTCCGCGTCGAGCAGGGCCCGGCGGATCTCCCGCACCGTGGCGTCGACGTCCGCCTCGGACAGCCGGCCCTTGGTGCGCAGGTTCTTGAAGGTCGACGTCAGGCGGTCGGACAGAGTGGCGAACACGTAGGGCGTCCTCGCGAGAAGGGGTCAGGGACGTCCCAGGGTACCTGGGTGACCCGCCGCGCGACCGCCACCGAGCCGAGCCCGTGCACGGCCGACGAGGTCGTCCACGAGCGTGCCGCGCCACTGGCTCCACGCCGCGGGCCCGGCCGCCACCGCGTCGGCCTCGGTGAGCACGCGCAGCGCGAGCAGCACGTCCTCGCGGTGGTCGACCGCGTCGAGCAGGCGGTCGGTGGTCGCCGGGTCGTCCGGGTCCGCGCTCGTCGCGAGCTCGACGAGCAGCAGGTGCTCGCGCACGAGGCGCGTCACGTCGGCCACGACCTCGTCGCGGAACCCCATGCGCTCCACGATCGGCCCCACGAGCCGGGCGCCCTCGACCGAGTGGTCGCCCGCACCGGCGCGCTTGCCGATGTCGTGCAGCAGGGCCGCGAGCAGCAGCGTCTCGCTCGGGGCGCCCGACGACAGCGCGGAGACGTTCGCCGCGGTCTCGACGAGGTGGCGGTCGACCGTGTGCCGGTGCACCGGCGAGCGCTGCGGACGGTTGCGCACGCCCGCCCACTCAGGGATCCACGTGGTCACGACACCCGCGAGGTCGAGCGCCTCCCAGATCGGCACCTGTGCGTGCCCGGCCGCGAGCAGCTGCAGGAGGTACTGCCGCGCCTGGCGCGGCCACGGCGTGGGCAGCGCGGGGGTCACGGTCAGGTGCTGCACCGAGACCGGGGAGAGCTGCAGGCCCGTGCGCGCCGCCGTCGCCGCCGTGCGCAGCGCGAGCAGCGGGTCGTGCTCCGGGGTCGCGTCGACCGCGAGCACGATCTCGTCGCCGTGCTGGACGAGGCCCTCGGCGATCGGGCGCAGGCGCGGCGGCATGCGGCGACCGCGGACCAGCCGCGGCCCGCGCGCCGGTCGCTCGAGGGCCTGCCGGGCGTTGCGTGCAGTCGTGTCGAGCGCGTACGAGATGATGCGCGCCGCCTCGGCGACGCTCGCCAGCAGGTCGTCGCGGTCGTCGAAGCCCACGATCGCGGCGACCTCGTCCTGGTCGGCGAGCAGCAGGCGGTTGGTGTGCCGCCGCGTGGCGACCTGCACCGCGTCCCGCACGTCGAGCAGGTGCGTGTACGCGTGGTCGACCGCACCGTGCGGGCGGTCCGTGAGCCAGGTGGCCGCGAGCGCCGAGAGCACCACCGCGTCGCGGATCCCGCCGCGCGCCTCCTTGAGCTCGGGCTCGATGAGGTACGCGAGCTCGCCGTGGCGCTCCGCGCGCTGCCGCGTGGACGCGATCAGCTCGGGCAGCCGGCGACGGGCCGCCGCGCGCCAGTCCTCGAGCAGCGCGGACGTGGCGCGCGCGATCACCACGGGGTCCCCCGCGACGTGCTGCAGGTCGAGCAGCCCCACCGCGGCGGGCAGGTCCTTGGACGCGACCTGGCGGCACTGCGCGAGTGAGCGCACCGAGTGGTCGAGGTCCAGGCCCGCGTCCCAGATCGGGTACCAGAGCTGCTGGGCGAGCGCCGAGAGGTCCTCGGCGGAGCGTCCGCGCCCCTCGTGCACCAGCAGCAGGTCGAGGTCGGAGACGGGGCTCGCGTCGCCGCGGCCCACCGACCCGACCGCGCCCAGCGCGACGCCCGTCATGTCCTGCCCCGCGGTGGCCTCGTCCCAGAGCTCGACGAGCCGACGTCGGACGAGTGCGGAGACCTGCCGGCGACGGGCCGTGCCGTCGCTCGTCGTGCCGGTCAGGGAGGTGGCGAGGTCGAGCCGTTCGACGCGCAGGTCCCGCACCCCAGGGGCGGGGTGCGGGACCTGCGTGTCGTGGGCGTCCCCGGCCGCGCCCCCCACGGGCGGCCGTTCGTGAGACATGGTTCCTACAGCGCGTCGTCGCCGTGCTCACCGGTGCGGACGCGAGCCACGTCCTCGACCGGCACGACCCAGACCTTGCCGTCACCGATCTTGCCGGTCTGCGAGGCGCGGATCACGACCTCGACGATGCCGGCCACGTCCTCGTCGGCGACCAGGACGTCGATGCGCACCTTCGGCACCAGGTCCACGGTGTACTCCGCGCCGCGGTAGACCTCGGTGTGACCGCGCTGGCGGCCGTAGCCGCTCGCCTCGCTCACGGTCAGGCCGCGGACACCCGCTGCCTCGAGGGCCGACTTCACGTCGTCGAGCCGATGCGGCTGGATGACCGCCGTCACGAGCTTCGTCATCACTTCACCTCCGTCACGACGCGGGCCCCGCCCAGCGTCTCGTATGCGGACTCACCGTGCACGGCGAGGTCGATACCGCCGACCTCGACCTCCTCGCTGACCCGCCAGCCCATGGTCGCCTTCAGGATCAGCCCGATGACGACCGTCACGACCCCCGAGACCAGGATCGCGACCAGCGCGATGATGACCTGGATGAGCAGCTGGTCCCAGCCGCCGCCGAAGAACAGGCCCGTGTCCGCGGCGAGGAAGCCGATGAGGACCGTGCCGACGAGGCCACCGACGAGGTGCACGCCGACGACGTCCAGCGAGTCGTCGTAGCCGAACTTGTACTTCAGACCGACGGCCAGCGCGCACAGCACACCGGCGACCACGCCCAGGATGATCGAGGTGACCGGGCGCAGCGCGCCGGCCGCCGGGGTGATCGCGACCAGACCGGCCACGACACCGGACGCGGCACCCAGCGACGTCGCGTGACCGTCGCGGAACTTCTCCGTGAGCAGCCAGGCGAGCATCGCGGCCGCGGTCGCGACCGTCGTGTTGAGCCACGCGAGACCCGCGTTGCCGTCAGCCGTGAAGGCCGAGCCCGCGTTGAAGCCGAACCAGCCGAACCACAGGAGCGCGGCACCCAGCATCACGAAGGGCAGGTTGTGCGGACGCATCGGCTCCTTGGCGAAGCCCTTGCGCTTGCCGACGATCAGCGCGAGCACGAGGCCCGCGACACCGGCGTTGATGTGCACGACCGTGCCACCGGCGAAGTCGATCGGTGCCGTCAGCGCGACCCCGTCGGCGTCCGTCCCGAAGATCTTGGCCGCGATCGAGCCGTCAGCGCCCGAGAGCAGCCCGCCGCCCCAGACCATGTGGGCGATCGGGAAGTACGAGAGCGTCACCCAGGCGGCGACGAACGTCAGCCAGGTGCCGTACTTGATGCGGTCCGCGAGCGAGCCGCTGATGAGCGCGACGGTGATGATCGCGAACGTGACCTGGAAGGCGACCCCCACGGCGGCGGGAACACCGAAGCCGTCGATGATGTACTCACCCGAGTCGTCCCAGATCGTGCCTGACAGACCGAACTGGTCGAACGGGTTGCCGAAGATCCCGGCGACGTCGCTGCCGTACGACATCGACCAGCCCCACAGGACGTAGACGATCACCACGACACCGATGGCGCCGAACGACATCATCATCATGTTCAGGACGGACTTGCCGCGGACCATGCCGCCGTAGAAGAACGCCAGCGCAGGCGTCATGAGCAGCACCAAGGACGCTGAGGTCAGCATCCAGGCTGTCGCTCCGGTATCCAGCTCCATGAGTAGCTTCTCCCCTCGCCAGCCCGGGGTGGCTGGTCGCGGACAACGTTCGAGGAGAGGCGTTTCACTGAGCGACTGCGCGCGTTTCGGCCAGGTGACAACGCGCACGCTCGTGTAAACGTTGCGTTTCGAGGTGGGCGTTCGTCCGACTCGTTCCCGTGCGCCCGACGAACGTCCGACCTCGCGCGCCGAGCCGGGCTACTGGAGCAGGCCGTCGACGAACGCCTCGGGGTCGAAGGGCGCGAGGTCGTCGGGACCCTCGCCCAGCCCGACGAGCTTGACGGGCACGCCGAGCTCGCGCTGCACCGCGACGACGATGCCGCCCTTGGCGGTCCCGTCGAGCTTGGTCAGCACGATGCCCGTGATGCCCGCGACCTCGCCGAACACGCGCGCCTGGTTGAGCCCGTTCTGGCCCGTGGTCGCGTCGAGCACGAGGAGCACCTCGCTGAGCGGGGCCTCCTTGCCGATGACACGCGTGATCTTGCCGAGCTCGTCCATCAGACCGGCCTTGTTCTGCAGGCGCCCCGCGGTGTCGACCACGACCACGTCGACCTGGGCCTGCTTGCCGGTCCGGACTGCCTCGAACGCGACCGACGCCGGGTCGGCGCCGTCCCGGTCGGACCGCACCGTCGGGACCCCGACGCGCGAGCCCCACGTCTCGAGCTGGTCGGCCGCCGCCGCGCGGAACGTGTCCGCGGCGCCGAGCACCACCGACTGCTGCTCCCCCACGAGCAGTCGCGTGAGCTTGCCGATCGTCGTCGTCTTGCCCGTGCCGTTGACACCCACCACCAGCAGGACCGCGGGCATGCGCGTGCCGTCGTCGGCCACGGTCGGCGACGTGTGCAGCGAGCGGTCGAGGCTCGGGTCGACGAGCTCGAGCAGCTGGGCCCGCAGCAGGGCCTTGACCTGCGCGGGGTCCCTGAGGCCGTCGACGCGCACGCGCGTGCGCAGCGCGTCGATGAGCTCGCCCGTGGGGCC
Source organism: Cellulomonas gelida (assembly GCF_006538725.1). Lineage (GTDB taxonomy): Bacteria > Actinomycetota > Actinomycetes > Actinomycetales > Cellulomonadaceae > Cellulomonas > Cellulomonas gelida. The sequence goes on from NZ_BJLQ01000019.1 coordinate 41,118, forward strand.
GGGACCGACGTCGGCGAGCAGGAGCGTCTCCTCGAGCTCGTCCCAGTCGTCCTCGGACAGGTGGTCGCGGGACAGGACCGCAAGCAGGCGGGTGCCCAGCGGCGAGCCCGAGCGCGAGAGCCGGTCGCGCAGGCGCGCGAGACGACCCGCGGCCGGCGCCGGCACGTCGAGCACCGGAAGGTCCGGCGCCTCACCGGGCGCGCTCTCGGCGAGCGGCGCCTCGGCCTGCTCGGGGAGCGTCTCGAGGGTGCCCACACCGGCGGTCGGGGGCACCTCGACCGCGACGCCGGACGCGTCGTCGTCGGGCGCGGTGGCCTGGGTCGGGACGTGCTCGATCGTCGGCGTGGGCGCCGAGGTCGAGCCGTCGTCGCGCGGACGGCGGCGCGAGACGAACAGCGTGACGACGGCCGCGACGAGCGCGATCGGCACACCAGCGGCGAGGAGAGTGGTCAGGGCGTCGGAGCTCACCCGCACAGTCTGGCCGCGGACCAGGCGGCGGCGCGAACCCACGACCACCGGCGTGGACTCCCGTGCCCCCGGCCCGCACTCGCGGCGAGTCCGTCGGCGCCCTCCGGACCGCCGTCCGGCACCGGGTCCGAACGCCGTGATTCGTTTCGGCCGTGTCGGTGCGCACGGCCCGTGGGTACGTTCACAGGCCGGGACGACCGCTCCCGGTCGTCCCGGACGGCGCCGTCCCGACGAGAGGTGGGCCCCATGCCCCGCACGCATCGAGCACCCGACCACGCGCACCACGTGCGACCCCGTCCCGGCCGCTCGGACCGGCACCGCGGACCGCGCTCGAGGCGCGTGCGGACGGCCGTCGCCGCCCTCGTCACCGCCGCGCTCGTCGGGACCCTCGGCCTGATCTCCGCCCTGGGCGCGAACGCCGCGACGATCGACCCGAGTGCGTGGTACGTGCTGGTCAACCGCAAGAGCGACAAGGTCCTCGACGTCCAGGGCCAGGCGACCGGTGACGGGTCACCGCTCGTGCAGTCGACCCGGACCGACGCCACGAGCCAGCAGTTCAGGGTCGTGGACGCCGGCGGCGGGTGGTACGAGCTGCTCAACCGCAGGTCCGGCAAGGTCGTCGACCTGTGGGAGTGGAGCACCGCCGACGGCGCGACCTTCCGGCTGTTCACGGACCTGAACGGCGCCAACCAGCGGTTCGGGATCGTCGACCAGTCCGGCTACGTCCGCTTCGTCAACCAGCACTCGGGCAAGGTGCTGCAGGTGGCCGGCGCGTCGACCGCCGAGGGTGCAGCCGTCGTGCAGGGATCGGACACGAAGTCCTACCACCAGCAGTGGCTGCTGGTGAAGCTCGGGAACGGGAGCACGCCGGCACCCACGACCGGCCCGACACCGACCACGCCGCCGAGCACACCGCCGAGCACACCGCCGAGCAACGGCTCCTGGCCGACCGCGACCGGTCAGCAGCGGGTCATCTCCACGATCGCGGTCAGCGGCACGTTCGACGGTCGGCTCGTGCGCTACTACGGGATCTCCTCGGGCGGTCAGGACGAGTCGCAGCCACCCATGTTCAAGCTCGCCGACGGCGCGGTCCTCACGAACGTCATCCTCGGCTCGGGTGCGGGCGACGGCGTGCACTGCACCGGCACCTGCACGCTGCGGAACGTGTGGTGGGAGGACGTCGAGGAGGACGCCGCGACGCTCAAGGGCAGCTCGTCGTCCCAGGTCATGACGGTCGACGGCGGCGGGGCGCGGTCCGCCTCGGACAAGGTGTTCCAGCACAACGGCCCCGGCACGTTCGTCATCAAGAACTTCCAGGCGACGGACATCGGCAAGCTGTACCGCTCGTGCGGCAACTGCTCCACGCAGTACGCGCGCACGGTCGTCGTCCAGAACGTGACGATCACGGCGCCCGCGAAGTCGCTCGTCGGCATCAACTCCAACCTCGGGGACCGCGCGACGCTCTCGGGCATCACGCTCGTCAACGACTGGTCGAAGAAGGTCGCGATCTGCGAGGAGTACCGCGGGGTGACGTCCGGCGAGCCGACGAAGGTCTCGTCAGGACCGAGCGCGGCGTGCGGGTACTCCCCGTCCGCGGTGGTCTACCGATGACGGCGTGACCGTGAGGCCCTTGTGACGACTCGCGGGCCGGTCGCCGCTGCGGCCGGTCCGCGCCTCACGTCCCTGGGCGGCAGGTCAGCCGTGGCGGCGCAGCGGGTTCGCGCGCACGGCCTTGTCCTTGGCACGTGCGAGACCGGCCGAGAGGTCGTCGACGTGCAGGTAGCCCTCACCCTGCTCGGCCGTCGCGTTGAGGAAGTCCGCGAGCGACAGGTCCACGGGCTCGGCGTCGGCGGCCTGCGCCGCGGCGATCTGGTCCGGCGCGGGGTGTCGACGTGCCCGCAGGCCGCGGCGGAACGCCTGCCACGGCGACTCGTCGTCCCGGCGGTCGTCCGCGTCCGACGAGCTCGCGACGAGCAGGACGGCAGCCGCCACCGCAAGGGCGACGAGGACGGCGATCACGACAGGCAGCACCCGTCCAGTGTCGTCCGGGACCCGCTGCGCCGCCTCGACGAGGAGCGGTTCAGACCGACTCCCACACACGATCTTCACGCGCGCCGCCCGCGCGAGCCCGCGGGCCGTCTCCAGAGCGCCGTCGGCCCGCCGCACGGGCGCCCGCTCAGGCGGTCTCGCGCATCCGCTGGCTCACGACGGTCGTCACACCGTCACCGCGCATCGTGACGCCGTACAGCGCGTCCGCGATCTCCATCGTGCGCTTCTGGTGCGTCACGACGATGAGCTGCGAGTCCTCCTGCAGCTCGCGGAAGATCTCCAGGAGTCGGCCGAGGTTCGCGTCGTCGAGCGCGGCCTCGACCTCGTCCATCACGTAGAACGGGCTCGGCCGGGCCTTGAAGATCGCGACGAGCATCGCCACCGCCGTGAGCGAGCGCTCGCCGCCCGACAGCAGCGACAGCCGCTTGACCTTCTTGCCCGCGGGACGCGCCTCGACGTCGATTCCCGTGGTGAGCATGTCGTCGGGGTCCGTCAGCACCAACCGGCCCTCACCACCCGGGAACAGGCGCGGGAACACCACGTCGAAGGCGGCGGCGGTGTCGCGGTACGCCTCGGCGAAGACCTGCTCGACCCGCTCGTCGATCTCCTTGACGATCTCCAGCAGGTCCGTGCGGGACTTCTTGAGGTCGGCGAGCTGGTCGACCAGGAACTTGTGGCGCTCCTCGAGCGCCGAGAACTCCTCGAGCGCGAGCGGGTTGACGCGGCCGAGCAGCGAGAGCGCGCGCTCCGCGGCGCGCAGGCGCTTCTCCTGCTGCTCGCGCACGTACGGGACGTGCGTCGGCGCGTCCGGGTCGGGCTCCGTCCCGGGCGGCACGACGACCGGCACGTCCTGGTGCGGCCCGAACTCCTCGAGCAGCACGGCCGGGTCGAGCCCGAGCTCCTCGACCGCGCGCGTCTCGAGCTGCTCGATCCGCAGGCGCTGCTGGGTGCGGGCAACCTCGTCGCGGTGCGCGACGTCGGTCAGGCGCGCGAGCTCGGCGGCCTGCTGCTCGGCCCGGACCCGCATCGTCGTGATCGTCTCGTCGCGCTGCGCGCGCGCGGCCTCGGCGGACTCGCGCTCGTCGGACGCCCGCCGCAGCGAGCCGTCGAGCAGGGCGAGCGCGTGGTTCGCGCCGTCCCGCACGGCCTGGGCGACCGCCGCCTGCCGCGCACGCGCGCGCTCGCGCTCGGCGGCGCGCTCACGTGCCGCCCGCTCGGACTGCGCGGCCCGCTCGAGCGACTCGGCGCGCCCCGCGAGCGCGCGGGCACGCTCCTCGACCGTGCGCAGCGTCAGCCGGGCCTCGGTCTCCCGCTGGCGCGCCGCCGTCGCCGCCTCGAGCAGCGTGTCGCGGCGCTTGGTGCCCTCGGCGATCTGCGCCTCGCTCTCGACGGGCTCGACCTCCGCGGCGGCGAGCCGCTCGGTGAGCTCGGCGAGCTGCGCGGTGTCGTCCTCGAGCGTGCGGGATGCCGCGTCGAGCGACGCCTGCACGCGCTCGGCCTCGGCCCGCGCGGCGCGCGCGGTCGAGCCGAGGTTGCCCAGCTGCTCGGCGACCGCCGCGAGCTGCGCGTCGGACTCGTTGAGGCGGTCCAGCGTGTCCTCGTACGCCGCGCGCGCCTGCTCCTTCTCCTGCGCCGCGCGCGCGACCTCGAACCGCAGGCGCTCGGCCTCGGCCGCCGCGTGCTGCGCGCCCTGCCGCGCCTGGTCCAGCGCCGCCTGCAGGTGCAGCGCGCTGGGGGCGGCCGCCGACCCGCCCGACGCGCGCGTGCGGGACAGGACGTCCCCCGTGCGGGTCGCGACGACGAGGTCGGGCGCCTGGGCGAGCAGCGCGCGCGCGGCGGCGAGGTCGTCGACGACGACGACGTCCGCGAGCAGCGCGTCGACCGTCGCGCGCACGTTCTCCGGCGCCTCGACGAGGTCCGCGGCCCGGTCCGCGCCTGCGGGGAGGTCCACGCGCCGCGTAGGCGACCCGGGTCCGCCGACGAGCAGCGTCGCGCGTCCGGCATCCTCGGTGCGCAGCCAGCGGATCGCGTCCACGGCGGCCTCGACCGACTCGACGGCCACGGCGTCGGCCGTGGCGCCCAGCGCGGCGACGATCGCGTCCTCGTCGCGCGGGTCGACGGCGAGCAGCGCGGCGACCGAGCCGATCGTGCCCGTCAGACCGTCCGCCGCGAGCAGCGCACCCGCGCCGTCCTTGCGCGTCAGGCTCAGCTCGAGCGTCTCGGCGCGGGACTCCAGCGCCGTCCGCTCGCGCTCCGCGGCGCCCAGCGCCTCGGTGGCCTCGGCGAGCCGCGTGGTCACGGCCTCGAGCGCGTCGGCCGCCGCCTCGTGCGCGGCGTCGAGACCTTCCTCGCCCTCCTCCGCGCCCGCGACCTGCGACTCGAGCGCCGCGAACTCCGCGGTCGCCTCGGCGCCCCGGCGCTCGGCCGCCACGAGCGTCTCGCGCAGGCGTCCGAGCTCGGCCTGCGTGGCCTCGACCCGGCTGCGGCGCGCAGCGACCTGACCGGCGAGGCGCGCGACGCCCTCGCGGCGGTCCGCGGCACCGCGGAGCGCGGTCGCGAGCTCCTTCTCGGCGCTCGTCGCCTGCTGCTCGACGTCCTGCCGGGCGGCGACCGCGGCCTCCAGGGCGGCGCGCGCGAGATCGACCTCGGCGGCCAGCTCGGCCTCGGCCTGGCGCACGCGCTCGGCCTGCGCCGCGAGGTCGTCAGGATCGCGTCCGTCGGAACGCTCCGGTGTCGACGAGCCCAGCAGACGCACGCGGTCGGCCGCGAGCGTCGCGGTCCCCCGCAGCCGCTCGCGCAACGACGACAGTCGGTACCAGACCTCGCTGATCTCACTGAGCGCCGGCGCGGCCTCGGCCGCCTCGCGCTCGAGCGACGCGAGCCGGGCGCGCGTCGCGCCGAGCTCCGCCTCCACCTGCGCACGCTGGTCGTTCAGCGCGGTCTCGTCGGCGATCTCCTGCTCGAGCTGTGAGCTGAGCTGCGCGAGGTCGTCGGCGAGCAGGCGCGCCCGCGCGTCGCGCAGGTCCGACTGCACGACCGCGGCCTTGCGCGCGACCTCCGCCTGGCGGCCGAGGGGGCCGAGCTGGCGGCGGATCTCCGCGGTGAGGTCGGTCAGGCGCGTGAGGTTGGCCTGCATCGCGTCGAGCTTGCGCAGCGCCTTGTCCTTGCGCTTGCGGTGCTTGAGGACGCCCGCGGCCTCCTCGATGAACCCGCGGCGCTCCTCGGGCGTGGCCCGCAGCACGGCGTCGAGCTGGCCCTGCCCAACGATCACGTGCATCTCGCGCCCGAGGCCGGAGTCCGAGAGCAGGTCCTGGATGTCGAGCAGGCGGCAGCCCTGCCCGTTGATCGCGTACTCCGACCCCCCGTTGCGGAACAGCGTCCGCGAGATCGTCACCTCGGTGTACTCGATCGGCAGCGCGCCGTCGGTGTTGTCGATCGTGAGCGAGACCTCGGCGCGGCCCAGCGGCGGACGCCCCGCTGTGCCCGCGAAGATGACGTCCTCCATCTTGCCGCCGCGCAGCGACTTGGCGCCCTGCTCCCCCATGACCCACGCGAGCGCGTCGACCACGTTGGACTTGCCGGAGCCGTTCGGCCCGACGACGCAGGTGACGCCCGGCTCGAAGCTCAAGGTCGTCGCCGAGGCGAACGACTTGAACCCGCGCAGGGTCAGCGTCTTGAGGTGCACGGACGCGAGTGTAGGTCGGCCGGGGCCCCGACCCGGGGACGTGGCCCCGGAGCCGTCCGCTCAGGCCGTGCCGCGAGTGCCGTTCAGAGGGCCGGGAACCAGAGCGCGATCTCGCGCGCGGCGGACTCCGGTGAGTCGGAGCCGTGCACGACGTTCTCGATGACCTTGCGGCCCCAGTCGCGCGCCAGGTCGCCGCGGATCGTGCCCGGCGCGGCCGTCGTCGGGTCCGTCGTCCCCGCGAGCGAACGGAAGCCCTCGATCACGCGCTGCCCCTCGACGACCGCCGCGACCACCGGACCCGAGCGCATGAAGTCGATCAGCGGCTGGACGAACGGCTTGCCCGCGTGCTCCGCGTAGTGCTCGGCGAGCAGGGCCTCGTCGGCCTCCCGCAGCTCGAGGGCGACGAGCGTGTAGCCCTTGGCCTCGATGCGCCGCAGGACCTCCCCGACGTGACCGCGGGCGACGCCGTCGGGCTTGACGAGGACGAGGGTGCGCTGGACGTCAGACATGGCGCCCACCCTAGTGTCGCGGGCTGTGGCGCCGCGGGGCGTCGAGCGACCTCGTCCGCGCGGCGTGCGTCACACGTCAGGCGCCGAGCGGGTGCGCCGCGTCGTACTCCGCGCGCTCCCGGTCGATCCGGCCACCGATGCGCAGCGCGGCCACCCACAGCGCGACGAACACGATCGCGACGAGCACCGCGATGTCCCTCGCGACGGACGGCAGGACGAGCGCCGCCGCGACGAGCCAGCCCTGCAGGACCCACCCCACGGCGTACCCGCCGCGCCGGCCGACGAGGCCCGCGGCGACGACGAGCAGGAGCGCGAGGCCCCCGCCGACCGCCCACACCGCGCCGCTCGAGGCGACACGCAGGCCGTACGCCACGAGCGTCGCGAACAGGACGCAGCACGCCTCCAGCACGAGGATGGTCTGGCTGAACTGCGGCTTCGCTGGGCGCTTGCGGCGCACGGCCGGCGCGGACGACGTCACCGTTCCAGGCTACCTTCGGCGTCGGCGTCGCCCGCACCGCGGCCGGCACCCGCCCCGACGGGCGCCTCGACGTGCGACTCGACGTGGGCGGTGAGCTCGTCGACGACGATCGGCGCACCCTCGTCGGACGCGGTACCCGCGACACCCGAGCCGTCGGCGGCCACGGCCTCGCCGCGCGCGACCATGCCGGCGACGTCGGAGAGCTTGACCTCCTTGAGGAACAGCGCCAGGACGAGCCCGATCAGGACGAGCGGCACGAAGTACCAGAACGACGGGGCGAGCGTGCTGGCGAACGCGTCGATGACGCCGGACTGGTACGGCTCGGGCAGGTCGGCCACGACCTCGGGCGTGATGCTCGCCGCACCGCCTGCCGCGCCGCCGGGCGCGTCGGCGAAGACCTCGGTGAGCTTGGCGAACAGCGCCGTGGTGAAGATCGTCGAGAAGATCGCCGTGCCGACGGCCGCGCCGATCTCGCGGAAGAAGTTGTTCGCGCTCGTCGCGGTGCCGAGCTCGTGCGGGTCGACCGCGTTCTGGACGGCGAGCACGATCGTCTGCATCACCAGGCCCATGCCCGCGCCGAGCACGAAGATCATGGCGCCGAACAGCACGAGCGACATGTCCCCCGTGATCCGGGTGAGCCAGACCAGGCCGAGCGCCGTGATGATCAGGCCCGCGACGGGGTAGATCTTGTAGCGGCCGGTCTTGGTGATCGCGATGCCCGAGCCGATCGCGGTGAGCATCACGCCGACCATCATCGGCAGCATGAGGAAGCCGGACTCGGTCACGCCGACGCCGGTCGACATCTGCAGGAAGGTCGGCAGGAACGCGAGCGCCGCGAACATCCCGGCACCCAGGATGAAGCCGATGAGCGTCGCGATCGTGAACGTCGCGTTGCGGAACAGGCGCAGCGGCAGGATCGGGTCCTGGGCACGCGTCTCGACGAGGACGAACATGCCGATCGCCACCACGGTCGCGACGACGAGCAGGACGAGCCAGCCGTTGGACCAGTCGTAGTCGCGGTTGCCGGAGAACGACGTCCACGAGCTGGCCAGCACGAGGCCCGAGGTCGCGACCACCATGAAGAAGATGCCCCACACGTCGATGGACCGCTCCGAGCGGTGCGACGGGAGCTTGAGCGTGATCCAGGCGGTCACGAACGCGGCGATGCCGATCGGGATGTTGATCCAGAAGCACCAGCGCCAGTCGGCGTGCTGCGTGAACAGGCCGCCGAGCAGCGGGCCGATCACCGCGGCGATGCCGAACAGCGCGCCCATCGGGCCCATGTACTTGCCGCGGTCCCGCGCGGGGACGATGTCGGCGATGATCGCCTGCGACAGGATCATCAGGCCACCGCCGCCGAGGCCCTGCACGCCGCGCCAGAACACGAGCTCGCCGAACGACTGCGCGAAGCCCGCACCGGCCGAGGCGATCGTGAACAGGCCGATCGCGACGAGGAACGGCCAGCGCCGGCCCCAGATGTCGCCGAACTTGCCGTACAGCGGCATGACGATCGCGATCGCCAGGATGTAGGCGGTCACCACCCAGCCCTGGTGCGCGACGCCGTCGAGCTCGCCGACGATCGTCGGCATCGCGGTGCCGACGATCGACTGGTCGAGCGACGACAGGAACATGCTCGCCATCAGGGCGCCGAAGATCAGCCAGACGGTGCGCGGGGTGAGCACGACGAGCGGCTTGTCGCTCGCCTGCTCGACGGTGGGGGCCAGTGCCATGGGTTCCTCGTTCGGGTCGTGCGGCCCGGACCGCGCGGCGGTCCGGGATCTGTCGGGGGCTGTCGGGGGGCTCGAGCGGGACGTGCGGAGGCGCGTCAGCGCTGGTCGGTGGCGAACAGCGCGCGCACCTCGGCGACCACGGCCGCGAGGTGGACGCGCGCGTCGGAGTCGGCGCCGACCGCCTCCCACCGCGTCGCGGTGGCGTGCACCAGGAACATCGCGACCGACGCGACGGTCTCGGGGTCGATCTGCGGCTCGGGGCCGAGTCGCTCGGCGACGAGCGACTGCAGCTCGCTGCGGTGCGACTCGAACCAGGCCATGTGGCGGGCCAGGAGTCGCGGCTCGTGCGCGACGAGCTCGATCGCGCGGCGGAACCGCTCGTGGCCGATCGGCTGCTGCTCGATGACCGAGGCGAGCAGCTCCTCGAGGTCCACGAGCAGGTCGCCCGTCGGGCCGCCTCCGACGAACCGCGCCGCCGCGACGGGCGAGACCGGCCAGGGCACGTGCCCGAGCAGCGCGTCGTCCTTGGACTCGAAGTAGTTGAAGAACGTCCGGGTCGAGACGCCCGCCGCCTCGCAGATCGCCTCGACCGTGACCGACTCGATGCCGTCACGCTCGACGAGCCGGTGGGTCGCCTCGATCAGCGCCTCGCGTCGTGCACGCTTCTTGCGCTCCCGCAGGCCCAGGTCGCCGCTCGTCTCGAGCGCGCGCGCCAGCGTCTCGAGCGACGAGGCGGTCGTCGCCGTCGCGCGCCGGGTGTCCATCACGACGAGAACGTTACATCCACTGCAACTTTGCACTCAGCGCAATTACCTGCGACGTCGGTCACACGTGCGATGCGGTCAGATCTCGCCGAACCCCGCATCGATCGCGTCGGTGAGCGCCTCGACGGCCTCGCCGGCCTGCGCACCGCTCGCCTCGATCTGCAGCTGTGCGCCCTGCGTCGCGCCGAGCTTCATGAGCTCGAGCACGCTCGCGGCGTTGACGCCGTTGACCGAGACGGTCGCGTCGTACCCCGCGAGCATGCGGGCCACGACCGCCGCCGGCCGGGCGTGCAGGCCGAGCGGGTTGAGCAGCGTGCGCGTGGCGCGCACGACGCCGTCGTCCGCGGGCGCGGTCGCGTGCCCGTCCGTCGTCGGCGCCGCCTCCACGGGGCCGAACGACGTCGCGGCGTGCACGGCCGAGGCGGCGACCTCCTCGAGGTCCGCTCCCCCGTGCGCCGTCACCGCGGCGGCCACCGCTCCCTCGACGAACGGCGCGTCCGCGAGCCGCACGCGCTGCGCGAGCTCGGGATCGACGGCCTCGAGGACCGACTCGGTCGTGAGCACCGCCGAGCCGAGGTCCGTCAGCACGACGACCGAGCGCCCGGCCTCGCCGGCCCGCTCGATCGCGGCCTCGACCGCGGCGTAGTCCGTGCCGAGACCACCGTCCGCCATGCCTCCAGCGGCGACGATGAGCACGCCGGGCGCCATCTGCGCCGCGAGCTCGGTCGCACCGAGCGCCAGGGCGCGCGAGTGCGAGACCAGGACGAGCGCAACCCGCGCGAGCTCACGGCCCGTCGGGACGCCGGCCTCGGCGGTCACGACGCGCGGGCCGCGGTCGCCGCGGCGGCCTCGAGGAGCAGCTGCGACGAGCGCGCGCCCGGGTCCAGGTGGCCTGCCGAGCGCTCGCCGAGGTAGCTCGCGCGACCCTTGGTCGCGACGAGCGGGATCGTCGACTCGGCGCCGGCGGTGGCGGCGCGGGCCGCCGCCTCGAGCACCTGCGCGGGCTCGGCGCCGTCGGCCGCCGCCTTGGCGGCCGCCTCCGCGGCCGGGGACCACGCGTCGACCATGGTCTTCTCGCCCGTGGTGGCCTTGCCGCGGGCCACGATCCCCTCGAGGCCCGCCTCGAGCAGCGCGACGACGCCCGCGGAGTCGACGGTGCTGCCGCCGCACGCCTTCGCGGCCCGCAGGTACGCGGTGCCGTACAGCGGTCCGGCAGCACCGCCGACCGTCGACATGAGCGTGGTCGCGACGAGCTTGAGCACGTCGCCGATCGTGGCGGGCGGCGCCTCGAGCGCGTCGAGCTTGGCGACGACCGCCGTGAAGCCACGCTTGAGGTTCTCGCCGTGGTCACCGTCCCCGATCTGCCGGTCGAGCTCGATCAGCTCGTCCCGGTGCTCGACCACCGTGGCGGCGCTCGTCCGTACCCAGTCCACGGCCCACGCCACGTCCAGCGTCATGCCACCTCCATCGTCGACCCCTGACCGCTGCCCATCCTCGCCCACGCCGCAGGCGTCACCAGCGCAGCGCGGTGGTGTGGACCGGAGCGTCCCACAGGGTGGTGAGCTCGTCGTCGAGCCGCAGCACCGTGACGGACGCGCCCTGCATCTCCAGCGACGTCACGTAGTTGCCGACGAGCGAACGGGTCACGTTCACCCCGCGGGCCTCGAGCAGCGCGCGTGCCTTGCGGTACACGATGTACAGCTCCGAGGCGGGGGTGCCGCCCATGCCGTTGACGAAGAGCAGCACGTCCTCGCCCGAGGCGAGCTGCAGGTCGTCGACCACGGGCGTGAGCAGGAGCTCGGTGATCTCGTCGGCTCCGGCCAGCGGGATGCGCCGACGGCCGGGCTCGCCGTGGATGCCGATGCCGATCTCGATCTCGTCCTCGGGCAGGTCGAACGACGGCTTGCCCGCGTGCGGGACCGTGCAGGCCGTCAGCGCGACGCCCATGGACCGCACGTTGGCGATGACCTTCTTGGCGACCGCCTCGACCGCGTCCAGGTCGTCGCCGCGCTCGGCCGCGGCGCCCGCGATCTTCTCGACCGCGACCGTGCCGGCCACGCCGCGCCTGCCGGCCGTGTAGAGCGAGTCCTCGACCGCGACGTCGTCGTTGACGACCACGGTACGGACCGTGACGTCCTCGGCCTCGGCGAGCTCCCCCGCGGTCTCGAAGTTCAGCACGTCGCCCGTGTAGTTCTTCACGATCGCGAGCACCCCGGCGCCGCCGTCGGCCGCCTGGTACGCCGGGAAGATCTGGTCCGGCGTGGGGCTCGTGAACACCGCGCCCGGCACGGCCGCGTCGAGCATGCCGACGCCGACGAACCCGGCGTGCAGCGGCTCGTGGCCGCTCCCGCCACCGCTGACCAGGCCGACCTTGCCGCTGACCGCGCCGCCGACCCGGGTCACGAAGTCGGGGTCGTGATGCACCGCGACGACGTCCGCGTGCGCAGCACCGAACCCGTCGAGCGTCTCGGTGACCACCTCTGCCGGATCGTTGATGAGCTTCTTCACACCCGCCATCCCCTCTCCGGGCGCCACGCGGGCCCCGGTGTCGCCAACGCCCCCGCTGTCGTCCTCACCTTCTCGGTGTGGCCGCACCGCGGCAAGTGGCGGGCGTGCATGCGCCGTGCACGTTTGTGCACGGGGCGTTCCGAGCCTGCCACACGGCCGACGACGAGCGTCAGGGGCGTCCCAGCAGGACCCGTGCCTCGGCGACGAGCAGGATCGACCCGGTCACGAGCACTCCCGCGCCCCGCTCGACCTCGGACTCCGCACGCTCGACCGCGAGCGCGACCGCCGCGTCGAGCCGCTCGACCACGTGCACGCGGTCCTCGCCGAACACCTCGACGGCGATCTGGCCGAGCTCGTCCGCGGGCATGGCGCGCGCGGTGCCCGCCTGCGTCACGACGATCTCGGCCAGCTCGGGCTCGAGCACGGACAGGATGCCCTCGGGGTCCTTGTCGGCCATGACGCCGACGACGCCCACGAGCCGCTCGAACGCGAACGCCTCGTCGAGCGAGGCGACCATGGCGGTCGCCCCCGCGGGGTTGTGCGCGCCGTCGACCAGGACGGTCGGGCTCGAGCGCACGACCTCGAGCCGGCCGGGCGAGCTCGCGTCGTCGAACGCAGCACCGACGACGTCGCCGTCGAGCGCCGCACCACCCGTGAGCAGCACCTCCACCGCGACGAGCGCGAGCAGCGCGTTCTGCGCCTGGAAGGCGCCGTGCAGCGGCATGAAGATGTCCGCGTACACGCCGCCCAGCCCCCGCAGGGTGAGGACCTGACCACCGACCGCGACCTGCCGGTCGACGACCGAGATGTCGACGCCCTCGCGCACGACCCGAGCACCGCGCTCCGCGGCGACCTGCAGGATCACGGCCTCGACGTCCTCGGACTGCTCCGCCAGGACCAGCGTCGCGCCGTCCTTGACGATGCCCGCCTTGACCGCGGCGATGTCGAGGACCGAGTCACCGAGCCACTGCTCGTGGTCCATGCCCACGGGCGTGATCACGGCGACGTCGCCGTCGGCGACGTTGGTGGCGTCCCACGAACCGCCCATGCCGACCTCGACCACGGCCACGTCGACGGGTGCGTCCGCGAAGGCGGCGAACGCCATCACGACGAAGACCTCGAAGAACGACAGCTGCGGCTCGCCCCGCTCGGCGGAGCGCGCGTCGACCATCTCGACGTAGGGCAGCACGTCGCGGTACGTGGCGACGAAGGTCGCGTCGTCGATGGGCTCGCCGTCGATGGCGATGCGCTCGTTGACGCGGGTCAGGTGCGGGCTCGTGAAGCGGCCCGTGCGCAGGCCGTGCTCGCGCAGCAGGCGCTCGACCATGCGGCTCGTCGACGTCTTGCCGTTGGTCCCGGTCAGGTGCACCACGCGGTACGCGCGCTGCGGGTCGCCGAGCAGCTCGCACACCTCGCGCACGCGGCGGTTCGACGGGTCGATCTCGTGCTCGGGCGTCCGGCGCAGGATCTCGCGGTACACCTCGTCGGCCTCGGCGCGGGCGGCCGCGTCACGCGTCGCCGCGCGGCGGTCGGCCTCGCGACGCTCGCGGTCGCGGGGGGTCACCGGACGACCTCGACGACGAGGACAGCGGGGTTGGTCATGAGCGCCATTGTGCCGTGCCACGCCCGCGGGCCCGACCTCGGACGCGCCTGACCTCGGACGCGCCTGACCTCGGACGGTGTCCCGCCAGGCGCCGGGCCGCTACGTTCTGCGCATGCCGCCTCGCCCCCGCCCGCGCCGCACGGCCCGCCTCGCGTCCGTCGCGGCCCTCGCGCTCGGGCTCGCCGCGCTCGCCGCCGCTCCGTCCGGCGCTGCCTCTCCGTCTGGCGCTGCCTCTCCGTCTGGCGCTGCCTCGTCGGGCGCCGTCGCCGCCGGTGCGCCCGTCACCGCCGCCACGGTGAAGATCGTCGGGAACGGCACGGCGCGCTCGTGCACCCCGACCGCGCTGGCCAAGGCCGTGCGCTCGGGCGGCACGATCCGGTTCCGGTGCGGGCCGACGAAGGTCGCGATCTCGCTCGACCGCACGCTCTACACGTGCAACACCACCACCTGCCGGCACCCGTGGGAGGACCCGAGCGCGCGCGTCGTCGCCGCGGTCGTGATCGACGGGGGCGACAAGGTGATCCTGTCCGGCGCGGGCAAGCGCGGGATCTTCTACGCCAACACGTGCGAGGAGTCGTTGGGCTGGCTCGACGCCCACTGCGACACCCAGACCACGCCGCACGTGACGTTCAAGAACATCGTGCTGAAGAACGGCAACGCGACCAAGGGTCCCGCGCGCTTCGACTCGGTGGGCGGCGGGGGCGGCGGCGGCGCGATCGCGATGCGCGGCGGTCGGCTCACGGTCCAGGACGCGCAGCTGCGCGACAACCGCTGCATGACCAGGCACTCCGACGCGGGCGGCGGCGCCATCCGCGTCGTGGGCCAGCGGGCGACCGCGCGGATCGTCCGCTCGACGTTCGAACGCAACCGGTGCGCCAACGGCGGAGCGATCTCGTCGCTGCAGGCGCCGCTGCTGGTGCGCGGGTCGACTCTCGTCGAGAACACCGCCACCGGGTCGGGTGCGAGCTCCGGGCAGGGCGGCAACGGCGGCGCGATCTACTTCGACGGGACCGCGCAGGACGTCACGGTCGAGAGCTCGACCATCCAGCGCAACGCCGCCCCCGAGGGCGGACCCGGCGTGTTCTACGTGAGCAACGACCGCACCGGAACCCTGACGATCACGGGGTCCACAGTCACCAGGAACACCGGCGCGAGCTTCTGGACGGGGTCCACGCGCAGCATCTTCTTCCTCGGCAAGGCGTTCGTCCGGTCCGGCTCGACGATCACCTGACGCGCCGCGGGCGGCCCCGACCGGGAGGTCCGGACCGCCCGCGGCGTCGTTCGCGAAGCGTCAGACGCCGGCCTTGCGGACGGTGGCCTCGAGCGCGGGACCCGCCACGACCGTGAGCTCGACCGCGAGCGTCTCGTCGGCGACGAACGTGCGGTGCTTCTCCACGTCGGCCACGTGCTCGTCGGGCGCGGTCACCTCCAACACGATCCGGTCGCTGACGTGCAGGCCCGCGGCCTTGCGCGCGTCCTGCACGACGCGCACCACGTCGCGCGCGTAGCCCTCGGCGCGCAGCTCGTCGTCCAGGCCGATGTCCAGGACGACGAAACCGCGCTCGGGCAGCACCGCGGCCGCGACCTCGTCGCCCGCCTCGTCGCGCACCGCCGCGACGAGCGTGTACTCCTCGCCCGTGAGCAGGACGTCGCCGTCGGGGGTGCGCACCAGCACGCCCTCGTCGGTCTGCTCCCACTCGCCGGACTTCGCGGCGCGGATGACGCCCTGCACGGCCTTGCCGAGGCGCGGTCCCGCGGCGCGCGCGTTGACGTCGAGCCGCGTCCAGACCCCGAACTCGGACGCGGCCGCGTCGTCGACGGACAGGATCTGGACCTTCTTGACGTTGACCTCGGCCGCGATGAGCTCGGCGAACGGCTGCGCGAGCTGCGGGTACGGGATCGCGACGCGCAGCTCACGCAGCGGCTGGCGCACGCGCAGCGCGTTGGCCTTGCGCAGACCGAGCGTCGCCGAGACGATCTCGCGCACGCGGTCGATCGCGGCGACGAGCTCGGCGTCGGTGAGCTCCGCACCGGTCGCCGCGGCACCCTCGACCATCGAGGCAGCCCCGAGCCCGGGCAGGGTCACGACCTCGGCGGGCGTCGGCCAGTCGGTCAGGTGCACGCTGCGCCCACCCGTGAGGCCGCGCCAGATCTCCTCGGTGACCAGGGGCGCGAGCGGCGCCATGAGTCGCGTGAGCGTCTCGAGCGCGGTGAACAGCGTGTCGAACGCCGACTGGTCCTCGTCCCAGAACCGCTGACGCTGCGTGCGCACGTACCAGTTCGTGACGACGTCCAGGTGCTGGCGCACGGACTCGCACGCCCCGGGCACGTCGTACGCGTCGAGCTGCTCGGTGAGGCGCACGACGAGCTCGCGCGTGCGCGCGAGCAGGTCGCGGTCCGCGGTCTGCAGCGCAGCCGCGGTCGTCTCGTCCACACGGCTCGCCGTCAGGCCGGCCCCGCCGCGCGCGGCACCCGCGTACAGCGTGAAGAAGTAGTACGTGCTCCACAGCGGCAGCAGCACCTGACGCACGCCGTCGCGGATGCCCTCCTCGGCGACGATGAGGTTCCCGCCGCGCAGGATCGTGCTCGACATGAGCGACCAGCGCACGGCATCGGAGCCGTACACGTCCCACATCTCGACGGGGTCGGGGAAGTTGCGCAGCGACTTCGACGCCTTGCGGCCGTCGTCGCCCAGCACGATCCCGTGGCACATGACGTTGCGGAACGACGGCCGGTCGAAGATCGCCGTGGCAAGCACGTGCAGCGTGTAGAACCAGCCGCGGGTCTGCCCGATGTACTCCACGATGAAGTCGCCCGGATAGTGGTGCTCGAACCAGTCCGCGTTCTCGAACGGGTAGTGCACCTGCGCGAACGGCATCGAGCCCGAGTCGAACCACACGTCCAGCACGTCGGGGATGCGACGCATGATCGACGCGCCCGTCGGGTCGTCGGGGTTCGGCCGGGTCAGCTCGTCGATGAACGGGCGGTGCAGGTCGGGCTCACCCGCCTCGTTCGTCGGGACCCGCCCGAAGTCGCGCTCGAGCTCGGCGAGCGAGCCGTACGCGTCCACGCGCGGGTACGTCGGGTCGTCCGAGACCCACACGGGGATCGGCGTGCCCCAGTAGCGGTTGCGGCTGATCGACCAGTCGCGCGCGCCGGACAGCCACTTGCCGAACTGGCCGTCCTTGATGTGCTCGGGGATCCAGGTGATCTCCTGGTTGAGCTCGACCATCCGGTCCCGGAAGTCCGTGACGCGCACGAACCAGGACGAGACCGCCTTGTAGATCAGCGGGTTCCGGCAGCGCCAGCAGTGCGGGTAGGAGTGCTCGTACGTCTCGTGCCGCACGACGACCGAGCGGCGGGACTCCTCGACGCGCGCGAGCGGGCCCGTGCCCGCCTTGAGGTCGGCGATGATCGGCTTGTTGCCGTCGAACACCTGCACCCCGGCGTAGTCGCTCACCACCGGCGTGAAGCGGCCCTTGTCGTCGACGGGCACGACCGCGGCGATGCCCGCCGCGTCGCACGCCGCCATGTCGTCCTCACCGAACGCGGGCGCGAGGTGCACGATGCCCGAGCCGTCCTCGGTCGTGACGAAGTCCGCGACCAGCACCTGGTGGGCGTTCTCGTGGCCGGCGAAGTAGTCGAACGGCGGCGTGTAGCGCCGGCCGGCGAGCTCCGCGCCGCGCACCGTCGCCACGACCGTCGCCTCGCCCAGCTCGCGCGCGTACGCGCCCAGACGCGGCGCGGCGAGCAGCACGCGCTCACCCGGGTGTGCCTGCGCGAACGGCGAGTCCGGCGCGGGCTCGACCGTGACGTACTCGATGTCCGGGCCGACCGCGACCGCGAGGTTGGACGGCAGCGTCCACGGCGTCGTCGTCCAGATGAGCGCCAGCTCACCGGTCTCGAGCCGCAGGCCCACGGTCAGGGCCGGGTCCTGGCGGCTCGCGTAGACGTCGTCGTCCATGCGCAGCTCGTGGTTCGACAAGGGCGTCTCGTCGACCCAGCAGTACGGCAGGACGCGGTAGCCCTCGTACGCCAGGCCCTTGTCGTAGAGCTGCTTGAAGCCCCAGATCACGGACTCCATGAACGTCACGTCGAGCGTCTTGTAGTCGTGGTCGAAGTCCACCCAGCGGGCCTGGCGCGTGACGTACTCGCGCCACTCGTGGGTGTACTTCAGCACCGAGTCGCGGCACGCCGCGTTGAACGCCGCGATGCCCATCTCGTCGATCTGGGCCTTGTCCGTGATGCCCAGCAGGCGCTGCGCCTCGAGCTCGGCGGGCAGGCCGTGCGTGTCCCAGCCGAACCGCCGCTCGACGCGGTGGCCCTTCATGGTCTGGTAGCGCGGCACGACGTCCTTGGCGTACCCCGTCAGCAGGTGGCCGTAGTGCGGCAGACCGTTGGCGAACGGCGGGCCGTCGTAGAACACGTACTCGTTGTCGCCGTCGGCGCCCGCGTCGCGCTGGTCGATCGACGCCTGGAACGTGCCGTCGGCCTCCCAGTGGGCCAGGACCTCGCGCTCGAGCGCGGGCAGGTCCGGCGACGGGGGCACGGGCGTGCCGGGACGGTGCAGCGGGTAGTGACGATCGGTCACCGCGGTGTCTCCTGTGGTCGGCACGTGCTGGTTGGCGCAGGTGCGTGCGTCGCGTCGGCTGCGAGGACGATCGCCCGGACCGGCCGGGCCACCGCGGTACCACCTCACTTGCCGGCTCGTCGTCCTCGCCGGGGATCCGGCGGCGACGGCGCGTCGACCACTCGTGACGGCTGTGACGGGCCTACCCGTCCGGTTCTAGTGAGGCCGCCGCGCGAGCGTGGCGACCCGTTCTTCCGGAGGCTCCCCGGTGATGGCCGGATCGGTGCCTGTCCGCCCAGGGTAGCCCAGGGGCGCCCGCGCTCGTACGGCATAGTCCTGCGCGTGACCACCCACGCGGCCCCCGGACCGGCAGCCCCCCTCGTGCTCCTCGACCTCGACGGGACGCTCAGCGAGTCCGCACCGGGCATCACCGCGAGCGTCGAGGCGGCGTACCGTGCGCTGCGCCTCCCCGTGCCCGCGCCGGCCGAGCTGCTCTCGTTCGTCGGCCCGCCGCTGCGGGACGGCTTCCGCGCGCACGGCGTGCCCGACGACCTCGTCGGCGCCGCGGTCACCGCGTACCGCAGCCACTACGACGCCGGCGCCCTGCGTGACACGCGGGCCTACCCCCGCGTGCTGGACGCCCTGCGTACCCTGCGCGCCGCCGGGTGCACGCTGCTCGTCGCGACGTCCAAGCAGCAGGTACGCGCCGAACCCGTGTGCGCCTACCTGGGCATCGACGCGCTCGTGGACGGCGTGTTCGGGGCCCCGCCCGACGAGGTGCCGAGCAGCAAGGCGCTCGTGATCGCCTCCGCGCTGGCGAGCGTGCCCGGCCACGGACCCGCGATCATGGTCGGCGACCGCAGCCACGACGTCGTCGGCGCGCACCTGCAGGGTCTTGCGTGCCTCGGCGTCACGTGGGGCTACGCCGAGCCGGGCGAGCTCGCGGACGCGGACGCGCTGGTCGACGACCCCGCGGACCTGGCCCGCGCCGCGCTCGACCTGCTCGCGCGCGTGGCCTGCTGAGCACGACACCGCCCGAGCGCGGTGCGTCACTCGAGCGCGGCGGCGACCAGCCCGCCGGGGCCCAGGTGAGCCGTGAGATCGCCGAGCGCCGCGACCCGCAGTGCGGAGGGCCGCGCCGGGTCCAGCGCGGTGCCGGCCGCCGCAGCGACGTCGTGCAGAGCGCGCACGCACCGGGCGTAGGCGAGCCGGTCGTCGTCGATGTCGACGCGTCCGTACCCCGTGAAGAACGCCGCCGCCTGCTCGACCGTGACCGGCTCGTGCGGCAGCACGCCGCCCAGGACGAAGATCAGGTCGTGCTCCGGGGGTGCCACGCACGCGTGCTCCCAGTCGAGCAGCGCGACGTCGCGCCGACCGGTCGCGACCACGTGCCCCACGTGGGCGTCGGCGTGGGTCACGACGAGCGGGAGGTCGCGGCCGTGCTCGCGCAGCCGGAGGCCCACGCGCGCCGCGCGAGCACGCACCGCCGCGAGCCACGGCCCCGCCGCGACCCACGCGTCGGCGGTCGCGGCCGCGACCGCGTCGGGTCCGCCGTCGAGCGTGCGGCTCACCTCGACGTCGACCAGCAGCGTCCGTGCGACGGGTGCCGTCGGGTCGAACGACTCGCGCGCCAGCCCCGGCACGCTCGTCGGGTCGAGCGCGTGCAGCCGCGCGACGAGGCGACCGAACGCGGTCCACTGCACGGGCGTGAGCGGGACGTCGCGGCCCGTGGGTCCGTCCAGCCAGGGTTCGACCGACAGGTGCCCGCCGTCGTGGTCCGTGGCGGTCGCGCCGCCGCGCGTGAGCAGCGGTGGGGCGAGCGTGGCCGGGGCCGCGGGCACGTCCTGCGGGCGCTGCGGGATCGAGCGCGCGAACGCGAGAGCGACCTGGGCCGCGGGCGTCGTCGCCGACGTCCACCGCACCGCGTAGCGGCACGTGCCCGCGGTCGCGCGCCACAGCCGGGTGGTGGCGTGCGAGGTCACGGGCTCGAGGCTCTCGACGTCGAGGCCGAAGTCGTCGCGCACGCGGTCGCGGACGGCGGTGGTCGTCACGTCCCGCACGCTAGGCAGCGGGTGTTGCGACGACGTTGCCACCACGTGCCCATCGCGACACATCAGCCTCACGGCCGGCCCGCTCGACGAGCGGATCGGCCGCCGTCCTGCGGACAGGGTCACAGCCGGACAGGGTCACAGCCGGACAGGGTGACCTGCGGACAGGTGGCAGGATCTGCGGGTGACTGCTGCCGTGCTGCTGGACCTCGACGGGACGCTCATCGACTCCGGGGACGGGGTGGTCGACTCCCTGTGCGCGGGGTTCCGCGGCGCCGGACTGGTCCCGCCCGACGACGCGGTGCTGCGCTCCTTCATCGGCCCGCCGATCCACGACTCCGCGCGGCGCGTGGGCGTCCCGCCCGAGCTGCACGACGAGGTCGTCGCCGGCTACCAGCGCGCGTTCGCCGAGCGCGGGAACCTCATGGCCCACGTGTTCGACGGCGTGCCGCAGGCGCTGGCCGGGCTGCGTGCCGCCGGGGCGCGGCTCGTCGTCGCGACCGCCAAGCCGCACACGTTCGCGGTCCCGGTCCTGGAGCACCTGGGCCTGGCTCCGCTGCTGGACGGCGTGTTCGGCGCACCCGACGACGAGAGCGAGACCAAGGGCCAGATCATCGCGCGGGCCGTGGCGTCGCTCGGGCCGGACGTGCGTGCCGTGATGGTGGGCGACCGCGAGCACGACGTCGAGGGCGCCCGGGAGAACGGCCTGCCCTGCGTCGGCGTGCTGTGGGGCTTCGGCGACCGCGCCGAGCTCGAGGGCGCGGGCGCGCGGGCGGTCGTGGACTCCCCCGCCGCTCTCGTCGTCGCGGTGGGCGAGCTCGTGGGGCTCAGGCCGACGGCGTGACGGGGTCGAGCGCCGACCAGGGGAACGTGATCCACCGGTCGGTGCGCCGCCACACGTAGTCGGGGTCGATCACCGAGCGCGGCTTGGCGTACAGCACGGCCGTGCGTGCCTCGTCGCAGTGCTCGGCGATCAGCCGCTGCACGAGCGCGAGCGTCTCGCCGGTGTCCGCGACGTCGTCGACCACGAGCGCGCGCGTCCCGCGCAGCGCGGACGTGTCGAGCAGCGGAGGCAGCACCGCCGGTTCGGGCAGGCGCGAGTCGACGCCCGTGTAGAACTCGACGTTGAGGGTGCCGACGGCCTTGGTGCCCAGCGCGTACGCGATCGCGCCGCCGGGTGGCAGACCACCGCGCGCGACGGCCACCACGACGTCGGGCGCGAAGCCCGAGTCGACGACCGCCTGCGCGATCTCGCGCGACGCGCGTCCGAACGTCTCCCAGTCCAGGACCTCGCGGTCGCTCGGGAGCTGCTGCCCCTCGCCCGCCTCCGTCGTCGCCATCCGCGCATCATCCCCCGGCGTGCGGCTCGGGCACACCTCGCTGCCTCGCCTTGCCGTTGACGCGACGTCAACTTCTACCGTGGGTCACGACCGCACGACATCGAGACGACGTCCGCACGACGACCGGACGGCGTCCGTACGAAGGAGGAGCGATGGAGGCGTCCATCCAGGAGGTCGCGCGCCTCGCGGGCACCACGAGCCGCACGCTGCGTCACTACGACGCGGTCGGGCTGCTGCCGCCGAGCCGTGTCACCGCAGGGGGCTACCGCTGGTACGACGACGCCGCGCTCGTCCGGCTGCAACGCATCCTGCTCCTGCGGGAGCTGGGCCTGGGGCTCGCCGAGATCGGCCGGGTCCTGGACCGCGAGCAGGACGAGGTCGTCGCGCTGCGGCGCCACCTCGCCTGGCTGCGCGACGAGCAGCGCCGGCTGGAGCGACTCGTCGCCTCGGTCGAGCGGACGATCACCGCACGAGAAGAAGGAGGGCCTGTGATGGCCGAGGAGATGTTCGACGGGTTCGACCACACGCAGTACAAGGACGAGGTCGAGCAGCGCTGGGGTGCCGACGCGTACGCGACCTCGGACGCGTGGTGGCGAGGGATGCCCGACGACGAGAAGACGGGCTGGCAGGCGCGCACCGCCCAGCTCGCCGCGGACTGGGCCGCGGCCGCCGCGGCGGGCACCGACCCGGCGTCCGACGAGGCGCACGCGCTCGCCGCTCGCCACGTCGCGTGGCTCACGTCCGTGCCCGGCACGCCCGGTCACGGCACGGGCGCCCCGGTCGACTACGTGCTGGGTCTGGCCGAGCTCTACGTGGCCGACGAGCGCTTCGGCGCGAGCTACGGCGGGCCGCAGGGCGCCGCGTTCGTCCGCGCAGCGCTGCAGGCCTGGGCCGCGTCGCGCTGACCGCTCCGCCGCGCGTCTCGGGTGCTACGGCGTGCGCAGGGTGGCCTGCCAGTCGTCGTACAGCTCGGCGAACCGGCCTCCCCCCGTCGCGAGGTCCGCCGGGGCGCCGTCCTCGACGACGCGCCCGCCGTCGACGACGAGCACCCGGTCCGAGCCCATGACGGTCGACAACCGGTGCGCGATGACCACGGCCGTGCGGCCCGCGAGCAGCGTGCGCAGGCCGCGCTGCACGAGCGCCTCCCCCGGGACGTCGAGCGAGCTCGTCGCCTCGTCGAGGATCAGGACCGCCGGGTCGGCGAGGAACGCGCGGGCGAACGACACGAGCTGACGCTGACCAGCCGAGAGTCGCCCGCCGCGCTTGTCGACCTCGGTGTCGTAGCCGTCCGGCATCGCCGAGACGAGTGCGTGCACGCCCACGGCGCGCGCCGCGGCCTCGATCTCGTCACGCGTCGCCGACGGGCGACCCAGCGCGATGTTCGCGGCGATCGACCCGGAGAACAGGTACGACTCCTGCGTCACCATGACGACCGCCCGGCGCAGGTCGACCGGGTCCACGTCCCGCACGTCGAGGCCGTCGAGCAGCACCGCGCCCGAGCGCACGTCGTAGAACCGCGCGAGGAGCTTGGCGACCGTCGACTTGCCCGCGCCGGTCTCGCCGACCAGCGCGAGCGACTGCCCCGCAGGTACGTGCAGGTCCAGGTCCCGCAGCACGCTCGGCCCGTCGCCGTACCCGAACTCGACGCGCGCGAACCGCACGTCGCCACGCACGTCGCGCAGCGCGACCGGCGTCGGCGGGTCCGGGACGGTCGGTTCCTCGGCGAGCAGCGCGGACAGCTTCTCGAGCGCCGCCGTCGCGGACTGGAACGAGTTGTAGAACATGCCGATCTGGGCGAGCGGCTGGAAGAACCGCCGCGCGTACAGCACCGCGGCCACGAGCACACCGACGTCCAGGCCACCGTCCAGGACGCGCAGCCCGCCGACGAGCAGCACCGCCGCGACCGTGACGTTCCCGATCAGCGTGAGCCCGGTGTCGAAGACGCCGTTGACGCGGATCGCCTCGGCCGTCGTGCGCCGGTACGTCTCGGACTCCTCCCCGTACACCGCATCGGCCCGGCCCTCGCGGCGGAACGCCTGCACCGCGCGGATGCCCGTCATCGTCTCGACGAACCGCACGATCACGCGCGCGGCCGCGGTGCGGTTGAGCCGGTACTGGCGCTGCGAGCGCAGCTGGAACCACCGGGTGAGCACCACGCCGGGGACCACCGCGACGAGCAGGACGAGCCCGCTGCGCCAGTCCAGGAGGGCCAGCGACGTCGCGGTGAACACCATCGCCAGGCCGCTCGAGGCGAGCGTCGTGACCCCGCCGTCGAGCAGCTCGCGCAGCGCGTCCGTGTCCGACGTCTGGCGCGAGATGATCCGCCCCGAGGTGTAGCGCTCGTGGAACTCCAGGCTCAGGCGCTGGGTGTGCCGGAACAGCCGTCCGCGCAGGTCGAGCAGCACCGCCTGGCTCACGCGCGCCGAGGCACGCACCACCGCGGCGGACAGCAGCCCCCCTCCCACCGCCAGGACCAGGTACGTCCCGGCCGCCAGAACGAGCGGCCGCGCGTCCCCCTCATCCGCGAGCGCCGGGAGCGCCGAGTCGATGCCGAACGCGACGAGCGCCGGACCCGCGACGGCCGCGAGCTGGGCGAGCACGACGATCGCGACGGTCCACCACGCCGGTCGTGCGACCGGCCGCAGCAGCGAGCCGAGCAGCCTCAGCGACCGACGCCGGACCGCCCGGGGATCCTCAAGGACCTCGTCCGCCGCCGCGCTCACCGGGCCACCTCCGCGCTCTCGTCGGCGACCTCGTCGACCACGCGCTCCTCGTCCTCGCGGCCCGCGAGCGCCTGCTCGCGCCGTTCGCGGTCGACCGCCGCGAGCTCGTCGTCCTGCGCCTCGAGCGCCGTGAGCACGTACCGGTAGTGCGCGTGCGTGGCGAGCAGGTCGGTGTGGGTGCCGACGGCCGTGATCCGCCCGTCCTCGAGCACCGCGACGCGGTCGGCCAGCGCGACGGTCGAGGGCCGGTGCGCGACCACGAGCGTCGTGGTGCCCGTGAGCTCCTCACGCAGCCGTGCGGTGACGGCGGCCTCGGTCGTGACGTCGAGCGCCGAGAGCGGGTCGTCGAGCAGCAGCACGCGCGGGCGCACGGCGATCGCCCGAGCCAGCGCGACGCGTTGGCGCTGGCCGCCGGACAGGCTCAGCCCCTCCTCGCCGATCACGGTGTCGAGGCCGTCGGGCAGCTCGCGCGCGAACCCGGCGCGCGCGACGTCGAGCGAGCGGTCCAGCAGCGCCTGCGCCTCGGCGGCCGGCAGGTCGTCCGGGACACCCATGAGGACGTTCTCGCGCACCGACGCGGAGAACAGGATGGGCTCCTCGAACGCCACCGAGACCGCCGCGCGCAGCTCGGCACGCGTCAGGTCCCGCACGTCCACGCCGTCGAGCCGCACCGCGCCGGCGGTGACGTCGTACAGGCGCGGCACGAGCTGCAGCAGGGTCGTCTTGCCGCTGCCCGTGAGGCCGACGAGCGCGGTCGTCGTCCCGGGCTCGAGCACCAGGTCGACGCCGGTGAGGATCTCGGGGGGCCGCACCGCACGCCCTCGGGCGGGGTGGGCGAACCGCACGTCGAGCAGCTCGACGCGCGACCCGTGCTCGGGGCGCGGCGGCAGTGCCCGTGGGACCTCCGGGTCCCGCACGGTCGGCACCGTGTCGATCACCTGCACGAACCGCTCGGTGGCGGCCCTGGCGTCGAGCGTCATCGCGAGGAGCTGGCCGAGCCGCTCGACCGGCGCGTTGACGATCGCCGCGGTCGCGAAGAACGCGACGAGCGCACCGACCGACAGCCGCCCGGCCGCCGCGAGCGGGACGCCGATCGCGAGGGACAGCGCGAGGATCGCCTCCGGGATCGCCCCGAGCGCGAAGGTCACGCGTGACTGCGTGCGGGCCTTGGCGACCTCGGTCGTGCGCAGCGCGTCCGCCTGCCGCACGAAGTCCTCGAGCGCGTCCTCGCCGCGACCGAAGGCCTTGAGCACCCGGATGCCGTGCACGGACTCCTCGACCGCCGTGGCGAGGTCCCCCGCCTGGTCGCGAGCGCGGCGCGCGACCGCCTTGTAGTCCTGCCGGAAGCGGAACCCGAGCCAGACCATCGGGACCGCGCCCAGCAGGTAGACCACGCCGAGCAGCGGTGCGGTCGCGATCATGAGCCCGACACCGACGACCACGGTCGTCGCGCTCACGCACAGCATCACGACGCCGAACACCATCCAGCGCCGGATGACCGACAGGTCACCCATCGAGCGCGACAGCAGCTGCCCGCCCGACCACCGGTCGTGGAACTCGACGGGCAGGTCGAGCAGCCGCCCGAACAGGTCGCGGCGCATCGCCAGCTCGACGCCCGTGCCCGGCGTGAGGATCAGCGCGCGACGGCACCACACCAGGAACGCCTCGATCACGCCGAGCAGCAGGACGAGCCCCGCGGCCTCGACGACCGCCGCCCGCGAGCCGTCGGTGAGCAGCGGCCCGTTGACCACCGCGCGCAGCACCTGCGGCACCGCGAGTGCGAGCAGGCTCGCGCCGAGGGCGGTGAGCCCGCCGAGCACGATGCGCGGCAGCGCGGGCCGTCCCCACTGCAGCAGCCGGAGCAGCACGCTCGTCGTCGACGGCGTGCGCTCGGGGGCGCCCGGAGAGGCGGGGTTCGTGGGGTGAGGGTCCGCAGCGGGCGTCGCACGACGTGTCGTGCGTGGTTCTGACGGCACCGGGTCACCCTACGACCGCCCTCGGACACCCGCCGCCGCGGTCAGGACCGTCTCAGCACCCGGTCGCCGGCGGGCGGTCGTCGTGCGGTCAGACGCCCGTGCGCGCGATCGTCGTGTTGTTCGCCTGCGCGCGCGGCCGCACGACGAGCAGGTCGACGTTGACGTGCGCCGGCCGGCTCAGCGTCCACGCGATCGCGTCGGCGACGTCCTCGGCGACGAGCGGCTGGTAGCCCTCGTAGACCTTCGCGGCGCGCTCGGCGTCGCCCGCGAACCGCACGAGCGAGAACTCCTCGGTCGCCACCGCGCCAGGCGCGATCTCGATGACCCGGATCGGCTCGCCGACGACCTCCCAGCGCAGCGTCGTCGCGAGCTGGCGCTCGGCGTGCTTGGCACCGGTGTAGCCGGCGCCGCCGGGGTAGGCGCCGTGCGCGGCGGTGGACGTCACGACGAGCACGTCGCCCTCGCCGCGCTCACGCAGCAGCGGCAGCAGACCCTTCGTGACGCGCAGCGTGCCGAGCACGTTGACCTCGAACATCGCGCGCCACTGCTCGAGGTCCGCGTCCTCGACCTTGTCCTGCCCGAGCGCGCCGCCCGCGTTGTTCACCACGGCGTCCAGCCCGCCCGTGGCCCGCACGTGCGCGACGAGCGCCGCCACGTCCTCGTCGGACGTGATGTCGACGACGAACGGCTCGGCACCCGTCTCGGCAGCGAGCTCCTCGAGCCGG
>NZ_BJLQ01000020.1 GCF_006538725.1 Cellulomonas gelida
GGCGGCCGACCGCCCTCCCGGTCGGCCGCCGTCGCGACCCACACCCGCTGCGGCGAGCGGGGCGTCAGTAGATCCCGCAGGTCGCGTCCGCGGTCGAGCTCCCGGAGGACCGACCCTTGACCCGGCCGCACGGCGTCGCGGTCTGCACCACCCACGAGCCCACCCGGAGCTCGAACTTGTGCTTCGAGTACGAGCGGCCCTCGTTCGAGACGACTCCCTTGCCGCTCGCGATCACGCCCTCGTAGTCCCAGCCGGGCGTGGACGTCTCGCCGCCGTAGTCGGCGATGCGCGCGCTCGTCACCGAGCTCCCCGACGAGCACCACGACCCGACGTGGTAGTAGGTGTAGAGCGTGTTGCCCGCCGCGGCCTTGGGCGCCCACGTCCAACGCTGCGACCAGCAGCCCGTCGCGAGCGGCGAGACGCGCAGGCCGGTCAGGCGCGCGGTCAGGAGCGAGCTGACCGCCGCGCCGTCGGTCGGCACCTGCGCCCCGACCACGACGTCGACGGTCGCGGGGAGCAGCGTCGCGAGGAACTGCTCGCGCTCCGCCGGCGTCAGGGTCTCCAGGTACGCGACGAGCTGCGGGTCGAGGTCGTCGCCGACCGTGTCCTCGGCGCGTGCGGCAGAGCCTCCGGCGACAAGCAGCGCCGCGGTCAGCACCGCGGTCACGAGCTTCTTCACGTGGTGCACGAAACCCCCTTGTTGGGTCGACGAACGGCCCTGGCCGCCGCAGGTTCCTACCAAAGCAGAGTTCTTTGCAACAATCACTACCTTGCGCAGCAAGAGACTGCTAGGTTCCCCCACATGGCCGCAGAGTCAGACGCGCTGCTGACGCAACTGCGCAAGGGGGTTCTGGAGTACTGCGTGCTCGCCTGCCTGCACTCCGGCCGCGCGTACGGGCTCGAGCTGGCGACACGTCTGTCCCGTCACCAGGTGCTCTTCGCGAGCGAGGGCACGCTGTACCCGCTGCTCTCCCGGCTGCGCCGGCTGGGCTGGGTCGAGACCACCTGGCAGGAGTCGACGAGCGGTCCGCCGCGCCGGTACTACGAGCTCACCCCGGACGGACGACCGGCCCTCGAGCAGTTCACCCGTGCGTGGGAACCCTTCCGGCAGGACGTCGACACCGTGCTGGCAGAGTCCCGATGACAAGGACGACACCCATGTCAGAGCACCCGCTGGTCCAGGCCTACCTGGCGGACCTCGACCGCGCCCTCGTCGGGTCCGACCCGCGCGAGCACCAGGACACGCTCGACGCGGTGCGCGAGCACCTCGAGGAGGCGCTCGGGGAGGAACCGACGTCCGACGACGTGCGTCGCGTGCTCGCCGGCCTCGGCTCGGTCGACGCGATCGCCGCGGGCACCACCCCGGTGGTCGTTCCGCCGGCGGTCACGGTCCTGCCCGCCGCGCCTGCGCCCGGCAGGGCGGACCCCGGCGCACTGGTAGCGCTCGTCGCCTCGCTCGTCGCGGTGCTGACCCTGTTCCTCAGCCCGTTCGTCGCGATCCCGCTCGCGCTCGTGGCGCTCGTCGTCGCGATCCTGCGGGTGCGGCGGCCCAGCGGCCGCTCGACGCTCGCCTGGTCCGCGCTCGTCGTCTCCGGCACGACGCTCGTGCTCAGCACCGTGCTGGGCCTCCTGCTCATCGCGGTGGGCGACAGCTCCCCCGAACCCGGCCCGGTGCACAGTGAGCCCGCGGCCGAGCGCTGACGTGGCCGCCCAGCGGTCAGCCGACGCCACGCGGGCCGTCCGCCGGGCGGCGTACCTGCAACGGCGCGCACTGCTCGCGCTGCCGCTGCACCAACGCATCGCGCTCGTCCTGCGCGGTGCGGGATCCCAGCACCCACCGGCGGCACGCACCACGCCGTGACGCCGCCCACCCGACGCGCACCCCGGCTGCGAGGCCGCGTCGGACGACCCGCTCCGCAGCCGCGACCTGAAGGAGTCCCCGTGCACCGCCCGACCGCACGGTCCACCGTGCCAGACACCGTCCCCTCCGCCTGGGCCGCACGCGAACCCGCTCGCGAGCTCCTGGTGATGTCCGCCTCCGCACCCGACCGCTGGACGCCACTGCCGGCGGCTGAGCTCGGGCCGCGACTGGCCCGCCTGGACTCGGGCGAGGCCCTGATCGTCACGCTCGAGGTCACCGACACGCGCCTGGCCCAGGTGGTCCGCGCCGTGCCCGGCGAGGGCACGTGCTTCCTGGTCGAGCTCACCGGCGAGCTCGGCACGCACCAGATCGGCACCAGCAACGACCCGGCGGCGGCCGTCACCGTCCTGCCGCGCGTGACGCGCCGCTGCGGTCACGCACCGCTGGTGCGCGTGGGCCCGGGCTGGCGGCACACCGCCCGGACGGCACCCGCGCTCGTCCTGTCGTGGCTGCTGCGCGGCAACGTCGGCGCGCAGTACACCGTCGCACCCTTCCTGTGCGGGGGCTCGTGCCCGTCGCAGAGGACCGCATGACGTCGCGCCCCCTGCGCAGTACGTGAGGCAGGGTGCGGCTGAGCAGGGGGCAGCCGCACCCGACGCACGACGAGGCCCCGGATCGGGGGAACCGGGGCCTCGTCGTGCTGGTCGTCGACGCGAGCGTCAACGCACTCGCGTCACTTCGTGATCGTCACTTCGCGATCGTCACTTCGTGATCGTCACAGCGTCCGTCCCGGTGCTGGCGGACAGCGTTCCGCTGCCGCCGTAGACGGCCTTGATCTGCAGCGTGCCGACGGCCGTGCCGGACACGGAGACCGTGGCCTTGCCGTTGGCGCCGAGCGTGGCCGTGGTGACGAGCTTCCACGAACCGCCCTGCTGCTTCGTGTAGACCTTCACCGAGGCGCCGGCCGTGGACGCTGCCGGGGTGACCGCGACCGTGGCCGAGATCTTCGCGCGCAGCTTGGCCTTCGACGCGGCCGAGACCGACGTCTTCGTGACCTTCTTGACCACGCTGACCGCCGTCGCCGACGAGGTCGACGCGGCGTAGCGGGCGTCACCGGCGTAGACCGCGCGGACCGAGAGGGTCGCGGTGCTCGTCGGTGCCGTGAAGGAGTACGACGCGGTGCCCTTGCTGGTCAGGGTCGCGGTGGTGGCCGTGGACCACGCACCGGTGCCCTTCTTGACCTGCACGGTGACCTTGCCGCTCGGCTTCGTGCCGGCGATCCCGCCGGACAGCGTCACCGTGCCGGACACCTTGCCGCCGACCGTGACCGACGTCGGAGCCGTGGCGGCCGCCGCGGTCGCCCGCTTCGCGATCGTCACGTCGGCCGAGACGGTGCCGCTCGCCGCGACCTTCGCGGTGCCGTCGAACGTCGCGGAGACCGTGTACGACCCGGGCGTGAGCCCGGCCGGGAGCGCGACCGTCGCCGACCCGCCGACGAGCGTGAGCCGCTGCGACGTCGAGCCGTAGGTGAGGGTCACCGTGCCGGTGGTCGAACCGCCGACCGCGACGACCCCGGTGACCGGCGTGCCGTACACCGAGTCGGACGTGCCGAGCGCCAGCGCGATCGTCGACAGGCCCTTGGCGAGCAGGAACGAGACGACCTGCGACGACGAGGACGCGGCCGTGGCCGTCTCGCCGAACGTCGCGGTGATCGCGTGCTCACCGGCGGCGAACCCGTCGGCGACCTCGAGCGTCGCGACGCCCTCGACCACGTCGGCCGTGCCGAGCACGGTCTCGCCGTCGAGGAAGGTGACCTCACCGGCGACCTCGACACCCTCGACGGCCGCCGTCAGCGTGACCGGCTCGAGGATGCCCGGGAGCTCCGGGGCGAGCGAGAGCGTCGTCGACGTGGGCGCCAGCACCGAGACCGTGCCGGTGGCCGTCCGGCCCGAGCCCGCGGCGAGCGCCGTGAGCTCGGCGGTCCCGAGCGCCGCGTCCTGCGGGACGACGAGCGCGGCCGTGACCGTGCCGTCGCCGGCGGCGACGAACGAGCCGACCGGGACGCCACCGAGCGTGAACGCGACCGACTCGGCCGCGCGGAACCCGCTGCCCGTCACCGTGACGGTCTCGCCCGGGCCGACCTTCTCGACGCCCGGGGTGAGCGTGCCGACCGTCGCGGAGAGCTCGGCGCACGGGTCACCCTGCACGCCGTACGCGGGGGCCGGGGTCCCCGCCGTCACGCCGTCGTCCTCGCGGACGACGAGCGGCGCGAACGCGTCGGTGCCCATGACGGCGTTGCTCGTGTTGGTCACCGACACCGTGTAGGTGGTCGTGGCCGCCGAGCTCGCCGCCGCGTCGCCATAGGTGGCGACGGGGACCGTGGTGCACGTCTGGCCCGGGGCGAAGACGACCTTGGCCATCTGCATCCCGGCCTTGGCGGTCGCGGTCGTGCCGCCGATCACCGACACGTAGGCAGTGACGGGCTTCGTCGCGGGCTTCGACAGGACGACCGGGACGAGTGCCTCGTCCGGGCCGTTGCCCTCCTCGACCCGTACGGGCGCCGTGTTGACCGTGACCTCGGTCGTGGCCGTGGCCGTGCCGAGTGCGGACGACGCGAACGCGAGGTCCGTGAGGTACACGCCACCGCTGACCGAGTCGCCGAGGCCGACCGCCGCCTTGATCCGGACCTCACGCACGTCCGTCAGGTCGATGTCCACCGACTCCAGCGGGAGCCGGACCTCGTGCAGCACGATCTTGCCCAGCGTCGTGGGGTTCTGCGTGCTCTGCGGGAGCCGGACCAGGGCATTCGGGTTGAGCGCCGAGACCGCCGTGGTGGAGGTCGCACCCGTGCCGTCGACGAGAGTCACCGTCAGGTCCGTGCCGGCGCCGTACGCGACCGACTCGTCCGGCGAGGCCTTGAGCGTGAGGAACTCGTGCGCCGAGGCGTCACGCGCCGAGCGCGGGACCGAGACGCGGATCTCGCCCGTGCCGTTGGTCCACTGCATGCGGGTCATCGGGCTCGCGGGGACGTCACCGCCGAAGCGGACCGAGGTCCAGTGCGGCAGCTGCGCCGAGGCGAGCGTCGTCGAGCAGTACGGCAGGACCTGCGGGACCGCGCGTCCCGACATCGACGCGCACAGCGTGGCCGTGGCCGTGCCGTACGTGCGCACCGCACCCGCCGTGGTGAACGTCGCGATGTCGGAGCGGGCGGAGGCGGGCTGGGTCGCCGAGACGCGGATGTCGAAGTCCTTGATCGAGTCGACCTTCGCACCCGAGCCGTCGAACATCGGCAGGAACTCGTCCTCGCCACCGACCGTCAGGCGGAACCAGCCGGCCATGAGCGTCGTGCCCGTGTCGTACTGCTCGTCGTCGGTGAGGCGGATGGTCGTGTCGACCGCCGCGCCCGTCGTGCCGCAGACCGAGTCGGTCGAGCGGGCCGAGGTGGCGTTGGTGCCCGACCAGTCGTCGGACGTCGACAGGGAGTACTTCGACGGCGTCCAGACCGTGTTGAAGAAGTTGTGGTTCGCACCCATGACCCACACGTCCGTGCGGAGCACGTCGTCGTCGAACGCGTAGCGCGAGTCGTCGTTCATGTGCTGGCCCTGCTGGCTCGACACGTCGCCGTCGCAGTAGGGCAGCAGCAGCATCGTCGGGATGTTCGGCGTCGTCATGCGGCCGAAGTCGACCGGGGCGAGCGGAAGGATCGAGACGATGTCGAACGGGTCGTCGAGGCCGGCGTTGAGCGTGGCCGCCGACGTGACGCCCTCACCACCGCGCGAGTGGCCCATGAGGCCGATGCGCGAGAAGTCGAGCTTGCCGACGAGGTCGGCGGGCGTCAGCTCGACGATGTCGTCGTCGAGCGCCGCGGCGGGCAGGTCCGCCGTTCCCGCGAGCGCGTCGGCGAGCGTGACGTCGGCGTCGGTCTGCGCGTCGTGCAGCGTCGTCGACTTCCCCTCGTTCGCGTCCTCGAAGATCGAGAGCGTGTCGAGGATCAGCTGGCCGCGCGCCTGCGCGCCGTAGTCGAGCGCGAGCTGGTTGTCGTTCGCGTTGATCGCGTTCGCGCCGATCGAGATCACCGCGTAGCCGTGGCTGGCCAGCGCCTCGGCGGCGCCGTCGTAGCCGGCGTAGCTCGGGATGTTGGTCTGCGTGGGCAGGCAGGGCCAGCGCGCGGGGTTGCTGCCCGCGCCGTTGCACGACGTGTGCCGGCCGTGCAGGAACAGCACGACGGGCGCGGCCTCGTCCATGTCGGGCAGGTAGACCTTGCCCTCGACCTCTCCACGGATGCCGCTGATGCCGGCGAGCTCGATGGCCTGGTTGCCGAAGGAGTACAGCGCCTTGGTGTAGGAGTACTCGCCCGGGACCGACGGGTCGGGCGTGCCCTGCGGCGCGTCGTCGATGTCCTCGGGCTCCGGCGCGGGGTCGACGTCGGCGGGCTTGACCGACGTCGTCCCGGCGTCGCTGAACCAGCCGGCCGTCACGCGCTTCGCCGTGAGGACGGAGGCGTCGTCCGTGAGGGCCGTCAGGGTGCGGCCCGAGGGGGACTCCGTGGCGAGGCCCACGGCCTTGCCGTCGACCAGCAGCGTGGGGGCGTCGCTGCGGATCTCCAAGGGACGGTCGAGGTCGAGCGTGACCTCGTACATGCCGCCGAGGTCGGTGACGGTCCAGTTGTCGCCGGAGGCGACCTCACCGTTCGTGGTCGGGGTGGCGGCAGCGTTCGCTGCTGTGGCCACCGTGGTGAGTGTTCCTGTGGTGAGCGCTACGGCGAGGGCAACCGCCGTGAGTCGGCTCGAGCGCGTCGAGGTTCGCACGTCGTTCCTTTGCTTCCGGGAGGTCCCGACGGGGGCGAACGGGACCGACGCCGACGCTACGAAGCGGCGCGCACGCTAGATGAGGTGCACATTTCCAGCGCGTAAATCATGTGCGGAGCATGTTTTCTGCGCGTTACGCGCCCGGAGCAACTACTACCGAATCACCCAGGAGGCGGCGCTGGTGCGCCGAGCGGCATGACCGGCGACCGAGCTCGCCGTGACCGTGGCAGGGCACGCGTCGGGCCACACGCGGGAGGATCGGGAACGACGAAGGGCCCGGCCGTCTGGCCGGACCCTTCGACATGGGTGGAGCTGAGGGGATTCGAACCCCTGACCTTCTCATTGCGAACGAGACGCGCTACCAACTGCGCCACAGCCCCTTGAAGCGGGCTACAGACTAGCCCACGCAGGCGCCCCAAGAAAAATCGAGTCGGTCGGGTCGGTCGACACGCCGCTCAGGCTCACTGCCCCGACGCACGACGACGCGCGAGCACGGCGTCGAGGTCGATCGAGCCGGTGGTCGCCGGCGCGCTGACCTCGGCGGGCACGGTGGCGGCCGGGGTCGACTCGACCACCGGCGACGCGACGGCCGCCGCCGTCGAACCCTCGAGGTTCTGCAGCGCGACGGGCTCGCGGCGCGGCGCCTCGGGCTTGAGCGAGTACGTGGGCTTGGGCACCGGGACCGGGGACCACGAGTCGTCGACGACCACGCGCGCGATCATCTGGGTCGGCGAGTCCGACGGGCGCACGGCGTGGCCCGTCACGGTGGGCTGCGGGACGGCGCGCGTCGCACCGGTCAGGGCGCGCGTGGCACGGGCCCGCGCCTCCTGCGCGGCGCGCGCGGCCTCGGCCATGCGCTCGGCGAACGCGGCGTCGGCCGCACGCCCGGCGACCACGGCGCGACGGCCGAGCACCAGGACGGTCGTCAGGAGCGCGCCGGGGACGGCTCCCGCGACCCAGGTCACGGCGGGGACGGCCGCGGCGACCACGACACCGACGACCGTGAGGATCACGAGCGAGGTCGCGAGCACGCCGCGGCGCCGGGCCGCGGCACCTCGACGCGCGGTGGCGGCCGCGTGCTGCGCACGAGCCTGCGCGGTGCGGCGCGCGAACTCGGCGGTGAGCCTGTCGTGCTGCGCTGTGGGTCGGTCCACGGTCCTGCCTCCTGTCGCGGTGCTCGTCGCTGCCACGAGCACCCCTCTGCCGGGGGTCAGCAACCCCGGCGTGCCGGCAGGTCGGCAGTCGGGTCCGGTCACCGGCGCCTGCGCCCGGGCGCGACCCGGGCGGTCGCTGACCGCGACCACACGCAGTGCGTCGGAGAACCGGTCGTCGACCCGGGACTCCACCAGCTGTTGCCGGTACCGCAGCTTGTGCGGCACCAGGTACGCCACCCACAGGCCGACGAGCGCAAGCGCAATCGGTCCGGTGAGATCCTTCACGCCCCGACGTTAGGGCGGTGCACCCCCCTGGTCGCGCACGCGTCCGGCGTGTCGCACGGCGCATCCCGAC
This sequence comes from Cellulomonas gelida, assembly GCF_006538725.1. GTDB lineage: Bacteria > Actinomycetota > Actinomycetes > Actinomycetales > Cellulomonadaceae > Cellulomonas > Cellulomonas gelida. Next base: position 8,179 of record NZ_BJLQ01000020.1, read on the forward strand.
GAGTTCGGCACACCCCCGCCAGATCGCGCCTCCGGACTGCCGATCCCGCACGAGAGTGCCGACCTCGTCGGAGCCCTGCCGAAGCCGCCGGCCGGGCGGCAGCGGAAGGGGCCGGCCGACGCGACGAGCGCGGGTCAGGGGGCGGGGCGGGTGGCGCGGTAGCGGGCCAGGAGGCCGTCGGGGACCTCCTCGGCGGTGAGGGCGAACGAACGGTGGTCGCACCAGCGGTCGCCGATGTGCAGGAACCGCTCGCGCACGCCCTCGTCGCGCAGGCCCAGCTTCTCGACGACGCGCAGCGACGGCCGGTTCTCGGGCCGGATGTTCACCTCGATGCGGTGCAGCCCTACGGTCGTGAAGCAGTGGTCCACCGCGAGGGCCACCGCCACAGGCATCACGCCGCGCCCGGCGACGTGCTCCGAGAGCCAGTACCCGATCGCGCCGGACCGCAGCGAGCCGTAGGTGATCGAGGAGACCGTCACCTGCCCGACGAGCTCGCCCGCGTAGTCCACCGCGAACGGCAGGCTCGTGCCCGAGCGCGCCTGCGCGGACAGGGTGCGCACGAACTGCGCGAACGTGGGCCGCGGGCCGTCGACCGGCACGGGGCTGGTGGCGTCCCACGGCTCGAGCCAGGACTGGTTCTGCGCGCGCAGCTCGAGCCACGCCGGCCCGTCCCGGCGGCGCAGCGGCCGCAGGCGGACGAGGTCGTCGACGAGGACCGCCGGCCAGCCGTGCGCCATCAGCCCTCCAGCACCAGGCAGTGCACGACCTGCCCCGGCGCGACGGTGGTGTCCTGCTCGCCGACGACCGCGAGCGCGTTCGCGTGCGCGAGCGCGCTGACCGTCGGTGCGAGCGGGTCGCCCAGAGCGGTGACCCGGTAGCCCTCCTCGGGCGAGCCCAGCACGGTCGCGGGGACGAACTGCCGCAGGCCCGTCGGCGCGGTCCAGCCGTGCGTGGCGCGCGCGGCGACGCTCGGCCGGTACAGCTCGGAGTGACCCGCCATGGCCCGCAGCGCGGGACGCACGAACACCTCGAACGACACCTGCGCCGCGACGGGGTCGCCCTGCAGCGCGAAGATCGGCACCGTGCGGTCGGCGCCCAGCTCGGTGCCGACCGTGCCGAACCCGTGCCGGAACCCGGGCGTCATCGCCACGTGGTCGAGCCGGACCGTGCCGAGCGTCGCGAGCACGTCCTTCACGGTGTCGCCGACGAGCTCGGACAGCCCGCCGGTGATCACGACGAGGTCCGCGCGCACGAGCTGGTCGTCGAGCGCCTCGCGCAGCGTGCCGCGGTCGTCGGGCAGGATCCCGACGCGCACGGGCGTGGCCCCGGCGTCCCGGACCGCGGCCTCCAGCGCGTGGCCGTCGGTCTCGAACACCGCGCCCTCCGGGGGCCGCGCGCTGCCGGGCTCGACGAGCTCGTCGCCCACCGACAGCAGCACGACTCGCGGCGTGGGGTGCACGTGCAGGCGACCGTGCCCGAGCGTCGCCGCGAGCGCGAGCTGGCGCGCCCCCAGACGCGTGCCGGCGGTGAGCACGACCTCGCCGGTGCGGACGTCGGCACCGACGGCCCGCACGTGCTGGCCCGCGACGGCCGGGCGCTGCATCGCGAATCGCGCCGCGCCGCGGTCCGTCTCCTCGACGGGCACGACCGAGTCGGCACCGAGCGGTAGCGGGGCGCCCGACGACACGCGCACCGCCTGGCCGGGAGCGAGCCGCAGCCCCGACGGACCGCCGGCGCGCACGTCGTGCGCTACGGGCAGCGTCAGCTGGCTGTCGTAGCCCGCGCCCGCGGTCTCGTGCGCCGCGACCGCGTACCCGTCGCGCGCGGCGACGGCGACGGCCGGCACGTCCCTCGTCGCGACGAGGTCACGCGCGAGGATGCAGCCGGTCGCGTCGTGCAGCGCGACGTCGAGGGGCGCGACCGGCCCCACGGCGGCGAGCACGGCCGCCAGGTGGTCCTGGACCGATCTCATGCGGGCATTGTGCCCCGCCCCAGGGGTCAGGCCTTGCTGCCCGCGACGTACTGGACGAGCCAGTCCTTGAAGTCGGGGCCGAGGTCCGGACGATCCACCGCGATCCGGACGACGGCCTTGAGGTAGTCGAGGCGGTCGCCCGTGTCGTACCGGCGTCCGCGGAACACGACACCCGTGACGCCGCCACCCCGCTCGGCAGGCATGTCCATGAGCGTCGCGAGGGCGTCGGTGAGCTGGATCTCCCCGCCGCGCCCCGGAGCGGTCTGCTCGAGGACGTCGAAGACCGCGGGGTGCAGCACGTAGCGGCCGATGATCGCGAGGTTCGACGGCGCCTCGTCGACCGGGGGCTTCTCGACGAGACCCGTGATCCGCACGGTGTCCGCGTCCTCGTCGCCGTCGAGCGGCTCGACCGCCGCGCAGCCGTAGGAGGAGATCTGCTCGGCCGGGACCTCGAGCAGTGCGATGACCGATCCGCCGAGGCGCTCCTGGATCTCGAGCATCGGGGTCAGCAGGGCGTCGCGCTCGTCGATCAGGTCGTCGCCCAGGAGCACGGCGAACGGCTCGTCGCCCACGTGGTGCTTGGCCTGCAGCACGGCGTGGCCCAGACCGCGAGGCTGGCCCTGCCTCACGAAGTGCACGTGCGCGAGGTCGGTGGACTCGCGCACCTTGGCGAGGCGTTCGGTGTCGCCCTTCGCCTCCAGCGCTGCCTCGAGCTCGGGGACCGCGTCGAAGTGGTCGGCGAGCGTGCGCTTCGAGCGACCGGTGATGAGCAGGACGTCGTCCAGACCGGCCGCGACGGCCTCCTCGACGACGTACTGGATCGCGGGCTTGTCGACGACCGGGAGCATCTCCTTGGGCGTCGACTTCGTGGCCGGCAGGAAGCGGGTGCCCAGACCGGCGGCGGGAATGACTGCCTTGTGGATCGTCATGTCGGAACGCTAGCCGCGCACCGCGCGCCCCGCCCAGGGCAAGCGAGTGTGGCGTGGGTTACGTCGACGGATCGCCGTGCGCGGTTCCGGACGCGTTCACGACGACGTCACGCCCGGCCGTCGGACCGGCCCCGACGAAGCCGGCCTGGGCACCCCGGAGGACGGTGCCGGCCCGATCCTTTGCGACACTGGTGCCATGAGCAGCGCTGCCGACTCGTCGAACCGCGCAGGAGCACCGGAGCCCGAGGAGGAGAAGGAGCAGCTCCGCGCGTCGATCCGCAAGGCCCGCGCCCACCGCTCGCAGCGCCGCCGCGACGAGGCCGCCGCGGCCCTCGCCGACGTCGTCGAGTCGATCCCCGCGGTCGCCGCCGCGCGCTGCGTCTCCGTCTACGCCGCGCGCGCGACCGAGCCCGCGACGTCCGTCCTGCTCGAGCGCCTCGCGGCGCGCGGCGTGCGGATCCTGCTGCCCGTGCTCGGCGCCGGGTTGCAGCGCGGCTGGGCGGAGTACGCCGGCGCCGACGACCTGCGCGAACGCGCTCCGGGACGTCCTCCCGAGCCCGGCGGTCCGACGCTCTCCGCGCAGGCCCTCGCCGACGCCGACGTGATCATCGCCCCGGCCCTGGCGGTCGACACCGCGGGCGGCCGCCTCGGTCAGGGCGGCGGCTGGTACGACCGTGCCCTCGAGCACGCCCGCGCCGACGCGCTCGTCGTCGCCGTGGTGTTCCCCGAGGAGGTGCACGACGCGACGCTCGACCCGCTGCCGCGCGAGCCGCACGACCGTCGCGTCGACGCCTACGCCACGCCCGAGCGCTGGGTGCCCCTGACCTCCTGAGCCCCCGCGCCCCCGGCCGGCGCCGACGGGCGCCCGGTCACGGGTGCAGCGTGAGCCTGTCGACCGCGTCGGCCGTCGTCGCGGCCGACGTGAACGGCCACGGGAACGTCTCCCCCGCCGCCCACGGGCCGAACTGGTCGCTGTAGTGCGGGCTCGCGGGGTGACCCGACGAGCCGGTGAAGTTCACCCACGTCGAGGAGTCCAGGTCACCGAGGTCGACGACCATGCGCATCGACGGCCCGGCCGTCACCGCGTAGCCCTCGGACGCGTCCCACGCGGTCGCGTCGACGATCGACGGCCCGCCCCCGACCCCGATCGGGTCGGGGTTGACGAAGTTTCGCACCAGGCCCGGGATCGACGCGCCACCGAGCACCGGGTGCTCGGGCGCGGCCGAGTGCAGGCGCCCCCAGCGCCACGAGCCGGCGTCGCGGCCGAGCTGCTGCGTCAGGGACAGTCGGGCCGTGATCATCGCCTGGTAGAGGATCTCGTCGCGACCCTCGAGCAGCCCGGGGGTCGTGCGGTCGTCCCACCACGGCGACGCCGGGTCGTCGAGCAGGCCACGGACCACCTCGAGCCAGCGGGAGCTGCCGTCGGGCAGGTCGCCGTCGGGCAGGTCGTCGGCGAACGTGAGCTCGAGCAGGGTCTTCCACACCGCCGCGAAGTACGCGGCCGCGGCCGAGTCGGCGCTCGAGACGCGGTCCCACGACCGCAGGAGCTGCTGGCCGTCGTCCTCGAACGTGTCGACGATCCCGATCCGCAGGAGCCACGGCACCAGGACGTCGGCGTACGGGTTGTGCTGGTCGTTCTGGAGCGCACCGACGTCCTGCACGCTGATCTTCTCCCCCGCCGCGATCGCGGACGCGAGCTGCGAGCCGATCCGCTGCGAGCGGTAGCCGTAGTCCCAGTCGTCGGTCAGGAACGGGCCCACCCCCGCGGGTGTGACCGCCTGGTTCGCCGCGACGACGTAGCCCTCGACCGGGTCGAGCGCGCGGGGCATGACCTCCGGGTCCACGTAGCCCTGCCAGTCGTACGCGGGGTCCCACCCGGGCCGCGGCCACGTGCCGTCCGAGGGCACAGCGCCGACGATCGTGTTGCGCACCGGGATGCGCCCGGGCGCCTGGTAGCCGATGTGGCCGTCCGTCGTCGCGAAGACGATGTTCTGCGACGGCACGTCGAGGAGGCGACCCACGCGCGCGATGTCCTCGGCGTCACGGGCCGTGTCCATCGCGAGGACCGCGTCCGCGGTGCGTCCCGGCGCGAGCGCGGTCCACGCGAGCGCGACCTCGTACTGGCGACCGGTGATGCCGTCCGCGAGCGGCGCACGCGCGACCGCGTCGACGTCGATCACGTCCGAGATGATCGGCCCGTGCGCCGACTGGCGCACCTGGATCGAGACGTCGTCGCCGCCGTTGACCTTGATGACCTCGTTCCGGACCGTCAGCGGCACGGTCTGGTCGCCGCGCAGCGCGCGTCCGTCCTCGACGCGCTCGAGGAAGAAGTCCGTGACGTCCGCGCCGAGGTTCGTCAGCCCCCACGCGAGGTCGGCGTTGTGGCCGATCACCACGCCCGGGAAGCCGGCGAACGAGAAGCCCGAGACGTCGTACGGACATGCGTCGTCGACCGTTGCGCAGCGCAGGCCCACCTGCGTCCAGATGCCCGGGGCGGAGATGCCCAGGTGGGGGTCGTTGGCCAGCAGCGGCGCACCGCTCGCGGTGTGCTCACCCGCGACGACCCACGAGTTGGACCCCACGCCCTCGCCCTCGCCGACGAGGTGCGGCACGGCGTCGAGCGCCCGCTGCGCGCTGTCGAGAGCGCCCTGCAGGCCCGAGTCGTCGAGGTCCAGAGAGGTCGCCGTCGCTGCGGCCAGCTCCGGCGTCGCCAGGTCCTGCGCGCTCAGGATCGGGGCGTTGAGGTCGTACGGGTAGGCGGGGAACAGCTCGTCGACGCGCGTCACGTCGCGGACCGAGGCGTACGCCCGGGCCCGCGCGAGCTCGTCGTCGTAGTTCCCGCGCAGGTCCCACGCCATCGCCTTGAGCCACGCGAGCGAGTCGACCGCGTCCCACGGCTCGGGCGCGTCGACGTCGACCTGCAGCCCCAGCACCGTGTACTCGACCGCGATCTGCGACGGCGCCTTGCCGTCCAGGTAGGCGTTGACGCCCTGCGCGTACGCCTCGAGCGCGGCCCGCGTCGTGTCCTCGACCAGCCCCAGCTCACGCTCGGCGACCCGGCGCCAGCCGAACGTGCGGATGACCTTGTCCGCCTCGAGCGCGTCGTCGTTCTCGCCCACGAGCTCGCTCAGCCGCCCCGCGACGACGTGCCGGCGGTAGTCCATCTCGAAGAACCGGTCCTGCGCGGCCACGTAGCCCTGCGCGAGGAACAGGTCGTGCGGGTTGTCGGCCGTGATCGTCGGGACCCCGCGCGCGTCACGCGTCACGGTGACCTCGTCCCGCAGGCCAGTCACCTCGAGGGACCCGCCCACCTGCGGCAACGGGCGACGCACGACGACGAACGCCGCGACCGCGGACGCGACGAGCGCCACCACCAGGACGATGGCGACGGACAGGAGAGTCAGACGAAAGGCACGGCTACGCACGTCTGCGAGGGTAGTGCCGCCTCGGGACCCTCGCCGTCAGGAGGCAGCCGGAGCCGCGGCCGTGGCGCTCGTCGTCGAGGACGAGGACGAGCTGCTCGACGTCGTCCCGGAGGTCGATGCGGACGACGCGGACGCCGTGCTCGCCGCCGGCTTGGCGCTCTCCGACGGGACCGCCGGAACCGACGACGACTTCGCACCCGAGCGCGCGTCGTTGCGGTAGAAGCCGGAGCCCTTGAAGACCACGCCCACCGAGGAGAAGACCTTGCGGAGCTTGCCCTCGCACTCGGGGCAGACCGTCAGGGACGAGTCCGAGAACGACTGGTGGATGTCGAAGGCGTGGCCGCACGCCGTGCACGCGTACGAGTAGGTGGGCACCGGGTCTCCTGAGGGTTCGTTCGGTGTGTCTCGTGCGGTGGCCACCGGGGACCGACGCGGGTCGCGCCGCCTGGCACTCGCACGTTCCGAGTGCCAATGGTAACGGCGTCCGCAACCCGCCCATTCCCTCGGCGATCCCGGAGTGCGCCCGCGGCGGGTCGCCGAGTCCGGGCCAGGCGCACCGAGGACCGCCGGCGCTGGGTCGGCGGTCCTCGGTCGGGCGGGCGTCAGACGGTCGGGGCGGGCGGCGCAGGCGGTGCGCTGGGGCCGTCCGCCGGCTTGATCGTGGGCGGGTTCGAGACGTCGGCCGACAGCGCCGGCGTGGGGCGAGCGGCCAGCAGGTCGCGGATCTCCTGCAGCAGCAGGATGTCCTCGGCGGGCGCCGCGGGCTCGGGCTCCTCGCCGCGCTTGCGTCGGGCAGCGAGCTTGTTGAGCGGCAGGACGACGAGGAAGTAGATCGCCGCTGCGGTAAGCAGGAACGTCAGCAGCTGCGTCAGGATCACTCCGACACGGATCGGGTTACCACCCTCGTCGCCCCACGTGTACGGGCCGATGCTCCACAGGTTGTTCAGGTCTGGCTGCCCGAAGATCCAGCCGATGAGCGGGTTGAGGAACTCCTCGACGACCGCCTTGACGACGTTTCCGAACGCGGCGCCGATGACGACACCGATCGCGAGGTCGACGACGTTGCCGCGTGCGATGAAGTCCTTGAAGCCCTCGAAGACCTTGCCGAGGCCCTTCGCCCCGGAACCGAGGGTGGTAGTGGCCGAGCCGAGCGGGGACTGAGTCACGTGAACCTCCGTTGAGCTGAGCGGCCGTGGCCACTGCGACGTTCGATCATGGCACGACGACCGCGGACAGCAAGGCGGAAACGGCCGCACCTGACAACGCGGCCGCCTCGTCGGGCGAGACCGCGACCAGCACGGGCGCCGAGTCGCCGCCAGCGAGCCCTGCTGACCACCCCTGGTCCTGCGCGCCGGGCGGGACCGGCAGCACGAGCGCATGCCGCGCGACGACCACGCCCTGCGTCCCGGTCTCGGCGGCGGCGGCGAGCACGTCGATGCGCGTGCCGGGCCGCAGGAGCGCGGCCATCGCCGGGTCGGCGAGCCGCACCGCGGCGACGACCGTCCCGGGCGGTCCCACGAGCCCGCCCGACGCGAGCAGCCCGGGCACCACCGGCAGCCCGGCCGGCACGGGCACCGCGACGTCCTCGCCGACGACCTCGTGCGTGCTCGTCGTCGTCCGCGTGAGCGCGAGGCCCGCCGGGACGCGGGCGACGCGCACGTCCGTCGCGGCGATGGTCGTCCCCGCCGGCAGGTCGCGCGCCGCGACGACCACGGCCTGCGTCTGCGGCTCGGGCGGTCGCAGCACCTGGAGCGCCGACGACACCGCGATCCCCACGCCGAGCGCGGCCACGACGAAGCGCCACCGCCACAGCACCCCGCGCCACGCGACCTTGACCGGCCGCCTGCGCCGCTCCAGCGGCGGTACCCCGCCGTCCACCCATCCCCGCACGGGGGCGACGCTAGGCGCGCGTCCCGAGGTCGCGGGACCCACGCGGCCGGCGCTGTGGACGACCGCACCCCGCTCGGGGCTGGGGTCGGGTCGCGCCTACCAGTGCGGGGGCTTGTCCTGGCGCAGCCGGTCGTCGTTGTCGTCGCGGCCGCCGCCCCAGCCGAGGTCGGAGTCGTCGGCGCTACGGGCCGCGAGCAGCGCATCCGACGAGCGGTCCGGCACCGGGGCAGCCGTCGTCCCGGCGAGGGGCGTCGCGGTGGCCGACGTGGAGGCGGCAGATGCCGGAGCGCCCGACGTCGGGGCGCCGGCCGTGCGGGCGGGCGGCGCCGGGAACGCGCTGCGGAGCACGGTCTCGTCGGTGCCGACGGTGCCCGACGGGCGCACGGCCCGACGCGGCCGACGCGCGGTCGGCGTGGGAGCCCCCGTCGCGCCCGCTGCCCCTCGCTCGTGGTGGTCGCCGCCCATACGCCGATCATCCCACCGGGCGGGCGCGGGAGCCGTCAGCTCAGCGCGCGGGCGATGGCGGCGCGGACGGCCGTGTCGATGCGGTACGAGCGACGCGTGACGCCGAGCTCGTCGCGCAGCTCGGCGGCAAGGTCGTCGCGCGTGCGCTCCACGCCGTCCGACGTCAGCCACGCGACGAGGTCGTCGAGCTGGTCGTCGCTGTAGGCGGCGATCGGCAGGCCGCGGCGCACGTCGGGACGCGGGAGCGTCCGCACGGGCAGCGCGGGCTGCTCGGAGCGGACGACCGCGAGGGGCCGCGACACGGGCGGGGCCTCGACCGTGGGGTCGGGAGCCGTCGCCGCACCACCGGGCGTCGTCATGGCGGCGGACGTCGTGCTGCGCGTGACCTCGGGCATCGGCGCGCGGGACTTGCGACCGCGCCCCTGGCGTCGGCGCGCACGGCCCCGGGCCTCGTCAGCCGCGGGCTCGGCCTCGGCCGTGTGCTCGACCGGCTCGTTCTCCGGTCGACCGTTGCCGACGGGGGCGTGGCCGACGGCCGCGGCCTCGGCTGCGGTCGCAGCGGTCGGCGAGCTCTCCACCTGCTCGGGCCGGACGACCTCGGAGGCGGCGACGGCATCCAGGTCCGGGACACCTCCGACGGAGGGAACGGCATCCGTAGCCGGGATACCCCCGGTGGACGGGACGGCATCCGCGGCCGGGACGATCTCGGCGGCGGGCACCACGGCCTGCCCGACGACGTCCGCGGGCACGCCGGTCGTCGCGGCCGCGAGCGCCCCCGCGTCCCGAGCGGCGGCGCGTGCCGGGCGTTCGGCGCCCAGCGCACGCTCGTCGTCGGTCCACGACTGCGGCAGGCCGATCACGGCGGTCCCGGTGCGGGGCTCGACCGGCGCGGGGACGGCGGCGTGCACGTGCCGACGGATGCGGTCGACCTCGGCGTCGGGGTCGAGGAACGCGGCGGCGGACCACACCCGCACGACGGTCCACCCGAGCCGCTCGAGCCGGTCGGCCGTGAGCCGCTCACGGACGCGCACACTCGGCTCGGCGACGTAGGCCTCGTCGTCCGTGAGCACCGCGACGAGCATCCGGCCCGGGAGCGACGGGTGCCCGACGACCATCGGGATGCGCTGCCCGCCGGGCACGCCGTAGTCCAGCTCGACGATCAGGCCGTGCCGCCACAGGCGCTCGGCGAGGTCCACGAGGAGACGGTCCGGGTCGACGGCGTGCGACGCGGGAGCGGTCTGGCCGGTGCCGCGCTCGGCGGCGAACGCCAGCAGGTCGTGCAGGAGGCGCGGGCCGTCGCCGCGCAGGCGCTCGGTGTCGAGGTCGTCGGCGCCGAAGCACGAGACGACGACGAGCCGGTGCCGTGTCGAGCCGAGCGTGTCGAGCAGGAGCGCGGCGCCGCCGGGGCCGGACAGGGCGCCGAACGTGTGCAGCACGCGGCGGTGCGGCGTGCGTCCCAGGCCCAGCGACAGGATCACGGCCTCCCGGTGCAGGCCCGCGACGCCCGTGAGGTCGGTGACGACGAACGGCTCGGGCCGCGCGGGGTCGAAGAACGCGGCGAGCGCGGGGTTGGTGCGGACCTCGTCGAGCACGGCCTCGCGGACGGCCTCCGCGTGCGCCGGCGTGACCGTGACGACCGCGAGCGACTCCTCGGGGCGGCTCAGCACGTGCTCGAGCACGAGGTCGACGACGTGCGCGACCTCGGCGGTCGTCGTCTCGACCACCCCGGACGTCTGCCCGGGCATGCCGGTGCCGTCGACGACCTCGAGGCGCACCAGCGGCCGGCTCGTGGGCAGCGGCGTCGCGACGAGCGCGTCGCCGTACCCGTGCTCGGCGAGGAACGTGGTGAGGTACGGGTCGCGCGCGACGGAGTCGGCGCGCAGCGTGGCGCGCGGCAGGACGGCCGCGAGCTCGCGCACCGCGCTGCCGGACGCGCACCGGGCGTCGCCGACGACGACGACCTGCCGCCCCCGGGCGAGCGCGGCGAGCGCGACCTCGGTGGACAGGTGCGCCGCGGCACCGAGCACGACGAGGTCGACGGTGCGGGACGCGGGCAGCACCTGCGGCACCAGCATGGGGCTCGCGACGAGCACGGGACGCAGCCGCCGCACCACGTCGGGGTAGCGCGCGAACGTGTCGCGCAGCGACGTGATGCGCTCCTCGACGAGCTCGGCGAACAGCTCCTCGGCCTGCTCGCGGTGCCGGCGCAGCACGGCGCTGACCTGCGCCGCGACCGCGGACCGGACGGGCAGCGCGAGGCTCGCGACGTGCGCGCGGTCGAGCTCGGCGTAGCGCGCCGTCATGGCCCCGAGCGTCTCGCCGTCGTAGCCCGCGAGCGCGGGGTCCTGCGCGAGGATCTGCTCGATCACCGTGCTCCACCACGCGAGCTCGAGCTCGGCGGGTGCGGCCTGGGGCGCGACGCGCCGCTCGGCGAGGTCGTCGACGAGGTCGCCGAGGCCCGCGGCGCGCAGGCCGTGCAGCAGGCCGGTGCGGTCCGGCAGCGTCTCGAGCGCGTCCTGGGTGCCGCGCAGGCGCGCGAGCCGCTCGGTGAGCGCGGTCAGCGGCGTCGCGCACAGACCGGCGCCTGCCGGGGTCGTCGCGAGCACCTCGTCGAGCGCCTCGAGGTCCTCCCGGATCCCCCGGTACTCGCTCTCGAGCGCCTCGAGCCCCTCGGGCAGTCGCGGCCAGCCGCCGCTCGGGCAGTGGGCCTGCCAGATCTCGCGCCGCGCCTGCACCTCGACGAGCGCGGCATGCAGGTCGGCGACGGGGCGTCCGGGACGCACCATGTCGCGTGCCTGGCGCCGCAGCCGGCGCCGCAGCCAGAAGCCCATGGTCACGCCGTGCTCGGCCCGCCACTGCTTGGTCGCGGTCGCGGCGACCAGGTCGGCGGCGGTCCGCTCGAACACGATCGGGAGGAACAGGTCGAGCGACGCGCGGACGCCGTCGAGCATGCGCAGCTGCTCGCCCCAGGCGTCGACGGTCTCGGCGGGCAGCAGGCCCGTCTCGGTGTCGACCTGCACGCTGCGCTCGGCGAGGCGCGGGAGCGTGTCGTCGAGCAGGCGCGTCAGACGACGACGCGCGACGTCGGCGTCGGCGTGCGTGCGCAGGTCCGCGCCGTACCAGGGGGTGTCCCCCGGCCGCACGGAGTACGCCCCGAGCTCCCCCGCGCGGCGCAGGTCGGCCGCGAGGCGGGAGCGCGTGGCGTCGTCGAGCGCGCTCGCCACGTCGGGGGTGAGCCGCACGCTGGTGCGGGGTGCGGGCCGGGTCGAGGTGAGCCGCGCGAGGTGCTGCAGCGCGTCGTAGGCGGAGACCCCGAACGGCTCGCGGGGCGTGTGCAGGCTCGTCACGTAGCCGCGCAGCGCCTCGCGGTGGCCCACGAGGTCCGAGCGCAGGGCCTGGACGCCGCGCACGTCGACGACGGGCGCCTCGACGGTCATCGCGCCCAGCAGGCGGCGGGTCGCCGCGGTGCGCCAGCCCGCCTCGGGCGCGATGTCGAGCAGCAGGTCGTGCAGGCCGTGCGCCGCGAGCCGCTCGGTGAGCGCGACGGCCGCCCGCCGGTGGCCGGGCACGTAGAGCACGGTGCGTCCGGCGGCTGCGGCGTCGGCGACGATCGCGGCGATCGTCCCGGACTCGTCCGCACCCGTCGGGCTGTCGACGAACAGGTGCGACCCGGTCGCGACGACGTCGAGCACGTGCTGCTGCGCGGGGTCGAGGTCGCCGACGCCGCGCTCGTGCGCGGGGTCCCGGTCGCCCTCGACCACGGCGGGCAGTGGCTGGTGCAGGCGCGCGAGGTCCGCCTCGACGCCCGCGAGCGCGGTGAGCACCTCGTGGTGCGCGGCGCCCGCGGCGAGGTTGTCGAGGTCGTCGACCAGCACCTGGCCGGGGTGGACGAACGTGCCGACGACGACGCGTTCGGTCATCGCGAAGTCCTCGAGCACGGCCTCGCCGAGGGAGGCGAGCCGCTGCAGCGCGCTGCGCGGGTCGAACCCGCCTGGCGTGAACGCGCCGCGCGCGACCGCCGCGGGGTCGAGCAGGGCCCCGCGCGAGCGCAGGGCGCGGGCCAGGACCGGGTTGACCTCGAGCGACGGCTCGAGCGCGAGCTCGTAGTCGCTCTCCCCCGTGCCGCGGGCACGCAGCGCGACGGGTCGCAGCAGCACGGGCGCGTGCAGCCGGCGGGGCTCGGCCGGGGCCTGGTCGGGCGACGCGGCGGGCGACTGCGCGCGCGTGACGCTCGCGAGGGCGACGACGTCGTCCTGCCCCACCTGACCCGCGGTGCGCTCCGTCCACGTCGCGACGCCGATCGCGAGCGACGTGGGCGCGATGCCGTACCGCTGCTCGTAGGCCGCTGCGCGCGAGCCGACCGCGCGGGCTCGTCGTCGTGCGGCCGAGAGCGCCGCACCCTCGCGCACGAGGTTCGACAGGCGCGTCTCGCGCCCCGCGAAGAGCTGCGCCATGCCTGACGGGTGCGCGGCGGACAGGTCGAGCGCGGCCTCGCCGAGCAGGTCGATGTCCGCGAGCGTCGAGCCGCCCGCGGCCTCCACGAGCGAGCCGCGCCACGTGGCGAGCGCGCTCTCGACGAGCTCCGCGTCGGACGGGGGCTCGACGAGCGCGACAGGTCCGCCGGTCTGCTCGTCGGCCGACGACGCGTCGCCCGAGGCGGGTCCGGCGGTCGGGGTGGTCGTGGGGTCGGCCTCGTCAGGGCCGGGCCCGTGGTCCGAGCCGGCTCCCGTGGCAGAGGCACGCGCGGGGACGGTCACTCTGCGACGGTAAGCGCTGGCGTGTCAGGCTCGGCCGTGACGCGCCGAGGGCGCACGAGTTGTCCGCCTTCAGTGGTGACGATCCGCATGATCGCGCGGCTCGCATCGATACGGCCCCGCTCGGCGACCGGGCCCGGAGACGCGAGAGGCGGCCGCGGATGATCGCGGCCGCCTCTCGGACGTAAGAACGGTGCGCACCGCGCAGGGGGCAGGCGATGCGCACCGTCGGGAGTCATCATGCGTCATACCTGAGCTGCTGGTCAACCGTCCAGTCCATGATTTCGCAGAATGTCACGAAGGTGCCGTTCGCTCCCTCACCCGAGTGGCACAGCACCCCAGGTCAACGGCCGAGGGACCCAGGTGATCGACGCAACGGATGCCACGGGCCGGAGCCCGCACGGTAGGTCGCACGTCTCAGCGGCCGCCCGGGAGCCGGGTGTTGGATGAACGTCATGGCCACCGCGGGCACCACCGCGCCCACCCGGAGCACGCTGAGCGTCCCGACCATGGCGATGCTCGTCGTCGGGTCGATGGTCGGCGCCGGGGTGTTCTCGCTGCCCCGGCAGTTCGCGCAGTCGACGGGCGCCGCGGGCGCGCTGGTCGCGTGGGGCGTGGCGGGCGCCGGCACGCTCATGCTCGCGCTCGTGTTCCAGATGCTCGCGGTGCGCCGGCCCGACCTCGACGCGGGCGTGTACGCCTACGCCAAGGCGGGGTTCGGCGAGTACCTCGGGTTCTTCTCCGTGTTCGGGTACTGGGCGTCCGCGTGCGTCGGCAACGTGACGTACTGGGTGCTGATCACCTCGACGCTCGGCGCGGTGTTCCCCGCGCTCGGCTCGGGCGACACGTTCCTCGCTGTGGCGGTCGGCAGCGCCGGTCTGTGGCTGTTCTTCGCGATCGTCCGGCGCGGCATCCAGGAGGCCACCGCGGTCAACCGCGTCGTCACCGTCGCCAAGCTCGTGCCCATCGTCGTGTTCGTCGTGCTCGCCGTCGTCGCGTTCGACCCCGCGGTCTTCGCCGACAACTGGGGCGGCTCGCCCGGCTCGGGCACGCTGCTCGACCAGGTGCGCGGCACCATGCTCGTCACCGTCTTCGTCTTCCTGGGCGTCGAGGGCGCGAGCACGTTCTCGCGCCACGCGCGCCGCCGCCAGGACGTCGGGCGCGCCACGCTCCTGGGGTTCGGCTCGGTGTTCGCGCTGTTCGCGTCCGTGACGATCGTGTCCTACGGGATCCTGCCGGCCGACGAGATCGCGCAGCTCGAGGAGCCGTCGATGGGCGGCGTGCTCGACGCCGCGTTCGGCTCGTGGGGCACCACGTTCGTCTCCGCGGGCCTCGTCGTGTCCGTGCTCGGCGCGTACCTCGCGTGGACGCTCATGGCCGCCGAGGTGCTGTTCGTCGCGGCACGCGACGGGGACATGCCCCGGTTCCTGCGCACGACGAACGAGCACGACGCGCCCGTGCCCGCACTCCTGATGTCCACCGCGCTCGCCCAGGCCGTGCTGCTGCTCACGCTCGCCTCGGAGCGCGCGTTCGACTTCGCGCTCGAGCTCACCGGCGCGCTCGTGCTCATCCCCTACCTGCTCGCCGCCGCGTACGGCGTGCGACTGCTCCGCCGCGACCGCAGCCCGCGCGGCCAGCTCGTCGTCGCGACGCTCGCGACGCTCTACACCGCGTGGCTGCTGTTTGCGGCCGGGATCGACCACCTGCTCGTCGTGTTCGTCGTCTACGCGCCCGCGTCCGTGCTGTTCGTCCTCACGCGCGGCGAGCAGGGCCGTCGCTGGTTCTCCCCCCGCGAGCGCGTCGTGCTCGCCGTCTCCCTGCTGGGCGCGGCCGCGGGCCTCGTCGCGCTGTTCACGGGACTGATCGCGCTGTAGGTGCGCCCCACCCGACGTGGGAGGTCAGGAGCGCCGCGCCCGTCGGGCGAGCCGAAGCACCCGACCGACGCGCCTGCTCAGAGCTCTTCCCAGCAAACCTGCTGGTCATAGCGCCCCCGAGCGGGGACCCTGTTCTGCTACGTTCCTCCCGGTTTCAGCGCAGCTGCGCGCGCTGGAGCCGAGCTCTACGCCTTGGGCGCAGACCTCAACCGAACACAGGGGGAAGCATGCGACGGCACATCGCCATCATTCTGACCACGGTTGCGCTGACGGGAATCGGAGCAGCCGCCGCGCAGGCAGCGAGCTCCGGGTCGTACGCCAGCATCTCAGTCACCGGTGCAACCGTGACGAACGGGAGCTACAACTTCTTCTACGGAGCCCACGACTGCGTGCAAGGGTCCTGCCTGTACTACACGCGCATCACTGGAACCCTCTCGGTGACCAAGGGAGACGCGCACCTGCAGGCCAAGTCTGACGGCTACGGCTACGTCTCGATCTGGGACAAGTCAGGCACCGAGACGGTCAACTTCGCGAAGTCCCTGAGCCCGGGCGACGTGCGCTACGCCGACCAGTTCACGCTCCAGCTCTGCCACGAGAAGGTCCTCTGGGACGAGTGCAAGTCTCGAGTGGTCAACCGCTAGTGGACGATCCCGCGACGAACGCGCTCGTCGTCGAGGGCCTGTGCGTCGACCTCGGGGGGCAGCCCGTGCTGTCGTCCGTGAACCTCACGCTGCCGGCTGCGACCACGGTCGCCGTCACCGGGCCGTCCGGTGCGGGCAAGTCGACCCTGCTCAACGCGCTCGGCGGCCTGCAGCCCGCTGCGCGCGGACGGGTCGTCGTCGCGGGTCGCGACCTGAACCGCCTGTCCGACGACGAGCGCGCGGAGCTCCGGCTGCGGGAGGTCGGGTTCGTCCTGCAGTCCTCGGGCCTCGTGCCGGAGCTCAGCCTCCAGGAGAACATCGCACTGCCGCTCGAGCTCGCCGGGATGCGCAGGCGCGGTGTGCGGGACCGGGTCGCGGAGGTCGTCGCGCAGCTCGGGCTCACGACGTGCGCCAGCCGCAGGCCCAGCGAGGTCTCCGGTGGGCAGGCGCAGCGCGCCGCCGTCGCCCGCGCCGTCGCCGCCCGACCGTCGGTCGTGCTGGCGGACGAGCCCACGGGCGCGCTCGACTCCACCAACCGCGAGATCGTGCTCGACCTTCTCCTGGAGCAGGTCGAGCGGTGCGGCTCGCTGCTCGTGCTCGTCACGCACGACCCGCAGGTCGCGGCGCGCTGCGCGCGGCAGGTGCGCATCGTCGACGGCCGGGTCGCGGCGGGTGTCGGAGCAGCAGGTGGGTGACCTGCGGCTCGCGCTTCGGCTCGTGCGCGGGGGCCGGCGCACGGAGGCCGTGCGGCTCACCGTGCTCGCCGTCGGGGTCGCGCTCGCGGTCCTCGGGGTGCTCGTCGGGACGACGGTGCCGCGCGTGAGCGCGGACGCGGCCTCGGCCGCCGCGGCGCGCACGCGCGTCGTGGCGGGGCCCGGTGCACCCACGACGTCCGAGCTGCGGGTCCTCGTCAGTGATGACCGTCTCGGGCGTCGGCCGTGGACGCACGCCGTCGTGACGGGCACCCGCGACGACGCCCCGCTGCCTCCGGGGCTCGTGCGCTGGCCGCGCCCGGGCGAGACGATCGTGTCGCCCGCCCTGAGCCGCGCCCTGCTGGAGCACCCGGACGTGAGCGTGCCGGGCGTCGTACCCGAGCACATCGGCGCGGCAGGCCTGACCGGCCCTGACGAGCTCGTGTCCTGGACGGTGCTGCCCGCGGGCTCGCCGCCGCTGCCGGCCGAGCCCGTCATCGCGTTCGGCGGGCCCGTGGTCACGTCCTCGACCCCGGCGAGGGTGCGGGCGACCGAGATCACCGTGCTCGTCGTGTGCCCCGCGGCGCTGCTCCTCGCGCTCGGGGTGCGGGCCTGTGCGGGTGCCCGGGTGGCCCGCACGCGTGCGCTCGTGCTCGCGGGGATGAGCCCGCGCCGGTGCGCGCGGGTCTTCGGGTGGGAGATGGCGGCCGTCGCCGTCGTGGGCGCGTGCGCGGGCGTCGCCGCCGCGCGCGTCGTGCACCCCTGGCTCGGGTCCTGCGGGTTGCTCGGCCGGCGCTGGTTCCCCGAGCAGGGCGCCGTGCCGGTGCTCCTCGAGGTGCTGCTGACCGTCACGGTCGCGCTCGTCGTGCTCGTCGTCGCGCGGCGCACCATGCGCTCCCAGGCCGGCGGGACCCGGCAGCACCGCCTGCCGAGCCCGCGCGTCGCGCTGCTCGGCTACGTCCTCGGCGTGCCCGCCGCGGCGTGCCTGGCGTGGCTGTGCGTCCGACTCGCGTCGCACCCGGGCGACCAGGGCGCCCCGGACTCCGCGGTCGTGGCCTCGATGGTCGCAAGCTGCACCGCGGCCCTCGCGGTCGTGGTCGCCGCACCGCACGCGGTCCACACGGTGACCACGTGGCTCGCCGACCGGCTCGCTGCGCGCGCCACCCGGCCCGACGTCCGGCTCGGGCTGCGCGGCGCGGGCTGGCACGCGCACGCGACGGGAAGGTGCGCCGCGCTCGCGGCGGTGCTCGTGATGACGAGCGCGTACGGCACGGGGCTGCTGGTCGCGCTCGACCGCGACGCGCACGGACCCTCGGCGGGTATCGAGGTCGACCTGTCCACGACAACCGCGGCCCAGCGGGACGCGCTCGCGGGCCTCGGCCTGAGCGTCGCGACGGTCGAGCGCACGGGCGCGGACGCGAGCGACGGACCGTGGACGGGCCTCGACGCCGGGTGGGTGACCTTCGCGGTGTCCGACGAGACCGCGGCTGCCGTCACGTCCCGGATCCACCGCCTGCTCCCGGAGCTGGTGCTGCGGGCGGGCGCGGACGACGCCGACCTGGTGGCCTACGCGGACGAGCAGACGGGTGTGGTCCGGGCGGGGCTGGCCGTCGGCACGGGCCTGGTGAGCGCCGCGTTGGTCGTGTGCCTGCTCGAGGTCTGGTGGTCCCGGCGGCGCACCACCGCCGCGCTGGGTGCGATCGGCACGCCGCGGCGGGCCATGCGCGTCGTCGCGGTCACGCAGATGGCCGCGCCCGTGCTGGTCACCACGGCGGTCGGCGTGGGCGTCGGGGTCCTCGGTGGCTGGACCGCCGTCGCCTACGCGGGCACGGCCGACATGCTCGACCCCGCGGTCGTCGGCGCCGCGGTGCTGCCTGCGGTCGCCGCGATCGCGCTCGTCGCAGCCGTGGCGTGGGTGGCCGGAGGTCGCCCGGCACCGCCGGGGTCCCTCGCCGACCTGTGACGCGCACGCGCCGCGAACGGCCGGTCAGGCCGCGCCACGGCGCCTCAGGCGGCGAGCGTGTGGCTGGTCGCGGGGGTGACCTGTGTCCGTGCGGGGACGACCGCCTCCGCGGGGACACGTGTGTCGTCCGCGACGTGCGCGCCGGCTCCGACCGAGACGCGCGTCGCGAGCCGCGCGTCCGACCCGATCACGGCGCCGCGCCCGACGTGCACGTGCGTGCCGAGCTGCGCGTGCGGTCCGACGACCGCACCGGGCTCGACCCAGACGTGGGCCCCGATGTGCGCTCCGCCGCCGATCGTCGCGCCCGGGTCGACCCAGGCGGTCTCGGCGACATAGGTGGTGGGATCGACGGTCGCGGCCATCGCCACGAGTCCGCCGCCGTTGTCGTGCCGGCGGTAGCGGACGGTCACGCCGTCTTCGGTCTCGAGCTCTTCGTATCGTTTCTTCATGGCGTCGACAAGAACGATTCGACCCCGCCCGATGTTCCCACCGCTCGCTCGGAGAGCCGCGGCAGGCGCTGGGCCCAGGCTGCGCTTACGCGGACAGGGTGCGGGGCGACGTGCGGGGGGCGATGAGAGCGCGGACCTCGGCGCCCACGTAGCGGCGGTGGCCGCCGAGGGTGCGGATGGCGGTGAGCCGGCCGGCGCGCGCCCAGCGCGTGACGGTCTTCGGGTCGACGCCGAACAGGCTCGCGACCTCGTGCGGGGTCAGCAGCTCGGCCTCGTCGAGGCGTGCGTCAGTCATGGTGTCTCCCCCCGGGGCGGCGTGCGGACCGCCCTCGTCGTGGCGGGACGGTGTACCGGCCGTCCCGATCTGTCAGTCACTGACAAATATGACACGAACGGGCGAAATCTGCACCCCTTTGCTCTAAAGTGAGACCTATGCCCCACCAGGAGACCTCGCTGCGAGACCGCAAGCGCCGTGCCGTCCAGGACGAGGTGACGCGCGCGGCGGTCGAGCTCTTCATCGCGAACGGCTTCGACGAGACCCCCGTGGAGAAGATCGCGGTCGCGGTCGGGATGTCCGAGCGCACGTTCTTCCGGTACTTCTCGACCAAGGACGACGTGCTCGAGCGCCTGTCGGCGCACTGGCGCACGCACACCACGCAGCTGCTCGTCGACAGGCCGGCCGACGAGCCCACCTGGATCGCGATCCGTCGTGCTCTCGACGCCTTCGTCGAGAGCACGACCACCGACGACTTCGCGCTCCCCCTGCTGCGCCTGCTGTACACGACGCCCCACCTGTACGGCCGCCACATGCTCAAGATGCGACTCTGGCGCGAGGGCTTCGTCGCCGCGATCCAGCAGCGCAGGCCGGACGAGGCCGAGCAGACCGTCAGGATCCAGGCCGCCGTCGCCGTGGCGTGCTTCGAGTCGGCGCGCGAGGCGTGGGTCGCCTGCGACGGCGAGCGCCCGTTGGCCGAGCTGCTCGACGCGGCGATGGCTGAGGTCTGGCCGATCGCCTGACCTCAGCCACCGCGCGGCGCAGCAACCGCTCGCCGGACGCCGGGTGTCACGCCGGGCGGCGGGCGCCGGCTCAGATGAGTCTCCACCACCTCACTTCGGCGCTGTGCTCGCACTGCGGGCACGGCGGGAGCGCCTCGTCGTCGTTGAGCTCGACGGTGTGACCACACGCGTCCAAGAACTTGCCCTTACCCGGCTTCGCCCCGATGGAGAACACCGGCATCACCTCCTTGTGATGCCCTAGACCTACTCCTGCGCGGCGGGGCGGCGCCTGGGACCAAAGGCCGCTCTGCGCGCGTCAGGGCGCGTCGCGACCGGCGAGTCGCCTGGTCGGGTGGTCTCGCGCGGGCGTGCGGCGGTGCGGGTCAGGCCGCGCGGTCTCGCCGGGCCGGACCGGTCCGGACGACGAGCATCACGCCCAGCACGACGAGGACGAGGCCGACCGCCGCCCACGGCCACGGGCTGAACAGCTCGGTGCAGCTCTGGCTCGTCGCGGTCGACGTGCACGCCTCGCCCGGGCCCGCGCGGTTCTCCCACGCCACCCACAGCGGCAGCAGGCCGGCACCGACGAGCGCCGCGGGCCACCCGGACGCACGGCGACGCACGACCAGCACGACGGCGAGCGCGAGCCCGACGGGCACGAGGAACACCCCGAGGACGCTGACGACGAACGACAGGCACAGCCCCGCGAGCGCCCACAGCCCGAGCACCCACCCGGGACGGGCGGCGGTCGTCTGCGGCGCCGCGGGCGCGTGGGAGACCATGCGGTCACCCTCGCACCCGCGGGCGGCCACGACAACGGGCGGCTACCCGGCGACCGCGGTTCAGCCCTGGCGGCGCTGGTCCCCGCCACGCGCGGCCGGCGCACCCGCGGCGCGACCGGCACGACGCGAACCGCCGCCGCGGCCGGCCGACGAGCCGGACGAGCCCGCCGAGCCCGACGAGCCCCACGACGACGAGCCGCCCGTGCTGGACGAGTACACGACACCGCCCCCGGCGGAACCGGACCGGGCAGAACCGGATCGGGCAGAACCGGACCGTGCAGCCTGGCCGCTCGTGGCCGGTGCGCCGCCCTGACGCCCGCGCGGGGTCTGGGCCGCGGGAGCACCGTTGCGCGCCGCGGCGTCGCCGCGACCCTTGCCCCCGCGACGGCGCGCACGCCCGGCGGGACGCTCGGTGCTCGCCGCGGCGGCGCCGGCGGTCTGCGGCCGGCGGCCGGTCGGCGCGGTCGTCGTCGGGCGGGCGACGGGCTTGACGGGCGCCGCGAGCGTGCCGACGAGGTCGGTGAGCACGCGGGCGCCGGGGCGCACGGCCTGCGGGGTCGCCTTGATGCCCGCCTGACGCGTCATCGTGCGGACCTCCGAGATCTGCTCGGGGAGCACGATCGTCACGACGTCACCAGCGGAGCCGGCGCGCGCGGTGCGGCCCGAGCGGTGCAGGTACGCCTTGTGCTCGGCGGGCGGGTCGACGTGCACGACGAGCTCGATGTCGTCGACGTGGATGCCGCGCGCCGCGATGTCGGTCGCGACGAGCACCTTGACCGCGCCCGTGGAGAACGCCTCGAGGTTGCGCTCGCGGGCTCCCTGGCCGAGGTTGCCGTGCAGGTCCACGGCGGGCACGCCCGCGGTGGTGAGCTGCTTGGCCAGCTTCTTGGCGCCGTGCTTGGTGCGCGTGAACAGCACGCGGCGGCCGGTGCCGGACGCGAGGTGCTGCACGATGTCGCGCTTGTCGTCGGCGTCCGCGACCGTCAGCACGTGGTGCGTCATGGCGGAGACCGGCGAGCGGTCGGTGTCCACCGAGTGGCGCAGCGGGTCGCTGAGGAACGCCGCGACCAGCTTGTCCACGCCGTTGTCGAGCGTCGCGGAGAAGAGCATGCGCTGGCCGCGCTTGTCGGTCGCCGCCATGATCCGCTTCACGCCGGGCAGGAAGCCGAGGTCGGCCATGTGGTCGGCCTCGTCGAGCACGGTGACCTGCACGCCCGCGAGCGAGATGACGCCCTGCTTCATGAGGTCCTCGAGGCGCCCGGGGCACGCGACGACGATGTCGACGCCGCCCTTGAGCGCGGACTCCTGCGGGCGCTGCGAGACGCCGCCGAAGATCGTCGTGACGCTCAGGCGCGCGGCCTTGGCGAGCGGCTCGAGGGTCGCGGCGATCTGCGTCGCGAGCTCACGCGTGGGGGCCAGGACGAGGCCCGTGGGGCGGCTCGGCACGTGCTTGACCATCGTCGTGCCGGGGACGAGGCCCGCGAGGCGGGCGACGAGCGGGAGGCTGAACGCGAGCGTCTTGCCCGAGCCGGTCCGGCCACGGCCGAGCACGTCGCGGCCGCGCAGGGTGTCCGGCAGCGTCGCGGTCTGGATGGGGAAGGCGTCCGGCATGCCGCGCTCGGTGAGCGTGCGGACGAGGACCTCGGGCACGCCGAGGGAGGAGAAACTGGTCACGAAGGGTGTCGCCTTTCGGGCGTCGAGGGGGCGCCCACCAGGCACTTTCACACCCAGGACGCGGGCCCGCGCTGGTCCATGTGCCGCGCAGAGCCACCCCTAGTCTCCCCCATGACCAGCGAAAACCCGTTGTCACGCTGCTCACACGGCCGTTTCCGACCGCGTGGCGACCTCCGATGCGACGGAACGCGGCACGGTGCGTCATCGTGGTGGGGTGCGCTCCGGAACCCTTCCTCGTCGCCTGCTGACCGCGTGCGTCGGCCTAGCGCTGGCCGCGCCGCTCGCCGCCGGAGCGGGTGCCGCACCTTCCTTCGCGGCCACCGGGGAGCCCGCTGCGGACGCCGCGGCGACGCGCACCTACCGGCCGACCCCGTCGAGGGCGACGCAGGACTACCCCCGGTACTACGACGCGCGCTCGACGCTCGCACCGTGGGCCGGCCGCCGCTGCCACGCCGACGCCGCGAGCACGCGCGCGGTCGTCTGCGAGTTCGCGACGACCACCGCGCGGCACACGATCGCGCTCGTGGGCGACTCGAAGATGGGCATGTACGCGCCCGCGTTCATCCGCATCGCCCAGGCGCGCGGCTGGCGCGTGCTGATCATGACGAAGTCGGCGTGCTCGTTCTCCGACGCGTCGATCGACCGCAGCGGCGCCGCCTACCCCGCGTGCGACACGTGGAACCGCTCGGCGCTCAAGGCGCTCGAGCGGCACCAGCCCGACCTCGTCGTCACCAACCAGTACATGAGCGTGGGGCGGCTGCCCGGGCAGACGCGGGCCACCGAGACGGCGATGGAGCAGGGCCTGGCCTCGCGGTGGCGCACGGTGCAGGAGATGGGCATCCCCGTCGTCGTCGTGCTCGACAACCCGGGCCCGCCGACGGGCGACGTGTACCCCTGCGTCGCGAAGAACCCGAACCGCCCGTGGCGGTGCTCGTTCTCCGCGACGAGCGCGACCGCCGCGGTGCAGCAGCGCGCCGCGGCGCGTGCGGGCGGCGTCGGCATCATCAACCTGCGCCCGACGCTGTGCCCCGGCGGGGTGTGCCGCGCGGTGTTCGGCGACGTGCTGGCCTACCGGCAGGGCTCGCACCTGACGAACACGTACGTCAAGACGATCACGTCGACGATCTCGAGCAAGCTCGACGTCGCGCTGCGGGACGCCCGGGCGCGGTAGCCCGCGGCCGGGCGTCCCCGGGGTCAGCGCAGTCAGGAGCCGTCGCGCAGGTCCGTCAGGCGCTCCTGGACCAGCCGCGTGCGACTGAACGTCACCGCGCACCCGTCGCCCGTGGGCGACTGCGCCTCGAACCCGACGCGCAGCGCGACCCCGGGCCGCTCGAGGCTGAACACGCGCACGAGCGACCAGACCTGGCCGTCGGGCGACGCGTGGAACGCGAAGACGTTGTCGATCCGGCTGACGCGCAGCCAGAAGTCGTGGCGAGGGACGACGAACGCGTTGGCGTCGTCGGCGACGTGCCGGTTCACCACCGAGACGACCATCGCCTCCCCCGCGGGCGAGTACTCGAAGCAGAGCTTGGCCCAGTGCGTCTCGTCGAGCCACAGCAGCAGGACGCCCGCGTCGAACGTCGCCGCGAAGTCCACCTTCACGTGCGCGCTCAGCTGGAAGTCGCCCTCGGGTGCGGCGGCCAGGAGCGTCCCCGCGTTGAGCATGGACGTGGAGTTGACCTGTCCGTCGCCCGCGCCCGGGTCGACGAAGATGTCGCTCAGCGGGGCCGCGGTCACCTGCAGGCGGCCGTCGGCGTCGACCTCCCACGTGGACTCGGACGACGGGACGAGCGGCAGCGGGACACCGGGGACGACGAGGGTGCTCACGGGATGGATCCTCTCTCAGCTGACGGGTGTGCGGGGCGAGATCCGGCACCGACCAGGCCGGGTGCTCACTCGACGACGCGGACGACCGTGCGGTAGGCCCGGCTCTCACCGGGCTCCAGGACGACGACCTCGTCGTCCTGCTCCGCCTGGGCGCGACCGCCGTCACGCGACGTGGACGGCTCGACGCCGAGCACGTTCACGCCCGGGGTGGGGTCGCGCCACAGGACGAGCAGTGGCCAGCCGTCGGTGGCCTGCTCGATCTCGACAGCCCGACCGTCCGGCGCGGTGACCAGGACGCACGCGGTGGGACCGGGGAACGGACGGCAGTACACGACCGCCTCGGGTGCGGGGCCTTCGGCGATGTCGAGCGTCCAGGGCAGCCCGCGCTTGCCGGGACGGTCGCGCTCGGCGAACGGCTCGACCGTCCCCGTCACCACCGTGCCCCGTCCGACGAGCGGGTGGCCGAGGTTGAGGTGGTGCCGGTACATGTGGCCGGCAGGCACGAACCCGTCGTTGGTCACGAGGTCCTCGACGCGCAGCTCGGGCCGCTCGACGCTCGCGACGATCCGGCGCCACAGCCGCAGCGACGGGCCGCCCAGCGAGGCCTCGACGACGTCCCCGGTGATCTCGACGGCCGGCGCGCCGTCGTCGTCGACCAGGCCCCAGCGCACGTTCTCCGCGGGGATGTGCCCGACGCGGCCGTGCAGCCCGTGGTGCGTGCCGTCGACGGTGGACGGCGCGCCCGTGGAGGCCAGCCCGCACGTGGACAGCAGCCCGCCGCCGAACGTGCGGGTCCACCCGGCGCCGTGGGGCTCGTACCGCGACGAGGCGACGGGCCCGCGGGCCGAGCGCCACGCGAGCGGCAGGCCGGGCGCGTCGGCCCAGCCGAGGTCGAGCGCGCGGTCGAGCAGCACCTCGAAGGAGATGCCGGACGGGTTGCGGACCACGAGCACGGGGGCACCGCGGCCCGGACCCTCGTCGCGGATCAGGCGGTCGACCGACACGAGCTGGTCGGGTGCGCCGACGAGCCGGCGGACCGACTCGTCGACGAGCATCGAGTCAGCGCCGAACCCCATCAGCCGGCACCCCGCACCTCGGCCGCCGACGACCGGCGCGCACCCACCGCGATCGCGGCGACCAGCACCGCGCCGGTCAGCACGTACTGCCAGTAGGACGCGACGCCCAGCAGGTTGAGCGCGTTGTTGAGCACCGCGAACAGCAGGGCGCCGACGACCGTGCCGAACGCCGTGCCGCGTCCGCCGCGCAGCGCGGTGCCACCGACCACGACGGCCGCGATGACGTTCATCTCGAAGCCCGTGGCCATGTTGCCCTCGGCCGACGAGAGCCGCCCGGCCATGAAGATCCCGGCGAGCGCGAAGCACACCCCGGCGACGACGAACACGAGCACCTTGGTGCGGTTCACGGGCAGCCCGGCGAGGACCGCAGCGCGCTCGTTGGACCCGAACGCGCGCAGCGTCCGGCCGAAGTACGTGTGCTGCAGCAGCAGGTAGGTGGCGACGGCGAGCACGACGAAGACGACGAAGGGCACGGGGACCGAGCCGACCGAGCCCGTGGTGAAGCCGCGGTAGTTGCTCGACGTGATCGGCACGACCTTGCCCGAGGTCCAGATGAACGCGGCCCCGAGGAACAGGTACAGCGTGCCGAGCGTCGCGATGAACGGCGCGATCTTCACGTACGTCACGAGCAGGCCGTTGACCAGGCCCAGCACCGCGCCGATCGCGAGCGCCAGCAGCAGCGCCGTCCCGATCGTCGTGTGCGGGAGCACGGTCGCCACGGCGATCGACGCGACCGCGATCACGCCGCCGACCGACAGGTCGAGCAGGCCCGCGGCGATCAGGAGCGTCATGCCGCAGGCCGCCAGGCCGACGAACGACGCCTGGAACAGCACGTTCGACACGTTGCCCGAGCCCCAGAACGACGGCCGCGCGATCCCGACCGCCACGCAGAGCACGACGAGCACACCGAGGAGGTACTGGCGCCCGGCGAACTGCCGCAGGACCTGCCCGACGCCCGGGCTCGCGTCCTGCTCGACAGACGGGACGCCCGCCGACGGGGTCGTCACGGTGGTGGTCACGAGAGCCTCCCTTCGAGCATGCGGCGGACCGCCGCTCGCTGCGCACCGTCGATGCTCAGGGCGAAGACCAGCAGGGCTCCGAGCGCGACGTACTGGTAGAACGACGGGACGTTGAGCAGGTTGAGCCCGGAGTTGATCATCGACAGCAGGAGCGCGGCGACGAACGTGCCGATGATCCGCGGGCGTCCGCCGGCCATGCTCGTGCCGCCCAGGACGACGATCGCGATGGCCTGCAGCTCGAGCCCGGTCGCGACCGACCCGTTGACGACACCGAGCTGGCTGGCCAGGAGCACGCCGCCGATGCCGGCCGCGGCACCCGCCGCGAGGTAGGACAGGAGCACGACGCGCGAGACGCTGATGCCCGTGTCGACCGCCGCCTCGGGGCTGCCCCCGACGGCGACGACGTGCTTGCCGAACCGCATGCGGTCGAGCGCGAACCACGCACCCGCGCCGATCACCACGGCGATGAGGAACGGCACCGGGATGCCGAGCACCGAGCCGGTGGCCACGGACTTGAACCCGCTCGAGGCGATCATGATCGGTGCGCCGCCGGTGAACAGCAGGACGAGCCCGCGGAACACGCTCATGGTCGACAGGGTCGCGATGAAGCCGGGGACCCGCAGGCGGGTGACGATCACGCCGTTGACGAGCCCGAGCCCCGCACCGACCGCGATGCCGACGACCGCGCCGACGAGCGGACCGGCCGAGTTCACGGCGGACGCCGCGATGCACGCCGCGAGAGCCTGCGCCGAGCCGACCGACAGGTCGATCCCGCGCACCGCGATGACGAGCGTCATGCCGTACCCGACGATCGCGAGGATCGCCGCGTTGACGAGCATGTTGGTGACGTTGGAGCCCGACGCGAAGTTCGGGACGGCCGCGACCCCGGCGACGAGCACCAGGACGAACGGGATCATCACGCCCGCGTTCTGCAGCAGGTTGCGCCGGGCGTCGGCCCGGCGGGCCAGCTCGGCGGAGCGCGCGCGCTCGTCGGCGACGAGGGCCGCCGTCGACGTCGCGGCGAGGGTCGTGTCAGGCATGGGTCGCCTCCTGCGCGGTCTGTCCGACGGACGCGCCGACGATGTTGTCCTCGGTCACGTCGCGGCCTCGCAGCTCGGCGACGCGGCGGCCCGCGAAGTACACGGCGCACCGGTCGGCGATCGCGGCGAGCTCGGGCGCGTCCGAGCTGGACACGACCACCGCGACGCCCGCGTCCGCGAGCTGCTTGATGAGCTGGTAGATGTCGACCTTGGCGCCGACGTCGACGCCTCGGGTCGGTTCGTTGAGCAGCAGCACCGAGCAGCCGGACAGCAGGGCCCGGCCGAGCAGCACCTTCTGCTGGTTGCCGCCCGAGAGGTTGCCGATGAACTGGCGGCCGTGCGGGACGCGGATGCGCATGTCGGCGCGGAGCTTGGCGAACTGCGCACGCTCGTCGGCCGGGACGGGGAACAGGCGACGCAGCAGCGGGAGCGTCGAGCGGTCGCGCGAGACCATCGCGTTCTCGGTGACGTCGAGGTGCGGCAGGATGCCCTCGCCCTTGCGGTCCTCGCTGAGCATGAAGACGCCCGAGCGCACGGCCTCGCGCGGGTTGGTCAGGCGCACCGCCTTGCCGTCGACGCGGATCTCGCCGGCCGAGGTGAGGTCGCCGAACAGCGCGCGCGTGAGCTCGGTGCGACCCGAGCCGACGAGCCCGGCCAGGCCGACGATCTCGCCGCCGCGGACCGTGAGGTCGAACGGCTCGGCGACGCCGGGCACCCGCAGGCCGACGACCTCGAGGCGAGCGGTGCCCTCGTCGGTGGTCGCGGCCGCGCGCTCGAACGTCTGCGGCTTGCGGCCGAGCATGTGCTCGACCAGGCGGGCCTCGTCGAGCTCGGCGGTGGGGGCGTGCGCGACGAGCGCGCCGTCACGCAGCACGGCCACGTCGGCGCAGATGTCGAAGATCTCGTCGAGGTGGTGCGAGACGTACACGACGGCCTTGCCCTGCGCCGCGATGCGCCGCACGATCTCGTGCAGCCGCGTGGTCTCGGCGCCGTTCAGCGCGGCGGTCGGCTCGTCCATGATGAGGACGTCGAACTCGCGCGACAGCGCGCGGGCGATCTCGACCATCTGGCGGTCGCCCACGGTCAGCGACGACACCGGACGGTCGGGGTCGAGGTCCAGGCCCAGCTGGTCGAGCAGCTCGGCGGTCCGACGACGCGTGGTGCGCCGGTCCACGACGCCCACGCCGGTCAGCTCGTGCCCGAGGAACACGTTGTCGGCCACCGAGAGCTGCGGCACGAGCCGGAACTCCTGGCTCACGACGCTGATGCCCGCGGCCTGCGACTCGGCCGAGCTGCGGAACGTGCGCTCGGTGCCCTTGACGAGCACCGAGCCGCTCACGGCCTGCTCGATGCCGCCCAGCACACGGATCAGCGTGCTCTTGCCGGCGCCGTTCTCGCCGACCAGCCCGAGCACCTGCCCGGGCGCCAGCTCCAACGAGACGCCCTTGAGCGCCCGCACCCCGGGGTACTCCTGGACCACGTCCACGACCTGCAGCAGTGCCGCCATCGACGTTCCTCCTGACGTGTTGACGGGTGAGGGCGGGGCCGGTGGGGCCCCGCCCTCACCGGGGGTCACTTCTGCGAGGCGCGGGAGGCCTGGAAGTCCGCCAGGTTCTCCGCGGTCACGAGCTCGACCGGGAAGAAGACGGTCTTGGCCGCGGCGTCGTCGTAGCCCGGGTCCTTGCCCTCGAGGAGCGCGAGCACGGCCTCGACGGCCTTCTTGCCCTGGCCGAACGGGTCCTGCGCGACGGTCGCGCTCATGAGGCCCTGCTTGATGAGGTCCTGCGCGCCGTCGGAGCCGTCGAAGCCGATCAGGTAGAAGCCGTCGGCGACCGACTTGCCGGCCGTCTCCATGGCGCGCTGGGCGCCGATCGCGGAGTCGTCGTTCGCGGCGTAGATGACCGCGAGGTCCGGGTTGGCCGAGAGCATGTCCTGCGCGGCGGCGAAGCCACCGTCGACCGTGTCGTTGCCGTCGAGCGACGAGACGATCTCGAACGCGTCGTTCGCCTTGATCGTGTCGACGAACCCGGCGACGCGCTCCTCACCGACGACCGAGCCCGCGTGCAGCTCGATGACGCCGACCTTGTGCGGGCCGGGCTTGTCGCCGAGCTCGGCGATCACGTGCTGGGCGGCGAGCTCACCACCGTTGTAGTTGTTCGACAGGATGTAGCCGTCGTAGTCGCCGGCCGTGCCGATGTCGGCGATGACCACCGGGATCTTGGCAGCGTGCGCCGCGTCGATCGTCGAGGGCAGGGCCGAGGGCTGCACGGGCGTGACGATGAGGCCCGAGATGCCCTGGTTGATCAGGTCGAGGGAGCCGGAGACCTGCGCGTTCTGGTCCGACTTCTGGTCGACGACGATCGCCTCGATGCCGGCCTCGTCGGCGCCGGCCTTGACGCCTGCCGAGTACGACTGCCAGTACGGGTTCTGCAGGTCGTAGACCGAGTAGCCGATCTTCAGCGGGTCCTTGGCCTCGAACTCGACCGACGCGCCGGAGTCCTTCGGGCCGGTGGTGCCGGCGTCGGAGGTGTCGTCGGCGCCGCTGGCGCAGGCCGACAGGAGCAGGGCGGCAGCGGCGCTCAGGCCGATGACCCGGGTGAGGGTACGCACGAGAGGTGTCTCCTTTGACTTGTTCGGGTGCTCTGGAACGGGTGGTGCCTGAAACGGGTGGTGCCTGACAGGTCCTGCTGGGGCGGCTCCGGGTCGCGGAGACGCCTGGTTCTCAAGGGGGTCGCGGCGTCAGACGATCGCGGTCGCGAGCCGGCCGGTGTTGGCGGCCTCGGCGACGAACGCGTTGTCGTGCAGGCCCGCCCACGAGGGCAGCGGCACGGCCTTGTCGTGCGCGTGCTCGGTGGGCTCGTGGCTGTACGTCGAGACCTCGCGCACGACGAGCGGCGTCGTCGCGTCCGCCGGGCAGCGGAAGGCGTGCAGGTGCTTGCGGTGCATGACGAACTTCGGGTCGCCCGCGCGCAGCCGCACGTAGCTCGTGAGCCGGGAGTAGGAGTCCTCGCGCCCGGCGGGCAGCGCCACGCCCTCGGGCCAGGCCTCGCCGTCCGGCATCGGGCGGAACTCGAGCACGTCCTCGTCGCCCACGCGCACCGGCTCGGGCGAGTAGAAGACCTCCATCTCGCCCAGCACGACCTCGTAGCTCTCGGTCTTGCGCTGGTGGAAGTGGGGCGGGCAGAACTTGCCCGGGTGGACGATCATCAGCTTGTCGCAGAGGCCCGAGTACTCGGCGTGCGCGGCACCGGCGGCGGGCAGGCCGTCGACGGCGGGCTCGTTGAGCGACTCGAAGATGACCATCGCCTCGTACGGCTCGCGGGACCAGAGGCCGTTCTCGAAGGCGTCATACTGGTCGTCCCCGAAGATGATGCCGGCGCTGTCGTTCACCATCTCGGGCGTGACCGGGTACCGCAGGGCGTGGGCCAGGCTGGCCGCCTCGTTGAGCCACTCGTCGTACTCGCGACGGGTCACGGACGTCCTGGTCACGGATCCTCCATTGGATCGAGCGCCGCGACGAGCGCGGCGCAAGAGGGGCTTGAACCGGTTCATTCTCTGAACCGGTTCAAGAGTGCCCCGTGCCGTCGCCGGGTGTCAAGCAGGGGAGGTCACGGTTCGGTGACAGTCGCTGTCACCAAGGGATCACGACGCGTCTGCGCAGGTCAGACGCCTGCGGGCGTCACCTGCGCGGTCGAGCTCCGCACCACGAGCTGCGGCTCGAACTCCACGTGCTCACCGGGGTCACGGCCGTCCGCGCGCAGCAGCAGGCGCGCCGCGGCGACCCCCATCTCGAACGACGGCTGCCGCACGGTGCTCAGCGACGGGTTCAGCGCCGGGGCGAAGTCAGCGTCGTCGTACCCGATCAGCGCGACGTCCTGCGGCACCCGCAGGCCCCGCTCCTGCATCGCGAGGAGCGCGCCCAGCGCGAGCATGTCGTTGACGCACATCACCGCGGTCACCGAGCGCGAGTCGAGCAGCGGCGCGATCGCCGCCGCACCCTCGTCGACCGTGAGGTCGCACACCTCGACGTCCACCACCACGTCGCGCGCCTCGAGCCCGTGCTCCGCGAGCGCCAGCACCACGCCGGCACGCCGCTCCGCGCACCACGAGACCGACGCCGGCCCGTTGACGAGCGCGATCCGCCGGTGCCCGTGGTCCAGCAGGTGCGACATCGCGAGCCGCGCACCCTCGACGTTGTCGAGGCTCACCCACGCGCCGGTCGAGTCCGCGCCCTGCCGTTCCAGCGTCACCACGCCGAACCGTCGGTCCTCGAACGGCGCCCAGTCCGCGGCGCGGTCGACGATCGGCGCGATCACCAGCCCGTCGACGCCCTGGCTCTTCAGCACACGCAGCAGGTGCTCCTGGCGCTCCGGGTCCTGGTGCGTCGAGCCGATGACCATCGTCAGCCCCGCCTCGTCCGCCACGGTCTCGACACCACGCAGCACCGAGGCCCAGAACGGGTTGCCCACGTCCGGCACGACGAGCCCGATCAGCTCCGAGCGGCGGCTGCGCAGCTGACCCGCCGCGCGCGAGGGGACGAACCCGAGCGAGCGCATCGCGGACTCGACGCGCTCACGCGTCGCCGGGCCCACGCGGTCGGGGTTGTTGAGCACGTTCGACACGGTCCCGAGCGAGACGCCCGCGTGCGCAGCGACGTCCCGGACACCGACCGATCGGGCGGTGCCGTCCGTCCTCGAAGCTGCGCCCTTCGGCACGCCGTGCCCCCGTCCGTCTGCATCGTCGTCGTCGACCTGCTGCTCCCGCACCCACGCGAGCGGAGAGCAGGCGTGATGCTACGGCCCGGATGCTACCCCGCGTCCACCTGTGCCCACGTTGCCGCATCGCCGCAGGTCAGCGATCTGGAGCTCCTGCCGGACCCGACGACGGGCTCTCCGCGTGCCACGCACCCGGGCCGGCAGGTCAGGTCGGCTGGTCAGGCGTCGACGCGGTCCGTCGCACGCTCCTGCACGCCCTCGGTGAGCCGACGCGCCACGGCGTAGAGGACGAGGGCCCCGACGACCGCCGCGCCGGACGTCGTGACGATCCCGACGAGCACGGCCTCGACCGGCTCGTCCTGCGCGACGCCCCGGGCCACCGCGAGCCCCGCCGCGGCCAGCCCGAGCACCGCGACGCCCACCAGCACGGCCGCGCTCGTGCGCGACACCTCGACCCGACCCCCGCGCTGACGCCACCGCGCGAACGCCCGCGTGGCCCACACCGCGAGCACCACGAGCCCGACGACCGTGCTCACGTGCTGCAGCACGCGCGCGACGTCCATCCCCCCGAACGCGGGCTCCCGCAGCGCGTCGACCCGCTCGACCAGGAACCCGTCGCCATGCGTGAACGAGTCCCACAGCACGTGCGTCGCGACGCCGAGCACCAGCGACGCGACGACCCACCCGGTGCGTTCGAGCCGCCCCGCACGCTCGTCGGGGCCGGTGCCGTCCTCGTCGGGCCGCTGCCTGGTCACGAGCGCGACGAGCGGCGCCCGCACCACCCACCACACGGCGAGCAGCACCGCAGCGGTCGGCACCGCGACCGTCAGCGCACCGGGCCAGTGGTGCGTCGTCGTCGCGTTGACGAACGGCTCGTACCAGGCACCCGCGTACCGGGGCAGCTTCACGAAGTACGGCACGTCCGGCGCCATCGCCCCGACGACGAGCGCGGCGGGGACCAGCGGCCCGCGCGCGAGCGGGAGGACGGCAGCAGCGTGCGACAGCGTGAACGGCATGCGCCCAGGATCACCGGCGCGCGCGGCGCCCGGCGTCGTCCTGGAGCATCGATCCGGGCCCTGCCGGGTCCGACCACGGTCTGACCCGGCCGAGGGCACGCGCGGCCTACGTCAGGTCCCGCACCCGGCAAGCCCGAGCCGCACGGCCTGGATCTCGCCGCCGGTGCTCACCCGGCACGGGTGAGGTCGCGGGTTCGTCGTCGTCCGGACAATGGCAAGGGCCCGCAGCAGCGGGGCAAGGGGACGGAGCGGTCATGACGGCTCGGGGTCACGCCGTGCTCGCCCGCACCCGTCGGGTGCGGTGCGGTGCGACGCTCGTCGGGCTCGGTCTCGGGCTCGTGCTGGCCGGGTGCGCGTCCCAGGCGGAGCAGGCGAGGGCGACCGACGTGTGCGCGCAGGTCGAGGGCCTGCGTGACGCTGCGCAGGCCGTGCGGGACCTGGACCCCGCGACGGTCACCGCCGACGAGGCCCGGGCCGCGCTCGAGGCACTGCAGGCCGAGGCCGCCCAGGCCGTCGCGGCGGCGGACGGGACGGCGCGCAGGGACGCCGCGACGCTGCGCGAGGCGGTCGCCGACCTGCGCGCGACCGTCGTCGCCGCAGGCCCCGACGCGCTGACCACCGCGCGCCCGCTCGTCGAGGACCAGCTCGGCGCCGTGCTGGTCGCGGCCGAGACCCTGCGGCAGGACCTCGCCGCCCCGTGCGAGGCGGGGTAGCGGGCGGGACGAAGGAGGAGCGGCGTGGACGTGGTCTTCGTTCTCGAGGCGTTGGTGGTGCTCGGGTGCATCGTGATGGGCACGCGGGCCGGTGGCGTCGGGGTCGGCCTGTGGGGCGGTCTGGGCGTCGGGATCCTGGTGTTCGTCTTCCAGGAGGCGCCGGGTGAGCCGCCGGGCGCTGCGATGCTCATCATCCTGGCCGTGGTGACCGCGGCGTCGATGATGCAGGCGGCGGGCGGGGTCGACTGGATGGTCGGCGTCGCCGCGCGGGTCATCGAGAACCACCCGAAGCAGATCACGCTGATCGCGCCGCTGACGGCGTTCCTGTTCTCGGTCGGGTCCGGGACGAGCAACATCCTGTACCCGCTGCTGCCGGTGATCTACGACGTGTCCTACCGCAACGGGATCCGGCCGTCGCGACCGCTGACGGTGACGGTCGTGCAGTCCGGCATGGCGCTCGCGGCGTCCCCGGTGTCGGCGGCGATGGCCGCGATGCTCACGTTGACCGACGTCGAGCCGTTCGGGTTCAGCCTGCCGCAGATCCTGTCCGTGACGTTCCCGGCGTGCGTGGTGGGCATCGTCGTGACGGCGCTCGTCATGAACCGGGTCGGCAAGGAGCTGGACGACGACCCCGAGGTCCAGGCGCGCATCGAGGCGGGGCTCCTGCCGTCGCGTGCCGAGCTCGTCGCGGCGTCGGCGGCGCCGGCGACGAGTGCGACGCCGGCATCCGGCGACGCGGGCACCTCGGCCGGCGCGGCCGGATCGGCCGCCTCGGCCGGGTCGCTGCCCGGGTCCACGACGCGCGGGCGCAACTCCGCGCTCGCGTTCCTGGCGGGCGTCGTCGTGATCGTCGTGCTGGGCCTGTTCCCCGACCTGCGGCCCGCGTTCGAGGTGGAGGGCGAGGGCAGCGTCCCGATCGACATGACGACGACGATCATCATCGTCATGTTCGCGGTGGGCGTCGCGATCCTGTTCCTCGGCCGGCCCAAGGTCGGCGACGTCCCCGAGATGTCGGTGTTCAAGGCGGGCATGGTCGCGGCGATCGCCCTGTTCGGCATCGCATGGCTCACGGCCACGTTCATCACCGCCCACCAGGACGTGATCGTCGAGACGATCGGCGGCTGGGTGAACGACTACGTGGTGATCTTCGCGCTCGCCGTGTTCCTGGTGGCCGC
Organism: Cellulomonas gelida; assembly: GCF_006538725.1. GTDB lineage: Bacteria > Actinomycetota > Actinomycetes > Actinomycetales > Cellulomonadaceae > Cellulomonas > Cellulomonas gelida. The sequence continues at coordinate 43,266 of NZ_BJLQ01000020.1, forward strand.
GCTCACGACGAGCCAGTCGACGGCCACGCGGACCATCGTGCCGATCGGTCTCGCGGCGGGCCTGTCCCCCGGGCTCGTCACCGGCATGTGGGCGGGCGCGCTGAACGGCGTCTACACGCTGCCGGCCAACGGCACGCAGATCGCCGCCGCGAACTTCGACCTGACCGGCACGACGAAGCTCGGCACCAAGCTGCTCGACCACAGCTTCTTCCTGCCCATGGTCGTCATGACCGTGACGAGCGTTCTCGTCGGCGCCGCGATCGGCGCGATCTTCTACTAGGAGGAGCACGTCATGCAGACCGAGGAGGTCGCCGCCCGGGCGGCCGCGCTGATGCCGTCGCTGCTGGACCGGCTCGCCGAGCTCGTCGCCATCCCGTCCGTCGCGTTCCCGGGCTACCCGCCCGAGCCGGTGCACCGGATGGCCGACCGCACGCTCGAGCTGTTCCGCGAGGTCGGCTTCACCGACGCACGCTTCATGGAGGTCCCGAGCGGCTACCCGCCGATCTACGCCGAGCTGCCCGGCCCGCCCGGGTCACCCGTGGTGCTCCTCTACGCGCACTACGACGTGCAACCCGCGCCGCCCGAGCAGGGCTGGACCAGCGACCCGTGGACCGCGACCCGCAAGGACGACGGGCGCATCTACGGCCGTGGTGCGGCCGACGACAAGTCGGGGCTGGTCGCGCACCTCGGCACGCTCCAGGTGTTCGACGGCCACCCGCCGTGCACGGTCAAGCTCGTGCTCGAGGGCATGGAGGAGACCGAGAGCAACCTCGAGGCGTTCGTCGAGGCGCACCCCGAGCTGTTCGCGTGCGACGCGTTCGTCGTGTGCGACATGGGCAACCTCGAGGTCGGCCAGCCCGCGCTCAGCACCGCGCTGCGCGGCGACGTGGCCTGCGAGGTCACCGTCACGACGCTCCAGCACCCGCTGCACTCGGGCGTCTACGGCGGGCCCACGCCCGACGCGATGATCGCCCTCGCGCGCCTGCTCGCGACCCTGCACGACGATGCCGGCGACGTGGCCGTCGAGGGCGTCTCCCGCACGCCCTGGACGGGCGAGGACCTCACCGAGGACCAGTTCCGTGCGGGTGCCGACCTGGTCGACGGCGTCTCGCTCATCGGCACCGGCGGGATCGGGCAACGGCTCTACGGCAACCCGTCGGTGTCGGCGATCGGCGTCGACATGACGAGCGTCGCGGGCTCGTCGAACGTCCTGATCCCCGAGGCGCGCGCCAAGCTGTCCATGCGGATCGTCCCCGGGTCCGACCCGGAGACCGAGCTCGACGCGCTCGTCGCCCACCTCGAGACGCACGCGCCGTGGGGCGCGCAGGTCGAGGTCCGCCGCACCAAGGCCGCTCCCCCGTTCACGTGCCCGACCGACGGACCCGCCTACGCCGCGGCGCGCGACGCGCTCGAGCAGGCGTACGGCAAGCCCGTCGGCGAGGCCGGGTCCGGCGCGTCCATCCCGCTGCTGCGCACGCTGCAGACCGCCTCGCCAGGTGCCGAGTTCATCCTGTGGGGGCCCGAGGACGTCGCGAAGTCCCGCATCCACGCGAGCGACGAGAGCGTCGACCCGTCCGAGATCGAGCACCTCGTCGTCGCCCAGGCGCTCCTCCTGCAGAACCTGGCCGCCCGCTCGTCGTAGGCCCCCCGCTCCTGCGGTGTCACATACTTATGACGCTGCAGCAATGTCATGCAGCCGTGACATTGCTGCAGCGTCACGGTACTGTGACACGTATGGAGCGCACCCTCCCCGCCCGCTCACTCACACGGCTGGGCTCGGCCGTGCGTCGACTGCGCAACGACCGCGGCCTCACGCAGGCCCAGCTCGCCGAGGCAGCGGACGTCTCGCGAGCATGGCTCATCGACGTCGAGCGCGGCGATCGGCCTGGACTCGAGCTGGCCAGACTGCTGCGCGTGCTCGACGCCCTCGATGCCTCCCTCATGATCCGCGACGACCTCGGGGAGCAGGAATGAGCCCGACGCTCGCCGTCATCCTGGAGCGTCGGCTCGTCGGCCACGTCGAGCGCACCCGCGCCGGAGCGATCCGACTCACCTACACGGAAGACGCGCGCGAGCTCGGCCGTACACCGCTGTCGCTCTCGCTGCCGACCGACAGCCGGTCGCACGCCGGCGACGCGGTGCTGACCTTCGTCAGAGCGCTTCTGCCTGAGAGCAACGCCACCATGGCCGCGATCGCCCGCCACACGGGGGCCGATCCCGACGATGTCCTGGCGATGCTGGAAGCCATCGGCAAGGACTGCGCGGGAGCCGTGCAGTTCTGCCTCCCCGACGACGTCGACGCGACGATCGACAGGGCGGGTGAGCTCGTGCCCGTCGCCGACGGCAACATCGAGCAGCGCCTCGCCGCCCTCCGCATGAGCGAGGAAACCTCCTGGACGATGCCGGGCGAGCACTGGTCGCTCGGCGGAGCCCAGAACAAGCTCGCCCTCCGCAGGGAGGGCGGACGATGGTTCGAGGCCAAGGGTGCGGAGGCGACCAGCCACATCCTCAAACCGGGGATCCGCCAGCTCGCGTACCAGGCGCTCGTCGAGCACGTGACGATGCGTGCGGCCGCCGCGTGTGGGCTCGACGTAGCCGACACCGACTACGTCGAGTTCAAGACTGAACCCGCCGTCATCGTCACGCGGTTCGACCGGCGTCGCGACGCCGCAGGCCTCACACGCGTCCACCAGGAGGACGTGTGCCAGGCGCTCGGGCGTTCGCAGAAGTACGAGGAGTACGGCGGACCCGGTGTCCGCGAGATCCTTCACCTGCTGCGCGAGAGCGCGTGGAACAGGACCCAGGCGGAGCGCAACGCGCAGCGGTTCGTGGACGCGGTCATCTTCAACACGGTGGTCGCCGCCCCAGACGCCCACGCCCGCAACTACGCACTCCTGCTCGCGGGCGGGCAGGTCGAGCTCGCGCCGTTGTACGACGTGGCCACCGGTCTGGCCTACGACAGCCCTGCGGACAGGGTCCTGTCGATGAGCGTCGGAGGCGAGTTCCGCATCGACCGGATCGGCCGCGAAGAATGGACGCGGTTCGCCGACGAGATCGGGTTGAGTGCGCAGGACGTGATCGACCGGGCGGCCTGGTTCGCGGACTCCATCCCGGGTGCGATCCGGGGCGCGCTGTCGGGCGTCGACGACGAGGACGGCGCCGCCAACGAGCTACGTCGACGGCTGCTCCCGGCGGTCGACGCGCACATGCTCCGCGTCACGAACGCGCTCTGACGCGGCCGACGCCCGAGCCTCACCCGGTCGTCAGCGTCGGCGGGGTCCCAGCCAGCGGGGCACCCGGCGGCGGTAGTCGTCGTACGGCGGGCCGAAGGCCTCGTGCAGGAACCGCTCCTCCGGGAGGATCGCGCCCCACAGGACCAGCAGCACCGCAGCCGGGAACAGGGCGAGTCCCCAGAACGTCGGGACCAGCAGCGCCAGGCCGACGTAGAGGCCGAGCAGGCCGACGTACAGCGGGTTGCGGGAGATGCCGAACGGGCCGTCCTCGAGCATCGCGCGCGTCTCCTGGCCGGGCAGGAGGCCCGTGCGGTGGCGACGGAACAGCCACAACGCCCAGCCGTTCCACGCCGCGAACGCCACGACCAGCGCCCAGCCGACGGCGACCCGCCAGCCGCCGAGCGTCACCGGGTCACCCGCGACGGCGGTCACGAGCCAGCCGACGAGCAGCGGCGCCCCGATCGCGACCGGCGGCCACAGTCGGAACTCGACGACTCCCGCACGCGGCATGCCTCACTCTGGCAGCACCCGCGACCCGCGAGCACCCTGCCCGCCGCAGGATGAGATCGAGCGTGCGCGGGTCAGATCACCGTGTCGGTGGTGAGGGCGTCGGTGAGCAGGCTGACGAGCGTCTCGAGCTGGACGTCCGTGGACGACGAGGCGTCCTCGTCGTCGGCGCCGTCCAACGCCCGGGCCGCGAGGGCCGACTTGCTGTCGATGAGCTCGGCGATCTTGGCGTCGATGGTCTGCGCGGCGATGATGCGCCACGCGGTGACCGGCTCGGACTGGCCGATGCGGTGGATGCGGTCGATCGCCTGCGTCTGCTCGGCGTCCGTCCAGGACAGCTCGGCGAGCACCAGGTTGGACGCGACCTGCAGGTTCAGCCCCACGCCGGCGGCCAGGAGCGAGCACACGACGATCTCGACCTCGGGGTCCTCGGTGAACGCGGTGATCGCCTTCTCGCGGGCCTTCGTCGTCTGCTCGCCGCGGATCGAGGCGTAGCGGATGCCACGGTCGGCGAACGTCTGCTCGGCCTGGTCCATGACGTCGACGTGCTTGGCGAAGAACACGACCTTGCCGACGTTGCGCGCGAGCTGGGCGGCGTAGTCCGCGGCCAGCCCGGCCTTGGCCTGCCCGATCCGACGGACCATCGTGAACACGTTCTCGCCGCTGGCCTTCGAGCTGGAGTCCTTGAGCTCGCCGGCCGCCACTCGTCGGACGAGGTCGTGGTCGATCATCCCGCCCACGATCGCGCCGTCGCCGCGGTTCTCGATCGCCGCCCGGTAGCGCTGGACGAGCCGGTTGGTGAGCGCCTCCTCGGCGGCGCGGATGGACCGGCCGACGGCGCCGTCGAGCTCGACCGGCAGGTCCGCGACCCGGCGGGCGGGGATGTCCGCCACCACGTCCGCCTTGCGGCGTCGCACGATGCCCATGTCGATCACGCTGGCGCGCGCCGCGGCGTAGAAGCCGGGGTCCGCGGGCGTCAGGCCGGTCTCCTCGAGCGCGGTCATCAACTTGCCGAGCGGCTTGGCGTCGTCGATCCAGCCGAGGAACTGCCAGATCGCCCGGAAGTCCTCGATGTCGTTGATCAGCGGCGTGCCGGTGAGGGCCATCAGCAGCGGCCGGGCCGTGCGGGTGCGGATCCGCTCGGACAGGTTCAGCACGTGCTGGGAGCGCTGCGAGGACTTGTTCTTGATGAAGTGCGCCTCGTCGACGACCATCCCGCGGAACCCGAAGTCCCCCAGCCAGCCCACGTGCCGGTCGAGGATCTCGTAGTTGACGATCACGACGTCCGCGAACGCGTCGACCTGCTCCCCGTCGCCGTGCACCACGGTCGCCCGCCGGAACGGCGTCCACAGCGAGACCTCGTGCGCCCAGTTGGTCTTCACCACGTTGGGGACGACGACGAGCAGCGGGTAGGCGTCGGCGGCCTGCGCCGCCAGGAGGGCCTGGGCCGTCTTGCCGAGCCCGGGCTCGTCGGCGAGCAGGAACGTGCGGTGCCCGCGCGACGTCGCGGCGACCACCTGCGCCTGGTGCGGCATCAGCTCACGCCCCGCGGGCAGCGGCACCGGCCGCGGCTCGGGCAGCGCCATGCACGCGGGCTGACCCGTCGCGGCGTACTCGAAGGACCGGAACAGCGGCTCGAGCAGCTCCCACCCGGCCAGTCGCCGGGCCCGCGCCGCGGACCGCTCGGCCGCGGCCTCGAAGTCCGGCGCCAGGAACGGGTTCGCGAGCTGTCGCGAGATCACCGAGCGCGGCACCACCTGGTTGTTGGCGGTGGGCGTCGGTGCGGGCGGCGGGGTGGGCTCCGGCTCGTCGGGCGGCTCCATCCCGCCCGCGCGCATCACCGTCGCCTTGAACGCACGCGCCGCGTCGGTGACCCGGGCGTCGTCGGCGAGCAGCGCCAGCAGGGACGTGTCGCGGGCCGCGGTCTTCGCGAGCATCGTCGCGACCCCGTCCAGCCGCTTGAGCTGCTCGGTGCGCCGCGCGCCACCCATCTCCGTGTCCGCCATGACCCGCGCGCGCTCCTCGCGCACCAGCAGCGCCACGACCTGGAACTTCGTGCGGACCACGGGGCGCGTCGGCGGCTTCTGCACCGCCCGGTCGACGTCACGGGCGACCTCGGCCAGGACCGGGATCAGCTCTTTCTCAGCGGGACGCGAAGGGGCACGACGACGCTGCCCGCCGGAGTCCGTGCGCGCACGACCGGACCCGCGCTGCCCGCTGGGACGTGCCACATCTCCTCCTTCGAGCGGCCACACCGCAACCGCGGTGCGGCACGCCGTGCCGCAGTCGCCCGAGACCGGGTCGACGCCGTGTCAGCCCACTGACGAAGGCCACGTGTGCCGGGGCGCCCCAGAAACGGGCGCCGGGTCACAGCGCGGCAGCCAGCCTGCGCCGCCCACAGGGCCGCGCTCATGCCGAGAGAGACACGCCACCTGGCGCACCTCGGTGGATCACCGCTGGGCGGACTCATCGCCCTGCCCGATCACCACACCACGCGCAGCGTACCGCCGCCGCGCACGACGAGCCCCAACGCTCACGGGCGTTTCACCCACCAGCCTGCAGCGCCGCCCCGCGTTCACCTCCCAACTCGTGTGCCGAGCCCGAGTTGGTGCAACACCTCGCCCGCCTGCCCAGCTTCCAGCGCCAATCGCGAGTCGACGCTTCGGTCGCCTCAGCTACCGTCGCGGAAATGCGGCGATCTCCATGTCCCACGCCTCCGCGGCTGTGCCGAGGCCGTCGGGCGTCAGGCTGAGATCGACGAAGTACTCATAGAGCCCGGGCCGGTCCGATCCCCGCGATGGTGGGCCGGCTTCAAGCGAGAGGTGGACTCTGAGCCGGATGTCGCGCCCCACGTCGGCGTGGACGCTGAAGGCGATGTTCGGCTCGGTGAATGCCAACAGTGACGCCTCGTCCGCGGGCCATGGAGTCGGTGGCACGCGACGATCGGCGACCGCCTTCAGCCACCCCGAGATCTCCCGCAGGTCATCGGTGAGCAGGCAGGGGTCACGGAACGAGTACTCGACCCCTTCCGCGGTGCGCACGTGGCCGTCGATCACCACCCAGTTGCCGTCGAAGTCGAAACCGCCGTCCGCCTGCGGCCTCCCCCGTCCGGACTGGTACCGCACCGGGCGCAGTTCGACCCACGCGCCGTCAGACGACGTCAGCCGCACATTCCCTCCCTCGCATCGCACCCGTCGAGTGACTTGGCGCTCTGAATCCGCGTCACCCGCCGTCAGCCCCCGGCGGTGGCCGCAGGTCCGGCACTGAGCTTCCACAGCATCTGGGCCAGCGTGACCAGCTCGTCGTCGTCGAGCAAGGCCAACAGCTCCTCCGCCGCGCGCTGGTAACTGCCCGGCGAGCCCTCTACGCGGGGATGCTGACGGTGAAGGTGGACGGCGCACCATCGTTGGGCTCAATGGTCACTGCCCCGAACGTCATGTAGGGGATCGCCCCGTGATCACCCCGGTAGAAGCCAGTCGCTCTCGTGACCCGGACAGCGATCGCCGCCAAGGTCATCGCTGTCTGCTCGTCCACCTGGAGCTCCGCTCCCGTGAATGCCGTATGACCGCCGGCCTCGCCCCACGAACGGAGCCGGTCCGCGTCCGCCCGGACCCGCGCGGGGATCCTCTCGTTCGACCAGGCCCACCGCCACGAGCCCGATGACTGGACGTAGCTGCCCAGGATCTGCACGGGTGCGACGACGCGCTTGTCGGCGAACGTCCACGCGATGGTGCCTGCGCCCAGGTCGACCGACCACGAGTCAGCCGATCCGGCGCCCCACCGATCTCTGTGTGCCGCCGCCAGTCGGTCGAGCATGTCCTCGCCCTCCAGCAGCAGAGTCGCGAGGTCGTCAGCCGCCGGTGGCGTCGCCGCTGCGGGCTTTGGCGAGCGTCGGAAGAGTGCCATCCATGAAGAGTCGCAGGTCCTCCCGTCGGATTGGCGTGCCGTTGTTCGAGCCACCCGTTCGGGCTCCAGAGCTCGAGCGAGCGGCGAGCCCTGAGCCCGACGTGAGAGAGTGACCGTCCTTACTAACACTTTTGCTGAAAATGTAAGTACAGTTCGGATGTGGCAACGGAAGCTGAGCCCCTCGCGGTTCCCGCGATGGCGCAGGAGTCGCACACCTGGCTCGCGCAGATCGACGGCATGAGCTCGCGCGCCCAGCTCTCGAGCGCGTCGGGTCCGTACGAGTCGAGCATGCCCGCGCGGATCGCCGACCACTCCGTGACGATCCCCTCGGACCTGGGGGCCGATGTCGACGAGGCGACCGCAGCGCTCGCACGGTTCGACCTGTACGCGAGCACAAAGCTCGGCGCCGAGAGCCCGACGCTCGGCCCGATGTCGTCGATCCTGCTGCGCACCGAGTCGGCCTCGTCGTCGCAGATCGAGAACCTCACGGTCGGCGCCCGCCAGCTCGCCCTGGCCGAGATCGACCAGGCCGGCAGCGAGAACGCGAATTTCGTCGTTGCCAACGTCCGCACGATGGAGGCCGCGCTCGCCCTCGCCGACCGCCTCGACGAGAGCGCCATCCTCGCGATGCACGACCGTTTGCTGGGCCGGCAGCGAGGCTGGGAGCAGCACGCCGGCAGGTACCGTGACGAGCTGGTCTGGGTCGGCCGGAGCAGGATCAGCCCGCGGGGCGCGTCGCACGTCGCGCCCCAGGCCGAGCAGGTGCCCCAGGCGATGGACGACCTGGTCCATTACTTGGCTCGCGACGACGTGCCCGTCATCGTCCAGGCCGCCATCGCGCACGCGCAGTTCGAGACCATCCACCCGTTCGCTGACGGCAACGGCCGCACGGGGCGGGCGCTGGTCCACGCGATCCTGCGCGGCAAGGGCGTCATGACCCGCACGACGGCGCCCGTATCGGCCGGGCTCCTGACGGACACCGAGGCGTACTTCTCCGCCCTCGGCGCCTATCGCCGTGGCGACGCCCGGCCCATCGTCGAGCAGTTCACCCGCGCGAGTCGGTACGCGGCCTTCACCGGCGAGAGACTCGTCGACGACCTGGCCGCTCAGGTCGACGCAGCCCGCGAGGCCCTGACGGCTCGACGGCTGAGGTCGCAGGCCTCCGCCTGGCGGGTCGTTCCCCTGCTCGTCTCGAACCCGGTGGTCAACGCGCGACTGCTGGTCGACCGCCTCGGGACGAACGAGGTCGCCGCGCAGCGAGCGCTGGCGCAACTCACCGACGCCGGGGTCCTGACCGAACGCACCGGGATGAAGCGCAATCGCATCTGGCAGCACTCGGGGATCCTGGACGTGCTCGACCAGTACGCACAGCACATCTCCCGTCGCTAGCGGAACTGGGCGGGCCATGGTCGCAAGTGCGTGACCCACTCAACAGTCTGCACGCCAGGGCGAATCCGAACGGCCGACACCTGCTTTAGGAGTTCGATCTTGCATTGTGGAAACGCTCTAGCCTGCGGAAATACATGCCGGCAGTTCGCGTGGTGACCCCGTTCCACGGTGCTCGCTGACCACACGCTGACCACAACGCTGCACGCCACCCTCAGAAGCACCTCAGGCCTAGTCTTGATCAATCGGCTTGACTCGGGACGGGCCGGGGTGGGCCACTGTAGGGACCGTCGGGCTGGGGTAGTCGAACCGCATCTCCTGCCAGCGCTTCGAGATGTCCCTCGGTATATCATTATCCGCAACTATCACCTGCATCCGATCGCCATAGACACCAGCAAGGATGTCCAGCTGCCTATACAGTTCATCGGCAAGATCGGCGTTCTGCGCACCGATCGACTTCCTCGGCGTGTCCACAATAAGCAACGTCGGGTAAGTCTCAACTCCTTCCCGAAGCGCTGTGGCCACGACCGCCAGCCAGTAAGCCGTTACCAGGCTGGTCATGATCCCACCGGTACTTATTCGATCAAAGCGGTCACCGTTCACGTAGGGCAGGTAGTTGCGGACGTCAATATAGGCTTCCTGGACCGACGGGATGCCCAGCGCGCGAACCATCTCGTCGTAGTTCTCACTGAGCACAGCTAGAAGGCGCTCACGCGTACGCGCCAGCTTATCCTCCTCCCACTGACGGACCTCGATGAGGCGCCCTACTTCCTCGCCGGCAGCGACGGTCGCGCGCTGCAAGTCGGCGGCCCGATCCCATTGCCGCAACACCTGCTCTAGCGAGCCCACCGTCGTCTCGGCGCGGGCGAGTTCGACAGACGCTTCTGCGACTGCTGCGAGCCGTGGGCTAACAAAACTCTTCGTCTGCTCATCCAGCGCGGACTCGAGGTTCGAGAGGTTCGCCTGCGCAACTTCGATTCGCTCGGCGTACTCGGCAAGGTCTGCTTCGGCGGACTGCACCAGCACGCGCGCTTCTGCGAGCTGGCTGGCCAACCGCTCGCGATCGTCTGCGGCGCGGCGCTCCAACAGGCCCGTCGGCTCGGGCTCGGGTTGAAGGCACAGCACACATGCGCCGGTGGGAGGGCGCCGTTCCTTGACGGATTGCGAGCACCTGGGGCACACAACGAAGTCGATGGGTCCGAGGAGACTGGCCGCCGCCTCGCCTCTACCAAGTTCCTCCGAACGAGTCTCAAGGGAACGCAACAGGTGCCTGCGCTCGCCGAGCTCCAATTGTGTAGCACCATGCGCCTCAGCGAGCAGGGACTGCTCCCTGCGCGCGTGTAGAACTAGCGTACGGAGGACGCCCACTTCTCCGCGCACGCTCTCAGATTCTTCCATAATGCCAGCAAGTCTTCTCCGCGCATCAACAATACGCCGTTCGTTCTCTGCGGCGAGTGCCGCCGCCTCCGCCCTGCTACGCGTCTTGCTGTCTTCCAGGAACTTGATCACGGCCCGCTCCTCGCGCGCAGCCTCTTCGCGCCTCTGTTCCCAGTCCAGTTGAGACTTTCGCAGGCGCAGGACTTCCCGGTTTGTTAAGCCGAACAGAAGTTCAAAGGTCGTCTTGCGGGCAGGCTCGGACCAAGAATCGTTGTTTCGAGCGATGCTTCGGTCGATCTCACGCTGCTCGACATAGAGAAAAGACCAAACATTGTTGAAGGTGACCCTGGCCGTGCGCTTTGCCGACGTGGTATGCGTATCGTCAGGAAGGCCCAAAGCTCGAAGCAGCAGCGCGCCCACAGTTGTGCCCTCGGCGTCCGGCCTGGCCGCGACTGGGAGTAAGCCGACCTCGCGCCGTTCCTTCATGTCAAATACTCCAACTCGTGAGCTGTCGCCCTGCACGTTCCGGCTGAGGCGGTACCGCTCATCGCCCACATCTAGCTCAAGTTCCACGAACTCGACGAAGTCGCGTGCAACCGGTGCGACCCGCGCACTTCCCCCGAGCGCATGCTTCATGAGCTCGAAGAGCGAGCTCTTCCCCACGCCGACGGGGCCGGTTAGTACGGTCAGCGGTCCGCGGAAGTCGTAACGAACTGGACCAGGCGCTGTATGTAGCGTCAGCGCGTTGAGCCGCATCCGAGCCCTCATCTCAACTCCGTTCGATAAGGCATGTCGTGTAGTTCCGGCAGGGCGCTGTAGATCGCTTGCTTGAGTTTGTTGCCGGTGAGACCTCCGAATGCACGCGCTACTTGATCGTAGTGCGACGCAACCTGCGCCCATGAAGGCTCTTTGCGCATCCGCGCCGCAATCTCTATTCCCGCGGCGGTGGGGGCCAATCCGACGCTCCCCTTCCTGCCGGCCGCGTATCGAACCAGACCTCGCCCGACCAGAGCTCCGATAACCGGATAGTACTGGTCATCCCACGGCCCGTACCTGTATCGGATCATCGGCGTCGCCGTTGGAGGACTGCCTCCGACGTCCGGCGAATCTATGCCGAGTTCGCGTGCGACGTTGCCCGCCAAGTTTGGGTAGCGTGCTATGAAGTCAAGTTTCGCTAGCTTAGTCAACCCGTCGAGTTTTCCGGCATTGCCCGGCTCTTTTGCGACCGCGGTAACCAGGAGAAGGACTCGCAACTGCTGATGCAGCAGGTCCTCTTGACCCAGCAGTGCTGCGAGGTCTGAAGATTCAGTCATGACGTCACAGTTTCGCCCTCTAGACGGTTTGGGAATGCATCGCGGCCAGCGTCAATGTCGAAGTAGTCACTGAACCAGACCTTGCACTCGCTCGTCAGGTCACACACCAACCCAAGGATAAGTTCGTCATCGACGAACAACCCTCCGCCATCTTGAAGTCGCGGCTCCCTAACGACGTCTCGCATCATGCGCCACATCACTGGACCGTAGTCGGCCTGTTCTGCACCTTCTGCGCATCGTTCATGCAGATCCGATACCGCAAGGAGCGTGCGGACCTTAAGGCGGGCGAGGTCCTGTGCCGTACCCGGCTGCAGGTTCATGTCTAGTTCGTACTCCCGCCACTGTCTCGCGGCGGCCTCGGCAGCGTGAACCGTCGTGTCGTGACACCCAGCGTTCACGAGCTTGATGGCAAGCCGCGTGGGGGCCATGCTCCGTCCGCGGGGTACGGGCAGGATCGCAACATCGCGCGCGATAGCGAGAGCTCTTAGAATGTCTTCACCCGCGATTGCGCGGTCCTCGGCCCGGTGGCACTCTCTCGCCTCCGGGGTTAGGTCGGCCAGACTCCTAATACGGATCTCCATCGCTTCGCGAGCGGGTGTGGTACGTCCGCGCATTCGTTCGCGAAAGAGCCCACTGACGGTCTCCCACGCAGCATCAGCAAGTGAGTCGTCGATCCCGAGCTCCTGGAGCACCGGGCGCATGTACATCGCGGCCGCTGCGGCCGGCAGGTGATGGCGCGACACGCGGTCGCAGTCGAAGGATAGAATACCGAGGAATCTCGTTACGGCGTCCTCGAACACTTGGGACCAGCGTCCGCCAGCGGGCAGCCGTGCGGCCCATTCTGGTACGACTTTGTCTGCGGGAATCGCATCTAGGATCCGCGCGCAGGCGCTTCTGATCATCTCGGACTCTTCAAATGTGCGAGGACCCGGGCCGGCGGTTCGGAGCCGCTCGCAGATCTGACTCAGCCGCGCCGGTTCTCCATTCCGAAGGCCGACATTTGTCACGAGCCGGCACCGGGAGTCCTCGCTGAGAGCGCACCAACGTAAGAAGAGGTGAGCCAGACCGCCGTCAGTGAAGAGCGGAGCGAACGTCCAGCTTCCGGCACCGGATTCCCGGTGCTTGACGCTCACCAGCAGCACCGAGTCGCCGTCGCATAGCACGTAGTCCTCGTGATACTCGCAGACTACGAGCACATCCTCGATCGATCGACCGGCGCGCTTGGCCCCGAGGATCATTGACAGGGCGTCGACCGCAGCGGTGAGCGCTTGCCAGTCGTAGCGGTCCGCTGTGTCGGCTCCGGCATCGTCCGGCGGTGACGCAGCGGTGAGCGTGTCGATCGCGGTCACCCGGTTCCCCCTCCAGACGTGTTGGCCAGAGGCTAGTCGTTCGGCGTGCTCGAGAAGGAGACTTGGTTCCGGGGCGTTCCTCGGCTCGGCCGCCGTGGCCGGTTCGCTTGCTTCTCGTTCTGAGTCTGGGCCTCCTCGCATGCTCGTTCCGGTCGCGACTAGCACGGCGCGGTAGGGGTGGGCCGTCTCCGCGTCTCAGCCGGCCGCTATAGCTGGTAATTCATGGGGCGGCCTCGGCCCAAGCGACGGCGCGTGCCCGCGTTCGTCGCATCGGTGCAAGAGGAGTGGCCCTGGGGCGGCCGTCGATGAGACCCACACCATCGCCACCCCGGGCATGGGCCGCGAGGACCTCTGCGGCGCGATGAGCCGCGGCCGCCACACCAACCGCGCCTTCGTCGTCGTCGACCAGGGCGACCCGGACTGCCTGCCCGGACACGCGCCGTCGTCGGGCCGCGAGGTACTCGAGCAGGTCCTCGCGTCCAGCCACGCCGAGCCCAGCGCCACTGAAACGTCGGACACCTACCACCCCGGCCGTGCCGCGCCAATCGTGCCGCCCGTGCGTCCACAGCAACCGTGGAACCCCTGGCCTCCACAGCCCACGCCGCACCCCTTGACCGCACCGCCGCCGTCGTACGCCGATGGACCGGTGCTCGGTCGCTGACCACCGCCACACCCAACCCAACAGAAGGAGAAGGTCATGACCACCACCGCACAGCACACCGTCCCCGCCACCCCGGCCCGGCCCGGCCCGGGCAGTACTACCGCGTGAAGGACACGGCGCGGGTGCTCGGAGTACCGCCCCGGACGCTGTGCCACCTGTCGAGCACCAGCAGATCCCGTTCCGGCGCCTCGGCACGGTGATCCTCCTCCCGGCGACGTGGGTCGAGCGCGAGCCAACGACGCCGGTCAATCGGCGCTGATGTCCGTCACCAGGCGGGCGTACCCGACGGGGAACGTGACCTGGCGTGCGAAGGTGTTCTTCGAGGGTCGCGTCAACGCTCAGCGGTCGCTAGGGCGCCGGGTCGATGCCAAGCGCTGGGAGGCCGACCAGCTCGCCGAGTTGGACGCCGGCTCGTGGATCGACCCAGCCAAGCGGACGAGTGGGGCGGTGTTCGGGCCGACGAAGACGCACCAGGCCCGGACCGTGCCGGTGCCCGCGGCGCTGGACGAGTACGTGCGGACGCGGGTCGCCTTCACCGCGCCGGGCGGGTACCTGTTCTCGAGCCCGGCCGGGAGTGTCTGGACGAACACCAACTTCCGCGCGCGGTCCGGGTGGATGGAGGCAACGCGGAGGGCAGGCGTCGAGGGGACGACGATCCACGACCTCCGGCACACCGCTGCGGCGCTGCTAATCGCGGCCGGTGCGGACGTGAAGGCGGTGCAGGTGATCCGGCGACCATGACGATGAACCTGTACGGGCACCTGTCTCCAGCGAAGTGACGTGGCAGGCGATCGAGCGGCTGCCGGCGGTTCCGTCGATGCAGCCGCGCAAGGAAATCGACGGATCCCCGCAGGCGCTCCCCGCCGTTCCGACTGACCTCCGCTGTCTGGCTCCGAGACCGGCCGGACACGAGGACTGCGCGCCACCATGCAGCGCCAAACGAGCACCCTCCGCCATACTCGCGAACCGCCGCGATCCTCAGTCGAGGTATTCTCAATGCGCCCACGTGGTGCCGCCGAATAGCGCTAGCCTCGCTGCTTCTGCGGCTCTGTGCGCATGACTTCAAGCAACCTACTCGCCTTGCGCATAACCGTAGCGGCATCGCCCTGGCGCGCAGCGTCCACGAGCTGACGGACCCGCTTGTCGGCTGGCTTGACATCGCCGATTCGGGGAAGCTCACCCACCATGTCACACCAGCGCCTGGCGATAGGCGCATCCTGCAGTTCCATCAAGAGCACATCGTCAACCGGCAGGCAGCCGTCAAAGAAGTACTGCCACCTATCCGCCGTGACGTCCCGGAGCATCCCCATCGCCGGCTCCTGGGCCGCGAACGACACACCATAATGGTTGCCGATCCGAATGAGAATTATCGCCGTTACGACTCTATGGAATGCGGGCCGAGGGATGGACGTGCCCAGACTCGCCAGAGCGTGCATTGGCCCGACCTCGTTGTGGAAGTTGTCCCAGCCGAAGTGAGCGGACTGCAACTTCGCCGCCGCTTCGAGGAATGCCTGCGATCGGAACCCTTCCGGCACGAAGTCGAATCCCGAGACCTTCAGGAGTGCCGAACGAAGGCCGTTCGCAGCTATCGCGTGGCCTTCAGCGTGCAGTTCGGCGTAGGCGCGACCGACCATGTAGCGGTCCGGATCCTTGAGGTCCGGCCAGAGCGGGGGAAGCAGTGTGTTCAGGTTCGCCAACACGTTCTCGAGCTGGGCACTTCGCAAGCCCTTGCTTCCTGCAAGAAGCAGCCGGAGTACCGTGCGCTTGAAGAAGTATGCCGAGTGAACCAGACCCTCAATCTCGGGCGCCTCGTCGTCGAGAATCGATGCCTCTAGTCGCTTCCGGAAGGCGGCAAACTCAACAGCGATATCAAGGTCCTCGCGACCGAGAACGGTCTGCACACAGGTCCGAAGGACGCTCAGAGCCTCCTCCGGCATCATCTCGTCATCGACCGCGTCCGCCGGGCGATTAGAGAAGTGGGCGACCAGTTCGAGATTCTGGCGCAGACGCATCGCGAGAGTACTACCGAACATTCCGAGCTCTTCGGCCAGCCGGACAGCCTCGTAGTCGGTGAGAACCTCGTGCACTTCCGCACCTGGACGAATGTCGGGCCTATCGAGCATCTCTGCGATGAAGTCAATCCCCAGGCCAGCCAACTGCGTCTTCAGGCCCGCCATCGTTCGCGTCCAAACAAAGACAGACCCCATCTCAAGGAGATCGCTGTCGAACGCTTGAATCAGTTGCTTGCGGTCGCGCTCAGAGAGCTGGTTAGCGAACCCGGCTATCGCCTCGGCGGTCTTAGCACTGCGGGGGACAACCGTCGCGTCGCTTGCTTCCCAATGGACTACCTCTGCGTCAGGCATCTAGGGCCCCTCCGTAGGCGCTCTCGGCACCATCGCTGGAACGAATGAAGACGCCAGCGAGTTTGCCTGCGTCAACCATAACCTTCAGCGCTCCAAAGGCGCGGTGTCTCGCGCCGCCTCTCTCGCGACCGGTCGACGCGCTCGCGTCAGCTTGAATGAACCAGTTGAATGCTACGACCCGACCTGCAGTGTCCAGCACCGTAATACCATCGCTCCCCAGCATGCCGGAGAGGAGATCGACACTTGCCAAAACGTCGGATAGGTCCGCAGAGGTTTGCTCGTCGATCTGCGCGCTCAGCTTTGTGGCCGCGTCTAGCGCCTCACCTAGAATCACCGCGTCGCCCGCGTCGACCACCCACTCATCAGAGCCCGCGGGCGCCACGGCGACAAGCGCGCCGTGCCCCTTTCGAAGTACGTCATGCAGGACGCCCGCTGCGAAGCTCGCGAAGGACTCGCGTAGACGCTCGTCCGGTATCTCGGTCGCCCACCACCGAGCGACGCGCCTTTGCGCATCGTCGCTTTGGGTGTCCTCTTGGCGTCTTCCAGATAGGTGGATTCTGAGACCATCGCGACCGGTGGAGATCAGTTCGACCACCCCCGGCGCAAGCTGGGCGAGGAGGATCGCGCACTGGTCGGCGGATGCGGGCGTGCTCAGCAGCGTTGTTCGTTCATCGATGGCCGTTGTGGCTGGCGCGCGGTACACCCCGAATCGGAAGGTGCCTGATTGGCGCTCCACCCAGATGGACCACGCGCCCTCCGCGAGCGGTGCGCACTTCTTCAGGGCATGGAGCATGGTCTCCGGCTCGCGCAGTCCTGACCCGATCTCGATCGGGCTCGAACCCTGGACGTTCCGCAGTACGGTCTCTAGATCGTCACAGATGATGATCTGCGGAAAGAGCTGCCGGCCTTCCTCTCGATAGTCGGCGATGGCGACCACCAGAGCAACGAGCGATTCCTCCGTCGCCGTACAACTCATCTCCGCGTCCGCGAGGAAATCGCTGATCGAGCTCTTGAGCTCCGATCTGAACGTGATGACCTTGGCGGACACCGGTCAAGACTACCGATCTAGGATCGGGGCGGTCGGATCTTGAGCGACGCGTCCCTTGAGCGCGGCGAGCCGAGCCCGTCCGATCGGAGGGAGTAGAAGGGCGTGTCCGTCCGGGTTCTTGACAGGCCGTACACGTGCTGAGAACAGCGGCTGACCACACGCTGACCAACGCCGGGCAAATCGGACACAGCCCCCATCGCGGGCGGGGCGCTGATACAGCCTCTGACCTGCGATAACACCTCTGTGCGCCTGGGCAGATTCGAACTGCCGACACCCGCTTTAGGAGAGCGGTGCTCTATCCCCTGAGCTACAGGCGCGGGATCCGGCAGAGTTCGCTAGCGGGGCCGATTCGGCTCGGGCTGCGTGACTGCCGTGGCGATCCTTGCGAGTCCCCGCAGCACCGGTAGGCGACCGCAAGGACGCTGGAAGCCTACCGGAGCGACGCGGTCAGAACGGGAGCGGGCCTTGGTCGGTGGGGACCAGCAGGATGCCGACGACGAGCGCGTCGTCCGAGACGGCGACGCGGTCGCCGCAGCGAGCCGGCCTCGCACTCGAGGGTGGTGGCGCCGACCACGGTGCCGACGACACGCTCGTCGGGACTCGATGGCCGGCTGGGTGCACGCGGCCTTGGAGCAAGGGCGCCGCAGAGCGCGCCGGGCGGCTACGGCTTCCAGCCGGTCGCGTCGGCTGAGGTGATGGGGCGCAGGACTCGGGCGGGGACGCCGGCGGCGATGACGCCCGGGGGGATGTCGCGCGTGACGACGCTTCCGGAGCCGATCACGGAGCCGGCGCCGATGGTGACGCCCTGGTTGATGGTGACGTGGCCGCCGATCCACACGTTGTCGCCGATGGTCACGGGCTTGGCGTAGCAGGCGCCGTTGACGCGTTCGACGGGATCGAGGGCGTGGTTGGAGGTGAAGATCCCGACGCGCGGGCCGAGCAGGACGTTGTCGCCGATGGTGATGGGGGCGCCGTCGAGCATCACGCAGTCGAAGTTGGCGTAGAAGTTCGAGCCGATCGTGATGTTGTAGCCGAACTCGCACCGGAACGTGGGCTCGAAGTGCACGCCGGTGCCCACCGCAGCGAGCAGGGTCGCGAGCAGCGCCTCGCGCTCAGCCGGCGGGCGGCCGAACGTCGCGTTGTACTCGTTGGTGCGCAGCACGGTCGCCTCGCGGGCGGCCACCAGCTCGGGGGTCAGGTCGTCGTACATGGCGCCGGTGAGGATGTGCGCTCGCTGCTCTGCGAGGTTCATCGGGGTGGTTCCGTTCGTCGTCCGCAGGTGGGTCCCCCATGGTCGCGTGCCGGATCGCCCCCGGCCGTGAGGCGCGACGAGCAGCGACCGCCCACCAGGCGCGAGGCGCGGCGGGCCCGACGACGGCAGGTACCGACGCACGACCGTCGGATACGCACTTTCCGAAACATAACCGATTCAGAGAACGAAACTCCCATGCTCGGACATCTTGACCACTCCCACCCCCGCGCACAGAATCGCTCTGCCACGGCCTGGCGGGCGAGCTTCTCGTCGCAGGCCGCACGCGTCGGCCCCCACCGGCCAGCGCTCAGGGGGACCCGCCGAGGACGACGGGTCGTCGCAGACCAAGGTCAACGATTCCGCACGAGGGAGTGCAGAATGTCCGCAACTATCGGAGCCCCGCGACACCGTCGCCGCTCCTTCAAGTCCGTCGTCGGCCTCGTCGCCGCAGCTGCGCTCACGGCCGGCGGTCTGGCCGTCGCGGCGCCCGCGTCGGCCATCTCGTCGAACTCGACCGGGACCAACAACGGGTACTACTACTCGTTCTGGACCGACTCGCAGGGCACCGTCTCGATGGACCTCGGCTCGGGCGGCAACTACTCGACGTCGTGGCGCAACACGGGCAACTTCGTCGCCGGCAAGGGATGGCAGACCGGCACCCGCCGAGCCGTCTCCTACTCCGGCCAGTTCAACCCGTCCGGGAACGCCTACCTGACGCTCTACGGGTGGACCACCGGCCCGCTGATCGAGTACTACATCGTCGACAACTGGGGCACCTACCGGCCCACCGGCTCGTACATGGGCACCGTGAACTCGGACGGCGGCACGTACGACATCTACCGCACCCAGCGCGTCAACCAGCCCTCCATCCAGGGCACCGCGACGTTCTACCAGTACTGGTCGGTGCGGCAGCAGAAGCGCACAGGCGGCACCATCACGGCCGGCAACCACTTCGACGCGTGGGCGTCCAAGGGCATGAACCTCGGCTCGCACAACTACCAGATCCTCGCGACCGAGGGGTACCAGTCCTCCGGCTCGTCGAACATCACCGTGTCCGAGGGCTCGTCGGGTGGGAACAACGGCGGCAACAACGGTGGCGGCGGCAACCCCGGCGGGGGCGGCGGGTCCTGCACGGTCTCCGCGACCAAGACCCAGGAGTGGGGTGACCGGTTCAACGTCACCTACACGGTCTCCGGCTCGAGCAGCTGGACGGTGACGGTCTACCCGTCGAACGGCCAGTCGATCCAGAACTCCTGGAACGCCAACCGCAACGGCAACACGTTCACCCCGAACGGAGCCGGGAACACGTTCGGCGTCACCTACTACAAGGGTCCGAACAACGTGAACTGGACGCCCAGCGCGTTCTGCTGACACGGCCCGACGAGGGGGCGCGGCGCCGACGAGAGTCGGGACCGCGCCCCCTTCGTCGTCCCGGGACGCTCGGCGAGCCGGTCCGACGAGGAACGCGGGGTCAGCGCAGGACCGCGACCAGCCCCTCGCGCGAGTGGACGCCGGTCTTGGCGAACACGCGCGCGAGGTGGGAGTCCACCGTCCGCACGGACAGGGTCAGGCGCGCGGCGATCGCGCGGGACGTCATGCCGCCCGCGGCGAGCGACGCGATCTCGCGCTCGCGCGGCGTCAGCGCGACCGGCGGCTCGAGCGGCGGGAGCCACAGCCCGCGGCGGTTGAGGTCCCGCTCCGCGATCCGGGCGAGGTCGACGTCGTCGCCCACCATCGCGTCGATGTGCGCCGCGACGGCCGCGGCCCGCGCGCCCTCGACCGCGCGCGCCAGGATCGCGACGCGCTCCAGCACGTCGGGCGAGCGTCCGCCGGCGCGGACGAACCGGTGCAGCGCCTCGAGCTCGACGCGTGAGGCACCCCGGTCGCGGGCCCACTGCGCGAGAAGCGACGCCTCGACCTTCACTCCGGGGTCCCGCAGCCACGCCAGCGCGTCGAGCTTGAGCATCCGCACCTCGGGCTCGAGCGCGGCCGCGGCGCGCAGGGGCGTCGCCTCGACGGACGCCAGCAGGTGCCGTGCGGCGTTCGTCGCACCGCTCGCCGCCACCGCGAGCGCCTCAGCGGCCGTGGTGAACGCGATCATCCCGCCGCGGTCGTTGACGCGCAGCCGCGCGTTCGCGGCGCGCAGCTCGGTGGCCGCCTGCGACCACGCGCCGAACAGGATCCCCGCGATGCCCTTGGCGGCCTGCAGCGCGACCCAGTCGATCGCGACCGGGTTCTCGTCGAGCGTCCGCAGGTTCTCCTCCTCCAGCACGCTCAGGTCGCCGGACCACAGGCGCGTGAGGATGTCGACCACGTAGATCTCGCCGACGCCCCACCGGTACCGGTCGGCGAGCGCCTCGGCGACCGGCAGGTGGCGCTCGGCGACCTCGCGCGCCTCGCCGAACCGGCCCGCGTCCGCCAGGCCGAGGACCGTCGGGGCGACGAGCCGCACCGCGGTCGCCGGGACGCGCGGGCGGGACAGCATCGCGAGGGCCTCGGCCCGCGTCTGCGTCGCGCGGCCCGCCCAGCCGAGCCGGACCAGGCGCGTCACGTCGAGCTCGTCGGCCCAGTCCCCCGGCGCGTCGATCGACTCGAGCCAGCGCGCGGTGGACCGCGCGATCTCGAGCGCGTCGTCCACGTCCGTCCCCGAGACGTGCAGCGCGGCGGACAGGATCTGCACCGCGTCGACCATCCGCCGCACCAGCGCCGCATCCAGCGTGGGCAGGGCGCGCAGCGTCTCGATGACGATGGTCGCGTCACGCCCCGCGCGCACCAGCTCGCTCTGCGTCCACCAGGCCTCGCCGCGCCAGTTCATCAGGCAGGCCCAGTACTCGCCGCCCACGGGCGTCGCGCGCAGCGCCAGGTCCACGAGCCGGATCACCACGTCGGGCTGCTGCAGTGTGAACGCCTCGGAGACCGCCGCCTCGAACCGCGCGCGTCCGACGACGATCCCCGAGTCCATCGCGAGCATCACCGACCGCATGAGCGAGGCGCCCGACGCCGCGTGCGTGGAGCCCGCGACGAGGTCGAGCACCTCGCGCCGACGACCGCCGGGCACCCGCGCGCGCACGGCCTCGGCGTACAGGGCGTGCGCCAGGTCGACGACGATCTCGCTGCCGCCGGCCGAGGGCTGCGGGCGCAGCGTCGCGACGCCCGTGTGCGTGAGCTCGTCGACCGCGGTCCGCGGCACCACGTCGAGGAGCAGGCGCAGCGGGACGGGGCACAGCAGCGCGACGGCCTCGAGCGCGCGGTGCGCGTCCGGCGACAGGCGCGCGACGTCGTTCTCGACGATCTCCAGCAGGCGCGAGCCGGGCGTGGCGCGGCCCGTCCACATCCACACGCCGTCGTACTCGCGCAGCCCGCCCGCGGATCGCTCCGTGCGCACCAGCTCGCGCGCGTGGAACACGTTGCCGCGCGTCTCTCCCCAGATCCGGCGCACGGTGTCCGCCGTCGGGAGCCCGCCCAGCTCGCCCGCAAGCCACTGCTCCATCTCCGCGAGCGTGAACGGCGCGACGTCGATGCGCTCGACCACGTCGTCCTTCCACAGCTCGAGCCACGGCGAGTCCGAGGCGCCCGACGAGCGCGAGGTCGCCACGAGCAGCACCGTGCGCTGCCGCACGACCCACGCGAGGGCCTGCGCGGACGCGTCGTCGAGCAGGTGGGCGTCGTCGAGGCGCAGGACGAGCGGGGCGTCGCCCGCGAGCTCGGCGAGCGACTGGCCGAGCACGCGCACGGTCCGCGCGAACGAGCCGATCGAGAACAGGTCGTCGGCGAGCAGCGGCTCGAGCCCCGACAGCGGCAGCCCGGCCCGGGAGGACGCGCCCGTGAGCGCCACGACGTACGGGGCGCGGCCGTCGATCACCAGACCCTCGAGCGCGCGGGCCGCGAGCGCCGTCTTGCCGACCCCCGCCTCGCCGACGACGAGCACGCTGCGCCCCTCGCGCAGGCACTCGCGCAGCTGTTCGACGGCCTCACGACGGGACGCCGGCATGACGAGGTGGCGCGACGCGAACGGCGTCGACCCCTGCTGGGCCACCGCGACCGGTGCGACGGGCTCGACCTCGGGCTCGTCGCGCGCCACAGCCCGCGACGAGCGCGGCGAGGCAGGCACGACGTCGATGCCTTTCAACGGGGTGAGCAGGACCTTGGTCCTCATCATGGACTGTGGACGGGGGCAAGTGACCATCGCTCTCGTCGGCTGGACAGAATTTCGCCCGGTCGCGCGCGCAACGGACCTTGGGCCCGACTCCGCGACGTTGCGTAGCGATTACCGATGACCCGGTACGGGCCCGCTTCCTAGCCTCGAGGCACGACACACCTGCGTCTGCCGATCACCCCGCGCCGGTGTCCTGACCCCAACGCGGGGGCCACAGCCGAAAGAAGGATGGCCCGTGCCCACCTACACAGCCCCTGGCGTGTACGTCGAGGAGATCCCCTCGACTCAGAAGGTCCTGACCTCGGCCCCGACGGCCGTCGCCGCGTTCGTCGGGTTCACCGCCTCGTTCCCGACGGACGACCCGAACGACCCGAACGGCCTCGCGCCGCGGCTCGTGACGAGCTGGACCCAGTTCGAGTCGCTGTACGGCGGCTTCGTCGAGGGTGCGCTCCTGCCCCTGTCGATCTACGGCTTCTTCCTCAACGGCGGCGCGCAGGCGTACGTCGTGCGGATCCCGAACGCCGAGCCGTCCGGTGAGCCGGCCCGCCTCGAGCTCCCGGCCTACGACCGCTCGCTCGGCCTGCCGCTCGCGATCGAGTCGGTCGAGCCCGACGCCGACCTCACGGTCCTGGTCAGCACCGCCGACGCGCCCGACGACGAGGACGGCCCCGCGCCGTTCAGCATCACGATCGTCGAGGCCGGCGAGGCCGTCGAGACCTACGACGACCTGACGCTCGGCGGTCCGCGCGACGCCGCGACCGTCATCAACAAGACGTCCACCAAGGTCAAGGTGGAGATCAAGCTCGCGCAGGACACCGACCTGTCGAGCCAGCTCGAGCTGCTCAAGCCGGGCCAGTACTCGCTCCAGAAGGCTGCCCCGAAGCCCGTCGCCGTCTCGGGCCGCAAGTTCGCCGGCTCGGAGTCGGCCCGGTCGGGCATCAACGGCCTGGCGATCGCCGAGGACGTCACGATCGTCGTCGTCCCCGACCTGCTGACCGCGGCCACCAAGGACGACGGCTCGCTCGACCTGGGCCTGTGGAAGGCCGTCCAGACGAGCCTGATCGCGCACTGCGAGCAGCACGCCAACCGCGTCGCGATCCTCGACGCCCCTCCCGGGTTCACGCCGCAGCAGGTCAAGGAGTGGCGCAGCGACGTCGCGCAGTACGACTCCGCGTTCGCGACGCTGTACTACCCGTGGATCAAGGTCGAGAACCCGACCGGATCCAACGGCAGCTCCGAGATCCTGCTGCCCCCGTCCGGTCACGTCGCGGGCGTGTGGGCACGGACCGACGAGTCGCGCGGCGTGTGGAAGGCCCCGGCCAACGACACGATCCGCGGCGTCCTGGACGTCGAGCGCTCGATCACGCAGAACGAGCAGGGCATCCTCAACCCGATCGGCATCAACGCGATCCGCCCGTTCGGCACGCGCGGCATCCGCATCTGGGGCGCCCGCACGCTCGCCTCGGACACCGACTGGCAGTACATCAACGTGCGTCGCCTGTTCAACATGATCGAGTCGACGATCCTCGAGGGCACCCAGTGGGCCGTCTTCGAGCCGAACGACGTCTCCCTGTGGGAGGGCGTCAAGCGCACGCTCAACGCGTACCTGCGTGGGCTGTGGCAGGCCGGGGCGCTGTTCGGCGCGTCGCCCGACCAGGCGTTCTTCGTCAAGTGCGACGAGACGACCAACCCCCCGGAGTCGATCGACGCCGGCCGGCTCGTCGTCGAGGTCGGCATCGCGCCCGTCAAGCCCGCCGAGTTCGTGATCTTCCGGATCAGCCAGAACAAGCAGATCGCGAACTGACCGCACCCGTCCCTGACTGAAGGAGCACGTCGATGCCCAACGAAGCACTCATCAACAACGACCCGATCGTCTCGCAGAACTTCTTCCTCGAGATCGACGGCTCGGTCGTCTCCATCCTCAGCTCGGTGTCCGGTCTGGACATCGAGATGGAGGTCGTGACCATGGAGCAGGCCGGTGCGAACGGCAAGATCCAGGTCGTCAAGACCCTCGGCAAGTCGAACAAGGCCCCCGACCTGCAGCTCGTGCGCATGGCCCCGCCGGACATGACGCAGGACAAGCTCTGGGGCTGGTTCAACGACATCCGCGACAAGGGCATCCTGCTGTCGGACCGGTCGAACAACCGCAAGAGCGGCTCGATCGTCATGTACGACTCCACGAACGCCGAGATCGCGCGGTTCAACTTCACCAACGGCTGGCCGAGCAAGATCTCGACCGACCAGCTCAGCGTCGAGTCGAACGACCCGGTGAAGGAGACCATCACCCTCACCGTCGAGTCGCTCGCGCGAGTCAAGTGAGCCTGCGCACCCGCTACGAGTTCACGCTGCCCCGGGGGTACGTCGACCGCAACGGCGACGTCCACCGGGACGGCGTGATGCGGCTCGCCACGGCCCGCGACGAGCTCGAGCC
>NZ_BJLQ01000021.1 GCF_006538725.1 Cellulomonas gelida
CACCCCGGGCGGAAGCCCGGCACACCACTTGTTCCCTGCAGAGCCGCAGCACCAACACATAGACGGCCTCCGTCCCGCCTGTGCCGAGACCTGGTCAGCCCGTCAGTACCGTCGCGTCATACAGGTCGGTCGCGTTCCAGAGCGGCGTGTAGAGCTTGCGGCAGACGCCTCCGACGCCGTCCGCAGCGGCCTTGCCACTATGGATCCCGTACACGCGCACCCCGCCCGTAACCGTGTTGAACCACGGTCCGCCGCTGTCGCCGTTGGTGGTGCAAGCGTTCGTCGAGCGGACCTCAACCAACGGGTAGATGTCCCAGGGTATTCCGCCGGCGACGTCCTGGTGGATCAAGCGGCCGCCGCCCGTCACGCGGAACGTGCACTGGACGCCGGAGATGGTCCCGGAGAAGCACAGCTCGACGTTGGGGTCAGGCGTGCCCAGGTGCGTCGCCTTGATGGCTGCGCTCGTAGTTCCCGTTGCCCCGCCCATCCAGATCCGGCCCTCGCTCCCATTGTTCTTCCAGGCCCCGATGTCGCCGCGGTTGGGAACATTCACTCGGAACGTACTTGTGAGCCCGTACGTGTTGCCGACAAGGTTCGTGTACGTGCCGTCGCCCGCCTTCGAGTAGACGTTCAGTGACGCAGCCATCTCGGTGCAGTGTCCAGCGGTGACCATGATGTGGTCGCCGTTGGAACGAACCATCGGCACACCTGCGGTGCATGTGTACCGGTAGCCGTCGGAGAACATGTAGGCCGACGAAGCGCCCCAGTACTCATAACGGTCCTTGTCGCGCTGCGGCCCCGACTCCAAACTGACGCCAGACTCGACCAGCTGGACCGACACGCTCTCGCCCGCCTTGGAGTACAGGTCTTTGCGAAACGCGTCTGGCGCCTCGAGCATGTCCAGCACCACACCGTCGCTTTCCGGGTCGATGTACCCCATGCCGGCGCCGTGCTCGACGAAATCGGGCTCGTCCATCAGCGCGCTCATGAGTTCGTAAAGCTCCCGTGCGCTGCGCTTCGCCGGGACGACATCGACCTTTGCGGCTGCGGCTGCCGGGACCTTCAGAGTGCTCAGCTTCTCGCCGACCAGCCGCTCGGCGAGCTTCGTGTTCGGTGCCCCGACCTCGAGCGTCCCTTCGGCGGTTGTCCTCACCCACGCCAGATCGTCGAGGTGCGTCGAAACGAGCAGGTCAAGCTCGGGATAGATGTCGGACGCCCAGGTCCCGACCTGGTAGGCCGTCTGCTCGGGGACCAGAGGTGCGAACGGCACATCGTCCGCGGCTCCGGCGCTCGTCCCGCACACGAGGCAGAGGCCCGCGACCCCCACCAACGCGACTCCGAACTGCACCCGACGGCGTCCTGCCATGGCCTCTCCTCGGCTGTCGTGCACCTGTGGCACCATGACGCTAGCCCTCGTGTACTGCCCGTTCTTCATCCATTCGAGTGGTTTGCCTGAGCGTGGCCGTCGCCGGCTACTCGAGCCCGGCCGAGCTCGACGCCAGGACGATCGCGACCGAGGCGCCGTAGCGCTCGGCCAGCATTCGACGGAAGTCGTCGGGCGCGTCGAGCAACGCAATGATCAGTCTGTCCGACTCGCTGTCGATGTACGACATTCCCGCGGACAGGGCCTGGAACGTGGGATCCTCGCCGAGCTCACGAGCGATGGCGTAGAGGTCTTGGGCGCTGCGAGTCGTCTCGACCACGTGGATCCGGTCGGCGAGGGCCGTGTGTGTCGGGGACTCGGCTAGCGCCGATGTGACCAGTGGCTGTGCCGCGTCGACGTCTGTGGCGCCCAGCTCGATGTCGCCTTTGGCGTCGATGCCGATGTAGGAGAAGAGGTCGCCGTTCTCCTGCACGACCAGGCTCAGCATCGGGTAGATGTCGTGCGCCCATGGGCCCGCCGCGTTCGGGACGTCTTCGCCGACGATCGGTGCCATGGCGCCCGTGCCTGCGTCGGCCGGTTTGGTCGCAGCGGCGCTGCTCGATGGCGAGGGCGGCGGGGGTGTCGAGCGTGCGCTATCCGCAGTGTGTGAGTCGCGGGCCCCGCCCAGGAGGCTTCCGGTGGCCACCGCGCCCACACCAATCGCCGCGACCATGAGTGCGGCCGCGGGCAGTGCCCACCTGCTTCGCGAGCGCGGACGCACGACACGCAGTTCGGTGGTGCCGACGGCGGCGAGGTCCATCTTCGGTGCGAGGGTGGATCGGTCATCACGCTCGACCGACTTGAGGTACGCGTCACGGAACTCAGCTTCGGTCCAGCTCATCATCGGCCTCCTTCTGGCACGGCGGACTTTCCTGTGACGCGGAGCCGGGTCAGGGCCCTATGGGCTGTGACCCGCACCGTGCTGCGAGTGACACCCAGCGTCGACGCGATCTCCTTGTCGTCGAGGTCGGCGACGTACCGCAACGCAAGCACCGCGCGGGCGCGGGGACTGAGCAGTGCGACCATCTGGATGACGGCGTCGATCCCTTCGATCTCGTCGAACGGCTGGGCAGCCGATCGGTCGACGGTCAGCTCGACCGACGTGGAAGCGTGGACGTGGGGATCCCGCCCGTCGAGGTACATGCGGACCATGACGGTACGGGCGTACCCCATCTGGTTGGTCGCCCGAGCGAAGGCTTCGTGTTTCTGCAGGAGGCGGGCGAGGGTGTCCTGTACCAGGTCGTCGGCCGCGTCGACGTTTCGGCAGATTCCGATCGCGATGCGTCGTAGCTCGGGTCCGTGCGCCCGTGCGAACGACTCGACACCGTTCGCAGGCTGGACGAGCTGCACGGCTGGCTCACCCCCGGTCGGTACGACGGATGTCTCGTTCACACCCACTGTGACACCTGGATACCTGTCTTCTGTTTACATCTGCCACTCGCACTCCGGAGCGCGAGTGGAAGCGGAGTGGGGTCTCACCCCATTGCGCAACCTCAGGCGCTGGCCCGCGCCTGCTCGGCCGGCCCCAAGCGGTCCGCCAGGCGCACGCAGCGGTCCGTGGCGCGTATGGGACCCTCCGGTATAGGCTGTCCTATATCGAGGAGGTGGACGGTGGCACTGCTGGAGCACACGCCGGACGTCGGGACGCTGCGGCGTCTTCGGAGTCGGCAGGAGATCGACCGGCTGGACTACTTCCGTGCGCTGCGGTTGGTGGCGCGCACGATGCGTCAGACGGACCTTGCGCGTCAGCTGGGGATCGCGCAGCCCTCGGTGTCGCAGGCGTTGCAGCGGGCTGAGACCGTGCCGGATGTCCGGCCTGGGTTCTCGGGTGCGACCCCGTACGAGATTGCTCAGCGGTACAGCGCTGGTGAGCTCACGCGCGACCAGCTCGTCGACGAGCTGGCGCGCTGGGAGTACCGACCGAGCGCGTCCGGGGACGGGTACGACTGGTCGACGTACGAGCCGGGGGAGTGGCAGGAGACGGTCGTGCGGGCTCTGCGTGATGGGCTGATCGATGGCGAGGCTTACGAGCTCGCGTTGCAGAAGTGGGAGAGCGCCGGCAAGTGACGGCGAGCTACTGCCTGCGGCGGCGTGCGGCTGGAGATCTGTGACCTGGTGATCGATGACGTGCGCCTGCATGAGCACCGGGATCGTGTGGTCAAGTCCTCGGTAGTGGTGTAGCGGTTCGGGCGTGACCCTGTTGGTCAGGCTGTCAGGGCGAGGTGCGGATCGGTCACCTCCTCGTCGCCGGGGACGATCGTGATGCGGGCTTTCGCGAGGAGCTCGAGGCCGAGGTAGCGGCGTCCTTCGGCCCACTCGTCGTGCTGCTCGGCCAGGACCGCGCCGACGAGGCGGATGACGGAGGCGCGGTCGGGGAAGATCCCGACGACATCGGTGCGGCGGCGGATCTCGCGGTTGAGGCGCTCGTTGGGGTTGTTCGACCAGATCTGTCGCCACAGGTCCTTGGGGAAGGCTGTGAACGCGAGCACGTCAGCGCGGGCCGCGTCCAGGTGCTCGGCGACGTCGGGGAGCTTGTCGACGGCGGCGTCCAGGAGCTTGTCGAACTGGGCCTGGACATCCTTGGCGGTGGGTTGGTCGTAGACGCTGTGCAGCATCGCCTTGACTGCCGGCCACGACGTCTTCGGACACGCGCTCATCAGGTTGGCGGCGTAGTGGGTCCGGCATCGCTGCCAGGTCGCCCCTGGCAGGGTCGCCCCGATCGCGGCGACCAGCCCGGCGTGGGCGTCAGAGGTCACGAGCTTGACCCCGTTCAGGCCGCGGGCCACGAGGTCCTGGAAGAACGTCAGCCAGGCCGGGCCAGTCTCGGCGGTGGTGACCTGGACCCCGAGGATCTCACGGTGCCCGTCGGCGTTCACCCCGGTGGCGACCAGGACCACCGCGTTGACCACGCGGCCGGCTTCACGGACCTTCATCGTGAGCGCGTCGGCGGCGCAGAACGTGTAGGGGCCGGCGTCCAGCGGGCGCGTCCGGAACGCGGTCACCTGGGCGTCCAGGTCCTTGGACATCTCACTGACCTGTGACCTGGACAGGCCCGTGATCCCCAACGACTGGACCAGCTTGTCCATCCGCCGGGTGCTCACCCCGAGCAGGTAGCAGGTCGCGACCACCGACGTCAGGGCCCGCTTCGGCTCGTCGACGGCGGGTCAGCAGCCACTCGGGGAAGTACGAGCCAGAGCGTAGCTTGGGGACCGCGACGTCCAGCGTGCCGACCCGGGTGTCCAGGTCACGGCGGCGGTAGCCATTGCGCCGGTTGACCCGCTCAGGCGAGGTCTGTCCCCAGCCGGCCCCGCAGACCGCGTCGGCCTCGGCCGACAACAACGCGTCGATGAACGTGCTCAGCAGGTCGCGCATGAGGTCCGGGGACGCCTGCGCCAGCTGCTCGTGCAGGAACCGGGCAGGGTCGATACTCGTGGGTGCGGTCATCGTGGAGTCCTTCTTCGAGTCGGTTGTGAGAGATCACTCGAAGGGTCACGCGGTGACCGCGCCGTCGTCTACGACGACACGATCACCGAGCTACCGGTACACCACTCTGGCGGACTCCACTGATCGTGTTCGTGCGTTGATGAAGCCTGGCCAGTTGCTCGCGGTGGACAGCCCGTACGCGACGGTCAACAACCGTGCGTGGTTCGCGAGCCCGGGACGGCCGCGACTCGCTCGCGCGGAGTTGCATGAGGAGTTGGTCGCTCGCGCGCTAGGGGATAGGACGAGCGCGTCAGGTCGGAGCCGACCCTCGGCCATCGTCCTGGCGGGACCACCCGGTGCCGGTAAGGGCACCATGCGACGTCAGCTGCTCGGCGCTGAGGTCGGCTCGTGGTTGGTCGTTGACGCCGACGACTTCAAGCGGGCGCTGTTGGCCGCTGCCCTCGAGGATGGCACCTACGACCGGTTGATCGTTCCTTCCGAGACGAGCCTGGAGGTCGCAGACGCGCAGTCCCTGTCGGCGGCCGCCGACGCGCTCGAGCGGCAGGCCAAGGGCGCCGTTGACGAGAACACCGCGGCCGCGGCGCTCGACGAGGCCGCGGCGGACCGCGCCGACGCCAGCGCGGCGTGGGACTCGGCCGAGCGGCGCCAGGACCTGGCCGCCTCCCTCGAGCACGTCGACAACCGCGCGGCCGTCGACGCACGGCTGACCGCCGACCTCGACCAGGGCACGCCCCCTGCCGCGGCCGCTGCGGCCGGCCGTGCAGCGAGCCGTGCCGGCAAGGCCAAGGGCAAGGCGCGCACACGCACCGCGAACCAGCGAACGGCCGAGCGGAGCAGGTGACCGCCAGCGCTCCACGCTGCACAGGGCCCGCACTCGACTCAGAGAGTGCGGGCCCTGTCGCGTGCAAGGGGTCACTACGCTCGGCACGAC
The DNA here is from genome assembly GCF_006538725.1 of Cellulomonas gelida. Lineage (GTDB taxonomy): Bacteria > Actinomycetota > Actinomycetes > Actinomycetales > Cellulomonadaceae > Cellulomonas > Cellulomonas gelida. The sequence goes on from NZ_BJLQ01000021.1 coordinate 5,799, forward strand.
CACGAGGAGGAGCCATCGACGACGAGGTAGGCCGGCTCGCCGAGCGAGTCGCGGCCGCGGCTGACGCCTGGCTGCGCGACCCGCAGGACGCCGGCGTCTACCGCCGCCTCGTCGACGCAGTGCTCGCCTGGCGCACCGTCACTCGCGCACAGCTCGACCTCGTCGACCCGAGCCCGGGAGCCACCACCGTGGCCGAACGGCACGCGGACCCACAGATGGTGCGCGGCGCTTTGGCCGACGTCGTCGACGAGCTCCGGCGCCGAAGCACCGGTCCAGACTCATGACGGTCGGCGCCACAGGCAGGGGGGACCGTGACGCCGACCGTAGGACACAGCATGCCGCGGAACGTCATGCGCGGGAGGCCGGTTCGATGCGAGGCACCCGATCGGGTCAGGAGGCCCGATCAGCCAGCGGTGCCGGGCTGCGGCCGCTGGCCGGGGTGCACATGCTGCGCACGGACGAGGCCGCGCGGATGCTCGGCGTCAGCGTGAACCTGGTCCACAAGTGGGTGCACGACGGCGTACTCGACGCCATAACCACTCCGTCCGGCGATCTGAGATTCGACGCGTCGCTCGTCCGCGCCGTGTCCGACGGCTTGTCACGTCCGGAGCCGAGGTCTCGGTGACGCCTTGACGTTCACCGACACCTCAGGCCGCGACCCCATCGGCGGTTGAGTCCCCGTAGCCCATGACCGTGTGTGAGCATGACGATGTGCACGTACCCGAGGCGCTCCGCACCAACCACGACGCGATCCTTGGCGCCCTCGGCCGGCACCATCTGTGGAGCGGATACGTCCACAACTGGGACGATCCGTGGTTCGACGAGGTCGTCGCCGCGATCCTCGTTCTCGTTGGCGAGAAGCCCCTTGTCTACATCTCTGCCAGCGGCAGCGCCGCGGAGATACCGGACGGGAGCCACGAGCATCTGGCCGTCCATGTCATCACGGACGGCGCTCTGATCGTCGTAAGCGTGGGCCCTGCCGATGACACCGGCGCCCGAGAGATCTCGACACGGGCGGTGCCCTAGACCGTGCAGTCGCTCGCGGTCGCCGTGCGGAGTCCGTGGCCCGGTCGACTGTCTGCAACCGTGACAGTCGCTGGCGAACAGGCGTTCCGAATTCCGTCCCGACACCCAATGAGCGACGGCGAGGCTGAGGTCCTGCGACACGCCATCGACCATCTGGCGCGCCGGGTCGCGAGCGATCAGGCGCGCTGAGGTCAGCGCGCGCACATTGCCGCCCGGAGTTCGCCGACGTCTGGCCTGGCCTGGCGCTACTGCTCGGTTACTCCAGGGCCCCCAGTCGAACGGTCCGGCGCGGCAGCCGGTGACCTGGCGCGCTGGCTGCTCTGATTGTCACCGTGAGCACTGCGGCCTTTACGTTCGGTGGCGGCGACCAGGTGACCATCGAGATCACCGATTGCCACCTGGTTCCGGGGTTCGGCTCCCACGAGCTGCGCCTGAGGATCCGGCATCGCGGCCCAAGCCAGCCTGCCCCTGAGCTAGTGATGCTCACCGGCACGCTGTCCGCCGGCTATCCCGGTCGGGTCCTGGGACCGATCGCGCCGGCTACGCTCGCCATCCGTGACTGGGACGTCACCAGTGACAGCCTCGTGGCCATGGTCACCGACGACCAGCTCGCCGCCATCAACGCCCTTCCCGCCAGCGATGTCGAGCTCCAGCTGGACCTGACCCTGGTCCGGCTACGTGCTCCCGCAGATGCGCACCCCTCGATGACCGCGCAGGCCCGACACCGCGTCGACGCCGCCACCTGGTCGGCGAGACTCGACCAGCTCGGCGCGGCCGTCGCGCTCACAGTGCGGGTGCCCACACCACTCGTCGGACACGACGGCGAGTCCTCCGGGCTGACCAGAATCGGCGAGCACCTGCGTGAAGCGCGGCGACACCTTGAGAACCACCGGCACCGCGAGAGCGCCGCTAGCTGCCGCCTGGCACTCGAACTCCTCCTCGAATGCGAGGAGATCCCGGAAAAGCCGACGACCGCAGAGCTAGCGAGCGGCGCCAGGCGGTCCGTCCCCGAGCCCCGCCGCTGGCTCCTGCTTCTGCGAGCAACGGTCGAACTCGCGCATCTGTCCCACCATGCCGCCGGCACCGCATCGGACGTCAGGTGGAGACGGACCGCTACCGAGTCGCTCCTTGCCACGACCGCCGCGCTCGTCAACTACTACATCGATCCGCACCGCACACCGCTGCCGGCGTAGCCGCGCCGGCAGTGCCGGGGGCGAGGCGGGTGATGCTCGCGGACGGCCCCATCTTTGAGCGAAGGAGCGCACCATCCCATCGACGTGGGTACAGGCCGCGATCGTCCTGACGCTTGTTGTACCCGGATTCGTCTACCAGGCCTCCACCAGGGCTGTCGCCGGACCGGACCCGGAAGAAAGCGAGTTCGGCGCGCGCGTCCTACGCATGATCGCCGCCACCGCGGCGTTCGCCGGCGTGTACGCACTGCTCTTTGGCGAGCGCGTCGTCGAGTACGTGCGCACCCCGGACCGGGCGCTCAGCGACGTGCATCTCCTCGGGGTGGCGTTCGTCGTCCTGGCGCTCGTCATCCCGTGGCTCGTCGCGCGCTGCATCTACTGGCTCGTCAGCAGCGGTCCGTACAAGCGCGCCTCGCTGTGGGTGCTCACGAAACTCCACCTGCGCCGGCCCTACGACCCGACGCCCTCGGCCTGGGACTTCGCGTTCGGGAACGGTGCCCGCGTGGGCTGGGTGCGTGTGCGCCTCGATGGCGGCGTCTGGCTGGGTGGCTACTACGGCGCCAACTCGTACGCGAGCTCCTATCCTCACCCCCACGAGCTGTTCGTCGAGGAGGGCTGGGTCATCAACGACGACGGGACGTTCACCGACGTCTGCCACGCACCCGGTGGCATGATCATTAACTGCAGCGGGGCGGTCACCGTGGACTTCCTTCCCGGCGACGCCGATACTGCTGAAGCAGACGACGACGCTGACGAGCAGGAGGTCGGGTGATGGGGAAGAAGCGAACGAAGCCGGTCGCGACTCACCAGGTCGGCCGATGGTTTGCTCCCTCGACGGGGGGCTACAGCGGACTCGGCCCGGGCGGCGAGGTCGTGCCTCGCAAGGGGACTCCCCCCAAGCTGCCGGCAACCCCCGCTGGCGTCGCGAAGACGCCCGCCGCCGAGCAAAGGGCCCAAGCCTCGTGAGCAACGAAGGCCGCCTCTACGGTGTGCCGCCCGAGCAGGCGCCGTACCGCGGCGTCGACGACGACAGCGACAGCTTGTACGAGGGCTACACGCCCACCGCGGCTGTCGACGAGCGTCGGGTGACGCGCCCTCCCACGGGACCCGCAGCGACCTCGACTTCGCGAACGGACGCCGAACGTGCCTGAGGACAAGATGATCTGCCCGGACGAGTTCACTCGGCGCCCGGATCGTTACGAGGAGCGTGGTCTCCGTCCCACGGTCGCCACCGCGCGACCCCCGGCGCCCCCACGCACACCCCCGGCAGTGCCGCCGGCGCGCGACAGCCGCCCTAGCGACGACGACAGCCGGTAGTACTCGCGCCGTGGCTGCGGCGTCGACCGTCGCGCGATCGCGTCTGAGTCCGGCGACCACGTCGCCTTGTGCATGCCGATAATGGGTCTTATGTCCGGTAGCCCTGATCAGAGGCGCTCTCCGCCGTGGCATCTGCTTTCCAGAGCGTGACGATGTCGCTCCGCAGCGGCCGGGGCGCTCCTGCGAGCTGTGTGTGGCTTACCGAACAGCAAAGGCGCGAACCCCGAGAATCGACGAGCGAGGTTCGACGGGGGGTCTCGCAGCTAGGCGACTCGCGCCTCCACAAACTGCCGGCGTGGACTGCGATTGCCCTCAGCGTCGGTCGGTGACTGCAATCGTCGCCCCTGGGCGCGAAGCCGATGGGCGATCCGAGCCGCGCCTCGGGGCTCTGAAGCTATTCCGTCCCCCATTCTGCAAGTAATTCGCGGCGGAGTAGGTCGACCTGCATCTGGAGTGCCCCAAGCAGCTCTGTGCGGTTCGGGGCACTGCTGGTCCGATACGCCCAGCCAGGGTCCGAGCCCTGTCGAGACTTCAGCCTGATCATGACAAAAGCGAAGTCCCAGTCATCTTCGTCATCGAGGGGGTGTAGGCGGAGGTTAGGCAACGCCTCCTCCGCGGGGAGTCGGTCGTCGTCCTGCTCGCTGTCGTCGCTAATAGGGTCTGCGCGCATCGCCCTTTTCCCCGCCCCTAGTCCGTCCTGGGTCTACTTTGTCAACAAGCGCAGCAGAGCTCGAGCCCAATGCCACCGACGTCCGAGCAGAAAGAGTGAGAAGAGAACCACGACTATCGCGACCCAGATGACATAGTGCGTCCAGAATATTGGATCTGAAATGCCCGACGGGATATGAACCTGAAAGGTCCCTGGGTCGAACAGGCCCATAGGGAGCAAGTATATCGGGCAAAATGCGATAATTATCCACGCGTAGCGACGGGTCTGGCGGTCGGATGACGCCTCTTGGTCGCGGCGATCGGCCCAGTCGGGGTTGCTATCGGGCATGCTTGGGGCCCTTCAGTAGCCACTTGTTGACATATGTCACCACAGTGTAGTACTTCGTGCCCGACGCCCACCGGAGTAGGTATTGGCCCAGCTTTCGCAACACGGTGAACTTTACCAGGCCGAAGACAAAACCCTTAAAGAACTCGCCTGCGGCGGCGAGCGCGCTGAATGCTTTGTCGCCAGCGTACTTCCAGACGTACTTTGCTAGGTAGTTCATTCCTTGCGCGACGCCACTGCAGAAGAATGCGCCCAGTCCAACCACCGAGGCGAGTGCGACCTTGCAGCCCGCGTTTGTCGCCAGACTGACTGCGAACGCAGCGCCCACACATAGGAAGTTGCATGTTCGTGCCAACCCGTCGAGATCAAACTCGTTGACTGGATCTTGTGGGTACGCGTAGGCGGTCGTATTTCCGCTGGTGATTGGGTCTACGGACGTAAACGAACCGGTGCGTGGGCTGTAGAGGCGGGCGCCCATCAGGAGAAGGCCGCTCGTGTCGGCGGCGCGTTGCTCGGCGCCAAGCCAGCCGTAGGTCAGGGCACCGGTGTTGGGATGAGTGGTGGCGTTGCCGTACTCGTCGTACAGGTTGGCAACGTCGGGGACGAGGTTGTCGTCGACGCGGGTGAGTGTGGTCAGGACGTCGCCGTGAGGGTCTGTCAGAGCAATGGACAGGGAGTCGTCGGCGAGTGTCGCTGACAGGTCACCTGCGATCGAGGACAGGTACCGGGTGGTGGCCGTCTCGGGCCCGCTGGCGGTGGTGGCCCAAGTCGGGTTGTCCGAGGTATCGCTGTAGTGGTGAGTCGTCGTACTCGACATCGCGCCTGTGGTGGAGCTAGCGGTCGTGCGTCGACCGCGCGGATCGAGCTGGTAGGTCGTGGTGGTGCCGTCCTGTGTCAGGCCACGAGCGGCGTCGGTGTCGTAGTACGCGATGGTCAAGTCCCCGACTGTGGCTCCGGCCGGCGTGTCGACGGCGGGGACGGTGGTCTGCCTGCCGAGTTCGTCGTAGACGTACGCCCCCACACCGTTCGCGCCGAGCTGGACGCGGTCTGCTGCGTCGAACGCCCAGGCGCTGGTGGTACCACCTGTCATGGTGCACGCCCCGTCGTCGATCGACGCAGCCACCCGCACACGATTCCCGTTCGGATCGAAGCCGTAGTCGCGCCGGGTGCAGGACCCGTTCGCTGTGTCGGTGGCACTCACGAGACGGGCCGCGTTGTCGAACGTGTACCGCTGGGTGCGGGACAGGCTCGGGGCGGTCAGGTCGATACCGTTGACACGGTCCAGGATGTCGTAGCCCTGGGTCCACGTCGCGACCGGCGACCCGGCCACCTCGTAGGTCCGCGAGGTTTGACGACCGGCGATGTTGTATGTGTTGCGCTGGAGCACACCGCCCGGGGTCTGCTGGGTGAGAATCTGCCCGGTCATGTCGTACGTCGCCGTGAACGAACCCTCGACCCCGGTGGCGGACTGCTCGACGAGCAGACCTGTGACAGGTGCGTAAGTGTTCGTCGTAGTCCCCACGCCCGCGATCGCGCTCGATGCGACCCGCCCGGCGGCGTCGTAGGTCGTGGACGTGATCGTCCCATCGGTGTCGGTGTAGGTGACCGGGCGGCCCCAGCCGTCGTACCCGGTGGTTACCTGGTCGGTGACGTCTCCCGGGCCGGTCAGTGACTGTGTTGCGACGACCAGGCCGGTCAGGCTCGAGTACACGGTCTTGGTCGTGGGAACTGGTGTCGAGGAGGTCAGGCCGGTGACCGCGACAGTTGTGGTGACGCTCCGGCCTGCGGTGTCGAACGTCGACGTGGTGGTACGGGTCACTGTGCCGCGTGCCTCGGTCACCGTCTGCGCGGACAGGTACTTGTCGTAGCTGGCGATCGTCGTGACTGGGGTCGCCGCTGCGTCCGCGGTCGAAGTACGGCAGGCCAGGCCAGCCCACTGCGGCTTGGCGCCGCACACCGCGTCGGCCCCAAGCTGGCTGCCCGCCGTGTAGTAACTGGTCGTTGTCGTTCCGGCATCGGTCCCGTCGGAGTTCGGCTGACGTGAGGCGATGGTGCGCCCCTCGGCATCGAGGATTGTGCGCGACACGATGTCATCGGCGCCGCCGAAGCCGTCACCGTCGGCGTCGACATGCGAAGTCGTTGGCGTGCTCAGCACCCACCCCGAGGTCGGGCCCGTCAGGCTGGCACCGTCTTCGACGGGCGCGTAACCGTGCACGGTCGTCGCGACGACTGTTCCGAGTGCGTACGCATCCTCTGGGTTGCTCGATCCACTTGCGGGGTCGGCCTGTCGGATCGTGAGCGTGGTCGGGAGGAGGTACGGCAGACCGGTCTGCGGGTTCACGCCGTCGTTGGGGGCGCCTTGGTCGTAGTCGGCGTGGGTGTGCTTGCGCGCCAGGGTCACCGATCCGTCGCTTGAGGTCACCTCGACGGTCGGGCCCCATACGTCAGTGACCACAGTTCCCGCCACGGTCAGGACGTCGCCGGGGTCGATGTCACCGACTTCCGTGGTAATTGCGAATGGTGCGGTGATCTCTGGGTTGTAGCGAATGATCGTGGCGTACTGGTCAGGGTCGGCCACTCCCCCAGCGTCGATGATCGTGGCGATGGCACGGGCGTCGAGCTCGCGCACGACAAGCCCGGTGTCGTCGTAGCCAGTGGAGGTCAGGGCCCACCCCTTGCCGGAGTAGGTTGCGGTGTTCACCACGCGGCCGTCGTCGTCGGTGAGCTGCAGGTCGCCGTATGGGAGGTCCGTGCTGGTCGGCGTGGTGGGGACCTCGGCTGCGTGGTCCTGGCCGAACACGGCGAACGCCTTGGTGGGAGTGTCGGTCTGGCCCCAAAGTGCGACGTCGCCAGCGCGACGCCCTCAAGGCCACCGGGCGCCCGATCGTCTACTCGATCAACCCGAACAGCGCGCACTCCAACACCGCCCCGACATACTCGGGCTGGGGCGCGTTCTCCGACATGTGGCGCACCTCGGAGGACCTGTCCGCGTCCTGGTCGACGGGCTGCTCCCCGTCCGCCGACTGCTTCGTCGGCATCACCGAGGCCCTCGACATCGTCGAGCCCATGCGTGAGTGGACCAAGCCGGGGCAGTACAACGACCCCGACATGCTGATGGTCGGGGTGCGCAACGCCCTGAGCCTCACCGAGAACCGCGCGCACATGACCATGTGGGCGATGCTCAGCGCACCGCTCATCGCAGGCAACGACCTGAGGAGCATGAGCGCGGACGTCCGCGGGATCCTCACCCAGCCGGACGTCCTCGCGATCGACCAGGACCCGCTCGTCCGGCAGGCCGACCGGGTGCGCGACGACGGTGACGCCGAGGTCTGGGCGAAGCCGCTCGCGGACGGCTCGGTGGCCGTCGCGCTGCTCAACCGCGGCAACGGCAGCAGGCAGATCTCGACGACGCTGAGCCAGGTCGGGCTCGGCTCCGGGACCTACCAGTACCGCGAGGTCTGGACGGGCGCGACGGGCACGACGACGAACCAGCTCTCCGCGCAGGTCGCCCAGCACGGCGTGGCCCTGTTCCGCGTCAGCGCCGGTGGCACCACCCCGCCGCCGCCGACCGGCTCCGCACTGGTCAGCGCGTCGTCGGGACGGTGCCTCGACGTGCCGGGCAGCGCGACGACGAACGGCACGGGCCTGGTCATCTGGGACTGCCACTCGGCGGCCAACCAGACGTGGACCGCCGGCTCCGACGGCACGCTGCGCTCGCTGGGCAGATGCCTCGACGCGCCCCCGAGCGCCACCGCCGGCACGCGCGTGCAGCTGTGGGACTGCAACGGCGGCACCAACCAGCAGTGGACGTTCCAGAGCAACGGCACCATCCGCGGCGCGCGGTCGGGCCTGTGCCTGGACGTGGACCGCAACCTCACCGCGAACAGCACCGCGGTGCTGCTGTGGACGTGCACGGGGTCGGCGAACCAGGTCTGGTCACGCCGGTGAGGCGGGCTCAGCCAGGCGTCGGTCGTCGGGGCGAGGGGGTCAGGACACGACCTCGAGCCCGGTGGCCCGTGCGGCGTCGTCGAGACCCCCGGCGTTCTGGACGTCGTTGAAGCCGAGCTCCTCGAGGTAGTCGACTGCGACGCCCGCGCGGCTCCCCGAGCGGCAGTACACGACGTAGCTGCCCTCGGGGTCGAGCGCGGCGACCTGGCCCGCGAAGCCCGGGCTCTGGACGTCGTAGTTGACGGCGTCCTCGAGGTGGCCCGCGCCGTACTCGGCGGCGGTGCGCACGTCGATCACGACCGTGTCGGCGTCCATCTCGACGTCCGCCGACGACGAGCACCCGGCCAGCGCGAGGGCGCCGACGAGCGTCACCAGGCCGGAGACCCGCGCGGCCCGTGCGTTCCTGATCATGCGACGTTCCTTCGTGAAGCCGAGCGAGCCCATGCCGCGGGGTCGCGGCTCAGCGGCCGAAGAGCCGGGCGAGGAAGCCACCCGACGAGGGGGCGTCCGGGTGTCCCGGGCACCACTGGGCCGCGGGGACGGAGCGCTTGACGCCGTCGACGTGCTGGCCGCAGCCGGCCCAGGTGGTCTTGCCGCAGGTCTTGCAGGTGGTCGGGTAGCACATGAGGGGTCTCCTTGGGTGAGGGGGCGTGGGGGTCAGACGGCGGCGATCTGATACGAGACTTTATACCCCCGGGGGTATCCATGGCTACCTGTGTGACCGTGACGAGGCGCGCATCAGCGCCACCGCGACGACCTGCAGCACGGCGGGCAGCGTCGCGGCGAACGCGAGCGGCGGCACAGCCGCGACCAGCACCGGGACCGTGAGGACGACGCGCGGGCCGAACCGGTCGTGCAGCGCGCCGACGATGAGCGCGCCGATCGCCGCCGCGAGCATGGCGCCGGCGTAGACCACCGGCACCAGGGCCGCGTCGAGGAGCCCCTGGTCGACGAGGCGGTAGGAGGCACCACCCGCCACGCGCTCGAGCGCTCGGCGCTCTGCGACCCTGTCCTCACGCCCCGACGGTAGGCGTCTCGGTCGCGCGGCGTCGCTAGGCGGCCGCGCTGCTCGTCGGCTCCGCGAGCAGGTCGGCGAGCGCCGCCGCGGTCTCCAGGCGGGCGATCCTCGGCAGGATCACGTCGAGGGCGTTCGCGTGCGCCTGGGCCACGAGGTCGGTGACGGCGTCGTGCGCGACGACCACCTCGTAGCCGAGCTCGCGCGCGGTCCGCGCGGTGGACTCCACGCCGATGCTCGTCGCGATCCCGGCGACGACCACCGCACGCACGCCCCGGCGGCGCAGGCGCGAGTCGAGCTCGGTGCCGGTGAACGCGTCCCACCCGCGCTTGGCGACGTGCAGGTCGGACGACGAGATGGGGACGCGGGGGTCGAGCTCGGAGAAGTCGGCAGGCTGCGCGACGGCGGGACCGGGCGAGTCGGTGCGGCCGCGCAGCAGGTCGCCGCCGTCGGGCGAGAACTCGATGCGGACGCGCACGACCGGGCGCCCCGCCTGGTGCGCGGCGGCGGCGAGCAGTGCGGCGCGGGCGACGACGACCGCCGGGTCGTGGACCGTCGGGAGGGCGGTGATGCCCTTCTGGAGATCCACCAGGACGAGGGCGGTGGCGGGATCGAGCACGTCGACGGGCACGGGGGACTCCTGACTCTGGGAGAGAAAGACAGCAAAACTGTCTATCGCGGGGTCGGGAGATGTCAAGCAAGACTGCACAGTTCTGCTGTCCGTCTGGGCGTAGGCTGCAGGCATGGACGACGCACTGCTGGCCGCCGAGCTCCGACTGCAGCTGGGCCGGCTCGTCCGACGAGGGCGCGCCGAGGACCCCCGCCCCCAGGCCCTGACCGCGGTCCTCGGGCTGCTCGCACGCGAGGGTGCGCTGACCACCAGCGAGCTCGCCGGCGCCCAGCGGGTCCGCCCCCAGTCCATGGCGCGCACGGTCCGGGCGCTCGAGGACGAGGGCCTCGTCGAGCGCTCCACAGACCCGACGGACGGCCGCAAGTCGCCGCTGGTGCTCACCGCCCAGGGTCGTGCCGCGCTCGAACGGGAACGGCGTCGCCGCACGGATTGGCTCACGCTCGCGCTGGCCGAGGCCCTCGACCCCGAGGAGAGGCAGACGATCGCGGCCGCCGTCCCGCTGCTCGCCCGCATCGTCGCCTGGGACGAGCGCCGCACGGACGAACACCACTCGGACGAGCACGACGAGGCACCCGCCCCTGACCGACCCTGAACCACGGGGTGATGGACGCGTGAGCGCCTACCTGATGACTCGGACCTCCTGGGGCCACCCGCACCCCTGCGCGACCTTGCCCGCCCACATCTTGGCCGACTCCCGGTCGGGCACGTCGATGACGGTGATGCCGCCGAGGTACTCGGCGGTCTCCGTGTAAGGGCCGTCGGTGATGGACAGCGTCCCGCTCGTCGCGTCGGCGCTGAACGCGTCGGCCAGGTTCTCCTCGAGCCCGCCCGCGAAGACCAGCACCCCGGCCTCCTCCATCTCGCGCACGACCGCCTTGCTCGGCTCCACGCGCGTCTGGAACCACTCGGCCGGGTGGTCTCCGACCCACTGCTGGTGGAAGTAGATGGCATACCGCGTCATGTCGCTCCTCCGGTTCGTGGCGTTCACTCCCGTGACGGACGAGCCTCGCCGGAATCGACAGAGCCCGCCGGCCGGCCAGCGGCCGCGCGGCGTAATCGATTCGCCCCCGGGGACGGTCGGGCGACCCCGCCGCCCGGGGCCCGCGCAGAGGTGAAGACTCGGGCCGATCGCTGACCACCAGAGGAGCTCGTGATGTCGTCGCCGGGGAAGATCCGTTCATGGAGCCGTCTGCTCGCCGTGGTGCTGGCGGGTGGCGCGCTCGTCGGCGTGCAGTCCCAGGCGGACGCCGTGCCGCCCGGCGGTGAGACCGGCCCGGTGACCGGCAACGCGACGTGGTTCGACAACCTCGGCGCACCCTACGGCGGCTGCGGGCTCCCGCAGGACCAGCTCGAGACGCAGAACTGGATCGCGCTGAACGTCTTCGACACCCCGGGCGACTACGCGATGTACTCGCGCCCGATGGCCGCGGGCGACCCGAAGATCGGCATGTGGGACAACGGCCGCAACTGCGGTCGATGGGTCCGGGTGTCGATCGACGACTACTGCACCGGCCTCAACGACGGCGCGGCCGGGCAGGCGTTCTGCCGCAACGGCGCGTGGGTCGAGGACAAGTACAACGGCGCGACGCTCGACATGCTCGTCGCCGACAGCTGCGGCGACCCCAACGCGTGGTGCCGGGACGACCCGTACCACCTCGACCTGGCCCACCAGGCCATCAACAGGTTCGTGAAGAACGGCACCGCGGTGGGCGACCTCGAGCCGAACCACTGGGGCAACCGCAAGGTCAGCTGGCAGTTCATCGAGGCGCCGAACTACACCGGCGACATCGAGATCGGGTTCATCCAGGGCTCGGAGAAGTGGTGGGCGGGGGTCTCGATCAACCACCTGCCCAACGGCATCCACGGCATCGAGCACTTCGCCGACGGCGCGTGGGTGCAGACCCCGATGAACGTCGACATGGGCCAGTCGTTCCTGCTGAAGCCGACGACGCCGGGCGGCACCGACTACAAGATCCGCGTCAAGGACGTCGACGACGCGTACCTGTTCGGCGGGCGCGAGTACTCCTTCTCGCTGCCGTCGAGCTGCGGCGGCAAGTGCTCCGCACCGCGGACGGTCGTCCCGTACACGACGAAGGGCGGGGACGACTCGACGCCCACCCCGACGCCGACCCCCGACCCGACGGTCACGCCGACCCCGACGCCGACCCCCACTCCCACCCCCACTCCCACGGCGACGCCGACCCCGACACCCACCCCGACCAGCGGCCCGGCCGCCTGCACCGCGACGTTCCGCGCCGTGAGCACGTGGCCCGGCGGGTACCAGGGCGAGGTCACGGTGACGGCCGGCTCCTCGGCGCTCTCGTCGTGGACCGTCACGCTGTCCGGCGCGTCCGTGAGCAGCCTCTGGAACGGGATCGTGAGGACGTCCGGCTCGACGACGACCGTCACCAACGCGCCGTACAACGGCACCGTGGTCGCCAGCGGGACGACGAGCTTCGGCTTCATCGGCTCCGGTGCGCCCGGCACGCCGGCCCTGACCTGCGCGGCCTGACGCCGAGACCGACCGGCCCGGCCAAGACCGCCCACGTCGCCCCGTGAGCACCGTTGCTCGCGGGGCGGCGTCGCGAGAACCTGGAGCCCCGTCGACCGGAGGCACTCATGGGCAAGCTGATCTACGCGGCGAACACCTCAGTGGATGGGTACCTCGAGGACGCGGCGGGCGCGTTCGACTGGTCGGTGCCCGACGACGAGGTGCACCAGTTCTGGAACGACCACGAGCGCCGCATCGGCACGTCCCTGTACGGCCGGCGCATGTACGAGACGATGCGCGTCTGGGAGGACGACGAGTGGCTCGCCGACGAACCGGCGGTCGTCCAGGAGTACGCGCAGGTCTGGCGTGACACCGACAAGGTCGTCTACTCGACGACGCTCACGGATGTCTCGACGGCGCGCACCCGCCTCGAGCGGCAGTTCGACCCGGAGGCGGTCCGGCGGCTCAAGGCGGCGTCCCCGAAGGACCTGAGCGTCGGCGGCGCGACGCTCGGGGCGGAGGCCTTCCGGCACGGTCTCGTCGACGAGTGCGTGCTGGTCCTGCACCCGGTCACGGTCGGCGGCGGCAAGCCCGCGCTGCCACGAGGCATCCGTCTGGAGCTGGAGCTGCTCGACGAGCGTCGCTTCACCAACGGCGCGGTCTGCGTGCGCCACGCGATCCGCGGCACCTCGTGACGGGCGCCTGACCCGCGGACGAAGGTCCGCGGCGACCGGGACCGGCACGCGGGACGCTGCGGGCATGACGTCCGTCGGCCCTGCGCGATCACCGTCCCGCGTGAGCACCGACCGGCTCGTCGTGCGCCGGTTCACGCCCGACGACGGCGAGGGCTTGCACGGCTACCTGTCGCGACCCGAGGCCGTGCGCTTCGAGCCGTACGGCGTCCAGACGCGCGCGCAGTGCGACGAGCTCGCAGGCGCGCGTGCGCACGACCCGTCGTTCTGGGCGGTCTGCCTCCGGGACGACGGCACGCTCGTCGGGAACCTCTACCTGCACCACGACGACCCTCGCGAGTGGCGCAGCTACGGCCTCGGCTACGTCTTCCACCCCGACCACTGGCACCAGGGCTACGCGACCGAGGCGTGCCGCGCTCTGCTCGACGTGTGCTTCGACCAGTGGGGTGCGCACCGAGTGATCGCGCACTGCGACCCGCGCAACGAGGCGTCCTGGCGCCTGCTCGAACGCCTCGGCCTGCGGCGCGAGGGCCACTTCCGGCAGTCCGCGTCGTTCAGCGCCGACGACGCGGGGCGTCCGGTGTGGCACGACGCCTACTTGTACGCGGTGCTCGACACCGAGTGGGCTGCCGCGAACGGCTGAGGCCCCGCGTCGGGCCAGCACCCGCCTCGGTGTCCGGCCGGCGTCGCTACCTCCTCGTGGCTCTCGCGCCGATCCACGCACCGGCGACGACGCCGAGGCCTGCCCCCAGCAGGACCGTGACGGACAGCGACGGAACGCTGTCGCCCCGCATCAGCTCCACCGTCACGTCCACGACGCCCGCGTCCGGTGGCCACACGCGTGCGGCGACGTCGATCGCGCCGCGCGCGGCCGTCACGGTCTGCGACATGGCACCCGTCTGCACCTCGACGCCCTCCCACCCTTGGGCCTCGAGGGCCGTCCGGACGACCGCGCCGTCGACGGTCGCGTCCGCCGTCGCGTCGAACACCACGGAGCCCCGGTCGAACGACGGCGCCCACTTCCCGCTGACCGCGGGGTCGCCGTCGGTGACGAGTCCCGGCAGCTCGATCTGACGTGCCTGTGCCAGGAGCTCGCCGTCGGACGGCTGCACCACGTACCAGTGGAACGCGTACGCAGCGGCCGCACCCACAGCCGCGAGCAGGACCGCGAAGAGGACGCTGAGCGCCGCCCGCCGGGCGTTCACCTAAGGCTCGTCCCTGATGACGTTGCGACCGTTGCCGCCGTCGAGCACGTCCTGCCCGGGCCCGCCGTCGAGCGTGTCGTCACCGCCCTGGCCCAGGAGCGTGTCGTCGCCGGCCTCCCCGTACAGGATGTCGTCGCCCTCGCCCCCTTCGACGTGGTCCTTGCCGTCGCCGGCCCGCACGACGTCGTTCCCGCCGCCGGCCAGGACGCGGTCGTCGCCCGCTCCCGCGTGGACGGTGTCGGCGCCCTCACCGACCGTGATCGTGTCATCGCCGTCGCCGCCTGTCACGACGTCGTCGCCGTTGGCACCGTCGGCCGTGTCGTCACCCGCACCGGCGTCGATGACGTCGTGACCGTCGCCGCCGAGCAGGCGGTCGTCGCCGTCTCCACCCAGCAGCGTGTCGTCGCCGTTAGCGCCGACGAGCTCGTCCGCGCCGTCGCCGCCGTCGAGGTGGTCGGACCCGTCACCGCCGTCGAGACGGTCGTCGCCTGCCCCGCCGATCAGGCGGTCCCGACCGTTCGCTCCGACCAGCACGTCGTGCTCGTCCCCACCGATCAGCACGTCGTCGCCATCACCCCCGTCGAGACGGTCGTGGCCGTCGCCGCCCTCGAGGCGGTCGGCACCGTTCCCTCCGACGAGGACGTCATCGCCACCGCCACCGCAGATCACGTCGTCGCCCTCACCACCCTCGATCCGCTCGCCGGCGCCGGTCCCGACGATCACGTCGTCACCGGAGGTGCCGTGCAGCACCGCTCGCCCGTCGCCGACGACCGTCGCGACCAGTCCCTGGCAGGTCGGTGCCGTGGTGACCACGGTGAGCGTGGTCGTCGCGACCTGACCGGCCGTGTCGGTGACGCGCACCGTGACGGTGTACGTCCCCGGGGTCGGGTACTCGTGGTGCACGGTCTCGCCCGACGCGGCGTTCCCGTCACCAAGGTCCCACGCGATCGAGGCGATGCCGTGGTCGTCGCTCGACGCGGAGGCGTCGAGGTCCACCCGCAGACCGTCGACCGCGGCGACCCGAGCCGACGCGATCGGCGGCGCGTCACCGCTGCTGCCGCCCGGGAACAGCGCGCTGCGGTACGCCTGCGTCCGCAGGCTGTCGACGAGCGCCAACCCGCCCGCCGAGGCGGCCGTCGGGTACAGCGTGAGGTCGCGCAGGACGAACGGGCCGTCCTTGCCCGTCGCGCCGATCGTCGCACCGTCGAACCCGAGCTCGATCGGCGTCGCCCCGGCCCCGAGCCAGACCGTGGTGCTCGCGCGCCCCACCTCGGTGCCGTCGGCCGCGACGAGCTTGCCGTTCAGCGCGTACCAGCCGGACGCGTCGGTGTGTGCGGTCCCCTGGATGGAGAGGATGTCGATCAGGCCGTCGCCGTCGGGGTCCACCGGCTCGTCGCGCAGCTCCGCGACCCGCAGAGCGTCATGCTCCAGCTCGGCCACGTCGTCGTGCGCCAGCGGGCCGAGGTCGGCGATGTCGAGCAGGTTCATCGCCCCGTCGGACAGGGTCGCGTCCACCAGCGTCCATGGCCCCTGGAGGCCGCGGTCGTGGATCTGCCGACCGTCGAGCTCGAGGACCAGGGTCCCCCGTCCAGCGGCCAGCGTCGCGCGCGTCCCTGCCGTGCTCACGGTCCGGCCGGCAGCGTCGACGAGTCGCGCCGCGAGCCGGTAGTCGCCCGCGCGTGCGACGTCGACCGGGACGTCCAGCACGAGCGTGTCGACGAGCCCGTCACCGTCGTCGTCGGTGGTGAACTCCTCGAAGCCACCGACGAGCTCGCCACCGTCCGCGACGACGACAGGAGACACCGCGGTGCGCGCCTGCGGACCGACGGTCGCGACCGCAACCGTGTAGCTGCCTGCGCCGGGCGGGGTCACCGTCGTCGCCCAGGCGCCGTCGCCGGACCGCGTGAGCTCACCACGGACGACGACCTCACCCTCGTCGTCCGCGACGACGTACTCCACGACCTCGTCGTCGAACGCGCCCGCGACCGTCGCGTCGAT
Organism: Cellulomonas gelida; assembly: GCF_006538725.1. Classification (GTDB taxonomy): domain Bacteria; phylum Actinomycetota; class Actinomycetes; order Actinomycetales; family Cellulomonadaceae; genus Cellulomonas; species Cellulomonas gelida. The sequence goes on from NZ_BJLQ01000021.1 coordinate 22,306, forward strand.
GTCGAACGCCTCCCCGGCACGCACGAGCGTCGGCACGGAGAGGGCGAGCGTGCGCGTCGACGCGAGCGTCAGCAGCGACGCGGCCTGGAGCGGCTCGTCGGTGGGATTGTGCACCGTGAGGACGGCGGGGCCGTCGAAGGTCGCGCCGACGGCGGCGACGCCGAGTACGTCCGCCTCGACGAGCTCAGCGACGTCGAGCCGCAGGTCCAGTCCCTCGTCGGCGAAGACAGTGAGACCCGCGTGCTCACCAGCAGCGACGTCCACCGGGAGCTGGACGCTCTGCCCGGCCTCGACCACGGCGGCTGGACCGACACCAACCTGCGCGCGCGCAGCGGCCTCGGGAGCCACGGCCCGACGCGAGGAGACCTCGTCCGCGGTCTCCGTCCCGTCGAGGGTGTACGGGAGCGGGCAGAAGTCCACCTCGTAGTAGGCGATCTCGCACGCCGTCTGCGCGAACGAGAGGGGGGCCTTGCCGTCCCTCTGGTGGATGAGCCCCATGTGGTCGCGGTCGACCGTCGGGTGCACCGAGAAGTGGAGCCCCGGGTGCTCGTCGTCCGCGACGCTCAACCACCGGACGCTCGCGACGGACACCGTGCCGTCATCCTCACCCAGGATCCCGGGGCCGAAGCCGTCGGTGATGACGCTCCCGGGTCCACCCTTGCGGCCCGCGATGGTCTGGTAGTTCACACCCGGCCGGTCCGGGACCTGCCGGTTGAAGACATCGCGGACGTACGCCGGCAACAGCTGGTACAGACCGTTGTCCGGGCCGTCGCAGTCGCCGAACTCCGGCGCGGCGTCGCGCGCCAGCCATCCGACGACGCTCGTCGGGAACTTCTTGTTCATGCGCAGCGCGCAGAGCGCGACGGCGAGCTCCGCCCCACCGTTCGGGGTGCCGACCATCACGAGGTTGCGGACCCGGCCCGGGTTGTCGAAGGCGTACTGCCGCGCGTCGAGCCCACCCATGGAGTGCGCGACGACGTCGACCTGGTTCGTGGGCTCATCGTCGACGAGGTCGTCGACAGCGTCCGCCAGGATCGCCACGTTGTCCGCGATCGAGCCGTTCAGCGTCATCGGCGGCGACGACGTGCGGTTGCGCAGGCCGGGGACCGTCTCCTGCAGGTAGTCGTCGAACCGCCACATCCCGCTGCGGGCAGCACCGGCCCCGTTGTCGGTGATGCCGTGCGCCAGGACGACCGGTCGCACGGAGCTGTGCGGGACGTACGGCCGCAGCTCGGCCCAGTCGATCTCGACCGCCCACCCGCCGTTGTTGCGGTCCACGTCGATCTGGACGGTGTTGGTCCCGCGAGGGTTGTCGGGCGTCGGCAGATGCAGCCAGCTGGCGAACACGTCGAACGTGTCGGTCGCCCACTGGTTGTTCGCGCCGCTGAGCTGGCCCGGCACCAGCAGGTTGCCGTTGAACCGGACGTCGTCGACCTCACCCTGGGCCTCGTCGACGTCCCATGCGCGCATCGTCAGGAGCATCGACTTGCCGTAGAGCAGGTTCCCCGGCGCGGGGTGGCCGTGCTCGTCGACCGGCCCGTAGCTGCGGTCGATGTCGAACGAGAACGTCAGCGGGCCCCGGTACAGGTACTGGTCGAGGTCGAACCCGTCGTCGACGCGGAACACCGTGCGGCCCGCGTCGTCGGTGTACGTCGTCGTCTGCCCGACGGCGGCGCGCGACGCCACCGCGCCACGCGCGGCGGGCGCGGTCGGCGGCGGCGCCTCGCCCGTCGCGGAGACGTCGGGTGCGGGGCCGCCAGACGCGGTCGCCGGCAGCGCGCTGCCGAGAATCGCGCCGACCGCGACGAGCACGACAGCCAGGTGACGGGAACGCCGCATCGAATGCCTCCTGCAGGATCCGGTGGTCGCCGACGAGCAGGTGCCCCCCAGCCGCTGTGGACGTTAGGGCAGGCCAGAGGGACGGACAGGCGATTTCGCTCGCGTTCACCCAAGTGGCCCAAACACGCCGATCAGGGCGACTGGGACGATCTCCCACCGAAGAGACCGGCTCGGGCACGGGTCGCTCGCGCCGACTTCTCGACGATCGGGGCCGTGCGCGGGTCAGGACCGCGTGGCTCGCGGCTGGGCGGAGCGCGAGCCTGCGCGCCGCGCGGGCGCGCAGCTAGCCGCCGGCGTGGTCCGGGTCGATCGGGGCGCCGTCGCCTTCCTCGGGCAGGTCGCCGCGCTCGACCGGCCCGTCCGGCACACGCACCTCGGAGAAGAGGTGCGGCAGCTCGCCGACGGTCGGGACGCGGACGGCCTCACCGGCAGCGCGCAGGGTCGCGGCGTCGACGTCGGTCCCCTCGAGCGACACGAACGCCTCGCCGCGCACCACCCCGCACAGCAGCGTCGTCTGCGTGTCCGTCAGCTCGTCGCACGGCACGACGACGGACGGGTCGATGACCGAGGTCCGTGCGGTCCTGAGTGCGACCATCGCCAGCCGGTCGTCGACCTCACGCGTGTAGGTCGCGGAGAACCCGTCATCGCCGGAGACCCCGACGGACTGCACCGCGAGGTCGAACCCCTCGACGTCGGTGACGTACACGAGGTCGGGTGCGATCCCCGCGGGCGTCGCCCGGGACCCGATGTCGTCGACCGTCGCCGGTTCCGTCGACCCGGCGCCCCCTCCGCTCGCGCACGCGCCCAGCAGCAGCACGGGGACGACGACGAGGGCGAGGGCACGGCGGGAACGGATCACGCCCGGAAATGTACCGAAACGCCCGCGCACCCGACCGCACCTCACGGCCCAGCCGACGCCAGCCCCGGCCGTGCACACCGTGACCGCAGCTCATCGGGTGGAGAACCGCTCGCTCAGCGAGCGGAAGTCCACCCACAGCGGCCCGGGGCAGGCAGGCGCGGAGGCGCGCGTCGGTCGGGGGGCGGGGGATAGTGGCGGGGTGCAGCCCGAGCCGATCACCGCGACGCCACCTCCGCTGCGCGGGCGGCCGGTGCTGCGGCAGTCGTGGTGCGACCTCACGTTCCTGCACTGGCGCGTCGCGGCCGACGTCGTCGCGCCGCTCCTGCCGCCCGGCACGAGGCCGGACGTGCACGACGGGACGAGCTGGGTCGGTCTCGTGCCGTTCCGCATGGTCGGCGCGGGCGCCGGGCGTGGACCCGGCGTCCCGTGGCTCGGGACGTTCCCCGAGACGAACGTGCGCCTCTACTCCGTCGACGAGCACGGCCGCCGGGGCGTGGTCTTCCTGACGCTCGAGGCGGCCCGGCTGGCGTTCGTCCTCGGCTCCCGTGCGGCGCTCGCCCTGCCCTACACCTGGTCGCGGATGAGCGTGCGGGAAGCCGACGGACTCGTCACCTACACGTCGCGGCGCCGCTGGCCGGGGCCACGCGACGCCACGACGCACGTCGTCGTACGGCCCGGCGAGCCGCTCCCGGCCGGCGACCCGGAGGCCGAGTTCCTCACCGCGCGCTGGGGGCTGCACACGCGGGCGTTCGGCCGCACGCTCTACCTGCCCAACCGGCACGAGCCCTGGCCGCTGCGCGCCGCCGAGCTGCTCACGCTCGACGACCATCTCCTCGCCGCGTGCGGGCTCCCGGGAGTCGCCGTCCGGCCCCCCGACTCGGTCCTGTTCTCCCGCGGCGTCCGCACGCAGTTCGGCGCTCCCGTCGGCGCCCGCGCGTAGCCGACACCCAGGCGACTCGCCCAGCGACGAGCAGGCCGTCGGGTGATCGCCTCAGCGCTGGCGCGCGAGCCGCTGCTCCCACTGGTCCTTCGTGATCTCGTACTGGTAGCCCCCGAGCTCGGCGCCCTCGACCGCCAGCATGTCCTCGGGCGTCGGCAGCGTCTGCGTGACGGTCATGCCGACCTTCTCCATCACGTGCTGCGACGCGCGGTTCAGGGACATCGTCGCGCCCCAGACGACGCGGACGTCGAGCTCGGTGAACGCCTTCGTGAGCAGGGCCGACGAGACCTCGGTGGCGTAGCCGTGGCCCCATGCGGGTCGGCGCAGCCGGTACCCGAGCTCGACGACGTCCAGCGGCCCCTCGCGCTCGGGGCGCAGGCAGAACCACCCGAGAAACGCACCGTTCGTGTTCTCGTGCGCCACGAACAACCCGAACGCTCCGGCCCACCGGTCGTAGCCGGCGAGGATGCTCGGCAGGTCGCGCTCGCGGATCAGCTCCGGCGCGGTCGGCTCGCCGCCGGACAGGTACCGCATGACCGCGGGGTCGCTGTCGAGCTCGATCAGCAGGTCGGCCTCGTCGGCGCGGAACGGTCGAAGCGTGACGCGCTCGGTCCGCAGGTAGGTGTCCACGCGCGACAGCATGCGAGGAACGACGCACGAAGGCGAGGCGAAATCGCGTCGTCGAGCGCGGTCGTAGGGGCTCACCGGCGTCCCCCCGACCGGCCTCGGGACGTTCCTGCGCCGGAGCTGACGCCGTCCGCCCGGGCTCAGCGGGCGGGTGGACGAGCGCGGGCGTCCAGCCGCGCGATCGACTCCTGCACCGAGCCGTGCAGCATGAGCTCGACGTCACCCACCAACCGGTACGGGTCCTGCACCATGCCCTCGGACACCCAGCGCAGCACCACCGCGAGCACGGCCGAGGTGTAGAAGTCGACGACGAGCCGGTGGTCGGCCGGGTCCACCGGGCCCCCGCCGCCGACCTCCCGGACCACCGCCTCGGTCACGGGCCGCATCTGCCGGAACAGGAAGCGCTCGAGCCCTGCACGCCCCAGACCGTCGAGGACAGCGGTCGTCGACGACCGGTTGGCCCGCAGGTACCCGAGGAGCCGCACCAGTCCGTCGGCCCACGCGTCGTGCCGAGCCTGGACGCGCACCTGCGCGGCGACCTCGGTCTCGAACACCCACGTGGCGAGCTCCGGCACGTCGTGGAAGTGGTAGTAGAACGCCTGCCGGGTCAGCCCGCAGTCCCGAGCGAGCTGCGTGACGGTGACCCTGTCCAGCGGCTCGGAGCGCAGGCGCGCCTTGAGCGCGGCTGCGAGCGCGTCGCGCGCGTCCGGACGTCGCACCCCCGTGCACCCGTCGTCGCTCATGCCCTTGCAACGGCCCGACGGCGCCCGTCGCCGTGGGCCCAAGGTCCCCGAGCGGCCCCGGCCTGCCGCCCTGCCGAGGCCCGGGCACCGCCCCGCTGGACACTTCGCGCCCGGTGTCCAGTGCCTGGTCGGGTGGCGACTTCCTACCGTCGAGCAACCCCGAGCCGTGCCGGCACGGGTCGTCCGCGAGGAGGTCACGGTGTTCCTGTTCGACTCCATCCCCTGGCAGTCCTGGGTGATGTGGTTCGTCGTCCTCGGGGCGCTCATCGCCCTCAACGAGGTGACCCGCCGCTGGAAGTGGGCGGGGCTGGCGTTCTTCGTCGCGCTGCCGCTGGTCCTCACGGTGTTCGTGTGGCCGACGACGGCGGGCGAGGGCTCGTCGACCGGCACCTGGTTCCACTGGGTGAAGGTGTACTCGGCGCTCGCCGGGTGCCTCGGTTTCATGCTGCTGCGGTACGTCGACAAGCTGTCGAAGAACCGCTGGATGCTGCTGTTCCCGGCGCTGATCCTCGCGGTGAACATCGGTGAGGCCGTCATCCGCGACTTCCAGGTCGCGGGCCTGCAGGGCATGCACGACGGCGTGTTCATGGTCGGCGGCGCGTGGAACTACATGAACGGCGTCGCGGGCATCCTCAACGCGCTGACCATCTGCGGCTGGGTGGGGATCATCGTCTCCCGCGACAAGTCCAAGGACATGATCTGGCCGGACATGCTGTGGTTCTGGATCATCGCGTACGACCTGTGGAACTTCGCCTACGTCTACAACTGCGTCGGTGACCACTCCTTCTACGCCGGTGGCGCGCTGCTGATCTCCTGCACGATCCCCGCGTTCTTCCTCAAGAAGGGCGCCTGGCTGCAGCACCGCGCGCACACGCTCGCGCTGTGGATGATGTTCACGATGGCGTTCCCGACGTTCGTCTCGTCGTCGCGGTTCGCGGTCGACTCCTCGCACGACGAGACGGCCCTGTTCGTCGTCTCGGCGCTGTCGCTCGCGGCGAACGTCGCGGTCGCCGTCTACCAGGTGCGCGTCATCGTCACCCGGCGCCGCAACCCCCTGCGCGACGAGCTGTTCACGCACCTGCGCCCGTACCGTGAGGTCCTCGAGGCGAACGCGCCCCTGCCGACGACCACGGGTGCGCCGGCCGGCGCGGTCCCGACGACGAGGCCCACGGGACCCCAGGACGAGCCGCTCGTCACGGCCTGACCGCGCATCCCGCCGTCCCGCTGCGTCGACCTCTGGCGCGGCGGGACGGCGACGGCGCGGCCGAGCGGCCGCTAGCGTGTCGCCGTGATCGTCTGGCTCAACGGCACCCACGGCGTGGGCAAGACCACGACGAGCGCGCTCGTGCAGCGCCTCATCCCCGGCTCGCGGGTCCTCGACGCGGAGAAGGTCGGCGAGACGCTCATGGACATCACGCCGGGGCTGCCGGCGACCGACAACTTCCAGCACTGGGCGCCGTGGCGCCCGCTCGTCGTCGACACCGCGAGGCGTGTCCTGGAGTACACGGGCGGCACGTTGGTCATGCCGATGACGGTGCTGGTCGAGGAGTACTGGCGCGAGATCAGCGAGGGGCTCGCCGGGCACGGCGTCGAGGTGCGGCACGTCGTCCTGCACGCGGACCCCGCGACGCTGCGCACGCGGATCCTCGAGGACCACGCGATGGGGCCGTCGCCGTTCCGGCTCGCGTACGTCGACGCGTACGCGGAGGCCGCGCGCACGTGGCTGCACGACGCCGCGCACGTGGTGGACACCACCGACCGGACACCCCAGCAGGTCGCTGAGCAGGTCGTCGCGACCGTGAATGCCGTTGCCCCCGCCGACGCGCGTCGGTAGGACTGGCTCTCTTCCTGCCCCGGCACGCCGACCCTCGGAGGACTCATGCCGCTCGCTCTCGTCACCGGCGCCGCTCGCGCCGACAGCATCGCGGCCGGGATCGTGCCGCGCCTGCGGGCCGACGGGTGGGACGTCGCGACGAGCGACCTCGTCGGCACGGACTACCCGTGCGACCTGTCGACGCCGGACGGTCCCGACGAGCTGATGGCCGCGGTCACGCGCGACCGGGGGCCCGTCACCGCGCTCGTGCTGAGCCACGCGTACGACGTGAACACCGGGATCCTCGACACGACCGCGGAGAGCTTCGACACCCACGTCGCGGTCAACGCGCGGGCGAGCCTGCTGCTCATCGCCGCGTTCGCGCGTCAGGCACCGCCCGACGGCGGCGTGGTCGTCGCGATGACCAGCGACCACACGACCGGCAACCTGCCGTACGGCGCGTCGAAGGGCGCGCTGGACCGCATCGTCATCTCCGCGGCACGCGAGCTGGGGCCGCGGGGGATCTCGGCGAACGTCGTCAACCCCGGCCCGATCGACACCGGGTGGATGGACGACGAGACGCGCACCGCGCTGACGGCCGCGCACCCGCTGGCGCGGCTCGGTACGCCCGCGGACATCGCGGCGGTCGTCTCGTTCCTGGTCTCGCCCCAGGGACGGTGGGTGTCCGGGCAGCTCCTGCAGACCGACGGGGCGTTCTCCGCGCGCTTCTGAGCGCGGCTCGGCCGGGCGGGTGTCGGTGGGCCGTCCTACTGTGCCGATATGACCGATCTGGGCGGGGACTGGCGGGTCGTCGACGGCCTGACGACGGCGTGGTTCGAGGCGCGTTCGCTCACCGAGGGCGCGGCGCTGGCCGCACGCGTCACGCAGGTCGCGCCCGGCGCCGCGGTCGACGTGCGCGCGTCGGGCGTGCGGGTGCGGCTCGAGTCCGACGAGGAGGCAGCCGGCCTCGCGGGGGCCATCTGCGACGAAGCGCGCGCACTGGGACTGGTCGCCGACCCCGCTGTTCTGCAAGCGCTGAACGTGGTGCTCGAGTCCCCGGACCCGTCCGCGCTGCGGCCGTTCTGGCGCGGCGCGCTGGGCGACGTCACGGAGGTGGGCGACCGGCTGGTCGACCCGTTGCGCCGCGACCCGGCGTTCGCCATCCGGGAGTCGAGCGAGGAGCGACCGCTGCGCAACCGCATCCACGTCGACGTGGTGCGGCCGTCCGACGCCGTCGAGCACGCCGGTCTGGGCGAGGCCTCGGGCCCGTACGGGGTGTGCCACGCCGACGCCGACGGCAACGAGGTCGACCTCGTGCCGGGCGGGCCGCTCGACGAGTCCGACGAGCCGTCGGAGGCGACGTCCGACTGGCAGACGGTGTTCAGCGCAGTGGCTGCGTACCGCGTGCCCTCGTCCGCTCAGCAGCGCGACCTGGCCGGGGCGGCGGCCGCGCTCGCGGACGCGGCGGGGTTCCCGCTGCTCATCGACCTGCGCCCCGGGTTCGTCGTCCTGGACACCGGCAAGGACCAGGGGGACGCCGAGGCGCACGGGCTCGACCTGGACTTCGCCGACCTCGCCGCCCGGCTGCAGACCGCGGCGCGCGAGATCGGCGCCACGTCGGACCTGGCCGTGCCGCGGTTCGTCCAGCTCGCCCTCGACGCCGCGGACGTCGCCGCGGTGCGTGCGTTCTGGGCCGCCGCGCTCGGGTACGTGCACGACCGACGCACGAACCTGACGGACCTCGTCGACCCGCGCCGGCTGAACGCCGTCGTGATGTTCCAGGACATCGACGTCGAGGACACCGAGCGCCGACGCCAGCGCAACCGCATCCTCCTCGAGCTCGCGGTCCCGGCGGACCTCGCCGCCGCACGGGTGGCCGCGATCGTCGCCGCGGGCGGACGGCTGCTGGACGAGACCGGCACGCGGTGGCGCCTCGCGGACCCCGAGGGCAACGAGCTGGTCGTCGTCGCAGGCTGAGCCGACCCCTGGACAGGAGCACGATGGGCTCGTGACCGAGCACACCCCGAGTGACGAGCTGTCTGCCGACGACCACCTCGGGGGCGGCCGGGCGCCGCAGCCCGACGACGGACGCACGCCGCGCGCCGACTGGAACCCGCGCGGCCCGCGCGTGCGCCGCGACCCGCTCGCCGCCTACGACGCGTTGCGGACCCACTGCCCGGTCGCGCGCGGGCCGGACGGCGCGTGGACCGTGTTCTCGCACGCCGATGTCATGGCGACCGTGCTGGACCACACCACGTTCTCGAACGCCGTGTCGCGCCACCTGCAGGTGCCCAACGGCATGGACGGCGCCGAGCACAGCGCCTTCCGCGCGGTCGTCGACCGGTACTTCACGCCCGAGCGCATGCGTGACCTCGAACCGGTGGTGCGGGACGTCGCGACCGAGCTCGTCGCGACGATCGACGTGCCCGGCCCGGTCGACGCGGTGGCGCTCGGGGCGCGGTTCGCGGTGCGTGCGCAGAGCGCCTGGCTGGGCTGGCCGGGCGAGCTCGAGGAGGAGCTGCTGGGCTGGGTCGAAGAGAACCGGCTCGCCACCCGGTCGCGCGACCGTGGGCGCACCGCCGCCGTCGCGCAGCACTTCACGACGATCATCACGACGCTGACCGCCGCACGACGAGGCGAGGACGCCCCGCCCGACGTCACGACCGAGCTCGTGCGCGACCGCGTCGACGGGCGACCGCTGACCGACGACGAGATCGTCTCGATCCTGCGGAACTGGACCGGTGGCGACCTCGGGTCGATGGCCCTGTGCGCGGGTGTCGTCCTCACCTACCTCGCCGACCACCCGGACCTGCAGGCGCGGCTGCGTGCCGGGGTGCCCGACCGCGAGCTGGACCACGTGCTCGACGAGATCCTGCGCCTGGACGACCCGTTCGTGAGCAACCGCCGCATCGCCACGCAGCCCGTCACGATCGCCGGCCGGTCCGTCGCCGCGGGCGACCAGGTGCTCGTGAACTGGACCGGGGCCAACCGGGACCCTCGCGTCTTCGGCCCCGCCGACGCGTTCGACCCCGAGGCCCACGCGCCGTACAACCTCGTGTGGGGCATCGGCAAGCACGTCTGCCCGGGACGCCCGCTCGCGACCCTCGAGCTGCGCGCGCTCACCCGCGCGGTCCTCGCCGCGACGAGCGCGGTCCACCCGGACCCGGACCGTCCCCGCGAGCGCGAACGCCCACCGGCCGGCGGCTGGGCATCGGCCCCACTCGCTCTCCTGTGAAGACGCTGCACCACCTGCTGCCGAGGGCCTGGCAGGAGGTGGTGCCGTCGTGAGCCGCCGCTTCGAGCGTCGGGACCGGGCGAAGCGGGCTCCGCGGGGTATCACGCCGTAGGCGCGCGCCCTCTTTGACCCTGACGCCGGTCTGCGGCCCCACGGTGTGGCACCGATCTCCGACGGCAGGGGGCAGAGCGCTCCCGACGGTCAACGCAGGGAGCACGGACATGCCCACCATCAGCACCCCCACCCTGAGCCTCACCGACATCGGGGCGGGAAGACCGGGCAGATGACGGTCCTCAACCGCTCGTTGCTCGTCGTGGACGCCGACGGCGTGAACGAGCTGAAGGCCCAGGTCAGGCTCCACTCGCCGGAGACGGTCCTGGAGTTCACGCCCGGTGCCGTGAGCGTCCAGCAGAACTTCATCCCCTGAGGCCCGAGTCGTGTGCTGGCATCGAGAGGACAACGCCGCGCCGACCTTCGCGTGGACGTTGAGCACCATGCCCGTCGGGACGACGACGGTGCGGTTCCACCACCCGGCCGGCGCCCGCGGGCTCGTCGTCCTGTTCGACGGCGGCGGGGGCGGGAGCGTGTGGTTCACCTTCATGGAGGACCGGCTGCTCGTCGAGGCGCTCGTCGACGCCGGGCTCGCGGTGGCGGCCGTGCAGAGCGAGGGCCCGAGCGGCAGCTACGACATGACCGAGGTCCTCGAGGACAACCTCGATCTCCAGAACGTGAGCACGACGATTGCCGACCTCGGTTTCGCGGGCGGCGACGTCTACTACCTCGGCTTCTCCTCAGGGGGAGTGTTCGCGAGCCTCGCCGCCACGGCCATCCCCGCCAAGGCGCTCGCCCTCCTCAGCGCGCGGGGCGTCGAGGCCACCTTCTCGAGCACCGCGCCGCTCCCCCCGCCGACGATGTGGGTGCTCGGCCGCAACGACCGGCGCGTCCCGCCCACCGACCCGGGCCTGATCACCAACTGGGCGGCGATCGCGGCGAGCGGGGTCGACTGGGCGTACTACGTGAACGAGCCCGTCGGCATGCTGCCCGAGGCCTTCGAGCGCATCGCCGACCCGACCTCGGGCGTGAGCCCCACCGACTCGGCCGACGCCGTGGCGCAGCTCGCCGCGGGCGGCCAGCTGGACGCCTGCTCGGTGCCGCTCGGCCGCGGGAACGCGATCGACTGGACCGTGGTGACGCCCGGTCCGTCCTTCACCGGCCCGTTCCTCACGGAGGCACGACGCCAGGTCGACGAGCTGTTCGGCGCGCACACGGTGACGAGCGACGTCCGCCAGCAGATCGCCGACTTCTTCCTCGCACACCCCTGAGCGGACGCCTCACTGGTGTCTCAGTGACGTCCGCCCGCGTCAGATCAGCTCGACGCCGTCGGCCTGCGGGCCGCGGTCGCTCTGGCGCACCTGGTAGCGGACGCGGTCGCCCTCCTGCAAGACGTCATCGCCGCGCACGACCGACACGTGCACGAAGAGGTCGTCGCCGCCCGCGTCGGGGGTGATGAAGCCGAAGCCGCGGTCCGCGTCGTAGCGCGCGACCACACCCTGGCCGCCGCGCGCGGGGGCGCCGGACGACCGCGGCCGCTCCGAGCGACCGCGCGCGAACGGTGCGGGAGCGCCTCGGCGGGCCGGAGCGCCCACGAGCTGGACGTTGCGCGCCTGCGGCCCGCGGTCGCTCTCGACGACGTCGAAGGTCACGCGATCACCTTCGACGAGCTCGGAGAGCCCACCGCCGAGCGCCTTCACGTGGACGAACACGTCGTCGCCGCCGCGCTCGGGTGCGATGAACCCGAAGCCCTTCTCGTCGTCGTACCAGCTCACGGTGCCGTCCGCACCGTCGTCGGCGGACCGGCTCGTGTCCGCGCCGAGCGGGAGCAGGTGGTCGGCCTGCGGACCCTTCTCGCCGTCGACGACGAGGAACGCGACGCGCTGGCCCTCGGTGACGACACCGCCCCCGACGATCGCGGAGCTGTGCAGGAAGATCTCCGCGCCGCCGGTGTCCGGCATGACGAAGCCGTACCCCTTGGCCGGCTCGTACCAGGACACGGTGCCGAGCAGGCCCAGGGTCGCGTCGGCCGCGTGGTCGCTCGTGACGCGGACCCGGCGGGCCTGCGGGCCGCGGTCACCCTCGCCGATCTCGAACTCGACCTCCTGCCCCTCGCGGAGCACGCGGTCGTCGCCGAGGATCTCGGACGCGTGCACGAACAGGTCGTCGGCGCCGTCCTCGGGTGCGAGGAAGCCGAACCCCCGCTCGGCGTCGAACCATCGGACAGTTCCCTGGGGCACGGTGACTCCTTGTCGAAGCAGTTGTTGCTGCCACCAGTGTCCCCCGGCTGGACCGCGTCGCGAGACGTGGGGTGCGCTCGTTGCTGGTCGTCGGGGCCTCGACCCGGGTCACTAGGGTGGCGGGCGTGACGGTGACGGCGCGGCAGGTGGCGGAGCGGATCGGCACGCACGTGGGGGTGCCGCCACGGCCGACGACGGTCGACGGTTTCCTCGCCGGCGACCCGGACGCCCCGATCCGCGGCATCGCCGTGACGATGATGGCGACGCTCGACGTCCTGCAGCGCGCCGCCGCGCGCGGGCTGGACCTCGTCGTCACGCACGAGCCGCTGTACTTCGACCACCACGGCGCGTCCGACGAGGCGCTGGCGTCCGCGGGCGACCCGGTGTTCGCGGCGAAGGCCGCGTTCGTGGCCGAGCACGGGCTCGTGGTGCTGCACCAGCACGACGCGTGGCACGACCGCGAGCCGGACGGGATCCAGACGGGCGTCGCGCGCGCCCTCGGCTGGCTCGAGCACGCGCGCGCCGGTGACCACGAGGTCTACGACCTGCCGCCGACGACGCTCGGCGCGCTCGCCGCACACGTCGCCGAGGCGCTCGGTGCGCGCGCGCTGCGCTACGTCGGCGACCCGGACGCGGCCGTCTCGGCCGTGGGGCTGCAGCCGGGGTTCCAGGGGTTCGTGCACAACCGGGCCCTGATCGCCCGCGCCGACGTCGACGCGATCGTCATCGGCGAGGCGCACGAGTGGGAGACCGGCGAGTACGCCGCCGACGCGGCCACCGCGGGGCTGTGCGCGGGCGTCGTCGTCGTGGGGCACGTGCCCTCCGAGCAGGAGGGGATGGCCGAGTACGCCCGCTCGCTTCGCGAGCTCCTGCCCGAGGTCCCGGTCGAGCTCGTCGCCACCGCCGACCCGTTCCGGACCGTCACGCGCTAGTTCTTGCGCTCCGTCACGCGCAACTACAGGTCGCCGCGGCGGGCCGTGAGCGGTCGCCTCCGCGACGCGTTCGGGTGACGTCTCGCCTTGACGCTCCCCTTGACGATACCTAGCGTGTCACCCGTACGGCCTAGGTCCGCTGCGTCGAGGGTGACGCTCCTGCATCGATGGAGATGCGCCTGGTCGTGCTCGTGCGGCTGGTGAGACAGGCTCTCGTCGTCGAAAGTCTCGGCCGCACACCGAGGGATGTCAGCCGAGTGCCGGGCAAGGTGGGCTGAGCGTCACCGGTCGCCTGCGATCGCCACCCCCGGCTCGGGCGGTGCCAGCGAGAGGAACGGGTCGATGACAGGGCTTGTCACACGACGACATGACGACGGACCAGCGACGACGCAGGGACGGTGGCGTCCGGCACGGTGGGCGGGAGCCGCGGTCGCCGGCTTCCTGGTGGCGGCAGGTGTCGCCCTGCCCGCACAGAGCGCGGTCGCCGACGACGGGTTCGACGTCCGGATCACGGTGTCCGGGCACGGCGGCACCGTCACCGGCGCCGGCAGCTACGAGCCGGGCGAGACCGTCCAGCTCACCGCGACGCCGAAGAAGGGGCACGTGTGGGGCGGCTGGACGTCCACCGACCTCGACTGGATCGGCGCCCGGGTCGACTCGTTCACGATGCCGGCGAGCGACGTCGTCCTCACGACGAGCTTCCGGCACGCGATCAAGCCGCTCAAGGACGTCTACCGCGACTACTTCGACGTCGGCAACATCTACTCGGGCCCGCAGACGTACGCGGCCGGGTCGCCCAACCTGGCTACCGTCGAGCGGCACTACAGCGCGATGACGGCCGAGAACGCCATGAAGCCGGACCAGCTGCTGCCGAACGCCAACATCGACCCCGTGACGGGCGCGTTCACGTTCACCTTCGCGGCCGCTGACGCGTTCGTCGACCAGACGCTCGCCAAGCACAAGAAGGTCCACGGCCACGTGCTCGTCTGGCACGGGCAGTCCCCGGCCCGCCTCAACAGCGGTCCCACGGGCGGCACCCGTGAGCTGGCGCGCGCCAACATGGAGCGCTACATCAAGGACGTGCTGACGCACTTCAAGGGTCGCACCGTCTCCTGGGACGTCGTCAACGAGGCGTTCGTCGACGGGCTCGACGAGTTCGACCCGGCCACGCAGGACTGGCGCGACTTCCTGCGCGGCGGCCCGAACGGCGGCTGGTCGAACTGGTACGCGGCGTACGCCAACGGCGCCGACACCGCGGCGGGCCAGAGCCCCGCGGACTTCGTCTACGACGCGTTCGTCTTCGCCCGCAAGTACGGTCCCGAGCAGCGCCTCGTCTACAACGACTTCAACGTCTTCCAGTCCGAGGGCAAGGGCGAGGCGATCGTCACGATGGCCAAGGACCTGAACGCCCGCTACGCCGCCGAGCACCCCCGGGACAAGCGGCCGCTCATCGAGAGCATCGGCCTGCAGTCGCACAACTACATCAACCAGACGCCGGCGTTCGCGTGCTCCGACCACACCCAGCTGCGCAAGGTCGTCAACGACGCGGCCGAGGAGTGGCAGCCCGGGGCGTGCTCGGACCACGCGTCCGTCGAGCGCTCGCTGCAGCTGATCATCGACGCGGGCCTGACGGCCGACATCAGCGAGCTGGACACCCAGGTCTGGGAGGCGTGGAACGGCCAGCCCGAGGGCGACGACCGCTCCCAGTACCGCGACCTGACCGACCCGTCGGTCAAGGACCGGATCTCGCGTGACGGGTTCACGTACTGGGTCGGCAAGATCACCAACCGCGCCGAGCTGGAGAAGATCCAGGCCCAGCGGTTCGCCGAGTACTTCGCCGTCTACAAGAAGTACTCGACGCACCTCGACCGTGTGACGTTCTGGGGGCTGACGGACCAGCTGAGCTGGCGGTCGACGCACAACCCGCAGATCTTCAACGGCGACTTCTCGGAGAAGCTGTCCGCGGTGGCCGTCGCCGACCCGGAGCGCTGGCTGGGCATCCGCGGGCAGATCACCGACACCTCGACTCTTGCGGCCACGGTCGCCGAGGCGAAGGCGATCGACCTGCGCGCGTACACGCCGAAGAGCGCGGCCGCGGTGAAGAAGGCACTGGGTCAGGCGAAGGCCGTGCTCGCCAAGGGCGGCCCGCAGGCCAGGGTGAACAAGGCGAACGCGGACCTGGAGCGCGCGATCAGCCAGCTCCAGCTGCACAAGCCGCACCACCCGAAGCCCACCCCGCCGAAGCCGCCGCACCCCAGGCCGTGACGGTCGGCTGACGCCCACGAGGCCCCGCGGGAGCGCACGCTGTGCTCCCGCGGGGCCTCGCTGCGTCGGGCTTGCTGCGGTCGGCCTCGACGCAGGTGGGG
This sequence comes from Cellulomonas gelida, assembly GCF_006538725.1. GTDB lineage: Bacteria > Actinomycetota > Actinomycetes > Actinomycetales > Cellulomonadaceae > Cellulomonas > Cellulomonas gelida. The sequence goes on from NZ_BJLQ01000021.1 coordinate 37,951, forward strand.
TCTGCACCAGGTGGGTGCGTGCAGCGGGTGGGTCAGTAGCGGTAGGGCGTCTCCGCGCGGTGGACGCCGCGCGGGCCGTACGGTGCCTTCTCGAGCCAGACCGACGCGGCCTCGTCGGCCGGCGCGCGCTCGGCGGCGTCGCGGACCTTCGCGGCCGTCGCGGCGTCGGGGCGCAGGTGCGCGAGCGCCTCACCGGCCGCGTCGCGGTTGAACAGCGCCGCGGACCGACGAGCGAGCGCGAACGCCTCGACCGGCGTGCGGGCCGCCGGCCCCGAGGCCCGGGACGCCGCCGCGATCGCGATCGCCGCCGCCTCCGCGTCGGGGACGCCCGAGTTGAGGCCACGCGCGCCGAACGGCGCGAACAGGTGCGCGGCCTCCCCGGCCAGGAGCACGCGGCGGTGCGGGTCAGCGAAGTCGTGCGCCACGAGCTGCAGGAACTGGTACGTCGAGACCCACGTCGTGCGCTGCGCGTAGCCCGGCGGCAGGACGGCGTCGAGCCACGTGCGCACGCCCTGCGGCGACGCGAGCTCGTCGGGGTCGTCGCCGTCCACGAGCTGCAGGTCCACGCGGTACCCACCGGCGAACGGCACGATCAGCACGTTGCGACCGCCGACCGCCGGGTGCGCGTAGTGGAAGTGCCGCTCGCGCGGCAGCGTCGGCTCGTCGAGCTCGGCCACGTCGACGACGACGTACCAGCCGTCGTCCTTCCCGCCCTCCATGCGCGCACCGATCTGCTTGCGCACCGCCGAGCGCGACCCGTCCGCGCCGACGACGTAACCCGCGTCCCAGCGGGCCCCTGCGGCCGTGGTCACGGTGACCCCGTCGTCCTCGGTGGTGATCTGCTCGACCTCCTGCTCCCACGCGAACCGGACCCCGGCGGCCACCGCGCGCGCGTACAGGTACGCCTCGATCTGGACCTGCGGCAGGCTCGTGAAGTGCGGGTACACCCCCGCGGGCGGGTCCGGGTAGGTCTTGGCGTAGACCTCCTTGCCGCCGTAGAACGTGCGCTGGGTGTTCCAGTAGACGCCGTGCTCGTAGAGCTCGGCGCCCAGCCCGGGGGAGATCCGGTCGAGGATCTGCAGGGTCTGGCTGTGCGTGAAGATCGCCCGGCTCCCGGGACGCTGCCGGCCGTCCGGCCCGGCCTCGAGCACCGTGACCGGCAGCCCGTACGCACGCAGCGCCAACGCGGCGGTCAGCCCGACCGGGCCGGCGCCGACGACCAGGACGTCTCGGGTGTCGCCCGAGCCGAGGGGGTGTGCACTCACGGACGCGTGTCTCCTCTCGGGGGTGCCACGACGACGAGGGCGTCGAGGACGACGGGCCCCTCGGCCGTGATCCGGACCGGGTTCAGGTCCACCTCGGCGACGTCGCCGTGGTCGCTGATCAAGTCGCCGACGGCGCGCAGGACCTCGGCGAGCGCCTCGACGTCGACGGCCGGGGTGCCGCGGAAGCCGTGCAGGACCGTGGGCGGGAGCGCGGCGACCATCTCGCGCGCGCGGGCCTCCGACAGCGGCGCGAGCCGCAAGGCCGCCGCCCCGCCGAGCTCGGCCGCCACGCCGCCCAGCCCGAGCAGCACCACGGGGCCGAAGACCGGGTCGCGGACCGCGCCGACGATGAGCTCGGCGCCGGGCGCCGCGAGCTGCTCGAGCAGGTAGCGCCGCGGGTGACCTGCGCGGGGGATGGCGTCGATCGCGTCGAGCGCGCGGTCGAGCGCGGCGGCGTCGCTCACGCCGACGTGCACCCCGCCGACGTCAGACTTGTGCAGCACGTCCGCGTCGAGCACCTTCACGACGACGCGACCCCCGCCGCGCCCGAGGTCCGCGAGCGCCGCGTGGGCCTGCGCCCGGTCGTCGGCGACGCGACGCGCGGGCGTGCGCAGGCCGTACGCCTCGACGAGTGTCTTGGCCTCGTGCTCGTCGAGCGTGCGCCCGAGCGTCCGCGTCGCGGCGACGGGCGGCACGTCGACGACCGCGCGCAGGCGGGCGTCGGTGACGACCGCCGCGAGGGCGGTCGCGAGGTCCCCCGGACCGGCGAGCATCGGGATGCCCGCGGCGTCGAGCCCCAGGCGCCGTGCGGCGAGCGCGTCCGGCGGTCCCCCGGTCGCGAACAGCACGCGGCCCGCGGCCGGTCCGAGCGCGGCGACCGGGTCGAGCGCGCCCGGCTCGTCGAGCGCGTACACGCCGACGACGTCGATCGCCGGGTCGGAGGCGACCGCGCCGAGCACGTCACCGAACGTCGGCGAGGGCCGGCCGGTGTCCACCGGGTTGCGCTGGAAGGTCAGCGGCGGCAGCAGCTCGGCGATGCGCTGCTGCGTGGCGTCGGCCAGGGGCGGGAGGTCGATCCCGCGCGCACCGAGCGCGTCAGTCACGACGAGGCCCGGACCCGCCTGCCCGGTGAGCAGGCCGACCCCGATGCGCTCGGCCGCGGGCAGCCGCACTTCGCGCAGCGCGGCGAGCGCGGCGACCAGCTCCTCGAGGCTGTCCACCACCACCGCCCCGGCCTGCTGCAGCGCGGCGCGCGTCACCTCGTACGAGCCCGTCATCGCGCCGGTGTGCGATCGCGCGAACTCCGAGACGTCGGACCGCCCGACCTTGAACGCCACGACGGGCTTGCGCGCCGTGGTCCGGCGCAGCGCGGCGACGAGCGCGGGCCCGTCGGTCACGCCCTCGACGTGCAGGCCCACCGCGGTGGTCGCCTCGTCGTCCGCGAGCAGGTCCAGCAGCTCGGGGAAGTCGACGTCGATCGCGTTGCCGAGCCCGGCGCCGAGCCGCAGACCGACCCCGGCGCGCGCGAGCATGAACGCCAGGGCGAGGTTCACCCCGCCGGACTGCGCCACGACGCTCACCGAGCCGGCCGGCAGGTCCGCCACGGCGGGCATGAAGTTGGCGGTCGTCCGGTCGACCGGGTTCATGAAGCCCGACGTGTTGGGGCCCAGGAGCCGGATGCCGGCCTCCTGCGCCACGCGCGCCACGCGCTCCTGGATGCGCGCGCCGTCGGGTCCGGACTCCGCGAACCCGCCCGCGCACACGACCGCCGCGCGCACCCCGGCGTCGCGCGCGTCCTCGAGCGCCGCGGGCACGGCCTCGGGCGGGACCACGAGCACGGCGAGGTCCACGCCGGACGACTCGCGCAGGGTCGTCAGCACCGGGTGGCCGAGCACGTGCCCGCCGCGCGGGTTGACCGGGTGGAGCGTGCCGGGGAAGTGACGCAGCGCCTGGACCATCGCGTGCCCGGCCTTGCCGGGCTGCGCGGAGGCACCGACCACGGCGATGCTCGTCGGCCGGAACATCACCTCCAGCGGGTGCGCCGTGCGCGCGTGCGCCACGGCACCGGCGGCCGGCGGGACCGCCGTCACCGAGGACCCGGCCGGTCGGCGTACGCGATCGCGCCCTCGTCGGTGACGCAGACGTCGAGCCGCCCCAGCCCCTCGATCTCGACCCCGACCCGTTGCCCCGCGGCGATCGGCCCGACGCCGGCGGGGGTCCCGGTCGCGATGACGTCCCCGGGGTGCAGCGTCATGACATGGCTCGTGTAGGCGATCAGCTCGGCGACGTCGTAGATGAGGTCGGCCGTGCTCGCGGACTGGCGCAGCTCGCCGTCCACCCAGCAGCGCAGCTCGAGCGCGCCGGGGTCGCCGACCTCGTCGGCCGTCGTCACCCACGGACCCAGCGGCGTGAACGTGTCGAAGGACTTGCGCGTCGACCGGTCCTCGCCCGACCGGACCGTGATGTCGAGGACCGGCGCGTAGCCGAAGACGTGCTCCAGGGCGCGCTCGGCCGGGACGCGGCTGGCGGTGCGCCCGATCACGACGCCGAGCTCACCCTCGTGGTCGGTGCGGACGTCCAGGTACGGCAGGCGGATCTGCTCGCCGGGTCCGATGACCGACGAGCTCGCCTTGAGGAAGATCCCGTAGTCGGCGATCGTGCGCTGCTCGCCCATCTCGGCCTTGTGGTCGAGGTAGTTGACGGGCGCACCGACCACCTTGCCGGGGCGCGCGATCGGCGCCGCGAGCCGGCGCTCGTCGAACGGCTGCGTCGGCAGCGCGTCGAGGTCGAGGGCACGGAGCTCGGCGAGCGAGCCGCCGCGGTCGAGGAACGCCAGCAGGGGCCCGCCCGGGCCGGGCGTCAGGCCGAGCGCGTCGGTCACGTCGACCGAGCCGTCGGCCAGGAGGACGTGCAGGCGTGCGTCGACGGTGCTGGCTAGCCTCATCGCTATCGCTCCCCCGAGCTCGCTAGAACGTGACATCACTATCTGCGGCCGACGTAGAATGTGTCAAGCATTGCCGCCGGGGGCGGCGACCGACGAGAGGGGAGCAGCCCGTGGCGCGGACCAGCGAGGGCAGCCGCACACCGCGCACCCGGCAGGGCTCGCCGCCGAGCCTGCTCCTGACCCTGCTCGGCGACTACTGGTGGGGACAGACCGACCCGCTGCCCTCGGCCGCTCTCGTCGACCTCCTCGCGGACTTCGGCGTGAGCGACGTCGCCGCGCGCGCCGCCCTGAGCCGCATGGTCAAGCACGGCCTGCTCGTCTCGACCCGCAGCGGCCGGAACACGTTCTACGCGATGACCCCCCGCGCGCAGTCCGTCATGCGCCGCGGCGCCGAGCGCATCGTCGCGTTCGGCGCGGGGAACCAGGCCGCGTGGGACGGGCGCTGGAGCCTCGTGGCCTTCTCGGTCCCGGAGACCAACCGCTCGGCGCGCGAGCAGCTGCGCACACGGCTGCGCTGGCTCGGGTTCGCGCCGCTCTACGACGCGCTGTGGATCTCACCGCACCCGCGCCACGACCAGGCGCTCGCCGAGCTCGGGGACCTCGGGGTCACGCGCGCCACGGCGTTCGTCGCGACCTCCCCGGACCTGCCCGACGCGACCGTCGAGCCCCAGAGCGCGTGGGACCTCGGCGGTCTCGCCGAGCTGTACCGCACGTTCGTCACGACGTGGGAGCCCACGCACGCCGCGCTCGGCAAGGGCGCGATCTCCCCGGTCGACGCGCTCGTCAAGCGCACCGCGCTCATGGACGGCTGGCGCGCGTTCCCGGGCATCGACCCGGACCTGCCGCGTCCGCTCCTGCCGGCCGACTGGCCGCGCGACCAGGCCCGCGACCTGCTCCTGGACACGTACGAGCAGCTCGGCGCGCCCGCGTCCGTACGCGTGCGGCAGGTGATCGGCGCGTACGCGCCCGAGCTGACCGACCGTGTCGTCCAGTTCTCCGTGCTGTCCGACCCGCCCGGACCGCGACCCGCGCCGCCGGCCCCGAGCGGCCTCGCACGGACCGCGGCCCCGGCGGGCCGCTGAGCCCGTCAGGCGGTGAGGTACCGAGCCGTCAGGCCGGGGCGTCGAGCGGCGGCAGCGTGATCCCGCTCGGCTGCTGGAGCGAGGAGAACGTGTCCTGCCACGCCTCGGCGATCGCGTCGGCGTCCCACCCGCCCTCGCGGAACGTCACGCCCAGCTCCTGCGGGACGGAGTAGAGCGAGAGCTTGTCGCCGCCGATCCCGATCGCCTGCCCGGTCACGCCCGCGGACGCGTCGGACGCGAGCCACACGACGAGCGGCGCGACGTCCTGCGGCCCGCCGAGCGCGTGCTCCTGGCGCACCACGCGCGGCAGCGGCTCGCCGCGGTCGTACGCCGCCGCGACCTCGGCGTACACCGGGATGGTCGCGGTCATCGCGGTGATCGCGGTCGGCACGACGGCGTTGACGGTGATGCCTGCGCGCGCGAGCTCGAGCGACCAGGTGCGGGCCATCGCGACGATCCCGGCCTTCGCCGCGGCGTAGCTCGTCTGGCCGAAGTTCCCGTGCTGCCCCGCGGGCGAGCCGACGAGCACGATCCGGCCGCCCTCACCCCGTTCGCGCATGTGGACCGCGGCGGCCCGCGCCGTGGTGAAGGTGCCGCGCAGGTGCGTCTGCACGACGAGGTCGAAGTCCTCGTCGGACGTCTTCCACAGCACGCGGTCGCGCAGCACGCCCGCGTTGGTGACCAGGACGTCGAGGCGCCCGAACGCCTCGACGGCCGTGGCGACGAGCTGGTCGGCGGTCTCGGTGGGGCCCACGGGCGCGACGACCGCGACGGCCATCCCACCGTCGGCGACGATCGCGTCGACGGTCTCCTGCGCGGAGTCGGGGTTCACGTCGTTGACGACGACCCCAGCCCCGGCCGCGGCCAGCGCGCGGGCGTACGCGCGGCCCAGGCCCTGGCCGCTCCCGGTGACGACCGCGGACTTCTCGGTCAGGTCGATGCTCATGCGTAGTACCTCACGATCATGACGGCGACCGCGGCAGGCTTGGCCAGCCCCTCGGCCTCGAACGTGTTCTCGAAGACCGCCTGGTACCCGCCGGCCACCTCGGTCACGTCCGACAGCGTCGAGGTCACGCGGATGCGCGACCCGACCCGCACGGGCGCCGGGAAGCGCAGCCGGTCGAGCCCGTAGTTGACCCCTGTGCCCACCCCGGTCACCTCGATCACCTCGGCCATGAGCGGCACGACGAGGGCCAGCGTGAAGTAGCCGTGCACGATCGTCCCGCCGAACGGCGTGCCCGCCGCGTACGCGGGGTCGACGTGGATCGGGTTGTGGTCACCCGTGAGGTCCGCGAACCGGTCGACCTGCTCCTGGGTGACAGTGCGCCAGGACGACGGTCCGAACGTCGTCCCGACGAGCGACGGCAGGTCGCTCATGGCGACGGTGGTCAGGACCGGCGTCGCCTCGTCGGGCGGCGCCTCGTCGGTCGGGGTCGCCGTGGGTGCGGCGGCGTTGTCGGAGGACATGAGGTGTGCTCGCTCTCGTCGTCGGGCCGGGACAGGAACAGGGCCGTGCAGGACAGGTCAGAACAGGGGGAAGGCGGTCAGCCGTCCACGCGGACGACGACGGCCCCGGCTGAGTCACCCGCGGCGCAGCCGGTGAACAGGCCGGTCCCGCCCCCGCGCGCATGCAGCGCGTGCACGAGCTCGGTGACGGCGCGGGCGCCGGTGGGACCCTGCGGGTGGCCGTAGACCAGCGACGACCCGTACGGGTTCATCCGCTCGAGCGGGTAGCCGGTCTGCTCGGCGAACCACAGGTCGTTCACCGCGAACGGGTTGTGCGTGGTCACCACGTCCAGGTCGGCGACCTCGACGCCCGCCTCGGCGAGCGCGCGCAGCGCGGCCGGGACGGGCGCCCGCGGCATGTACGCGGGCTCGGCGCGCGCGAAGCCGGTCGCCAGGATCTGCGCGGTGACCCCGTCCCGCCCCAGCTCGCGCGCCCGGGCACCGTGCGCGACGACCACGCCGGCACACCCGTCTGCCGGGTGCGTCTGCGCGCCGAACGTCACCACGCCGTCGGGCGCCACGGGACGCAGCCGGGCCAGGCCCTCGGCCGTCGTCGGGAAGACGCCGTGGTCCGCCTCGAGCCAGTCGTCCTCGCGGCGGCCCGGGATGCGCACAGGCACCATGTAGGCGCGCTGGATCGCGCGGTCGTCGGCCAGCGTGCTGCGGTACTGCTCGTAGCGCAGCAGCGCGACCTCGTCGACCTGCTCACGCGTGTAGCCCGCGGCCCGCGCGGTGTTCTCGGCCGTGTCGTTCATGCTCTGGCCGGTCGTCGGGTCGAGCTTCATCGGATCGAGCACCCAGTGCTCGCTCACGGGTGCGCCGCCGGGGCCCCGGGCGCTGCTCCACAGCATGAGCGGGCCGTTGCTGGTGCGGTCGGTGATGACGCCGATCGTCGTCGCGTGCGCGCCGAGCTGCACCTGCGTCGCGAGGTGCTCGATCACCGCGGCCGAGGTCGCGCACGCGCGGGAGATCCACGGCCCGCCGTGCTCACCGGCACCCAGGCGGCGCGAGAGGCCGGTGACGCCGTAGAAGCCGTGCTGCTGCGGGACCGTGCACCCCAGCGTCCACTCGGTGATCTCCTCGGGCGGCAGCCCGCGGTCCGCGAGCGCCCGCCCGGTGACGTCGACCGCGACGTCCAGGCTGTTGAGCTCGGCGAGCGGCCCCTGCCACTTGGCGAACGGCGAGGTCCAGCTCATCCCGAACGGGATGTAGGCATCGGTGAACTTCATCGGGTCCTCTCGGCAGGGTCGGGCGCGCCGCTCGCGTCGGCGGCGGGGGCCTCGAGCTCGGTGATGCGGCGGCGCAGCCGGTGCATGTCGACCTTGCCGCTGGGGCTGCGCTGGAGCTCGTCGACGACGTGGACGCGACGCGGCTTCTTGTACCCGGCCAGGTGCCGGCCGACCTCGTCCTGCACCTGCTCGGGCGTGACCCCGGCGCCAGGCGCGGTGACGACGACGGCCGTGACGACCTCGCCCCAGCGCGGGTCCGGCAGGCCCAGGACCACGGCGTCGACGACTCCCGGCAGCGCGAGCAGCACCTTCTCGACCTCGCCGGGGAAGACCTTCTCGCCGCCGGTGTTCACGACGCCGGACCCGCGACCGAGCAGCTCGACGTAGCCGTCACCGAGCACGCGCACCCAGTCGCCCGGCATGACGTACCGCACGCCGTCGATCACGGGGTACGTCTCGGCGGTGCGCGACGGGTCGTCGTGGTAGCCCAGCGGCATCGCGCCGCGGTAGGCGAGCATGCCCGTCTCGCCGACCTCCTCGACCGGGGTGAGCTGTGGCGACAGGACCACGGCGCCGGGCGCGAGGCGCGGTCGGCACGGCAGGTCGTCGGGCCCGCGCACCACGCCGTACGCGAACGGACCGCCCTCGCTCGCCCCGACGATGTCGATGAGCGTCGCGCGGGGCGCGTGCGCGAGGAGCCGTCGCTTGAGGTCGTCGGACCACACCATGCCCGAGCTCAGCACCGTGCCCAGCCCGGAGATGTCCGCACCGGCCCCCTCGGGCGAGTCCAGGACGTCCACGAGCGGTCCGACGATCGCGTTGCCTGCCACGACGAGGCGCGTGACCCCGTGCTCGGCGATGGCCCGCACGGCCGCGCGCGGGTCGAAGCGCGCGGCGGGCAGGAACACGACGGTGCCGCCCAGCACGATCGCGTTCATGACGTTGAACAGCGCGGTCGCGTGCATCATCGGCGGCAGCGGCAGGCAGACCGTGCGCGGCAGGTCGTCGCGTGCGGCGATGCGGGTGACCTCGTCGAGGGAGGTCGGCAGGTCGACGGGCAGCGAGCCGTAGATCGAGAACTGCTGGCTGTCGAACAGGTTGCCGTGCGTCCACTCGACCGCCTTGGGCCGGCCCGTGGTGCCGCCGGTGAACATGAAGATCTTGTGCTCCGGGCCCTGCTCTTGCGGGGGGAGGGGGTCGGCCTCGAGCGCGGAGTCGAACGGGGCCGCGCCGGGGATCTCGACCGCCTCGTCGGGCGCGTCCCGCGGCGGGCCGTCGGGCACGACGAGGACGAGCGCGGGCAGTGCGACCCGCTGCGCGGCGTCGCGCACGGCCGGGGCGAGGCTGCTCGGGTGCACGAGCGCCGACGGCCGCGACATCTCCAGCAGCTCGGCGAGCTCGGTGCCCTGGTAGCGGAAGTTGATGTTGACCGGGATCGCGCCGATCTTGTACGCCGCGTACAGCGTGATCAGGTACTCGACCCGGTTGTACATGAAGATCGCGACGGTCGACTCCGCGCCGAGGCCGCGCGCGACGAACGTCGAGGCCAGTCGTGCGGCGCGCTCCTCGAACTCGGCGTACGTGAGCGTCGTGCCCTGCGCCCGCACGGCGACGCGGTCCGGCACGGCACGCGCCACGGCGTCCCAGATCGTTGCGTAGTTGGCGCGATCGAGGTCACCGGACGACGACGGGACGTCTGCCACTGCTCACATCCTCGTGGGCGGGCCGCGCTCGGGCGCGACGGCTGCTGACCTAGCGATCGTGCCCGCCGCGACCGCGGACGTCAACCATTCTCGTGACGATCGTCAACGAGATGTCGAATGATTGCCCGGGTCTCGCGCCGCTGCTGGCGCCCCCGGGTCAGGGTGCGAGGCGTCGGCCGAGCTCGGCGCGGGCCGGCTCGGCGAGGGCCGTGTGGAGGCGGCCGAACGCGGCGACCGAGCGCGCGGCGGGCCAGTCGTCGGCCAGGTGCTCGGGCGGCAGGCGCGGCACCGCGCGCAGCAGGTCGAGCCAGTCGGCGACGAGCGCGGTCAGGTCGCACAGCGCGCGGTCGGCGTCGGGCGCGGCGCCCGCCCAGCGGTGCTGGAACTCCTCGTGCCGCGCACGCATCGCGTCGAGCCGCCACGCGGTCCGGACGCTGCGCGCCGCCGAGAACCCCGGGACCTCATGGGCGCGGAACGCGAGGAGCTCGAGCTCGTCGTCGTCGCCGCGGTCCCCCGCCCCGCTGTCGTGTCGCTCTTCGTCGTGCCGCTGCTCGTCGTGCCGCCCGTCGTCGTGCACGCCGCCCAGCGCCAGCGCGACGTCGACCTCGCCGGGCGCGATCCACAGCCCGTCACGCAGCAGCCCGAACCCCGCCCAGGCGAGCTGGGCCCGCACGCGGTGCCGCACGTCGCGGCGGCTCTCGGGGACCGAGAAGGTCACGAGCGTCCAGCCGGTGCCCCGCGGCGCGAACGGGTCGGCGTCGAACACGCGGTCGCGGGCCTCCCCGAGCACGCGCTCGCTCTCGGGCGTCAGGCGGTAGGTGACGGTGCGCCCCACGCGCTCGGAGGCGAGCAGGCGTCGGGTCGCCATGCGGGTCAGCGCCGCGCGCGTCGCGGCCTCGCCGACGCCCAGCTCGCCGAGGACGGCGATGAGCACCGAGGCGGGCAGCGGGCCCGCGCCGCCGGCCACCATGAGCTCGCCCATGAACGCCAGCAGCAGCTGCTCCGGCCGCCGCCGGACCGTGGCACCGCCCGGTCCGAGCGCGCCCTGGGACGGCGTCGACATGCGCGCGATTCTCGCACGGCGTCAGGTCACATGTCGGCATCGGGGGCGCGAACGCTCATTGACATGCGTGACATTCGACTGCACGATTGCTGGACGAGTGTCATGCATGGTCCGAGCGCTGGTCGGTCCCGACGGCGTGCGGAGCTGCCCGCCAGTCACCCGCGATTCAACGGAGAATTGAGGACCCCATGAACCGACGTCCCGCTCTCGTGGCGGCGCTCGTCGCGACGCTGTCCCTCGGGCTCGCCGCGTGCTCGTCGTCCGACACGCCCTCCCCGTCGAACACCTCGGCCGCCCCCGGGGCGACGGCGACCGACGACGGCGACGCGACCCCGACACCCGTCACGATCGGCGCGCTGACCATCAGCGAGACCGCCCCGCTGTGGGCGGCAGTCAAGGCCGGCATCTTCACCGAGCACGGGCTCGACGTGACCGTCCAGCCGATCCAGGGCGGCGCGCAGGCGATGCCGGCGCTGCTCAACGGCGACATCGACTTCTCGATCGGCCAGCCGTTCGGCGCGATGCGGGCCAGCCTGCAGGGGCTGGACGTCAAGATCATCGCCAACTACGCGCAGAGCCTCACCGAGGGCGACGACATCAACTCGGTGGTCGTCGGTGCCGGCAGCGCCATCACCAAGCCCGCCGACCTCGCGGGCAAGAAGGTCTCGGTCAACTCGATCGGCGCGGCCGGTGACCTCACGATCCGGGCGGCGGTCGAGGCCGACGGCGGCGACCCGGACTCGATCCAGTTCGTCGAGGTCGCATTCCCCGACGCCCAGGCCCAGCTCGACGCGGGCAACATCGACGCCGCATGGGTGCCCGAGCCGTTCGTCTCGATCATCGTCGGCGCGGGCGGCGCGCGGGTCGTCGACCCGTACCAGGCGGTCCTGCCGGGCCTGCCCACGCTCGTCGTGCAGACCACGGGCAAGACCGTGTCCGACGACCCGGAGCTCGTCGACGCCGTCCGCGACGCCATGACCGAGGCGTTCGCGTGGGCCAAGGACAACGACGCCGCCGTGCGTCAGTCGCTGGTCGACGAGATGAAGCTGCCCGAGCCGGCCGCGGCGAACCTCCGCTTCCCGACCTTCTCGACCGAGCTCGACGTCAGCGTCCTGCAGGGCCTGTCCGACCTCGCGGTCAAGTACACGTACTTCGAGAAGGCCCCGGACCTCGACACCCTCATCGTCGAGTGAAGCAGGCGGCCGACACGGTGACCGGCCCGGACCTCGGGGGCGCCGCCTCCCCGGCCCGGGCCGGACACGGGGCCGGCCCCGACGAGCGCGCCGTGACCGGCGCGGGGGGTCGCCGCTCGGCGGCGCCCCGCTCCGGCCGCGCCGCGCTGCTCGGGTTCCTCGGGATCGTCGGCTTCGCCGCCACCTGGGAGCTCGTGGCACGCGCCGAGCTGGTCAACCCCGCGTACCTGCCGCGGTTCTCCACGACCGCCGCGCGCCTGGTCACCGAGCTCGGCGAGCCGACGTTCTGGTCGGCGCTCGGCGACACGGTGGTCACCTGGGCGATCGGGCTCGCGATCGCGGTCGTCGCGGCGGTGGTCGCGGGGACCGTGATCGGCCTGGTGCCGTTCCTGCGCCGCGCGACGCACAGCACGGTCGAGTTCCTGCGGCCCATCCCGTCGGTCGCGATCATCCCGCTCGCGGTCCTCGTGGCCGGCCTGTCCCGCGAGGCCGCGCTCGTGATCGTCGTCTACGCGCCGTTCTGGCAGGTGTTCATCCAGGTGCTGTACGGCGTGGGGGACGTCGACACCGTCGCCGACGACACCGCGCGCAGCTTCGGGCTCGGGCGCCTCGCGCGGCTGCGCCACGTCGTCTTCCCCACCGCGCTGCCGTACGTCATCACGGGCTTCCGGCTCGCGGCGTCGATCGCGCTGGTCCTGACCATCACGGCCGAGCTCGTGATCGGCAACCCGGGGATCGGCCGGCAGATCGACGTGTACCGCTCCGCCCCCGACGCGCCGGGCCTCTACGCGCTCGTCCTGGTCACCGGGCTGCTCGGGCTCCTGGTGAACCTCGCCACGCGCCTCGTCGAGCGCCGCGTGCTGCACTGGCACCCGTCGGTCCGCAAGGAAGGCGCCCGCTGATGCCCGCCGTGCGTCGCTCACTCGTCTCGATCGCGTTCGTCGTCGGCCTGCCCGCGCTCCTCGTCGTCGCCTGGGGCCTGGCCACGCAGGGCACGACGAACCTCTACTACCCGCCGCCGTCACGCGTGCTCGACGCGTTCGTCACCACCTGGCTCGCCCCCGAGACCCTCACGCGCGACGTCCTGCCGAGCCTGAGCCGGTTCGCGATCGGAGTGCTGCTGTCGATCGTCATCGGCATCGTCGCGGGCACCGCGATCGGCGCGACGCCGTGGCTGCGGTCCCTGCTCGAGCCGATGCTCGAGTTCTTCCGCGCGATCCCGCCCGTCGTGCTCGTCCCGGTGCTCATGCTCCTGCTCGGCATCGACGACTCCATGAAGCTCGCGGTGATCGTCTCGGGCAGCGTGTGGCCGGTCCTGCTCAACACGATCGAGGGCGTGCGCGGGACCGACCCCGTGCTCGTCGACACCTCGCGGTCCTACCGGGTCCGCGGCGTCCTGGCCTACCGGTACGTCGTGCTGCCCGCCGCGAGCCCGCAGATCATGGCTGGCGTCCGGCTGTGCCTGTCGATCGGGCTGATCCTCATGGTGATCTCGGAGATGTTCGCCTCGTCGTCGGGGCTGGGCTACCAGATCGTCTTCTTCCAGCGGCAGTACATGGTCGCCGAGATGTGGAGCGGCATCCTGCTGCTCGGCCTCGTCGGCGTCCTGGTCGCCGGCGTCTTCCAGCTCGTCGAACGACGGGTGCTGCACTGGTACCACGGCTCGAGAGAGGTCGCACGTGGCTGAGCGAACACCCCTGCTGTCCGTCCGGGACCTGAAGAAGACCTACCAGGGCGCCGCCGGGCCGGTCGAGGCCGTCGGCTCGATCACGTTCGACGTGCAGCCCGGTGAGCTGGTCTGCATCGTCGGGCCGTCCGGCTGCGGGAAGACGACCCTGCTCAAGTGCCTGTCCGGCCTGCTCCCGCCGACCGCGGGCTCGGTCACCCTCGACGGGGCCGAGGTCACCGCGCCGCCGAAGAAGATGGCGCTGGTGTTCCAGGAGTACGGGCGCAGCCTCTACCCGTGGCTCACGGTGCGCGACAACGTCGCGCTGCCGCTCAAGGCGCGCGGCGTGCCCAAGAGCGAGCGGCTCGCCCTGGTCGAACGGGCGATCGAGGAGGTCGGGCTGGGCCACGCGCTCGACACGTACCCCTGGCAGCTCTCGGGCGGCATGCAGCAGCGCGTCGCCATCGCGCGGGCCGTGGCCTACCAGCCCGAGATCCTCGTCATGGACGAGCCCTTCGCCGCGGTCGACGCCCAGACCCGCGCCGACCTGGAGGACCTCGTCCGACGCGTGTGGCGGGACCTCGGCGTGACCGTCCTGTTCGTCACGCACGACATCGACGAGTCCGTCTACCTGGGCGAGCGCGTCCTGATGCTGTCGAGCTCCCCGACGTTCGTGCAGGAGGACCTCGCGATCGACCTACCGGACGCCCGCGACCAGCTCACCACGCGCGCGATGCCCCGGTTCACCGAGCTGCGCACGCACGTCTACGAGCAGATCCAGCGCGCCAAGCGCGGCGAGTCGGTCCCCGCCACGCCCTGAGTCACTCCGGTGCGGGGGTGTGGGAGTCGAGGATCGTGGTGAGGAGGTGCTGGAGGGTCTCGCGCTCGGTCGGGGTCAGGGCTGAGGTCAGGACGGCGTCGACACGCGCCGCCGAGGGGACCAGCTCGCGCAGCAGGGCAAGGCCCGCATCGGTGAGGCGGACGACGTTGCGGCGTCGGTCCGCCGTGGCGCGCACGCGCGCGACGAGGCCGCGCGCCTCGAGGCGGGCGACGAGCCCGGCGACGGTCGAGCGGTCGAGGTCCAGGGCGTCGCACAGCTCGCGCTGACTCGCCTCGCCCAGCCGGTGCAGGACGTTGAGCACGCCGAACTGCACGTTCGTCAGCCGCGGGCCGACCTCCTGCGCCCAGGCCGCGAGGTGCGCCTGCTGTGTGCGGCGCACGAGGAAGCCCGTGTGCCGGGCGAGGTCGAGGGGCAGCGGGTCGCTCACGGCGCCATGGTGGCAGTCGTCAGAGCCAGCGCGGTGGTGCCGGGACGGGCGTGCCGTCGGTCGTCGTCAGCAGGTGCGCGCCGCCGCGGCCGGTCGCCCATCGCGCGAGGTCGGCCGCGCGGCCACGCAGGTGGGTGCGCGGCACGTCGTCGCCACTCGCAGGGTCGTCCGTGAGCGCCGCGCGGTCCGTGGGCTCGAGGACCGGGACCACGACACCCCCGGCGTCGCCCCGCGCGCGCCAGGTGCGGGTGACGTCCGCGAGGAGACCGTCGACGAGCTCGGCCGGGAAGTGCCGGAAGGACGCGCCGTTGTCGAGGTCGACGGCGTGCACCCACACCTCGCGCGTGCGCATCCAGACCGTCTCGCTCGCGGGGACCACACGCCCCTGGGCGGTGCGGACCTGCGCACGCCACGCCTCGTCGGACAGGTCCCGCCACTCGACGTTGAGGTGCACGGCCGCGTGCGCGGACAGGTTCCGCAGGGCGCGCGCGGGCAGGGTCGCGCCGTACTCGATCTCCGCGTCGCGCTCCTCGCGAGAGGCGTACATCGGGGTCTCGACGCCCGTGGCCGCCCACTCGGTCAGTCGCGTCAGGGCACGCGCGTTCAGGCCGACGTGCGCGACGACGTGCCGCCGGGTCCAGCCCGGCACGAGCGACGGGGCGTCGAGCTCGTCGTTGCGCAGCTCGTTGAGCGTGCGGGAGAAGTACGCCTGGCCCCGCCGGGCCAGCAGCAACGAGGCGAGCAGCTGCGGGTCGGTCGTCCGGTCGGTGCGGCCCGCCACGTCAGGCCTCCGCGACGACGTCGTTGCGGAGCTCGCCCAGCCCGGTGACGGTCGTCGTCAGCCGGTTCCCCGGACGCAGGTAGCGCGGGGGTGTGCGCGCGTGGCCGACGCCGCCGGGCGTCCCGGTCGCGATGACGTCGCCCGGGTGGAGCGTCAGGATCTGCGAGACGTACGCGACCAGGGCGGCCGGGCCGAAGACCATGTCGTCGACGCGCGTGTGCTGCACCTGCTCGTCGTCGACGACCGTGCGCAGCTCGCCGGTGAGCGGCTGGTCGACCGTGAGCCACGGCCCGAACGGTGTCGTCGCCTCGAACGTCTTGCCCTGCAGCCACTGCGCGGTGCGGTACTGGTAGTCGCGCATCGTGACGTCGTTCAGCACCGCGTACCCGGCGATCGCGTCGCGCGCGGCGGCCTCGTCGAGCCTGCGTGCCGGGGCGCCGACGACGACCGCGACCTCGCCCTCCCAGTCGACCGCGTCGGCCGCGTGCGCGGGCAGGACGATCGGGTCGTACGGCCCGACGAGGGCCTCGGGATACTTCGCGAACAGCGTGGGGAACGCGGGCAGCTCCCGGCCCATCTCGAGGATGTGGTTGCGGTAGTTGAGCCCGACGCAGACGATCTTCGACGGCCGCAGCACGGGCGGCGCCCAGGCGCGGGGCTCGAGGTCCGCGAGCGCGTGCCGAGGGCCGTCGGCCGCCGCCGCGCGCGCACGCCAGAGCGGGTCGGCCAGCAGCGCACCCACGTCCGCGGCGTCGCCGATCTCGACCGCCGTCTCGTCGTCCACCCGCACCGCGACCGTCGTCCGCCCGGCGGGACCGTCCGTCGACGAGGCACCGACCCGCAGCGTGCCGAGCCTCACGCGAGGTCCTCGTTGCGCTGGCCGGGCACGTAGGTGCGCGTGAACTGGAGCCGGTCGATGATCGGCCCGTCGTTGAACCGGAACAGGTCGAACTGGGTGTCGGCGTGCAGCGACCACGGCACCCAGCTCGGGACGGCGAACAGGTCACCGGTCTCGACGCGGTGCTCGGTCCCGCCGAGCACGACCGTCCCGTCGCCCTCGAACACCTGCCACACCGACGAGCCGACCTCGTGCCGTGTGGGCGTCTCGGCGCCCGCGCGCAGGCGGTGGAACTCGCATCGCAGGGTGGGCATCACGTCGCCGCCGGTCGTGGGGTTGGTGTACCGGATCGCGGCGTGCCCCTGCTCGACGGTCGCCGGGTAGCCCTCGTCCTCGAGCCGCAGCTGCTCGGTCAGCGCGCGGTCCGTGTGCTCCCAGCGGTAGGCGGACAGCGGCGAGCTCGTCTGGTCCTCCAGCCCGGACAGCGGCCGCAGCCCCGGGTGCGCCCACAGCCGCTCCGCGCGCGAGACGTCGGGCGAGGCCTCGTCGGTCACGCGCTCGGAGCCGAACTCGAAGAAGCCGACGTCGGCGTAGTGCGAGAACGGGACGTCGAGGCCGTCGATCCAGGCCATCGGCTGGTCGGTGTCGTTGTGGTGGCCGTGGTAGTTCCAGCCGGGCGTGAGCAGCAGGTCGCCGCGTCGCATGGCCACCGGGTCGCCGTTGACGACGGTCCACACGCCCTCGCCCTCGACGACGAAGCGGAACGCGTTCTGGCTGTGGCGGTGCTCCGGGGCGGTCTCGTGGCCGCCGAGGTACTGGATCGCGCACCACAGCGTCGGGGTCGCGTACGCGGTGCCCGGCAGGCCGGGGTTCGCGAGCCCGATCGCGCGACGCTCGCCGCCGCGCCCGACCGGGACGAGCTCACCGGACCGCTCGGCGATGTCGAACAGGGTCTTCCAGCGCCAGATGAAGGGGATGGCCTGGGGCGCCGGCGCCATGGGCATGAGGTCGTCCCGCTGGGTCCAGAGCGGGGCCAGGTTGTTCGCCTCGAAGTCGGCGTAGAGCTGCTTGAGCTCGGGGGTGTCGGCGGTGCCGTCCATCTGGTCCACGGTGCTCTCCTCGATGACGTCGTCGTCAGTCGTTGGCATACCAACGATAGGCGCGAACCGCCGCGCACGGAAGGGGCGGACGCCGTCCACCCAGTGGCCGCCCCCTGGCAGCGCCCGAACGGCCTTCCTACTGTGGGCCTGCGCCGGTTCGTCCCGTTCTGACCGAGCGCTCTCCAGGGGGTGACGGCGGGGGCCCGCGCCCGAGGGGACGTCTCGACCCCGCCGCAGGGGGACCCATGCGCTCCAGGCTCACGACCTCGCTCGCCGCCGCCGTCATGGCACTCACGCTCGTCACCGCCGTCCCGGCGGCCGCGCACGGCCCTGGGCACCACCACCGCCCGGCGACGTACCTGCTCGACCCCGTCGGCCCCGCCGCGGACGACGTCTACCCCGAGGGCGTCGCCGCGCACGGCGGCCACTTCTACGTCAGCAGCACCACCGACGGCACGATCTACCGGGGAGACCTCGACGAGCCGACCGCGACGCCGTTCCTACCGGGCGGGCAGGACGGCCGCGTCATCGCGGTCGGGCTCAAGGTCGACGGCCGCACGCTGCTCGTCGCGGGCGGCTTCACGGGTCGCGTGTGGGCGTACGACCTGCGGACCCGCGCGTTGACCGGGTCGTGGCAGGTGGTGCAGGACGGCACGCCGACGTTCGTCAACGACCTGGCCGTGAGCCCGCGCGGTGACATCTACGTGACGGACTCGATGCGCCCGGTCCTCTACAGGATCCACGCGGGCGAGAAGCGGACGACGACGACCGAGCTGCTCGAGCCGGTCGTGTCGTTCGAGGGCACCGAGTTCACCTACGACCAGGACGTCAACGCCAACGGCCTGGTGATCTCCCCCGACGGGAAGACCGCCGTCGTCGCGAAGACGCGCACCGGGCAGCTGTTCCGGGTGGGGCTGACCGACGGCAGCGTCTCGGTCGTCGACCTCCACGGCGGCTCCGTCCAGGGCGACGGTCTGCTGCTCGACGGCCACCGGCTGCTCGCGGCCGAGTGGACGGCCGGCAACCCGCAGTCCGTGGTCGCCGTCGACCTCAACCGGCGCTTCACCGAAGGTCGGGTCGTCTCACGGACGTCGGACCCGTCGTTCGACGACCCGACGACCATCGCGCGTGCCGGGCGCGACCTGCTCGTCGTGAACAGCCAGTTCGACACGAGGAGCGCAGGCGGGACGCCGGAACCGTTCACGGTGTCGCGCATCCCCGTTCCCTGACGGGCTCACGCCCTGCGGGACGGTCACACGGCGCGGAGCACCAGCAGGAACTGCCCGCCGCCGGGTTCGACCTGCGTCGTGACGGGCAGGCCGGGGGCGAACCGTGACAGCCGGTCGACGAGCCACGCGGCAGCCTCGTCGGCGTCCGCGCGGCTGGGGCAGCGCGCCACGACCTCACGCCCGCCCTTACGTCCGAGGCGCTCGACGGTCTCGGCGATCGGCGCGGGGTCGACGACGAACAGGTCGGGCGACCACGGCACCACGGGCTTCACCGCGCCCTTGCGGGTGTTGCACTGGCGGTGGGCGAGGCGCTCGCTGCCGGGCGCCGACTTCTTGGACTTGGTGACGAGGCCGGAGTCGACGCTCGGTCCGAGGTCGGAGTTCACGGACGCGTCGGGGTCCACCGGCTGGTCGCACAGCCAGCAGCGCCACGCGTCCCGGTCACCGACGTCGCTCAGGTTGCTCATGCGCGCACGCTAGCCGCACCTGGCGGCACGGACGTCACCCGCGTCGTCGACGCCCCTCCTCGCCTGTCGGGGGGCCCTGCCATGCTGGCCGGGTGGAGCTGCGCTTCAGCGGTGAGGTGATCTGGTGGCGCGGGCCCGCGCCCTTCCACTTCGTCGTGCTCCCCGAGCCGGAGGCGGTCCGGATCCGTGCCGTCGCGTCGCGGGTGACCTACGGCTGGGGCTGCATCCCCGCGACCGTGACCGTGGGGCGCACGACGTTCACCACGTCGATCTTCCCCAAGGACGGCGGGTTCCGCGTGCCGCTCAAGGTGGCCGCACGCCGGGCGGAGGGGGTCGAGCTCGGGGACGACGTGGACCTCGTCGTCGTCGTGGACGACCCGGACGGGCCGTCCGGCCCGCCGGAAGAGCCGGACGACGACCAGCCGACGCCCCCACCGGCCCCGCACCACGACCCCGCGGACGACGACGACTACTTCGACCCCGCCCGTACGGCGCCCCGGTAGGGTTCGGTGCCCGAGGCCCCGGGGGAGGACAGGTGCTGGCACTGACGCCACCGCAGCTACGGCCGTTCTGCACGCTCACGGTCGAGCTCGCGCCGGTCCTGGACGTGGGTGCGGCCCGGCTCGGGAAGCGGCGCGTCGTCCCCATCGCGGGTGGGCGCGTCACCGGCCGGATCAGCGGGACCGTCCTGGACGTGGGCGCGGACTGGCAGACCGTCGACGACGACGGCGTGGCCGAGATGGACGCGCGCTACGCGTTCCGGACCGACGACGGCGCGCTCGTCGAGATCGTCAACCAGGGCTTCCGGTACGGACCGCCGGACGTCATGGCGCAGCTCGCGTCGGGCGCCCCGACGCCACCCGATGCGTACTCGATGCTCTCCACGGCTCGCCTCGAGAGCGGCCACCCCGACTACCGGTGGGTCAACCGGCTCGTGCTCGTCGGGACCGGCGCACGCCACGGCAGCACCGTGCAGGTCGACCTCTACACCCTCGAGGACCTCCACACCCTCGACGGCCGACACACCCTGGACCACCCCGACCCCCCGGAACGAGGGCCGCAGACGTGACCGACGAGCGAGTCCTGATCGCAGGCGGGGGGATCGGCGGCCTCGCCGTCGCGCTCACGCTGCACCAGCTCGGCGTGCCCTTCACGGTGCTCGAGGGTGCGCGCGAGCTCGCGCCGCTCGGGGTGGGGATCAACCTGCAGCCCAACGCGGTGCGCGAGCTCGGGGACCTGGGCATCGACACCGACGCGCTCGACGAGATCGGCCTCGCCACGCACGAGTGGGCGCTCGTCGGACGCAACGGCAACGACATCTACGCCGAGCCGCGCGGCCTGCGCGCGGGGTACAGCTGGCCGCAGTACGCCGTCCACCGCGGGCGTCTGCAGCTGCTCCTCGCGCAGACGCTGCGCGAGCGTGCCGGCGACGCCGCGATGCTGCTCGGCCACCGCGTCACCGGCTACGAGAAGCATGACGACGGGACCGTGACGGCGCTCGGGCAGCGCGCCGACGCGAGCACGTTCCGCGAGCGCGGCACCCTGCTGGTCGGCGCGGACGGCATCCACTCGGCGGTGCGCGCGCAGATGCACCCCGACCAGCCGCCCATCCACTGGGGCGGCACGATCATGTGGCGCGGCACCACGCAGGCGCGGCCGATCCGCACGGGCGCCTCGTTCGTCGGCCTCGGCTCGGCCCGGCACCGCGTGGTGGTCTACCCGATCTCGCCCGCCGACCCGGACACGGGCCTGGCCACGATCAACTGGATCGCCGAGATCCGGGTCGACGACGTCGACGACCGCGAGGCCGCGGGCTGGTTCCGGCGCGTCGACGTCTCGGAGTTCGCGCACCACTTCACCGACTGGACCTACGACTGGCTCGACGTGCCGGACCTGCTGGCCCGCGCCGAGGTCGCGTACGAGAACCCGATGATCGACCGCGACCCGGTGCCGACGTGGCTCGACGGGCCGGTGCTGCTGGTCGGCGACGCGGCCCACGCGATGTACCCGACGGGGTCGAACGGGGCGAGCCAGGCGATCATGGACGCCCGCCTGCTGGGCGCCTCGATGCTGGAGCACGGTGTCACGCCCGACGCGCTCGCCGCCTTCGACGCGCGACTGTGCGGCCCGATCTCGCAGCTCGTGCTGCGCAACCGTGGCGACGGTCCGTTCGGCCTGCTCGACCTGGTCGACGAGCGGTGCGGCGGGCAGTTCGACGACATCGAGGACATCGTCCCCGAGCTCGAGCGCAACGAGTTCATGGCCGGCTACAAGGCCGCCGCGGGCTTCGCGATCGAGCAGCTCAACGCGGCCGCGCCGACGATCGCACCCGGGGCGTCCCTCGGCACCCGCGTCGACGCGTGACCCGGTGCGGCGCTCTCCAACGAGCCCGCACATCCGACGTTCAAGATGCCGACTCGGGCAACCGTTGCCACCCTGGGCCCGATGAACACCACGATCTCGACCGCCGCCCACCCCGCCACGAGCCAGGACCGCGTGCGGCAGGTCACGGTCCTGCTCGGGGCGGTCGTCGCGATCGTCGGAGCCACGATCGGCTCGGGCGCGTTCGGCGGCCAGCCGATCGCCGAGGCCGCGGACGGCGCGCTGTCCGCGACCGCGACCCCGGTCGCACCCGACAGCCCCGCGTTCGCGATCTGGTCGGTGATCTACGCCGGCCTGGCGGTCTTCGCGGTCGTCCAGGCGCTGCCGCGCAACGCGACCGACCCGCGACTGCGGGCGGTCGCCTGGTGGGTGCTCGCGTCGATGCTGCTCAACGCGCTGTGGATCGGCGTCGTGCAGGCCGGGTCGGTCGGGGGCAGCGTCGTCGTGATCGTCGTGCTGCTCGCGGTCCTGGCCCGGCTGTTCGTGACGCTCGTCCACCTCGCGCACACCAACGCGGTGGCCTCGACGGTCACCGACGTGACGGTCGGGCTGTACCTGGGCTGGGTCAGCATCGCGACGCTCGCGAACACGGCCGCGTTCCTGGCGGCGGCCGACGTGGGCGAGCTCGGGCTCGGCGCGACCACGTGGTCGGTGATCCTCGTGGCCGCGGGCGCCGTGCTCTCCATCGCCTACGCCCTGTACGGCAGCAGCAGCCCGACCGTCGTCATCCCGGTCGGGCTGGCGATGGCGTGGGGACTGATGTGGATCGGCCTGGGCCGGACCGACGGCCCGCTGGTCGACGAGACGGTCGCGACCGCGGCGTTCGTCGCCGCAGGTGTCGCGCTGCTCGCGCCGCTCGTCACGACGCTCGCCGCGCGCCGGCGCTGACGGCTGTCGCGCCAGCGTCGCCCGCCCGCCCGCCTGCACGCCTGCCCGCCTGAGTCGAACCGAGCAGAGCCAGGCCCGGGGACGGTCAGGCCCGCCTTTCCTTGCTGGAGAAGTGCGCGGCGATGACGTATCAGTGAGGTATGCGTACCTACGTGGCGCGTCTCGCCGCGTACCCGGTCGTGATCGCGACGCTCGCGGTCGGGCTCGTGGGCGGGGTGCTCGAGCTGGTCGGCCAGGCCGAGGCCGCGCGGTGGGTGGTGTCCGCCTTCGCGGTCGGTGTCGCGGTGCTCAAGGTCCGCGAGATGGTGGCCGACCTGCGGGCCGGCAGCTACGGGATCGACCTGCTCGCGGTGACGGCGATCGGTTCGACCGTCGCGGTCGGTGAGTACTGGGCGGCGCTCGTCGTGTGCCTGATGCTGTCCAGCGGTGAGGCGCTCGAGGACTACGCGGCGGGCCGGGCCTCGCGTGCGCTGACCGGGCTGCTGGAGAGCGCCCCACGCATCGCGCACCGCCTGGACGACGCCGGGCAGCTCACGGACCTCATGGTCGAGGACGTGGCGATCGGAGACCGGCTGCTCGTGCGGCCGTTCGAGGTCGTGCCGGTGGACGGCGTGCTCGAGTCCGCGACCGCGACGCTCGACGAGTCGTCGCTGACCGGCGAGTCCCTGCCGGTCGACCGCGCTCAGGGCGACGGGCTGCTGTCCGGTGCGATCAACGGCACGGAGGCGATCGAGATCCGCGCCACCGCGAACGCGGCGGACTCGCAGTACCAGCGCATCATCGAGCTCGTGCGCCAGGCGCAGGACTCCAAGGCGCCCTTCGTGCGCCTCGCCGACCGCGTCGCGGTGCCCTTCACGCTCGGCGCGCTGGGCCTCGCGGTCGCGGCGTGGCTCGTGTCCGGCGACCCCGCCCGGCTCGCCGAGGTGCTCGTCGTCGCGACGCCGTGCCCGCTGATCATCGCGGCGCCGGTGGCGTTCATGGGCGGCATGTCGCGCTCCGCGCGCGCCGGGATCATCGTCAAGAGCAGCGGCATGCTCGAACAGCTCGCCCGGGCGCGCACCGCCGCGTTCGACAAGACCGGGACCCTCACGTACGGGCAGCCACGCGTCACGGAGGTCCACGCGCAGGGCATGGGCGCCGACGAGGTGCTCCTGCTCGCCGCCGCGGTCGAGCAGTACTCGGCGCACCCGCTCGCGGACGCGGTCGTCGAGCGTGCCCGCCAGGACGTCGGCGAGGTGCCGTCCGCCGAGGACGTCACCGAGGTCCCCGCGCACGGCATGCGCGGCGTCGTGAGCGGGCGCGTCGTCGTCGTGGGCAACGCACGGCACATCGCACGCGAGACCGGTCGGGAAGCGCTCGCCGGGCCGGAGGCAGCCACGGCGGTGCACGTCGCGATCGACGGTCGGTACGTCGGCTACCTCGCCCTGGCCGACGAGCTGCGCGCCGAGACCCGCGCGACGATGGCCTCGCTGCACCGCGCGGGCGTCCGCACGACCATGATGCTCACGGGCGACGGCACGGGCGTCGCGCGTCACATCGCCGCGCGCGCGGGCATCGACGACGTGCGCGCCGAGCTGCTGCCGCAGGACAAGGTCGACGCGATCCGCACGGCACCGCTGCGTCCCGTGATGATGGTCGGCGACGGCGTCAACGACGCGCCCGTCCTGGCGGCGGCGGACGTCGGCATCGCGATGGGCGCGCGCGGGTCGAGCGCGGCGAGCGAGTCCGCCGACGTGGTCATCACCGTCGACGACCTGTCCCGCGCCGCGCGAGCGGTGCACATCGGCAAGCGCACCATGTGCGTCGCCTGGCAGGCGATCGGGATCGGGCTCGCCCTGTCCGTCGGCCTCATGCTCCTCGCGGCCGCCGGCCGCCTGCCCGCGATCGCGGGCGCCTGGCTGCAGGAGGCCGTCGACCTCGCGACGATCCTGTGGGCGCTGCTGGCCGTGCGCCCCAGCCGGTCCGAGCGGGCCGACCTGCGGCTGGTGACGTCCGAGCTCAGCGTGCCGAGCACCGCCCAGGCTGCGGATACGCTGCCGACGCGCTGACCTGCGCACCGCTCCCGATCGAGAGGCCTCCCGTGAAGGCTGTCGTGTACGAGCAGTACGGGGGTCCCGAGCGGCTGCGGCTCGCCGACGTCCCGACGCCGCGCCCCGCCGCCGGGCAGGTCCTGGTGAAGGTCGCGGCCACGTCGATCAACCTCAGCGACTGGGAGAGCCTGCGCGGCTCGCCGTTCTACTCGCGCCTCAGTGGGCTCCGGGCGCCACGACGACACGTGCTCGGCTCGGACATCGCAGGGACGGTCGAGGCCGTCGGTGCCGACGTCACGGCGTTCGCCCCGGGCGACGAGGTCTACGCGGACAACCTCGCGCTCATGGGGGGCTTCGCGCAGTATGCGGTCGTCCCCGAGCGAGAGCTGGCGCGCAAGCCCGCCGAGCTGACGTTCACCCAGGTCTCGACGATCCCCCAGGCCGGCGCGATCGCGCTGCAGGGGACCTCGCTCGCGGCGCCGGGACGCCGCGTGCTCGTCAACGGCGCGGGCGGCGGCTCGGGGACGTTCGCGATCCAGCTCGCCAAGCGGCTCGGCGCGCACGTCATGGCCGTCGACAACGAGCACAAGCTGGACTTCATGCGGTCGCTGGGGGCCGACGAGGTCGTCGACTACCGCCGGGAGGACTTCACGCGCGGCCGCGAGCGCTACGACCTGATCCTCGACCTCGTCGCCCACAGGTCCGTCTTCGCCTACCGGCGCGCGCTCGCCCCGGGCGGACGCTACCGGTGCGTGGGCGGCACGGTCCGGTCGCTCCTGCGGGTGCTGACCGTCGGCGCCGCTGCGGGCGTCGCCACCGGACGCTCGTTGGGCGTGCTCGTCGTGAAGACGGGACCCGCGCAGTTCGAGCCTCTCGCCGAGCGGTGCGTCGCAGGGGAGGTCGCCGTCCACGTCGACCGAACGGTCGGACTCGACGGCGTCGCGGAGGCGCTCGCGCACGTCGGCGAGGGCCGCGCGCTCGGCAAGGTCGTCGTCACGCCCTGACGGTCCCGGTCCGCCGGCCCTCGCCCGGCCCGACGAAGGCCCCCCGGCTGTCGAATCCGGCGGTCGTCGTGCGTCATCTCGGTGAGACGACCGACTGACGAGAGGGGACAGGCGATGCAGTTCATGGTGATCGTCAAGGCCACGGCCGAGAGCGAGGCGGGCATCATGCCCACCACCGAGGACTTCGAGACGATGGGCGCGTTCATCGGCGAGCTCGTCGACGCGGGCATCCTGCGCGGCGCCGAGGGCCTGCTGCCGAGCAGCACCGGGGCGCGGATCTACGTCGAGGACGACGACGAGCGCACCGTCGTGGACGGGCCGTTCGCCGAGACCACCGAGCTCGTCGCGGGCTTCTTCCTGGTCGAGATGGACTCGCTGGCCGAGTGCGTCGAGCTGTTCAAGCGCTGCCCGGTGCAGCGGTCGAGCCTGGGCAAGCGCACGCACCTCGAGATCCGGCAGCTCCCGCGGCCCGAGGACTTCGGGGAGAGCTTCACGCCCGAGCAGCAGGAGGCGGTCGAGCAGCGGCGCGCCAAGGTCGCGGCCCAGGGCTGACCCGCGGCGGCGGGTCGTGCCAGGGTGGGCGACATGCCCGTCGTGCGCACCGCCGCCGCCCTGCTGCGCGCGTCGCACCTGCCCCCGACGCTCGCCGTCACGGCGTTCGCGGCGGCGTACGCGTGGGGCGTCGGGGCACCCGCCGGGCTGGCCGCGCGGGTCGCACTCGCGGTGCTCGCGGGTCAGCTGTCGGTGGGGTGGTCGAACGACTGGATCGACGCCGCGCGTGACCGGGCCGTCGCCCGGCCGGACAAGCCGGTCGCGACGGGGGCGATCACCACCGGGACGGTGCGGGCGGCCGCGCTCGTGGCGGCGCTCGCGTGCGTGGTGCTGTCGTTCCTGCTCGGGACCGCGCCGGGCGCGGTGCACGTCGTGGCCGTCGCGTCCGCGTGGGCGTACAACGCGTGGCTCAAGTCGACGCCGTGGTCCTGGGCGCCGTACGCGCTGTCGTTCGGCCTGCTGCCGTCGGTCGCGACGCTGGCGCTCGACGACCCGTGCGTCGCACCCGCCACGACGACGCTCGCGGCCGCGCTGCTCGGCGTCGGCGCGCACCTCGCGAACGTCCTGCCGGACCTCGAGGACGACGCGGCGACGGGCGTCGTCGGGCTGCCCCACCGCCTCGGCCGGCGCAGGACCACGGTCGCCGCGGTCGCGCTCCTGCTCACGGCCGCCGCGCTCGTCGTGCTGAGCATGCCGGGCGGGCCCACCCCCGCCGGGCTCGTCGCGCTCGGGGCCGCTGCGGGGCTCGCCGCGAGCGCGGCGTGGGTCGCGGCTCGTCGGCCCGAGCGCCGCTACCCGTTCCTCGCGGCGATCGGCGTCGCGGCTGTGGCGGTGGGGGTGCTCGTCGCGACCGGGTGACACGCCGGTCGTCTGAACACCCTGCGCGCGTCGCGCACGCGTGCGACGATCCCGAGATGTCCCGGATCGTCGCGGTTGCTCCCGTGCTGCCGGACCATGCCTACCCGCAGGCGCAGATCGCGGAGCAGGTCGCCGCGCTCGTCACGTCCGACCCGGCGCGGCGGTCGCTGCTGCTGCGGCTGCACGGCTCGTGCGGGATCGAGACCCGACACCTCGCCCTGCCGCTCGAGCGCTACGGCACGCTGACCTCGTTCGACGAGACCAACGCGCTCGCGCTCGCGCTCGGCACCGACCTCGCGGAACGCGCGGTGCGCGACGCGTTGCGCACCGCGGGCCTCGACCCGCACGACGTCGACCACCTCATGCTCACGACCGTGACTGCGATCGGGGCCCCCTCGCTCGACGCCGCCCTCGTCGACCGGCTCGGGCTGCGGCCCGACGTCACGCGCCTGCCCAGCTTCGGGCTCGGGTGTGCGGGCGGTGCCGCGGGGCTCGCGCGCGTGCACGACCACGTGACCGCGCACCGTGACCACGTCGCCGTGCTCGTCAGCGTCGAGCTGTGCTCCCTGACGCTGCAGCGGGACGACGACTCGACCGCCAACCTCGTCGCGAGCGGGCTGTTCGGGGACGGCGGCGCGGCCGTGGTGATGGTCGGCGACGACCGCGAGCCACCGCGGGGCACCTCGGGCGCGACGCGGCGCGTCTGGGCGGACGCGCCGCGCGTCGTCGGCGCTCGCAGCGTCCTCTACCCCGGTTCCGGCGACGCGCTCGGCTGGCGGGTCGGGGCCTCGGGGCTGCGCATCGTGCTGTCCGGCGGGCTGCCGGACGTCGTGCGGGCGCACGTGGCCGACGACGTGAAGGCGCTGCTCACCGCGCACGGCGCGGTGCTCGACGACGTGCGCACGTGGGTCGTGCACGCCGGGGGACCCAAGATCCTCGAGGCCGTGCAGGACGCGCTCGACCTGCCGCGCGACGCGCTCGCCCGGTCGTGGGCGAGCCTGGCGCGGGCCGGCAACCTCTCGTCCGCGTCGGTGCTGCACGTGCTCGCCGACACGCTCGCGGGCTCCCCGACGAGCGCGCCGGGCACGGCCGCGGGCACGACGACAGGCGCGACGACACGCGGGACGGCCACCGCGACGGACGCACCCGGTGCGCTCGGGGTGGTCGCCGCGTTCGGGCCGGGGGTGGGCGCCGAGCTCGTCGCGCTGCGCTGGCCGTCCGACGAGCGGAGGGCCGCGTGAGCCTCGCGCTGTACACGGCGCTCGTCCTGGCCACGGGCGTCGAACGGCTCGCCGAGCTCGTCGTGTCCGCACGGCACGCCCGCTGGTC
This sequence comes from Cellulomonas gelida, assembly GCF_006538725.1. Taxonomy (GTDB): domain Bacteria; phylum Actinomycetota; class Actinomycetes; order Actinomycetales; family Cellulomonadaceae; genus Cellulomonas; species Cellulomonas gelida. The sequence goes on from NZ_BJLQ01000021.1 coordinate 66,328, forward strand.
GTTCGAGCGCGGGGGCCGCGAGAGCGGGCGCGGGCACTTCCCCGCGATGGTCGCGCTGCACACCGGGCTCCTGGTGGCGTGCATCGCCGAGGCGTGGCTCGCCGACCGGCCGTTCCTGCCCTGGCTGGGCTGGCCCGCGCTCGTCGTGGTGCTCGCGTCGCAGGCGCTGCGGTGGTGGTGCATCGCGGTCCTGGGACCGCAGTGGAACACGCGCGTGATCGTCGTCCCGGACCTGCCGCTCGTGCAGCGCGGCCCGTACCGGCTGCTGCGCCACCCGAACTACGTCGCCGTGGTCGCCGAGGGCATCGCGCTGCCGCTCGTGCACACCGCGTGGGTCACCGCCCTGGCGTTCACGCTGCTCAACGCGGTGCTCCTGCTCGGCTTCCGCATCCCCGCCGAGGAGCGCGCGTTGGCGCACGCGCGGCAGGGCTGACGGCGTGCCGGGCGACGTCGACGCGGACGTGCTCGTCGTCGGGGGCGGGCCGGTGGGCCTCGCCGCCGCGATCGAGGCGCGTCTGGCGGGGCTGTCCGTGCTGGTGCTCGAGCCACGGCCCGGACCCGTGGACAAGGCGTGCGGCGAGGGGCTCATGCCCGGCGCGCTCGACGCGCTCGCGCGGCTCGGGGTGGACCCGGAGGGCCACGTGCTCGCGGGGATCGCGTACGTCGGCGGGTCGCGCCGCGTCGAGCACCGGTTCGCCGGGGGCGTCGGCCGCGGCGTGCGGCGCACGGTCCTGCACGCGGCGCTCGCGCAGCGAGCGCTCGAGCTGGGCGTCGAGCGTGTGCCCGGCCGTGCCACGTCCGTGCGCCAGGACGCGCACGGGGTCGTCGTCGGCGGGCTGCGGGGGCGGCACGTGCTCGCGTGCGACGGGCTGCACTCGACGGTCCGGCGCCTGGTGGGGCTGGACCAGCCCGCACGACGAGCGCACGGCGGCGACCGTCGACGCTTCGGCATGCGCCGGCACTTCCGGGTCGCGCCGTGGGGCGACCTCGTCGAGGTCCACTGGGCGTCGCACGCCGAGGCGTACGTGACCCCGGTGTCCGACGGGCTCGTCGGGGTCGCGGTGCTCGGCGGCGCCCGCACGGGGCTCGACGACACGATCGCGGAGCTGCCCGAGCTCGCCGAGCGCCTCGCCGGCGCGCAGCCGGACGGGTCCGTGCGCGGCGCGGGGCCGCTGCGCCAGCAGTCGCGCGCCCGCACCGCGGGACGCGTCCTGCTCGTCGGGGACGCCTCGGGCTACGTCGACGCGCTGACCGGCGAGGGCCTGCGCGTCGGGTTCGCGCAGGCTGCGGCCGCGGTCGCCCACCTCGACGACCCCTCCGGGTACGAGCGCGCGTGGACGCGGGCGACGCGCGACTACCGGGTCCTGACGTCGGGCCTCGTCGCCGCCGCGACCTCGCCTGCGCGCGGCGCGATCCTCCCGGCGGCCGCCGCCCTGCCCCGCGTGTTCGGCGCGATCGTCGAGCGGCTCGCCCGATGACGGCCACGGACCGACCGCCGGCGAGTGGTCCGGCGCTGCTGCTCGAGCGCATGCGCGCGGCCGGGCTCGACGACGTGGTCGCGGTCGAGCCGGCGTCGGGCGGGCTCGCAGCCACGGCGGGGCTGG
>NZ_BJLQ01000022.1 GCF_006538725.1 Cellulomonas gelida
CCACACCTGCACCACAGCACGCGCCCGTCGCGGCCGGCGGAGCGTGAGCCGCCGCGGCCTGCGCGACGCACCATCGAGCACGGCGACATCGAGCACCACGGGGGGAACATGGCCAGCGGCCTGCGAATCGACGACCTGGACGTCCTGAAGCAGCAGGTCAACGCCCTGCTGAACCAGTTCGACGAGGTCGAGGCAGCGACCGACAAGGCCCGTCGCGTGCGCCTCAACCAGGACAGCTCGACCTGGTCGCCCTTCCCCGCCGCAACCGTGTTCGCCGCGGAGTACCGCGAGCAGCTCGCCAAGATCGAGCGCGAGCTGCGCGGCATTCGCGACGAGCTCGAGAACATGCGGACGGCGCTGGACAAGGGAGCGGCCGACCTGGAGGCCACCGAGGACGAGGTCGCCGCGATCTTCGCGCGCCTCAACACCCTCGCGCTCACGGGCCCTCCCCCCGCCGGACCCGTCGCCCCCGACCTCCCGGTGCGTCCCACGGCGCCTCCAGACGGCAACCGGGTGGCCTGGTGAGCCGACTGCGGGCCGCGACGGGCGCACTCGGCGCCGGTCTGCTGCTGGCTGCGCTCGCCACCCCGGCCTCGGCCACGACGTCGGTCGATCCCGACGACGGCCTCTGGTACTTCACCGCGACCGGGATGGACGAGCGCCACGAGCGCACGACGGGCAAGGGCATCCAGGTCGCCGTCATCGACACCGCGATCAACCCTGACGTCCCCGAGCTGGCAGACGCGGACCTGCACGTCCGTGAGCCCTCGTACTGCGCTGCCGAGACGATGGGCCCGCTCCTGCCCGCGACGTCGGACGGCCCCGTCGCCGCGCACGGCACGTCGATGGTCTCCCTCATCGTCGGCAACGGTGAGGGGATCGACGGTGAGCGTGGCGTGCTCGGGGTCGCGCCGGACGCCGAGGTGCACTTCTACTCGAACATGGCGCTGCCCGCAGACGCGGACGTGCGCTGCCCGGCCCCGGACACGAACGCCGCCGCCTGGCAGTTCGGGCAGGCCATCGACCAGGCGGTGCTCGACGGCGCCGACATCATCTCGATCTCCCTGACGACCTCCTCCGGCGTGGACGCGCCCGCGATCGCCCGCGCACTGCACGCCGGCGTGATCGTCGTGGGTGCGCAGCCGTCGGACTTGAACGGCTCGTACCCCGCCGCGTTCAACGGCGTCGTCGCGGTGGACTCGATCGGCCCCGACGGCAAGCTGTGGGACGGCGCGGCCGGCGGGCAGGTCGTCGCCCCCGGGGAGCAGATCCGGCAGTTCACCGAGGCCTTCGACGGCTACCGGGTGACGAACGGCTCGTCGAGCGCGACCGCGTACACATCCGCGGCGCTCGCCCTGGTCTGGTCGGCCTACCCGGACGCGACGAGCAACCAGATCCTTCAGACACTGGTGCGCAACACCGACGGCGAGGACCACGAGCTGTACTGGGCCGAGGGCTACGGGTACGGCGTCGTGAACGTCCGGCACATGCTCGAGCACGACCCGACGACGTACCCCGACGAGAACCCGCTGCTCGTCGACGACCCGGACGCGACACCCAGCCTCTCCGAGGTCGCCGACCCGACTCCGCTCGCGAGCAGCGAGCCGAGCGCGCCCGCGACGTCGTCTCCCAGTGCCGCGCCCAGCGCCGCGCCGACGACCGCGACCGAGAAGCCCCCCGCCGGCGACGACGCCGCCGGCTCGGCATCGCGCGCCCCGGTGCTCGTGGGTGCCGCGGCGCTGCTCGCGGCGCTGGTCGCGGTCGTCGGCCTCGCGGTCCGCCGCAGCCGCGCGCACCAGGACACCTCGACCGGGCCCGGCGGCCCACCCACGACGCACGAGCCCGGCCCGGACCCACGAGGGGGACAGTGATGACCGAGACCAAGGCAGCAGAGCTCGCCAAGACGCTGCAGGCCGACACGAGCGCCGCGCTGGCGGACTCGGCCGAGCTCGAGTCGCTGCAGGAGCCGCTGCAGGCTGTGAGCACGACTCTCCGGCGGATGTCGAGCGACCTCGGTATCGAGGGCCTGTCCGGCGATGCCGCGAAGGAGAGCCTGGCGAACGTGGCCCGCGCCATGCTCAGCCGGGTCGATGCGCTCGTCGGGATCGCCGGGATCGCGAAGGACGCTGCGGCGGCGATCGCGACCGCGCAGGAGGACTACCGGGGGCTCCCGCGGGGCTACCTCACGTACACCGAGCGGGAACGACTGATCGAGGCAGGCTCGTCGACCGGCCTGCCGTACATCGAGGCCGGGCTGGCTGCTGCGCGCGAGAGCGCCGCCGCCACGGCGGTGACGACCGCGGCGACCACGCTGAACACCCTGACCGGGCTGCTGCCGACGGTCGCGGACCGCAACCGCGAGGAGGACCCCACGGGCCGCACGCCCGGCGGCGGCTCCACCCCTCGGACGCGGACCCCGTACGTCCCCCCGGGCACGAAGGGCCCTGTCCTCTCCGTCCCGGGCGACCCGCGCGACCCGGGCGACGACATCGGCACCCCGCGTGACCCAGGCGGCGACGGGGGCAAGGACGACGACGGCAAGGACGACGGGCCGATCGACGACACGCAGCCCCCGGGCGACAACGACGACGACGGCACTCCCCCCGGGACGGACCCGGGCTCGGATCCTGGCGACGACGGCGACACCCACGGCGACGACCGCCCGGGCCAGGGCACGGTGTACGGGCCGAACCCGGTCACCGGCGGCCCCATCGGCGGCGGTGGGGGCGGTGGTGGCATCGGCGGCGCACCGGGCGGCGGCTCGCTGGGCTCGCACCCGGGGCTCGGGAACTCCACGACCGGCCCCGGTGGCAGCGGGCCCGGAGGTGCCGCAGGTGGTGCTCTCGCCGGCGGTGTGGCTGTCGGCGGAACCGCGCTCGGCGCGTTCGGTGCAGCGCGGTTCGGTGGCGGCGGCGGTCTGGCGGGCCTCGGCGGTGCCGCGACCGGCCAGCTCGGGGGCACCGTGCTCGGCACGTCGGCGGTCCCCGCAGGCGGTGCCGCGGGCGGTGCGGCAGGCGGCGCACGCGGCGGTGCACCGGGTGCGCGTGGCGGCGCCTCGGGCCTGATGGGCGGCGCGATGGGTGGCGCGGGTGGCAGCAAGGACACCAAGCGCCGCGCAGGGTCGCTCGGCTACCTGGCGCCCGAGCTCGAGGACGAGGTCGAGGCAGCCGCGCGCGCGTCCGGCCTGAGCCGCGGTTCGCGCGCCGACGCCCCGACGATCACGGTCGACGCCACGGAGGACGACGAGACCTGGTGACGCACCAGCGCTGACCCTGGCAGCACCGCACCGTGGTCCCGTCCGCTCTCCGGACGGGACCACTGTTGCGTCGTCCGAGCCGCGGTCAGCCGGCGAGCTGCTCCACGAGCACCGTCCGGTCGCCGATGCGGATCGTCGCACCGGTCGGCACGGGCGTCGGACGTTCGGCGGCGACGACCACGCTCTGCCCCGACGGCAGCACCAGCACGGTCCCGTTCCCAGAACCGGCGTCGCAGACCCAGAAGCCCCGAGCGTCGATGCCGAACCGGGCGTGCGTGCGCGACAGCGAGCGCTCCGGGTCGTCGATCGTCACGACGTGGTCGCACCGGTCGCCGTCCCGCGGACGCGGCGCGCGGCCGATCACGCCCGGCCCGCTGACGCTCATGGCCTCGCCCGTGTCGAGCGTCAGCACGTACGTGCGCGGGCGCGACGGGCCCTGCGGGGTCGCGGCACGGGGCGCCTGCGGCCCGACCGCGACGGCCGCGGCGCCCGGTGCGTGGGCCTCGACCGGTCGCGCCAGGGTCGCCACCGCACCGGGCGAGCTCGCCCCCGCGACAGGTCCTGCCGCCGACGGCGACCCGGCCCACGCGTACCCCGCCGGCACGTCGCTGTGGCCGGGAGCGGCGAGAGCCGCCGCTGGGCTCCGCGAGCCGCGCACGTCGACGACCACGGCACGCCCTGCCTTGTCGTGCCAGCCCTGACGCAACGGGCTCCGGTCGCCGGCGACGGAGCCGACGACGACCCACTGGCCGACACCGGCGGCGAGGTGCCCGGCGAGCAGCACGAGCGCTCGCGACACACCCCGGGACAGGCCGGGCGCATAGGGGGACTCGGCGCGCGCCGCGCGGAGACCGAGCGCCAGGTTGCCGACCGTCCGTCCCGTGCGCGCCTCCCAGACGACGAGGCCGACCGCGAGCTCGGCGACGACGATCGCGGCGAGCAGCACGTTGCGGGTCACGCCGTAGACCGCGCCGGCGACGGCCGCCACGGTCAGCGTGTCGAGTGCGAACGCGCCGAGCCGCGCACCCACGCCGACGGTGCGCACCCCGTCGAAAGCGGCGCCCAGCGCGGCCGCGTCCGCGCGTCGCGCCGCGCCCTGCGCGGGTGCCGCTCCCGCACGAGTCAGGTCGCCGGTCCCGGCCCGCGCCTGCCCGGCCCGCGCCTGCCCGGCGGGACGCCGGCTCCGGCCGCCCGCGGCCCGGGTGCCCGCCGCGCGTCGCGTCGGCGGCTGCGCCTCCACGACCAGCACGGGTGCCGCGGGCGCGCCGCACCCGGTGCAGAACCGCGCCCCCTCGCGCAGCGGACGCCCGCACGCACCGCAGGTCAGCTCGCTCATCACCCCACCATCCTTCGCAGCACGTCGACGAGTCCTGAGGCCACCACCGCGGCGGGCAGCGCCAGGACGACGGCGAGCCCCTCGAACCCGTCCGCGAGCCGCGACGCCACGACGGAGTGCCAGCCCCGCGCGAGAGCGGCGCTGACCGCCGCGACGACCGCACCGAGCACGAGCGCGCCGACCGCCGCAGCGACCCGCCAGTCGGTGGGCACGGCGAGACCCGCCTCGAGCAGCACGAGCCCCGCGGCGAGCCGAGGGAGCCAGCGGCCGGCGATCCCCCGCGACGCGCGCGGCAGGAGGACGAACGCGAGCAGCACGCACCCGACGAGCACGAGCGCGCCCCACGAGGCGACCGAGCCCCGCTCGGGCGTCGCGAGGACCGCGGGGACCAGCAGCACGGTCGCGGTGCAGGCGAGCGCGACGGCGGTCGTGACCCGGCGCTCCGCCCCCTCGACGGTCCGCGCCACCAGGCGGGCGCTCACGCGGCCGAGCGCGCGCGGCCGTGGCGAGCGCACGGACTCGGCCGTCCGCGCGACCTGCGAGACGTCGACGAGCTGCTCGTCGGGGATCGCGAGCGCGACGCGCGGTGCGCCACGCAGCACGAGCGGCGCGAGCCCCACGAGCAGCGCCGGGCCGACCTGCTGCGGCAGGTCGAGCAGCAGGGTCGCGGACTGCACCGCGGCCACCAGGGCGAGCGCACCGAGGACGACCACGGCCTCGTCGTCGCCCGCCCGCAGCGCGCGCGTGACGATCGCGCGGACGCCCGCGACGACCGTCGCGCACACCAGGGCGACGACGACCGCGAGCCGCCGCTGCGCGTCGTCGTCCGGCAGGGCCGCCCACGCACCCGCGGCTGCTGCGAGCAACGGCGCGGCGAGCGTCGCGACGACGGCCGCCGAGGTCGCGGTCCCCCGTCCGGTCCGCCCCGTGGTGGCGACGACGAACGCGAGGAGCAGCAGCGCGACCGTCAGGCCCGTCGAGACCGCGCTCGGGAGGTCGGCGACCGGGCCCAGCATCGCGGAGAGCAGCAGGACCGTGCCGAGCGCGCCCGCCAGCGCGAGGAGACCGGCCTGCGGGCGGGGCCGGCGCGCGATCACCTCAGGGTCGACCTGACGACGTCCGCGCGGGCGCGGCGCGGGGCGCACGACGTGGACCGCGGCACCGTCGCCCACCTGGTCGCCCACCGGCGCCCGCACGTCGAGCAGGCGGCCCGCGGAGTCGAGGACCAGCGTGCCGGGGGCGTCCAGGGGCACGAGGACGGCGCGCAGCGCGTCGCCCAGGAGGACGTCGCGGCGTAGCGCGACGTGCCGCTGCTCGGTGCCGACCGCGACGACGAGCCGCACCTGGGCCTGTGGCACGGCAGCGGCCGACGCGGCGGGTGCCGTCACGTCCACCTCCTCGTTCGCTGCCTCGTCGGACGATGCGCGACGCTCCCGCCGACCGCCCACATGCTACGGGTCCGGATCGCCCCGGTTGCCGGTACCGTTGCGCCGTCTGTCGATCTCCGGCACCTGCCGGGCAGCAGGGAGGCTCATGTCGATCGTCGCCGACCGGAACGTGCAGGCCGGCCCACCACCCGTGCCCACGGGTCAGGTCGTCATGCAGCCGCCGCCCGAGATCCAGCCGTCCGACGGCGTCAGCGGTGTCCTGTCCAACCTCGTGCCGATGCTCGGCTCGGTGGGCTCCATCGTCTTCATCGCGATGTCGCAGCCCGGCGGCAAGGGCATGATCGCCGGCGGCATGTTCCTCGTGGCGTCGCTCGGCTTCGTCGCGGTCAACGGTTGGCGCCAGCGCGCGCAGCACCAGGCGACCGTCGTCGGGGCGCGCCGCGAGTACCTCGCGTACCTCGCGGACCTGCGCCGCACGGTCCGCCAGGCGGCACGCGCCCAGCGCCGCGCCGCGCAGTGGTACGCACCCGAGCCCGGCGCCCTGCCCGCAGTCGCCGAGGAGCGCTCGCGCGCGTGGGAGCGCACGCCCGACCACCCGGAGTTCCTGCGAGCGCGCCTCGGCACGGGCGCCCAGCAGCTCTCGCTGCGCCTGGAGGCGCCCCAGACGCCCCCGCTCGCCCAGCTCGACCCCGTCGCGGCGTCCGCCGCGCACCGGTTCCTCGTGACGCACCGCGTCCAGCAGGACATCCCGCTCTCGGTCGACGTGCGCAGCGCCGCGCGCATCGAGGTCGCCGGCGCGGAGCAGGAGGCGCGGGCGCTGGCCCGCGCGGTCGTCGCGCAGCTCGCGACGTTCCACTCCCCTGACCGCCTGCAGATCGCCGTGCTCGCGAGCGAGCGCGCCATGCCCGCGTGGGACTGGGTCAAGTGGCTGCCGCACGCGCACTCGACGCGCGAGCGCGACGCGGTCGGCCCGGCCCGCATGATCGGCACGACCCTGCCCGAGATCGAGGGCCTGCTCCCCGAGGGCCTGGCCGACCGCCCCCGGTTCGGCCGTGCGGCGCCGTCGGCGACGCCCACGCCGCACGTCCTCGTCGTCGTCGACGGCGGGCACGTGCCGGTCGGCAACGGGATCCTCACGTCGGACGGCGTCCTGGGCATCACGGTGCTCGAGCTGCCCGAGCACTGGGAGGACCTCGAGGACCCGAACGTGCTGCGCTTCCTGCTCGGCGCGGCGCTGCCCGACGGCGGCGTCCCCGTCGAGGTGCTGCGCACCGGTCTCGAGCCCACGCGGCTCAAGGGCGACCAGCTGTCCGTCGCGGAGGCGGAGGCGACCGCGCGTCGTCTGCTGCCGCTGTACGTCGACGCGGGCCCGCAGCGCGCCGACGGCCAGGTCTCCGCGGAGCTCGTCGACCTGCTGGGCCTGGGCGACGTGCGGGACCTCGACCTCGCGCGCGCCTGGCGCCCGCGGCTGCCGCGCGACCGCCTCCGCGTGCCGATCGGCCTGACCCCGCAGGGGCAGCCCGTCGCGCTCGACATCAAGGAGTCCGCGCAGCAGGGCATGGGCCCGCACGGGCTCATCATCGGCGCCACCGGCTCGGGCAAGTCCGAGGTGCTGCGCACGCTCGTGCTCGCGCTCGCCCTCACGCACTCCTCCGAGGACCTCAACTTCGTCCTCGTCGACTTCAAGGGTGGCGCCACGTTCGCCGGCATGGCCGACATGCCGCACGTCTCGGCGATCATCACGAACCTGGGCGAGGAGCTCACGCTCGTCGACCGCATGCAGGACGCGCTGCAGGGCGAGATGGTGCGCCGGCAGGAGCTGCTGCGCGCGGCCGGCAACTTCGCCAACGTCGCGGACTACGAGAAGGCCCGGCGCACCGACCGGCCGGACCTGCAGCCGCTGCCCGCGCTGCTCATCGTGGCCGACGAGTTCTCCGAGCTGCTCGCGGCCAAGCCCGAGTTCGTCGACCTGTTCGTCGCGATCGGGCGGCTCGGCCGCTCGCTGCAGATGCACCTGCTGCTGTCCAGCCAGCGCCTCGAGGAGGGCCGCCTGCGCGGCCTCGAGTCCCACCTGTCGTACCGGATCGGACTGCGGACGTTCTCGGCCGCCGAGTCGCGCACCGTCCTGGGCGTGCCGGACGCCTACGAGCTGCCGCCCGTTCCCGGCGTCGGGTTCCTCAAGCCCGACCCGACCTCGATGATCCAGTTCCGCGCCTCGTACGTCTCCGGCCCGCCCCCGGCGCGGCGGCGCACCGCGGTGGGCGCGGGCCCTGTGGCCACCGGACGCGCGCGCCTCGAGTCGTTCACGGCTGCGCCGGTCCTGTCCGCCTCGACTGTCCGCGACGAGCCCGACGAGCCGTTCGAGGAGGACCAGGAGAAGCGCGCCACGTTCGACATCGCGGTCTCGCTCATGGCGGGCAAGGGTCCCGCCGCGCACCAGGTGTGGCTGCCGCCGCTCGTCGTGCCCGAGACGTACGACCGCCTCATGCCGGACCTCGGGGTCGACCCCGCGCTCGGGCTCGTGTCCCCCGGCTGGCGGGCCGCAGGGCCGCTCACGTTCCCGCTCGGCATCGTCGACCGTCCGCTCGAGCAGCGGCGCGAGAACCTCACGGTCTCGCTCGCGGGCGCGGGCGGGCACATGGCCGTCGTCGGCGGCCCGCGCTCGGGCAAGAGCACCGTGCTGCGGTCGGTCGTCACCGGCCTCGCGCTCACGCACACCCCGCTCGAGGTGCAGTTCTACGTGCTCGACTTCGGCGGGGGCACGTTCACGCCGCTCGTCGGGCTGCCGCACGTCGCGGGCGTCGGGACCCGCGCCGAGCCCGACGTGGTGCGGCGGATCGTCGCCGAGGTCGAGGGGATCGTCGACGCGCGCGAGCGGTACTTCCGCGCGCACGGCATCGACTCGATCGAGACCTACCGGCAGCGCCGCGCCGCGGGTCAGGTCGACGACGGCTACGGCGACGTCTTCCTCGTGGTCGACGGCTGGTCGACGGTCCGCGCGGAGTTCGACGAGCTCGAGCCACGGCTGCAGGCGCTCGCCGGGCGCGGCCTCACGTTCGGCATGCACCTGCTGGCCGCCGCGAGCCGCTGGATGGACTTCCGCACTCAGGTCAAGGACCTGTTCGGCACCCGCCTCGAGCTGCGCCTGGGCGACCCGACCGACTCCGAGCTCGACCGCAAGATCGCCGCGTCGGTCCCGCGCGAGCGTCCGGGCCGCGGCATGGTCGTCTCGAAGCACCACGTGCTCACCGCGCTCCCGCGCATCGACGGTGATGGTGCGGCCGAGACGCTCGGCGCAGGCGTCCAGCACCTCGTGCAGACCGTCGCGCAGTCGTGGCGCGGCGCTCCCCCGCCCAAGCTGCGGCTCCTGCCGGAGCAGGTGGAGCTCGACGAGCTGCGGGTGCGCGCCCCGCGCGCTCCCGGCATCCTGCTCGGCATCGACGAGGCCGCGCTCGCCCCCGTGATGCTCGACGTGCGCGAGGAGCACCACCTGTACGCGTTCGGCGACTCGGGTGCAGGCAAGTCCGGGCTCCTGCGCCTCGTCGCACGCGAGGTGCAGCGCCTGCACACGCCGCAGCAGGCGCAGATCATCGCGGTGGACTTCCGCCGCGCGCTGCTCGGCGAGATCCCCGACGAGTACCTCACGAGCTACCTGACGACGCACGAGCAGGCCACAGCGGAGCTCACCGACCTCGCCGCGTACCTGCGCGGGCGCCTGCCGGGCCCCGATGTCACGCCCGAGCAGCTCCGCGCGCGGTCGTGGTGGTCAGGCGCCGAGGTGTACGTGCTCGTCGACGACTACGACCTGGTCGCGACCTCGTCCGGGAACCCGCTCATCGCGCTCGTCCCGCTGCTCGCGCAGGCGAGCGACGTCGGCCTGCACCTGGTCCTCACGCGCCGGACGGGTGGTGCGTCACGCGCGCTGTTCGACCCGGTCGTGCAGGCCGTGCGCGACCTCGCCGCGCCGGGCCTGGTGATGTCGGGGAGCCCCGACGAGGGTGCGCTCGTGGGCTCCGCGCGGCCGGTGCCGTCGGTACCCGGCCGCGCGCAGCTCGTCACGCGCGACGCGGGCCTGCAGGTCGTCCAGCTGGCCTGGACGCCATCGACGACCTGAGTCCCGCGTCAGCGGCTCTCGACCCGGACCGTCCGCTCGCCGATGCGCAGCGACCAGCCCACGGTGACGGTCGCCCGCGTCCCGGCAGGGAGCGCGGCGGCCGTCCCGTCGGGGCGCACGACGACGGTGCCGTTGGTCGAGCCGCGGTCCACCACCCACAGCTCGCCCGGCCCTGCGGGGCCGAACGCAAGGTGGGTCTTGGACAGCGAGCGGGCGGGGTCGTCGATCGCGACGACGTGCGTGACATCGCCCTGAGGCGCGCGTCCGACGACGCCGTCGCCCACCACGTCCAGACGCTCGCCCGTGTCGAACGCGAGCCGTAGCCCCTGCGGGACGGGCTCCATGCCCGCCGCGGGTGTGCGCAGCCGCGTCAGCTCGATCTCGTCGACCTCGTCGCCGCTCCAGCGCGGCACGGGTGTCGGCTGCACAGACGACGGCTGGACGGGCGACGGCTGGACGGGCGACGGCTGGACGGGCGACGGCTGGACGGCGGACGGCTGCTCGGCGAGCGGCTGCAGGTTCGGCCGTCCGGCGTGCTCGCCGACCGTCGCGCCGGCCGAGGGTGCCGTGGGCTCGACGCGCTCGTGGCCCGTCGGGGGCGTGTCGCCGAGGGTCGTCGCGGACATGGCGTCTCCCGACAGCGGCTCGGACATGCCGGTCGTCGGTGCTGGTGCGGGGGGCTCGGTGGCGCCCGGGAACCCGGTGATGAGCGCGCCGCCCGGGGTCTGCTGCGAGTGTCGGCCGGTCCCGACGCCGGGCGGCAGCGGCACGAGGCCGATCGCCGGCGGCACCTCGAGAGCGCCGGACCCGGTCGCTGCCGGCGACGACGGGGCCGGCGCGACGGAAGCGGCAGGCTCGACGGCCGGCGCAGGGACGCTGGACGCGGTGGGCTCGTGCTGGACAGGCGCGGCGTGCGCAGCAGCCGCGGCTGGTGCGGGTGGGGCCGGCGGCGGGGGCGGAGGTGGCACGGGCCCGACCGCACGCGCCACGGCCTGGTCCCACGCGCGCGCCGGGTCCTCCGCGCGCGCCACTCCGGTCGCGCTCGCCAGCAGGACGATCGTGCCCGCGGCCTTGTCGTGCCAGCCGCGCTGCGCGGGCGTCTTGTCGAACACGCCCGAGGCGACGACGAGCCACTGCCCGACGAGGCACACCAGCGCGCCCAGCCCGACGACGAGCTGGCGCAGGAGGATCCTCAGGAGACCCGCAGGCCGCCCGGTCTCCGCCGAGACGGTCCGGATGCCCAGCAGCGCACCACCGAGCGTCGCGCCGGTGATCGACTCGCTGACCCACAGGGCGAGACCACCGAGCCCGGCGAGCGCCGAGGGGACGAACGACGCGGTCACCGAGGCCGGGCTGACCTCGGGCTCCCCCGCGGTCGCGAACGTGATCGCGACGCCCACGCCGCCGAGGAGCAGGAGCGCCGCACCGTCGATGGCGAACGCAGCAACGCGGCGGCCCACGGGCGCGACGCTGCCGGGGACGACCGGGAACGCCTCACCACCGCGCATCTGACCCCGAGCCGTGGGCGCCGCGACGGTCCGCGCCGACCCAGCCTGTGCACCGCTCGAGGGCACGGCACCGGTGGGAGCAACGCCGGTCGGAGCAACGCTCGTCGGAGCAATGCTCGTCGGGACAGCGCTCGTCGGAACAGCGCTCGTCGGCATCGAGCCCGCAGGTGCGGAGCCGGCCGGAGTTGCACCAGCCGGTCCTGCACCGGTCGGTCCTGCGGCGGGTGGCGGCGGGGGCATCGGGCCGGCGCCGCCTGGTGCCGGGGCGACGGGCGCGGCGTGCGGTCCGGGCGGCGGCTGGCTCGTGGCCAGGGGACCCGGCGCGGGCGCGACCGGCCCGGACGACGGCACGGGCGGCAGCGGCGTGTACGGCGCCGCCGCGTGCGGGTAGGGCACGACGGGCGACGGGGGCACCGCCGTGACGCGCGCGCCGCACTCGGCGCAGAACATCGCGCCGCTGTCGAGCTCCGCGCCGCACGTGCTGCACAGTCTCGCGCTCACCACGTCCCCTTCCGCTCGGGCCGGTCGGTCACGCGCTTGCCACGGTGCCCGCCGCGAGCATCGTGCCAGAGATGGGCGCCCCGACCCGCGGGTGTTCACACGTCCAGGTGGCGCGGCGGGGCGTCGCGGGCCCTCGGAGAGGGCCCGGAGTCAGGAGGCGCGGTCCACGAGCGCGTCGGCGAACGACACGAGCGCATCCTTGACCGGGCCCGCGGGCAGCGGCTCGAGCACGCGCACGGCGTCACGCGCGAGCGCGACGGCCCGGTCCCGGGTCTGCCCGACGACCGCGTGCTCGCGCAACGCCGTGACGGCCGACGCCAGTGCGGCGTCGTCGGTCAGGTCGCCGTCGAGCCGGGCGAGCAGGGCCAGGTCCTCGTCCGTTGCGTCGGGGCTCGCGCACCGCGCACGCAGCAGCAGCACCGGCATCGTCGGGACGCGCTCGCGCAGGTCGGTGCCCGGCGTCTTGCCGGTCAGCGCGCCGTCGGCGGTCAGGTCGATGACGTCGTCGGCGAGCTGGAAGGCGACGCCGATGCGCTCGCCGAACTCCGTGACCGTGTGGACGACGGCCGGCGTGCATCCCGCGAACATCGCGCCGAGCCGGGCCGAGGTCGCGAGCAGCGAGGCGGTCTTGTCGGCGAGCACCTGCAGGTAGTGCTCCACGGGGTCGTCGCCGTCGCGCGGCCCGACGGTCTCGTGCAGCTGGCCCAGGCAGAGCCGCTCGAAGGTGCGGGCCTGGATCCGGACGGCCTCCGGGCCGAGCCCGGCGACGGTCGACGACGCGCGCGCGAACAGCAGGTCGCCGGTGAGGATCGCCACCGAGTTGCCCCACACCTCGTGCGCGGACGGCGCCCCGCGACGCAGCGGAGCGGAGTCCATCACGTCGTCGTGGTACAGCGTCGCGAGGTGCGTGAGCTCCACGACGACAGCCGCGTCCACGACCTCCCGTCGCGTCCCGTCGCCCAGCTCGGCGACGAGCAGGGTCAGCAGCGGCCGCAGCCGCTTCCCGCCTGCGTTGACGAGGTGCCGGGAGGCGTCGTCGGCGAGGGCGTCCGCGTGCGCGACGGCGTCACGCAGCGCCTCTTCCACGAGGGCGAGGCGCGAGGTCAGGCGATCAGCCAGGGCCGGGTCGGCCAGGGGGATGGCCGCGGTCGAAGTCACGGGACGAACCTATCCCGCCGGGGCGCGTGCTTCCGCACCGCGCCCCGGGGGGTCGGGACACTCCGGACAAGCCGGGCCGGACGGGCCGCGGGGATCAGGGCAGGAACCGCGCGACGTCGGAGATGAGGTCGAGCACGGGCGTCGGGAAGACGCCCAGCACGACCGTCACGAGCGCGCAGACGCCGATCGCGACCGCCGCGAGACCCTCCGACGGCACGACCGTCGTCGTGGTCGTCGGCGCGGGCGCCGCGACAAGCGTCGCCACGGCGCCGGCGCCGTCGTCGGTCGTGAGCGCGACGTCCGCACCGGCGGTCGGAGCACCCGCCTCGACGGCGCCGGGCGCATCCGGCGCCGACTCGTGCGCAGGCGACGTGAAGTACATCAGCACGATGATGCGCACGTAGAAGAACGCGGCGGCGGCCGAGCTCAGCACGCCGACGAGCGCGAGCGGCCACGCGCCGCCCTCGACCGCCGCGGAGAACACCGCGAACTTCCCGATGAACCCGGCCGTGAGCGGGATGCCCGCGAACGAGAGCAGGAACAGCGCGAACGCGCCGGCGAGCACCGGGCTCGTCCGGCCCAGGCCCGCCCACTGGGACAGGTGGGTCGCCTCGCCGAGCACCGACGCGCGCAGGGCTTCGTCGCTCTCGTCGTCGTCCGACGCGGCCGAGACGCTGCGCTCGCGCACGAGCCACACGATGCCGAACGCACCGATCGTCGCGACGCCGTACGCCAGCAGGTAGAACAGCACCGCGCTGATGCCGGCGTCGTCGAGCGCGATGACACCGGTGAGCACGAAGCCCGCGTGCGCGATCGAGGAGTACGCGAGGAGGCGCTTGACGTCGGTCTGCACGAGTGCGACGACCGTGCCGAGCACCATCGTCGCGATCGCGACGGTCCACAGGACCACGTCGAGGTCCCACTGCAGGCTGGGGAACACCGTGTAGTAGACGCGCAGCAGCGCGCCGAACGCGGCGATCTTGGTGCACGCGGCCATGAAACCGGTGATCGGCGTGGGCGCACCCTGGTAGACGTCGGGCGTCCACGCATGGAACGGCACCGCACCCACCTTGAAGAGCAGGCCGACGAGCAGCAGCACCGCGCCGACGAGCAGCAGGGGGTCGAGCGCCGACGGGGTCGCGACCGCGGCGGCGATGTCGGAGTAGCGCAGCGATCCGGCGTACCCGTAGAGCAGTGCGACGCCGAAGATCAGCAGCGCCGAGGCGAACGCGCCGAGCAGGAAGTACTTGAGCGCGGCCTCCTGCGACAGCAGGCGACGACGACGCGCCATGCCCGTGAGCAGGTACAGCGGGAGCGACAGCACCTCGAGCGCGACGAAGAGCGTGAGCAGGTCGCCCGTCGCGGGCAGGATCATCATGCCGCCGGTGGCCAGCAGCAGGAGCGGGTAGACCTCGGTCTGCGTGATGCCCTTGCGCCGCGCGAGGTCCTCGTACTCCGACCCGGGGACGGACGCGGCGCTCGGCGCGAACGCGTCCTCGCCCGTGGCGGTGCGGTCGGCGACGACGAGCAGCGCGAGCAGCGTGAGCACGCCGAGCGCGCCCTGCAGGACGAGCGTCGGCCCGTCGACGAGCAACGAGCCCTCGAGCACGTCGCGCCCGCCGCTGGACCGCACGCCGCTCCACAGCGCCGCGACGGCGATGATCGAGCCGACGAGCGCGCCGAACGTGAGCACGAGCTGCACGGGGCGACGCACGCGGTCGGGCACGAACGCCTCGACGAGCACGCCGAGCACGCCGGCCGCGAGCACGATCAGCACGGGGGACAGTGCCCCCCACGCGATGTCCGGTGCCGTGAAGGTCACTGGTCGCTCCCTTCGAGAGCAACGGACGGGACGTCCTGCACCCCGACGACGTCGAGGGTGACGGAGGCGGGCGGTCGCACGAGGTCGAGCGCGGGGGCCGGGACGAAGCCGAGCACGAGCATCGCCGCGACGAGCGGGGCCACGGCCCAGCGCTCGGTCGCGCTGACGTCACGCATGCCGGAGAACTCGTCGCGCGGGGGTCCCGAGAAGATCCGCTGGTAGGTCCACAGCACGTAGATCGCGGCGAGCACCACGCCGAGCGTCGCGACGATCGCGGCGGCCGGGTGCCGCGCGAACGTCCCGACGATGACCATGAACTCGGACACGAACGTCGACAGGCCGGGCAGCGAGAGCGCCGAGAGGCCCGAGACCAGGAACAGGCCGGCGAGCACCGGCACGACCTTGGCCAGGCCGCCGAAGTCGGCGATCTGCTGCGACCCGCGGCGCGCGACGAGGAACCCGGCGAGCAGGAACAGCGCGCCCGTCGAGAGCCCGTGGTTGACCATGTAGAACGACGAGCCCGCGATCGACGTCGACGTGAACGCGAAGATGCCGAGCACGATGAACCCGAAGTGCGACACCGACGTGTACGCGATGAGCCGCAGCAGGTCCTTCTGGCCGATGGCGAGCAGCGCGCCGTACAGGATCGAGACCACGGCCAGCACGATCACGGTGGGCGCGGCCCAGCGCGAGGCGTTCGGGAACAGCGGCAGGCACAGCGTGAGCATCCCGAAGGTGCCGACCTTGTCGAGCACGCCGACGAGCAGCGTCGAGGTCCCTGCCGGAGCCTGCTCGGCCGCGTCGGGCAGCCACGTGTGGACCGGGAACATCGGGGCCTTGATCGCGAACGCGATGAAGAAGGCCACGAACAGCCACTTCTCCGTGGTCGGGTCGAGCGCCACCCCGGTCAGCTTCTCGGTGAGGAAGCCGTCCGGGCCGCCCGGTCCCTGCAGGTACAGGGCGATCACGCCGATCAGCATGATCAGGCCGCCCGCGAGCGAGAACAGCAGGAACTTGACCGCGGCGTAGCGCCGGCCCGCTCCCCCGAAGCCGCCGATCATGAAGTAGACCGGGATGAGCATGGCCTCGAAGAGGACGTAGAACAGGAAGACGTCGCGCGCGGCGAACACCGCGACGATGAACGCCTCGAGCACGATCACGAGGGCCAGGTACTTGCGCAGCGAGTCGGACGACGCCGCGTCCGAGCCCTGCTCGCGCCACGCCGCCAGCACGACGAGCGGCACGAGCAGCACCGACATGGTGATCAGCGCGAGGCCGACCCCGTCGACGCCGACCGCGTAGGACGCGCCGATCGCGGGGATCCACTGGTGCGTCTCGGACAGCTGGACGGCGCCGGCGGTCCCGGTGTCGAACGCGGAGATCGCGAGGACCACGACGACGAGCTCGACGAGCGCGATGCCCAGGGCGAGGACGCGCGCACGCGGGCGCAGCGCCTTCGGCGCGAACCACAGCAGCAGCGCACCGAGGACCGGCCACGCGATGAGCGTGGTCAGCCAGGGGAAGTCGGGCGACATCGCTCTCCTCAGCTCTGGACGACGAGCACGACGACCAGGAGGACCAGCAGGCCTCCGAGCATCGTCGCGGCGTAGGTACGGACGTAACCGGTCTGCGCGCGGCGCAGCAGGCTGCCGAGGCCGACGGTCGAGTGCGCGAGGCCCTTGACCCCACCGTCGACGACCGCGTGGTCGGCGTAGACCAGGGACCGGGTCAGGTGCTGGCCGGGCTCGACGAGCACCGCGTCGTTGACCGCGTCCTGGTACAGGTCGACGCGGGCGGCACGCGTGAGCGACGTGCCGAGCGGCGGCACGACCGGCACGGTCGAGACCGCGTAGCGGCGCCACGCGAGCACGAGGCCCGCGATCACGACGGTGAGCGTGAGCGCGATCAGCAGCCAGGCCGGCAGCACGGGCTCGCCGTGCTCGGCGTGCCCGGTCACGGGCTCGAGCCAGCCGACGAAGCGGCCGCCCAGCGAGAGCACGAGACCCAGACCCACGGAGCCGACGGCCAGGATGATCATCGGCCAGGTCATGAGCGCCGGGGACTCGTGCGGGTGCTGCTCCGAGCCGTCCTTCTTCGTCGTCCAACGGCGTTCGCCCTCGAACGTCATGAAGAACAGGCGCGACATGTAGAACGCGGTGATCCCGGCGCCCAGCAGCGTCACGGTGCCGAACACCCACGCGCGCCACTGCGCGCCGTCGGTCGGGATGAACGCCGCCTCGATGATCTTGTCCTTGGAGAAGAACCCGGCGAACGGCGGGATGCCGAGGATCGCGAGCCAGCCCATCATGAACGTGATCCACGTGATCTTCATGTACGGGGCCAGGCCGCCGAAGCGCCGCATGTCGACCTGGTCGTCCATGCCGTGCATGACCGAGCCCGCGCCGAGGAACATGCCGGCCTTGAAGAAGCCGTGCGTGACCAGGTGGAAGATCGCGAACGCGTAGCCGATCGGGCCGAGGCCCGCGGCGAGCACCATGTAGCCGATCTGCGACATCGTCGACGCGGCGAGCGCCTTCTTGATGTCGTCCTTCGCGCAGCCGACGATCGCCCCGAACAGCAGCGTGATCGCACCGATGATCACGACGACGAGCTGCGCGGTGGGCGCCGCTTCGAACACGCCGCCGGAGCGCACGATGAGGTAGACGCCCGCCGTGACCATGGTCGCGGCGTGGATGAGCGCGGACACCGGCGTCGGGCCCGCCATCGCGTCGCCGAGCCAGGACTGCAGCGGGAACTGCGCCGACTTGCCGCACGCGGCGAGCAGCAGCATGAGCCCGATCGCGGTCAGCGTGCCCTCGCTCGCGTGGGCCCCCGGGTCGTCCAGGACGGTCGCGAAGTCCAGCGCCCCGAAGTGCGCGAACATGAGCCCCATCGCGATCAGCAGCCCGACGTCACCGATGCGGTTCGCCACGAACGCCTTCTTGGCGGCGACCGCGTAGGGCATGTGGTGGTTCCAGAAGCCGATGAGCAGGTACGAGGCCAGACCCACGCCCTCCCAGCCGACGAACAGCAGGAGGAACGAGTCCGCCAGGACCAGCACGAGCATGGCCGCGACGAAGAGGTTGAGGTAGGCGAAGAACCGGCGCCGGTCCGCGTCGTGGTCCATGTACGCCACGGAGTAGACGTGGATCAGCGTGCCGACGAACGTCACCAGCAGCACGAACGTCAGGGACAGCGGGTCGAGCCGCATGCCCGCGTCGAGGTGGAACGCGCCCGCGTCGATCCAGGTCCCGAGGTGGACGTCGAGCACGCGCTCGTCGGCCGGGCGGTCCAGGATCCGCAGGAAGGTCAGCAGGCCGACGACGAACGCGCCGCCGGACGCCAGCACGCCGAGCCAGTGACCCCACCGGTCGGCACGACGGCCGAGCAGCAGCAGGATCGCGGCGGACGCCAGCGGGAGCCCGACGAGCAGCGGCGCCACGGCGAAGATCCCTCCGCTGACGGTCTCCCCCACCGGGGAGACGGTCTCGGTGGCCAGCGTCACCGCGGGGACGAGCCCGTCGGCGACAGAGGTCAGGGTGTGCACGCGCGCTCCCTCAGCTCTTCAGGAGGTTGACGTCGTCGATCGAGGCCGATCGACGAGTACGGAAGATCGCCACGATGATCGCCAGGCCGACGACGACCTCGGCGGCGGCCACGACCATGACGAAGAACGCGAGCACCTGCCCGGTGAGCTCGCCGTGCATGCGCGAGAACGTCACCAGGGCCAGGTTCGTGGCGTTGAGCATGAGCTCGACGCCCATGAACGCGATGATCGCGTTACGGCGCAGCAGGACCGTCGCGCTGCCGACGGAGAACAGGATCCCCGAGAGCACGAGGTAGTGGGTGAGCGTCACTTGCCCTCCTCCGAGTCCGGCGCCGAGGCGTCCACGCCCGCGACCGCGTCGCCGATCTGCGGTGCGCCGACCGACGCGCCGGCCGGGTCGGCCTGCGGCGGCGGGGTCTGGTGCTGCTCCTCGTACCCGAGGGCGCCGCGCTCGACGGCCGACTTGCCCGCGATCACCCGGTCGATGCGCGCGGCGTACTCGGCGGCGTCGGCCTCCTGGCCGCGCACGCGCAGCACGCGCGGCACCGAGCTCGTGATCGGGCGGCCGTACGGGTCGAGCGCGGGGACGTCCATCGCGTTGTGCTTGGCGTAGACGCCGGGTGCGGGCAGCGGGGCGAGCGTCTGCCCGGCGCGCACGCGCGCGTCGGCGCGCTCGCGCTGACCGAGGCGCGGCGTCAGGCGACGACGGTGCGTGAACACGAGCGCACCGAGCGCCGCGGTCACGAGCAGCGCGCCCACGACCTCCATCGCGAAGACGTACTGACCGAAGATCAGGTGCGCGATGCCCCGGGGGTTCGTGCTCTCGTTCGCCGTGCCCAGACCGACCGGGTCGGGGTACGTGGCGGTGCCGATCACGCCCGCCAGGACGACGAGCAGGCCGAGCCCCGCGAGCCAGCCGATCCAGCGCTGGCCGCGGATGGTCTCGACCAGCGAGTCGGCCGAGCTCACGCCGACCAGCATCAGCACGAACAGGAACAGCATCATGATCGCGCCCGTGTAGACGACGACCTGCACGACGCCGAGGAACACCGCGCCCTGCGTGACGTACAGGAACGCCAGGCTGATCATCACGAGGATCACGCACAGCGCGGCGTGCACGGCCTTGCGCGCGAACAGCAGGCCGAACGCGGCGATCACCATGATCGGCGCGAGCACCCAGAACAGCACGGCCTCGGCGGTGGACGGGTCGCCCGCCGAGTCCACCGCGCGCGGCAGCAGGCCGCTCACAGCCGGGAGCGCCCCGGCGGCCAGCTCGGTCGCGCCCGCGACGAGCGCGCTCATCGGACACCGCCCTGGCGGTGCGCCCCGGCGACGTGCTCGGCCATGACCGCGGCCGTCGGGCCGACCTGCTCGGCGGCCGTGAGGCCGGCGCCCTCGGGGAGCGTCGGGTCGTCGGGCCGGTGCTCGCGCACCCACGCCCGCTGCGCGTCGGTCGGGCCCGTGACCTCGCCCCGGTAGTACTCGGTGTCCGTCGTGCCCTCGACCATCGGGTGCGGTGCGGCGAGCATGCCGTCACGCAGCGGCGCGAGCAGGTCGTCCTTCTCGTAGATCATCCCGGCACGCGTCGGGCCGGCGAGCTCGAACTCGTTCGTCATGGTCAGCGCGCGCGTCGGGCACGCCTCGATGCAGAGCCCGCAGAAGATGCAGCGCAGGTAGTTGATCTGGTAGACGCTGCCGAACCGCTCACCGGGCGAGAACTGCGCGTCGGGCGTGTTGTCGCTCGCCTCGACGTAGATCGCGTCCGCGGGGCACGCCCACGCGCACAGCTCGCAGCCGATGCACTTCTCGAGCCCGTCCGCGTAGCGGTTGAGCTGGTGGCGACCGTGGTAGCGCGGCTTCGTCGGGACGGTCTCGCGCGGGTACTGCTCGGTGACCGTCTTGCGGAACATGTTGGACAGCGTCACGCCGAACCCGCCGACGGGGGCCAGCAGTGCGCGCACGCCCGACGCCTTCGGGATGAGCGACTCGTACTGCGGCACGGCGGGCACGCCGACCTCACCGGCGGCCGTGCGCGGCGCGACCGCCTTGCCCGGCGCGGGGGTGGCACCGGCCGGACGCGGCGACGAACCTGCCGGACGCGAGCCTGCCGGACGCGAACCAGCGGGCTGCTGCGGGCGCGGGGCGGGCGGCTTCTTGCGCGGCTCAGCCACCGTGCACCTCCTTCGGGTCGGTCGGCGCATCGGCGCCCGTGGTGGTCTCGTCGGCGGGGGCCCCGGCCGTCACGCGCGCACGGCGCGGCGACGGCGGAAGGACCTGGCCGGGCAGCGGGGGCACCGGGTAGCCGTCGG
The DNA here is from genome assembly GCF_006538725.1 of Cellulomonas gelida. Lineage (GTDB taxonomy): Bacteria > Actinomycetota > Actinomycetes > Actinomycetales > Cellulomonadaceae > Cellulomonas > Cellulomonas gelida. Next base: position 20,940 of record NZ_BJLQ01000022.1, read on the forward strand.
CGAACGCGTCGAGCACGCGCGGCCGGGTGGCGGCCGGCGCCGGCTTCTTCTCGGGGATCAGCAGCGAGATCACGACCCCGACGATCACGACGCCCGCGATCCCGAACAGGATCGTGCGCAGCTCGAGGTCGGCGAACTGCGGGAACTGGCGCAGGCCCTGGACGACCGCGACGAGCACGAGCCAGACGAGCGAGGCCGGGATCAGGACCTTCCAGCCGAGCTTCATGAACTGGTCGTACCGGAACCGCAGCACCGAGCCGCGCACCCAGACGAAGAAGAACATGAGCGCCCAGAGCTTGGCGAGGAACCAGAGCACGGGCCAGTACCCCTGCTGCAGGAAGCTGTCCGCGGGGATGAACGGCGCGCGCCAGCCGCCGAGGAACAGCGTGGTGGCGACGGCCGAGACGTTGAGCATGTTGATGTACTCGGCGAGGAAGAACCAGGCGAACTTCATCGACGAGTACTCGGTCATGTAGCCGGAGACCAGCTCACCCTCGGCCTCGGGGAGGTCGAACGGCAGGCGGTTGGTCTCTCCGACCATCGACACGATGTAGATGACGAACGCGGGCAGCAGGGGCAGGAACCACCACAGCTGGGTCTGCGACGAGACGATCTCGGACGTCGACATCGACCCCGCGAGGATGAACACGCTCACGAGCGACATGCCCATCGCGAGCTCGTAGGAGATGACCTGCGCGGTCGAGCGCACCGCGCCGAGCAGCGGGTACGTCGAGTTGGACGACCAGCCGCCGAGCACGATGCCGTACACGCCGACCGACGCGCACGCGAGGATGTAGAGCACCGCGACCGGGAAGTCGGTGAGCTGCAGCGGCGTCTCGACGCCGAACATGTTCACGGTCGGGCCGAGCGGGATCACCGCGAACGTCAGCAGCGAGCAGAACACCGCGATGAGCGGCGCCACGATGTAGACGACCTTGTCCGCGGCCTTGACCGTCATGTCCTCCTTGAACAGGAGCTTCATGGCGTCGGCGAGGGACTGCAGCAGGCCGAAGGGGCCGTGCACGTTCGGGCCGGGGCGCACCTGCATGCGTGCCACGACCTTGCGCTCGAACCAGATCGCGATGAGCACGCTCGTGAGCAGGAAGACCAGGATCCCGACCGACTTGATGAGCCAGATCCACCACGTGTCGTTGCTGAAGTCGGCGGCGGTCGAGCCTTCGGCCGCCGTCGCCATCCCCGCAGCCAGGACGCTGTGCATCAGGCCTCCTCGTCGTGCGCCGGGGCGAGCGGGGCGGCGCCCGGCGTGAGCCGGACGAGCGCACCGCCGACGGCGTGCAGCGTGTCGCGCACGGCGGAGCCGGGCGAGTTGGTCGGCAGCCAGACGACGAAGTCCGGCATGTCCGTGACCAGCACGGGCAGGGTGATCGTCCCCGCGTCGGTGCCGACCGCGAGCAGGTCACCGTCGGCGACGCCGACCGACGCGGCCGTCGCGGCGGAGACGCGGGCGACGGGCCGCTTCGCGGTCCCGGCCAGGTGCGGCTCACCCTCCTGCAGGCGACCGGAGTCGAGCAGGTGGTGCCACGTGGCGAGCACGGCGTGCCCGGCCGGCACCGCCGGCGGCTCGCCGGGGGCGACGTCGGGCGCGTCGACGCGTGCGCCGTCCCAGCCGCCCATCTGGTCGAGCTCGGCGTGCACGTCGGCCACCGAGTCCAGGCCCAGGTCGACCCCGAGCTCCGCGGCGAGGCCGTGCAGCACGCGGTGGTCGGGCAGCGCGTGCGAGACGAGCGCCTGCGGGAAGGGCCGCGGGCGGCCCTCCCAGGTCACGAACGTCCCGGGCTTCTCGACGGGCGGCGCGACCGGGAGCACCACGTCGGCGCGCTCGGTCACCTCCGACGGTCGCACCTCGAGCGACAGGACGAAGCCGACCTTGTCGAGCGCGTCGCGCACGAGGGCGGGGTCCGGCAGGTCCGCCGGGTCCACGCCGCCGACGACGAGAGCGCCCAGGCCGCCGTCGCGCGCTGCGGCGACGATCTGCGACGCCGACCGGCCGGGAGCCGTCGGCAGCGCCTCGACTCCCCACGCGGCGGCGAGGTCCACGCGCGCACCGGCGTCCGCGACGGGGCGGCCGCCCGGCAGCAGGGTCGGCAGCGTGCCCGCCTCGACCGCACCGCGCTCACCCGCGCGCCGGGGCACCCACGCCACGCGGGCACCCGTGCGCGCACCGAGCCGCAGGACCGCGGAGAGCGCACCGGTCGACGACGCCGCGCGCTCGCCCACGAGCACCACGGCCCCGGGCGTCGCGAGGGCCTGTGCCAGCGAGGACAGCACGTCCTCGTCGGCGTCACCCACGACGCCGTCGAGCACCTCGGCCTCCGTGCCGGGAGCCGCCGGCACGAGCGTGCCGGACAGGCGCTGCAGGCCACGGCTGTCGAGCGCGGCCACCGAGTAGACCGTCGTCGTGCCCTTGAGGACCGACTCGCGCAGGCGCAGGAAGAGGATGCCGCCCTCCTCCTCGGCCTCGAGGCCCACGAGGAGCACGGTGGGAGCCGCCGCGACGTCGGCGAACGTGACGTCGAGCGTGCGCCCCGCGACGTGGTGGCCGAGGAAGGCGGCCTCCTCGTCCGAGTGCGGGCGGGCGCGGTGGTCGACGTCGTTCGTGCCGAGCGCGACGCGCGCGAACTTGGCGTAGGCGTACGCGTCCTCGAGCGTCACGCGACCGCCGGGCAGCACGCCCACGCCGCCGTCCTCGAGCGCCGTGCGCAGGCCCGCCGCAGCGGCGCCGTACGCCTCGAACCAGCTCGCGGGCCGCAGCTCGCCGCGCGAGCCGTCCGCGAGGCGGTCCCGCACGAGCGGCGTCGTGAGGCGGTCCGGCGAGGACTGCCAGCGGAAGCCGAAGCGGTCCTTGTCGGTGATCCACTCCTGGTTGACCGCGGGGTCCTCCCCCGCGAGCCGCCGCATGACGACACCGCGCCGGTGGTCCACGCGGATCGCGGAGCCCTGCGAGTCGTGCTCGGAGACGCCGGGCGTGGAGACCAGGTCGAACGGGCGGGCGCGGAAGCGGTACGCGGCCGACGTCAGCGCACCGACCGGGCAGATCTGCACCGTGTTGCCGGAGAAGTACGACGCGAACGGCCGGCCGCTCGTGTCCACGGTCGAGGCCCCGACGGGAACCTCGCCCGCGAAGCCGAGCACCTCGACGTCGAACGTGCCGATCTGCTGCTGCGCGCCGCGCTTCTGCAGGTCGATCCACACGTCGCCCGCGATCTCCTCGGAGAACCGGGTGCAGCGCTGGCACAGGATGCAGCGCTCACGGTCGAGCAGGATCTGCGTCGAGATCGCGATGGGCTTGGGGAACGTCCGCTTGATGTCGACGAAGCGGCTCGTCGCGCGGCCGTTGCTCATCGCCTGGTTCTGCAGGGGGCACTCGCCGCCCTTGTCGCAGACCGGGCAGTCGAGCGGGTGGTTGATGAGCAGCAGCTCCATGACGCCGTGCTGCGCCTTGTCCGCCTCGGCGGACGTGTGCTGCGTCTTGACCTCCATGCCCGGGGTCGCCTCGAGCGTGCAGGAGGCCTGCGGCTTCGGCATCTTCGCGACGTTGCCGTCGCGTCCGGGCGCCCACACCTCGACGAGGCACTGGCGGCACGCGCCCGCGGGGGCGAGCAGCGGGTGGTCGCAGAACCGCGGGATCGCGATCCCGAGCTGCTCGGCCGCGCGGATCACGAGCGTGCCCTTGGGCACGGTCGTCTCGACGCCGTCGATGCTGAACGTGACCGTGGCCGCGGGCTCGGTCGGCACCGGTGCCGGTGCGGCCGGGACCAGCGGGGTCCCGGCGGCCTGCGAGCGGTCCGAGGTGATCGTCATGCGTGCACCCCCGCGAGGGCCGAGCCGGAGCGGCGCGGCGTGTAGTCGAAGAGCGCGCTGCGCTCGGGCGGGAACAGGACGTCGGCCGGTGTGTGGCACCCGGCCTCGAACTCCTCCCGGAAGTACTGGATCGCGCTGGTGACGGGGCTCGTCGCGCCGTCACCCAGCGCGCAGAACGCGCGGCCCAGGATGTTGTCGCACAGGTCGAGCAGCAGGTCGATGTCGGCCGGCGTGCCCTGCCCGCGCTCGAGGCGCTGCATGATCTGGGCGAGCCAGAACGTGCCCTCGCGGCACGGCGTGCACTTGCCGCACGACTCGTGCTTGTAGAACTCGATCCAGCGCGTGACCGCGCGGACCACCGAGGTGGTCTCGTCGAAGATCTGCAGCGCACGCGTGCCGAGCATCGAGCCCGCCGCGCCGACCGACTCGTAGTCGAGCGGGACGTCGAGGTGCTCGGCCGTGAAGATCGGCGTCGACGAGCCACCCGGGGTCCAGAACTTCAGCGCCCGGCCGCCGCGCATGCCGCCCGCCATCTCGAGCAGCTCGCGCAGCGTGATGCCCAGCGGCGCCTCGTACTGCCCGGGGCGCGTCACGTGCCCCGAGAGCGAGAACAGCCCGTGGCCCGTCGAGCGCTCGGTGCCCATCTGCTTGAACCAGTCGGCGCCGCCCACGACGATGCCGGGCACCGACGCGATCGACTCGACGTTGTTCACCACGGTCGGGCGCGCGTACAGGCCCGCGACCGCCGGGAACGGGGGCTTGAGCCTGGGCTGGCCGCGCAGGCCCTCGAGCGAGTCGAGCAGCGCGGTCTCCTCGCCGCAGATGTACGCACCGGCACCGGCGTGCACCGTGACCTCGAGGTCGTAGCCCGAGCCCAGGATGTTCGTGCCGAGGTAGCCCTTGGCGTAGGCCTCCTCGACCGCACGCAGCAGCCGGCGGTACACGTGCACGACCTCGCCGCGCACGTAGATGAAGGCGTGGTGGCAGCCGATCGCGAACGACGTGATGATCACGCCCTCGATCAGGTGCTGCGGGCTCGCCATCATGAGCGGGATGTCCTTGCACGTGCCCGGCTCGGACTCGTCGGCGTTCACGACGAGGTAGCGCGGGCCGCCGTCGGGCGCGGGCAGGAAGCCCCACTTCATGCCCGTCGGGAAGCCTGCGCCGCCGCGGCCGCGCAGGCCCGAGTCCTTGACCATGGTCACGACGTCCGCCGGGGGCAGCGTGAGCGCGCGGCGCAGGCCGCGGTAGCCCCCGTTGGCCTCGTACGTCGCCAGGGTCCACGAGCGGTCGGCGTCCCAGTGGTCGCTCAGCACGGGGGTGAGGGTGGTGGCCACCTCAGTCCTCCTTCGCGTCGGACGAGGCCTGCTTCTTGTCCTGCTCGGCCGACGACGCGTCCGCGGCCGTGGTCACGGGGCGCTCGGCGCTCGACTGCTCGCCGCCCGTCGTCGGCTTCGCCGTGCGCGGTGCGGCCTTCGCCCGCGACGACGAGCGCGCGGGCTTGTCGTCGCCCGGGAACGGCGGCGCGGTCCAGCCCTCGTCGCGTGCGAGGACCGTGCCTCGCAGCGTCGGCTCGCCGGCCCCGACACCCTCGTCGGCCCGGCCGTCCAGGAACCCGGCCAGCACGTGGGACATCTCCTTGAAGGAGACGACCTTGTCCGCGCCACGCGACGGGGCGACGTCCTCGCCGGCCCGCAGGCGGTCGACGACCTCGGCCGCCGAGGCCGGCGTCTGGTTGTCGAAGAACTCCCAGTTGACCATCATCACGGGCGCGTAGTCGCAAGCCGCGTTGCACTCGACCCGCTCGAGCGTGATCTTGCCGTCCTCGGTGGTCTCGTCGTGGCTGACGCCGAGGTGGTCGCACAGGTGCTCGTAGATCGCGTCGCCGCCCATGATGGCGCACAGCGTGTTGGTGCAGACCCCGACGGTGTACTCGCCGTTGGGGTGCCGCTTGTACTGCGTGTAGAACGTCGCGACCGCCGAGACCTCGGCCGTCGTGATGCCGAGCGTCGCGGCGCAGAACGCGATGCCGCGCGGGCTCACGTAGCCGTCCTCCGACTGCACCAGGTGCAGCAGCGGCAGCAGCGCGGAGCGCTCCTGCGGGTAGCGCGCGACGATCTGCGCGGCGTCCGCGTCCAGCCGCGCACGCGTCGCGTCGTCGTACGACGTGCGGTGCGCCTGACCCTCGCCGCGCGGGACGAGCTCCTCGACGGACATCAGCGGTCCACCCCTCCGAGCACCGGGTCGATCGACGCGACGGCGACGACGACGTCGGCCACCTGCCCGCCCTCGCACATGATCGACGTCGCCTGCAGGTTGTTGAAGCTGGGGTCACGGAAGTGCGCGCGGTACGGGCGCGTGCCGCCGTCCGAGACCAGGTGCACGCCGAGCTCGCCGCGCGGGTGCTCGACCGTCTGCCACACCTGGCCCGCGGGCACGCGGAAGCCCTCGGTGACGAGCTTGAAGTGGTGGATCAGGGCCTCCATCGAGGTGCCCATGATCTCCTTGATGTGCGCGAGCGAGTTGCCCATGCCGTCGGACCCGATCGCGAGCTGTGCGGGCCAGGCGATCTTCTTGTCCTCGACCATGACCGGTCCGGGGTTCTTCTCGAGCCGGTCGAGCGCCTGCCGCGCGATCTTGATCGACTGGTAGATCTCCTCGAGGCGCACCTCGAGCCGGCCCCACGAGTCGGCCGTCTCGGCCGTGGGGACGTCGAAGTCGTACGTCTCGTAGCCGCAGTACGGCGCGGTCTTGCGCACGTCGTACGGCAGGCCGGCCGAGCGCAGCATCGGGCCGGTGATGCCGAGCGCCATCGAGCCGGCCAGCCCGAGGTAGCCGACGCCCTTGAGCCGCAGCTGCAGGATCGGGTTCGCCAGCATGAGGTCCTCGAGCTGGCGCAGGTAGTGCTCGACGCTCGTGAGCGCCTCGCGCGTGGCCTCGATGCCACCCGCGGGGATGTCCTGGGCCACGCCGCCGGGGCGGATGAACGCGTGGTTCATGCGCAGGCCGGAGATCAGCTCGAAGATCTTGAGCAGCTCCTCGCGCGCCGTGAAGCCGACCGTCATGATCGTCGTCGCGCCGAGCTCGTTGCCGCCGGTCGCGATGCACACCAGGTGCGACGTGATGCGGTTGAGCTCCATCATCAGGACGCGGATGACGTTCGCGCGCTCGGGCACGTCGTCGGTGATGCCCAGCAGCTTCTCGACCGCGAGGCAGTACGCGGCCTCCTGGAACAGGGGCGCCACGTAGTCCATGCGCGTGCAGAAGGTCACGCCCTGGGTCCAGGTGCGGAACTCCATGTTCTTCTCGATACCTGTGTGCAGGTATCCGATTCCGGCGCGCGCCTCGGTGACGGTCTCGCCGTCGATCTCGAGCATGAGGCGCAGCACGCCGTGGGTCGACGGGTGCTGCGGACCCATGTTGACGACGATGCGCTCCTCGCCGAGGCGAGCAGCCTCCTCGGCGATCTCGGACCAGTCGCCGCCGGACGCCTCGAACGACGGGATGCCCGTCGTCTCGTCGTCGACGATGTGGCCCGTGGCGTGGGGTGTGGTGCTCATCAGGTGTAGGACCTCCGCTGGTCCGCGGGCGGGATGGTGGCGCCCTTGTACTCGACCGGGATGCCACCCAACGGGTAGTCCTTGCGCTGCGGGTGACCGGGCCAGTCGTCGGGCATCTCGATCCGGGCGAGGCCGGGGTGCCCGTCGAAGATGATCCCGAAGAAGTCGAACGTCTCGCGCTCGTGCCAGTCGTGGCCCGGGTAGACGCTCGTGGTCGACGGGATGTGCGGGTCGCCCTCGGGCACCGCGACCTCGAGCCGCAGCGTGCGCGAGTGGGTCACCGACGTCAGGTGATACACGGCGTGCAGCTCGCGACCCTCGTCGTGCGGGTAGTGCGCCCCGGACACGCCGAGGCCCAGCTCGAACCGCAGGTCCTGGTCGTCGCGCAGGTGCTGCGCGACCTCGACCACGTGCGCGGCCGCGACGTTGAGCGTCAGCTCGCCGCGGTCCACGACCACGGACTCGACCGCGTTCGCGAACCCCGTGCCGGACGCGTCGAGCAGCTCGGTGAGGATGTCGACGACCTCGTCGAACCAGCCGCCGTACGGACGCTCGCTCGGGCCGGGCAGGACCACCGTGGTGACCAGGCCGCCGTAGCCGCTCGTGTCGCCCGAGCCCTGCGCGCCGAACATGCCACGCCGGACGTCGACCAGGTCGAGCGGCGTGCGCGGCCCCGCCGCGGGGACGTTCTGCGAGCCCGCCTCGAGCGCGGCCTCGCTGGTCGCCTGCGCGCCGAGGGTCCCCTCGCCGGGCTTCGTCGCCTCGGCGGCGTCCTTCTTCACGTCGTCGCTCATCGCAGCAGACCCGTCATGTGCGAGGTGGGCGTGGCCGCCAGCGCCGCCGCCTCGGCCGCCGCGGCGGCCTCCTTGCGGTTCACGCCCAGCGGCTCGTTCTGGATCTGGTCGTGCAGCGTGAGGATCGCGTTGATGAGCATCTCCGGCCGCGGCGGGCAGCCCGGCAGGTAGATGTCCACGGGCACGATGTGGTCGACGCCCTGCACGATCGCGTAGTTGTTGAACATGCCGCCCGACGAGGCGCACACGCCCATCGACAGGACCCACTTCGGCTCGGACATCTGGTCGTAGACCTGACGCACGACCGGGGCCATCTTCTGGCTCACGCGGCCGGCGACGATCATGAGGTCCGCCTGGCGCGGCGACGCACGGAAGACCTCCATGCCGAACCGCGACAGGTCGTACCGCGGCGCGCCCGCGGACATCATCTCGATCGCACAGCACGCGAGACCGAACGTCACGGGCCACAGCGAGCCCTTGCGGAAGTAGCCGACGAGGTCCTCGATCGTCGTCAGCAGGAAACCCGAGGGTGCTTCCTCGATCCCCATGTCAGGACCTCCTCGTCGTCGTGCGGGACGTGCTCGTTGCCGTGGCTGCCTTGATGGTCGGACACCCGGGACCGACCGTTCGTGACCTCAGTCCCACTCGAAGCCCCCGCGACGCCACTCGTAGACGAACGGCACCGTGATGAGCACCAGGAACACGAGCATCGCGACGAGCCCGAACAGCGCGAGCTCCACGAAGCTCACCGCCCACGGGTAGAGGAAGACGACCTCGATGTCGAAGACGATGAACGTCATCGCGACCAGGTAGTACTTGATCGGGAAGCGCCCGCCACCGATCGCGTGCGGCGTCGGCTGGATCCCGCACTCGTACGCCTCGAGCTTCGCGCGGTTGTAGCGCTTGGGCCCGATGATCGCGCTCGCGCCGACGCCGCCGAGCGCGAGGACGGCGGCGATGCCCATGAGCCACAGCAGCGGCACGTACGGGTTGTTCATCAGGCGTCCTTCCTCGGCGCTGAGGGCAGCGTGGTCATGCGGCGGGGGCGATCCGGGCCAGGCCGGCGATCGTGCGGTCCACGATGTCACCGCCGTGCGGTTCGTAGCAGTCGGACAGGAGCTTGAGCACGAACTTCATGAGCAGCGGCCGGGGCAGTCCGTGGCGCGTGCACAGCCGCATGATCTCGGGGTGCTCGATGAGCTTCACGAAGACGCGGCCGAGCGTGTAGTACCCGCCCAGGTCGTCCTTCATGCGGCCCTGGTAGGTGGCGAGCGCACGTTCGCGGCCGGCTGCGGTCCCGCGCGCCAGGCCCTGCGCGATCGCGTCGGCGGCCACGCGCCCGGCCTGCAGGCCGTAGGCGATGCCCTCGCCGTTGAACGGGCTGACCATGCCGGCCGCGTCGCCCGCGAGCAGCAGGCCGTCGGCGTACAGCGGGCCGCGGTTGAAGCCCATGGGCAGCGCGGCGCCGCGCACCGGGCCGACCTGGTTCTCGGGAGTGAACTCCCACTCAGCGGGCGCGTTGCGCATCCACGCGGCGAACAGCGCCTTGTAGTCGACCTTGGTCGCCGCGGCCGTCGAGCTCACCGAGCCGAGGCCGACGTTCGCGGTGCCGTCGCCGAGCGCGAAGATCCAGCCGTACCCGGGCATGAGGTTCGACCGGCCCGGCTCGCCGTCCCACAGCTCGAGGTGGGACTCCATCCACGCGTCGTCGTGCCGCGGGGTGCGGAAGTACGTGCGGACCGCCACACCCATCGGGCGGTCGTCGCGCTTGGTGCGGCCGACGCCCGTCGCGAGGCGCGCACTGACGCCGTCGGCCGCGACGACCACGCGGGCGCGGTACGTGACCTCGTCGCCGGCCCTCTTGCCGTCGTGGTCCACGGGCCGGGCGGTGACGCCGACGACGCGACCCGTGCGCTCGTCGCGCACCGCGCCCGTGACGTTCGTGAGCTCGTGCAGCTTGGCGCCAGCGGCTCGTGCGTGGTCGGCGAGCAGGTGGTCGAGGCTCATGCGCGAGCGCGCGAGGCCGTAGGACGGGTACGACGAGATCTCCGGCCACGGCAGCTCGAGGCGGTGCCCACCGCCGAGCACGCGCAGGCCCTTGTTGCGGATCCAGCCGTCCTGCTCACGGATCGGCACGGCCATCCGCACGAGCTCGGCGACCGCACGCGGGGTCAGACCGTCGCCACAGACCTTGTCCCGCGGGAACGACGCCTTCTCGAGGAGCAGCACGTCGAGTCCCGCGCGGGCGCAGTGGTACGCGGTCGCGGCCCCGGCAGGACCCGCGCCCACGACGATGACGTCTGCGTCATCGGTTGCGACCACCACTGAACACTCCACTTGTGACGTTGTTCACTTGCGCTCGGGCGAGTCTATAGGGGCCTCCGGAGGGTGTCTGCGAAGGCTTACCTCACCTCGTCCGACGAGCCCGCGTACGCCTGATGAACAGCGGGAATCGGACACCGTCGAGGCGTGCCGCAGGCACCGCCTCAGGCCGGTCGTGTCCCCCGGTGCAGAGCGACGATGCCGCCGGACAGGTTCCGGAACGCCACGCTCGTCCACCCTGCGCGCTTGATGGTCACGCCCAGCGCGCGCTGGTCCGGCCAGTCCTTGATGGACTCGGCCAGGTAGGCGTAGGCCGCCGAGTCCGAGTCCTTCGCCACCGCGCGCGCGACCTTCGGCAGCGCCTGCGTGAGGTAGCCGGTGTAGACCGCGCGGAACGGCGCGAACGTCGGCGTCGAGAACTCGCAGACCACGAGCCGCCCGCCCGGCTTGGTCACGCGCAGCATCTCCGCGAGCGCGGCCGGGACGTCCGGCACGTTGCGCAGCCCGAACGAGATCGTGACCGCGTCGAACGACTCGTCGGCGAACGGCAGGTGCAGCGCGTCGCCCGCGACGAACGGCAGGTCGGGCCGGCGCCGCTTGCCGACCGACAGCATCCCCTCGGACAGGTCGCACGGGACGACGAGCACGCCCGCGTCGGCGAGCGGCTCCGACGAGGTGCCCGTCCCGGCTGCGAGGTCGAGCACGGTCTCGCCCCGCTGCGCGCCCAGCGCCGCGAGCGTGGCCCTGCGCCACTGCCGGTCCTGGCCCATCGAGAGCACGTCGTTCGTCCGGTCGTAACGCTGCGCGACGGAGTCGAACATCGCTGCGACCTCGTCGGGCTGCTTGTCCAGGTTCGCTCGCGCCATGGGCCCATCGTGCCAGCCCGGACGCGCTCGGCACGACGTCCCCGGCCGCAGGGCCCGGCGCGTGGCGCGGACCATCGCGCACGCGGGCCTACCCTGGTCGGTGATGAGCACGCTGACCTCCGCCCCTGCGGAGCGACTCCCCCACCCCCTCGTCGTGCGGACCGTCGCGCTCGACCTCGCGGGCGCTCCGTCGTCCGACGCGACGGACGGGACGCTCCCCGAGGCCGACCCGACGGACCTGCTGGACCTGCTGCCCGCCCCGGGCGCCGAGACGGCCGACGGTGCCGCCCCGCTCGCGTGGGTGCGCCGCGGCGACGGGCTGGTCGGCTGGGGCGAGGTGCTGCGGTTCGAGGTCGGCGGCCCCGGTCGGTTCGCCGACGCCGAGCGCGCGTGGCATGAGCTGCTCGCGCACGCGGTCGTGCGCGACGAGGTCCAGGTGCCGGGTACCGGGCCGGTCGCGTTCGGGTCGTTCGCGTTCGACGAGCGCTCGGCGGCCGGCGGCGTCGTCGTCGTGCCGCGGGTCGTGGTGGGCCGACGAGGCGGGCGCGCGTGGCTCACGACCATGACCGTGGGCGCCGCGCTCGGGCCCGTGCCGGACCTCGACGAGCTCGCCGGCGTGCGCGTGCCCCCGGCCTCCCCCGGCGCCGTGACGTACACCGACGGCGCGGTCACCGCGGACGGCTGGCGCGACGTCGTCGCCGCCGGGATCGCGGCGGTGCGCGACGGCGAGGTCGACAAGGTCGTCCTCGCGCGCGACGTCGAGGCGCGCACCGAGCACCCGCTGGACGCGCGATGGGCGCTGCAGCGCCTCGCGCACGGCTACCCCTCGTGCTGGACGTTCAGCGTCGACGGCATGCTGGGCGCGACGCCCGAGCTGCTCGTCCGCTCCGAGAAGGGCCTCGTGACCTCGCGCGTGCTCGCCGGGACGATCCGCCGCACGGGCGACGACGCCGCGGACCTCGCCCGCGCGGCGATCCTCGCGCACTCGTCCAAGGACCTCGAGGAGCACGAGTACGCGGTCCGCTCCGTGGCCCACGCGCTCGAGCCGTTCTGCTCGTCGACCAACGTGCCCGACGTGCCGTTCGTGCTGCACCTGCCGAACGTGCTGCACCTCGCGTCCGACGTCACGGGCGTGCTCGGCGGCGAGGCGCACGCGCACCCGTCGTCGCTCGCGCTCGCCGCTGCCCTGCACCCCACCGCCGCCGTGTGCGGCACGCCCACGCAGGCGGCTGCGACGCTCATCCGACGCATCGAGGGCATGGACCGGGCGCGGTACGCGGGACCGGTCGGCTGGTTCGGTGCCGACGGCGACGGCGAGTGGGGCATCGCGCTGCGCTCGGCCCAGACGTCGCCCGACGACCCGCACCGCGTGCGGCTGTTCGCGGGCTGCGGGATCGTCGCCGCGTCCGACCCGGCCGCCGAGCTCGCCGAGTCCGAGGCGAAGCTCGTCCCCATGCGTACCGCCATCAGCTCCGACTGACCGGTTCCACGAGAACGCCGCGCGCCGCCGCGCGCCGCTGCGCGTCCGCCGACGTCCCCGGACAGCACGAGGCCCGGCCGGTCGGCTGTCCGCCGATCCGACCGGGCCCGGGCGCGGGACCCTGTCACCGGGTGGGGTCCCGCGCGGTCTCGGCGCGGGCCAGGGGGAGCCCTGCCGAGAGCTCAGCTCAGGCTCGACTCAGCCCTGGTTCTGCTGGAGCCACTCCCACAGCTCCTCGGGCGTCATGTTCTGCAGGTCGGGGACCTGGCCGCCGCGCTGCGGGCCGCCCTGGTCGCCCTGCTGGTCCTGGCCCTGGCCGTTCTGGCCCTGCTGGTCCTGACCCTGGCCGTCCTGACCCTGCCCGTTCTGGCCCTGCCCGTCCTGACCCTGGCCGGGCTGCGAGCTGGTCGTGTCCTCCTTGGTCGCGAGCGTGACCTCGACGTCGATCGCCTTGTCGTCGCGCACGACGGTCAGCGTGACCTTGTCACCCGACGCGTGCGCCCGGACGAATGCGGTCAGCGACTCGGCGCCGCCCACGGCGTCGCCGTCGATCCCGACGACCACGTCGCCCACCTGGAGCCCGGCGTCCGCCGCAGGCGAGCCCTCGTTGACCTGCTTGACGACCGCACCGGCGCGCGTCACGCCGTCGGCGGTCGCGGTGCCGTCGTCGAGCCCGACACCCAGGAACGCGTGCTGCGCGGTGCCGTTCTCGATGAGCTGCCCCGCGACGTTCTTGACGAGGTCGACGGGGATCGCGAAGCCGAGCCCGATCGAGCCCGACTGCTGCGACGTCGTCGCGATCGACGAGTTGATGCCGATCACGCGGCCCTGCGCGTCGAACAGCGGGCCACCGGAGTTGCCGGGGTTGACCGACGCGTCGACCTGGATCGCGTTCGTCACGGTGGTCTGCGACCCGGACTCGTCCTGGGTCGAGACCGGGCGGTCCACGGCCGAGACGATGCCCGTGGTCACGGTGTTCTGCAGCCCGAGCGGGTTGCCGACCGCCATGACCGCCTGACCCACGCGCACGCCCTCGGAGGTGCCGAGCGCGGCGGCCTCGAGGTCCTTCGGCGGGTCGACGAGCTTGATCACGGCGAGGTCGGTCGTCGGGTCGGTGCCGACGACGTCGGCGGTGAAGATGCGGCCGTCCGTGAGGGTGACCTGGACCTTGTCGTCCTGCGCGCCCGCCACCACGTGGTTGTTGGTGACGATGTGGCCCGCGTCGTCGATCACGACGCCCGAGCCGAGCGCGGTGCCGGACTGGCTCGTCGTCTGGATCGCGACGACCGACGCCTGGACGGCTGCGGCCACGGCCTGCCAGTCGGGTGAGTCGTCGGTCGAGCCCGAGACCGGGACGGCGTCGTTCGCGCTCTGGCCGAGCTGGGCGAACGAGCTCGAGCCGTTCGAGGTGCCGGTTGCGGCGGCGTCGCGGTCGAGCGCGGACGTCACGCCGAGCGTCGCGGCGGCGGCGACGAGCGCGGCGGCCGCGGCGGCGGTCACGGGGATCCAGACGCGGCCGCGGCGCTGCGCGCGGGCCGGGTCGGCGCCCGGCGCCGGGGGCTCGGTCGGCTGCGCGCCGATCGCCCACGGGTTCGGGCCGGGCTGCTGGGGTGCCGCGGGCTGGGGCGCCACGGGCTGGGGCCCGGCGTAGAGCGGCGCGTAGCCGGGCTGCACCGCGGGCGCGGGCGCCTGCGCTGCCGGGATCGCGGCGGTCGGCGTCACGGGTGCGTGCGTCGGGTACGCCTGCGTCGGCTGCGTCGGCTGCGCCTGCACCGGCGCGGTGTGCTCCGACGCGGCCGTCCCGGGCGTCGCCTCGTCCTGCGAGGCGTTCTGAGGCGCGGTCGGCGGCGCGGGGACCGGGGGCAGCGGCTGGGTGGGCTCTGCCTGCGGGTGGTTCTCAGGTGTCGGGGTCGTCATGGTGCGAGCTCCTCCTCGGGTCGAGCTCCATGGAACGACGTCCGTCTGGGCGCAGGCTTGCGTGAACCTGTGAGTTCGCTGGAAGTTCCGTGCGCGCCCCCGGAGCGCGGGGCGATGCCTCAGGCGTCGAGCACGCGCGCGGCCGCGGCGGCGACCGTGCGGGCCAGCAGCTGCGTCTGCGCGCGTCGGCCGGTGCGGTCGACCCGCACCTCGACGACGCTCACGCCACGACCGGGCGCGGCGAGCGCGGGCAGCAACCCGTCGACCTCGACGACGCGCGTGTGCCGCACGCCGTACCCCGCGCACAGCGCCGCGAGGTCGGCTCCGTGCGGCGTGGCGAAGACCCGCTCGAACACCGCGGCGCGGTGCGGCTCACCGTGCTCGAGCGTCGCGAAGATCGACCCGCCGTCGTCGTTCGCGACGACGATCTGCAGGTCGACCGCGGGCTCCCCCGGCCCGCGCAGCAGGCCGCCCGCGTCGTGCAGGAACGTGAGGTCGCCGACCAGCGCGCGCACGCGGCGCCTCGGCAGCCCGAGCGCGATGCCCGTGGCGGTGGACAGCGTGCCATCGATCCCGGCGAGGCCCCGGTTGGCCAGGACGAGCGGCGGGGTGTCCCAGCGCGCCACGAGGTCGAGGTCGCGCACCGGGTTCGACGAGCCGACGACGACCACGTCCTGCGGTGTGCTCGCAGCTGCGAGCGCGCGTGCGAGCACAGGTCCGGTGACGCGCGCTCCCGTGCGTGAGCGGCGGCCACGGACCGCCTCGGGGCCTTCGTCGAGCACCGCGTCGATCGCGGCGCGCGCGGCCTCGTCGGCGGCGCGCCACGACTCGAGCCAGCCCGCGGGGCCGGGCATGCGGCCCTGACGCATGCGCGCGGGCGCCTCGAGCAGCACCTGGTCGGCCGAGCGCGTCGCGTCGAACCAGTCCGCGCCGCGCGGCGCGAGCACGATCACCTCGACGTCGGCGCGCCCGAGCAGCTCGAGCACGGGCCGCGACAGCGTGGGGCGGCCGAGCACGACGACGCGCCGCACGCGGCCGCCGAGCCGCGGGTCGGCGAGCAGCAGGCGGTAGGCGCTGATCGCGCACGGACCGCCGCGGGCGCCCGAGGACGGCTCGGCGAGCAGCGGCCACGCGTTGACCTCGGCGATGCGGCGTGCCGCGGCCCCGGCGCCGTCCCCCGCGACCACGACGGTCGGGACGCCCCCGAGCCGGCCCGGGCCTCGACGCGTCGTCCGCTCGGGACCGTCCGCCTGGTCGCCGGTGCGGGTCGAGACGCCGCCCGCGGCCTGGACGACCGCGGGGATCGCGCCCGTCGTCGTCGGGACCACCGGGACCGGGCGCGACTGCACGTGCGTGAGGCCCTCGGACGAGGGTGCGGGCCACGCCTCGTCACCCGGCACGAGCGGGTCCCGGAACGCGAGGTCGAGGTGGACCGGGCCGGGGTCGCCGGTACGCGCGCCCGTCGCGGCCGCGACGGCGCGCGACGCGACGCGGCGCAGGTCGCGCGCCTCGTGCGGCAGGCCGACGGGCGCGGGCAGGTCGACCGCGAGCCGGACCGCCGAGCCGAACATGCCCACCTGGTCGGTGGTCTGGTTCGCGCCCGTGCCGCGCAGCTCGTGCGGCCGGTCCGCGGTGAGCACGACGAGCGGCAGACCGCTGTGGTGGGCCTCGAGGACCGCGGGGTGCAGGTTGGCGGTCGCGGTGCCCGAGGTCGTGACCACCGCGACCGGGCGCGCGGTCGTCGGGCCGTCGTCCGCGTGCGCGGACGCCTTGGCGAGCCCGAGCGCGAGGAACGCGGCGGCGCGCTCGTCGACGCGCACGTGCAGGCGCAGCGCGGGCGCGTGGGCCGGGCGCTCGTCGTCGTGTGCCGCGGCGTCCGCGAGCGCGTACGCGAGGGGTGCACTGCGCGAGCCGGGTGCGAGCACGACGTCCTCGACGCCGAGCGCCGCGAGCGCCTGCACCAGCACGCGCGCGGCCGCGACCGCGGGCGATCCCGGAGCGTCGGCCGTCGTCACGCGGGACATCATGCCTGGTCCCGGGTGTCGGCGAGGCCACGGACCGCGGCCGTGCGGGCCCGCCAGCGCGCGGCGAGCGCGTCCTCGGCCGCGGCAGCGGCCAGGAGCGCCGGGTCCGGCTCGGGGCGTCGCACGGGCAGCGCGCCGTCGACGGGCAGCAGCGGGTCGGTCACGAGGTCGGCGGTGAGGAGCTGCGCCGTGGCCAGCCCGCACGCGTACGGCAGCTCGGGCAGCGCGGCCGCGAGCGCGACGCCGGCCGCGAGCCCCACCGAGGACTCGAGCGCCGACGACACGACGACCGGGAGCCCGATCCGCTCGGCGAGCTCGAGGCACGCGCGCACGCCGCCGAGCGGCTGCACCTTGAGCACGACGACGTCCGCGGCGTGCGCCCGCGCCACCGCGAGCGGGTCGGCCGCGCGGCGGATCGACTCGTCGGCCGCGATCGGCACGTGCGTGCGGCGCCGCAGCGCTGCGAGGTCGTCGACCGTGGGCACGGGCTGCTCGGCGTACTCGAGGCCACCCGCCGCACGGTCCAGCACGACGAGCCGGCGCACCGCCTCGTCGACGTCCCACGCTGCGTTCGCGTCCACCCGGATCGCCCCTCCGGGGCCCAGCGCGTCACGCACGGCCTCGAGGCGCGCGATCTCGTCGGACACGTCCTGCCCGCGCTCGGCGACCTTGACCTTCGCGGTCCGGCAGCCGCCCGACGCCAGCACGATCCGGCGAGCGGTGGGCCCGTCGACGGCGGGGACGGTCACGTTGACGGGCACACGGTCACGGACCGGGACGGGCCAGCCGAGCTCGGCGGCCTCGTGCGCGGCGCGCCACCAGGCTGCGGACTCCTCGTCGTCGTACTCCCAGAACGGCGAGAACTCCGCCCATCCGGCGTCACCGCGGACCAGCACGCCGTCGCGCGAGGTCAGGCCGCGGAACCGGGTGCGCATCGGCACCGACCACACCACGACGTCGGGGGCAAGCATCGGTCCAGGTTACGGGCCGCGCACGGCTCGTTAGGGTGAGCGACGTGAGCCCCGAGCACCGCGCACCCGTCCCCACCCGCGTCTCCGACACGTTCGACCCCCAGCGCTGGCGCGTGGTCGACGGCTTCGAGGGGCTCACGGACCTCACGTACCACCGCGGCGTGGACCGGTCCGGGCCGACCTCGCGCGACCTGCCCGTCGTGCGCGTCGCGTTCGACCGTCCCGAGGTCCGCAACGCGTTCCGCCCGCACACGGTCGACGAGCTGTACCGCGTGCTCGACCACGCGCGCATGACCTCCGACGTGGGCACCGTCCTGCTCACGGGCAACGGCCCGAGCCCCAAGGACGGCGTGTGGGCGTTCTGCTCGGGCGGGGACCAGCGCATCCGCGGGCGCGACGGCTACCGCTACGCCGAGGGCGAGACCGCCGAGGCGATCGACCCCGCGCGCGCCGGGCGGCTGCACATCCTCGAGGTGCAACGCCTCATGCGGACCATGCCCAAGGTCGTCGTCGCGCTCGTGAACGGCTGGGCCGCGGGCGGCGGGCACTCGCTGCACGTCGTCGCGGACCTGACGATCGCGTCCCGCGAGCACGCGCGGTTCATGCAGACCGACGCGAACGTCGGCTCGTTCGACGGCGGCTACGGCTCGGCGCTGCTCGCGCGCCAGGTGGGGCAGAAGCGCGCGCGGGAGATCTTCTTCCTCGCCCGCGAGTACTCGGCCGACGAGGCGCACGCGTGGGGCGCGGTCAACGACGTCGTCACGCACGACGAGATCGAGGACGCGGGCCTGGAGTACGCCCGGATCATCGCGACCAAGTCGCCGCAGGCCATCCGGATGTTGAAGTTCGCGTTCAACCTGGCCGACGACGGCCTCGCGGGTCAGCAGGTGTTCGCCGGGGAGGCGACGCGCCTGGCCTACATGACGGACGAGGCGGTCGAGGGGCGCGACGCGTTCCTGCAGCGGCGGGACCCCGACTGGTCGGGCTTCCCGTACGCGTACTGAGGTCGCGCGTCGTCGCAGCCGGAGGGACGGCCCGGCTCAGCTGCCGGCCGCGAACCAGGCCATGACGTCGACGACCTGTGCCACGACGAACGCGGCGCCGACGACGAGAGCGAGCAGGACGACCCCCGCCGCGACGACCGCGCCTGCGGAGGCGACGTCGTGCTCGACGAGTTCGTGGGCGGATTCCGTGGTCATGCACCCAGGTTCGCGTCCGGGCACCGGCCGGCGCGTCGGCCGCCGGGACCGTCCTGCCGGGCCGGTGGACCGACCGCGGGCGGGTGCACGAAGGCCGGGCCTCCACCCGAGGGTGGACGGCCCGGCCGACGCGGGGTGGACCTAGCTGATCGTGAGCGACCCGGAGCCCTTCGGCACGAGCTCGACCCACGTGTTGCCGGGGGCGAGCAGCGCCTCGGTGCCGTCCGGCAGGTACAGCCGCATCGGGTCGGCCGGGTCGGCCTTCTTCCAGGTCACCGCGATGGTCTTGCCGCCGGTGGCGAGGGTGCCCTCGCCCTCCGTCTTGAGCTTGTACGTCGGCACCAGGGCACCGCCCTGCGCCTTGAACTTGGTGTCGGGGTGCTCGGCGACGATCGAGACGACGTTGACGGCCGAGAGCCGGTCGCCGCTCGCCGCCATCGCGGGCGTGGAGCCCTCCGACCGCAGCCACGTGCCGCTGCCCGCATCCCACGACCAGCTCGGGCTCGACGCCGCCGAGAGGCGGAACGCCAGGGTGCCGGCCGCCGTGCCGCTGACGACCGCCGTCGCCTGGTCGGCCGAGCGCGCGAAGCCGAACTGCTCCGCGGGCGAGTTCTGGTGGTTGGCGTCCGCGAGGCTCCACAGCGTCGCCATGTCGCCGTACACGTTGTGCGGTGCGGGGCGCGCGCTCGAGCGCGACATGCCCTTGACGCCCGCGTCGTTGCTCAGGAGCTGCAGCCCGGAGTCCTTGGCCACCTGGACGATGCCGGGCTGACCGCCGGAGAACGCGAGCATCGCGTTGAGCGGGGCCAGGATCGTCGGGTCCATGGGGCGGACCGAGCGGATCGGGCCGACCGACTTCGGGACCTGCGAGTGGTACACCGCGACGAACCGCGACACCTGGAACTCGACGATCGTCTCCCAGACGACGTCGGCCTGCTCCAGGCCGGTCTGCGGGCGCGCGGCCGACGTGTTCTCGACCTTGACGCCGATCGCCGGGCGGTTGACGGGCTCTCCCTCGACCGGCATGCCGGTGAGCGGCCACGTCGGCGCGACGGACGGCGTCGGGACGGGCTGCTTGTCGGCGTCGATCGTCGGCTGCTCGGTCACCGGCGTGGGTGGCTGCTGCGGCTCGGCGGAGCTGCAGGCGGCGGTGAAGGTCAGCGCGAGCGCGCCGATCAGGCCGAGTACGCGCACGCGGTTCGTGCGCGGACGTCGGATGGACGTGGGCGTCATCGGTGTCTCCCCCCGGGGTCAGCGGGACCAAGGGTGCCACGGACGGCCGTGCGCGCGTGCATCCCACCACGTCCGTTCGCGTTCCTCACCCGTGTTCCGCACATCACGTCCGGTCCGTGCCGTTCGGCCGACGAGGGTGCGCGACCTAGGCTGGGCGCGTGACCCGGCCGCTGCATGACGTCGCTGCGCGTGCCGACCTCCTGCTCGACCTGCTGGGAGCCGCGCTCGACGGGACGGGTCCCGCGCTGCGCGTCGTGCCCGGCACACCCACTCCACCCGCCGGCGGACCGGCCGGCACGCCGACGGGCGAGGTCGCGGACGACGTCGCGCTCGTCGTCGCGACGTCCGGCTCGACGGGCGAGCCGCGCGAGGCCCTCCTGACCGCGACGGCGCTGCGCGCCTCGGGGCGGGCGACCGAGCGCCGCACCTCGGGGCCCGGCCGGTGGCTGCTCGCGCTGCCCGTCGACCACGTCGCCGGCCTGCAGGTGCTGGTGCGGTCCGTGCTCGCGGGGACGCGCCCGGTGGCCGTGCCCGACGGCCCGTTCACGCCCGAGGCCTTCACGGCGGCCGTCGGCGCCCTCGACGAGGCGGACCCCGCAGCGCCGGTCGACGTGCCGCGGTACACCTCGCTGGTCCCGACGCAGCTCGTCCGTCTCCTGGACGACGCCACCGCGACCGCCGCGGCACGCACGTTCGACGCGATCCTGCTCGGCGGCGCCGCGGCGCCCGCCGCCCTGCTCGCCCGTGCCCGCGAGGCGGGCCTGCGCGTGGTCACCACGTACGGCATGACCGAGACGTGCGGCGGCTGCGTGTACGACGGCGAGCCCCTCGACGGCGTCCGGGTCCTGCTCGACGACGACGGTCGCGTGCTGCTCGGCGGCGACGTCCTGACCGCGGGCTACCGCGACCGCCCCGACCTCGACGCGACGACGTTCGTCGAGCGGGACGGCACCCGGTTCCTGCGCACGAGCGACCTCGGGCGCCTCGACGACGGCCGGCTCACGGTGCTCGGGCGCGCCGACGACGTCGTGGTCACGGGTGGCGTGAACGTCGCGCCCGCGGCCGTCGAGGCGGCGCTCGTGACGCTGCCCGGCATCGCCGACGCGCTCGTCGTGGGCGTCCCCGACGACGAGTGGGGCCAGTGCGTCGCGTGCCTCGTCGTGCTCGACCCGGGCACCCCCGCACCCGCGCTCGACGACGTGCGCGCGCACGTGACCCGCACCCTCGGCGCGCCGCACGCGCCGCGCCACCTGATCGTCGTCGACGCGCTGCCGCTGCGCGGTCCGGGCAAACCCGACCGTCGCACCGCCCGCGCGCTCGTCGAGGCCCGCCTCCACCCCACCTCACCCGGGAGCGCCGCGTGACCACACCGCAGGAATGGGTCGCCGGAGCGCGACCCCGCACGCTGCCCGCCGCGGCTGCACCCGTGCTCGTCGGCACCGGCGCCGCCGCACAGCTCGATGCCGCGCACGTCGGACGCGGGCTGCTCGCGCTCGGCGTCGCGCTCGCGCTGCAGGTCGGCGTCAACTACGCCAACGACTACTCCGACGGGATCCGGGGTACGGATCTCGAACGCGTCGGGCCCATGCGGCTCACCGCGTCCGGCGCGGCCCGCCCCTCAGACGTGCGCAACGCGGCGTTCGTCGCGTTCGGCGTCGCCGCGCTGCTCGGACTGTGGCTCGTCGCCGCGTCCGGCACGTGGTGGCTGCTCGCCGTCGGCGCGCTCGCCATCGCGGCCGCGTGGGGCTACACGGGCGGGCGCAAGCCCTACGGGTACCTCGGGCTCGGCGAGGTCGGCGTCTTCACGTTCTTCGGGCTGGTCGCCGTGCTCGGCACCACCTACACGCAGGCCGGGCGCCTGTCGTGGGTCGCCTGGGTCGGGGCCGTGGCCGTGGGGCTGCTCGCGTGCGCGCTGCTCATGGTCAACAACCTGCGCGACATCCCGACCGACGTGCTCGCCGGCAAGCGCACCCTCGCGGTGCGCCTCGGCGACCGGCGGGCGCGGTGGAGCTACGCCGGGCTGGTCGTCGTGCCCGTGCTGCTCGGGATCGTGTGCGCGTTCGCCGCGCCGTGGGCGCTCATGGTGAGCGTGCTGCTCGCGCCGGCCGGGGTGCTCGCGGTGATCGTGCTGCTCGGTGCGCACGGTCGTGCGCTCGTGCCCGTGCTGGCCGGCACGGGGATGCTCGAGCTCGCATTCGGCGTGCTGCTGGGGCTCGGCCTGTCGTTCTGACGCGTCAGGCGCGGGTCTCGTCGTCCCGCGCGCTCCCGGCCACCTGCTCGTCGGGAGCACGCTCGGCGGGCGCGTGCTCGTCGGCAGCCTGCTCGTCGGTCGGCGCCTGGTCGTCGTGGGGAGCGGCCGCGTCGACGATCGCGTCCTCGTAGCTCGCGTCCTCGTCGGCGGCGGTGCGGCGACGCGTCCCGGCCCGCGCGGCCGAGCGCTGCTCGACCCACGCCGCCGCGGCGCGGCCCTGCCGTGCGAGCAGCACGTACGACAGCGCCCACGCGACGAACATCCCCCCGATCGGCGCGAGCCACGAGCGCATCCCGATGAACCACAGCGCGGTCGTCGCGACCGCGAACAGCGCGAGGCGCAGGACGGTGTAGATGACGGCGGGCACGCACCCAGCGTAGGCGGGCCGCGTGCCCGCACGGGCCAGTCGCGGCCCCGTCCGGGGCGATCTCGGCCACACCCGCGGCCCGGCCGCCCCCGGCAGCAGATAGCCTGCCGGGATGAGGTACCTGGGGACGTTGCTGCTGATCGGCCTGGTCGTCTACTGCGTGATCGACATCGTGCGCAGCGAGGACGACGAGCGACTCGGCGTGCACCCCGCGCTCTGGGTGCTGCTCGTGGTGCTGTTCCCGCTCATCGGCGGGGTCGTGTGGCTGGCCGTGAGCCGGACGCGCCGCGCCAACGTGCGTCCGCAGGAGGCCGCCGGGCACGCGACCTCCGGTCCGGTCGCGCCCGACGACGACCCCGAGTTCCTGTGGCGTCTCGAGCAGGAACGCCGCCGCCGCGAGGCCCGCGGCACCGACGACGAGCCCCGCGACTCCACGGGCCCCGCCACCGGCTGACCCCGCGCACGAGCGGGCGCTCACTGCCGCTCGCCCCCTGTGGACGACCAGCCCGGCGTGTCGGTGCATCTCGGTACGATTCGTACATGCGTTCGACGCTCTGCGCCTCCGATGCCCCCGTGGCGACGGTGACCGAGGCTGCCACCGCTGCCACGGCGCACGCCTCTCCCGCACCCCGTGAGCACACCGTCGACGTCACGAGCGCGGTCGCCTCGCTGGTCGACCTCGCGCGGTCCCTGCTCGCCCCGGCACGTGACGGCGCGAGGTGGACGAGCTCGCGCCGGCAGTCGGTGATCACAGGGATCGACGACACGGTGGCCGCACTGACGGCCGCACGAGCCCACCTCCTGCACGCCGAGCAGCGCGCCGGCGGCTGGTCCGGGCGCGGGGACCGCGACTTCGCCTCGTGG
This sequence comes from Cellulomonas gelida, assembly GCF_006538725.1. Lineage (GTDB taxonomy): Bacteria > Actinomycetota > Actinomycetes > Actinomycetales > Cellulomonadaceae > Cellulomonas > Cellulomonas gelida. The sequence continues at coordinate 44,610 of NZ_BJLQ01000022.1, forward strand.
CGGGGCCGGGTCACGCGCGGCGGAGCGCCAGCCGCGTCCGCGGAGGTCCGCGCCGCCGACGTGCTCGCGTCGATGCCGGCCGTCGAGCACGGGCTCGCGAGTCGTTCGCTCTCCCAGCGACACGTCGACGTGCTGGCCCGCACCGCCGCCACGGCATCACCGGCGGTCGCCGCGGCGCTCGCCCAGCCCGAGGAGCAGCAGGCGCTCGTGGCGCTCGGGCGTCGGCTCGACGGGCGCGACTTCGCGCGTGCCGTCGACCGGTGGGCGGCCGCCGTCGATCCCGTGGCTCTGGAGCGGGACCACGCCGCCCAGCGCGAGCGCAGGCACCTGCACGTGACCGACACGCCGGGCGGGACGCAGGTGCGCGGCCTGCTCGACCTGCGCGCGGGTCACCGCCTGCGCCTGGCGCTCGAGGCCGCGAGCCCACGGCCGACCACGGACGACGAGCGCACGGTCGAGCAGCGCCGCGCAGACGCGCTCGCCGCGATCGCGGAGCACACGCTGTCCTCGCCCGGCTCCCCTTCCGCGGCGGCCGTCGCTCCTCACGTCTCCGTCGTGCTCACGGAGGACACCTGGACCGCCCTCTCCCGCGGCCTGCACCAGGGCGGTTCCAGCTCACCCGCCCAGAGCACGGGCGAGGCCGCGGTCGGTCCGGCCGGGCTCGCCCCGGCGGAGGTGCTCGCCGAGCGCCTACGCGGGGTCGCGCCACCCGCCGACGAGGAAGGCATCCCCATCCCGGTCAGCGAGGTCGCCCGGCTCTTGTGCGACTGCGAGCTGACGCGCGTCGTCGTCGACGCTGCCGGGCGGCCGGTCGACGTGGGGCGCGGCCAGCGTCTGTACTCCGGGTACCTCCGCCGGGCGGTGATCGCCCGTGATCGAGGCTGCGTGTGGGCGGGATGCGGCGCGCGCGCCCGGTGGTGCGAGGTCCACCACGTGCGCTGGTGGGACAGGGACGGCGGCGAGACGTCGGTGGAGAACGGAGCGCTGCTGTGCAGCTTCCACCATCACGAGGTCCACCGCCGCGACCTGGTGGTCAGCCGCTCACCCGGCGCAGTGCCGGGCGCGATCCGCCAGGTCTCGTACACGGTCCGGACGCGACACGGTGCCGTCGTCGCCTCCGACCTCGTCGAGCACCCCGACCGTCCGCCGTGAGCACCGGCCGGGGGTCGGGCGGCGGGCTAGAAGGCGTACGAGTGCAGGCCCGGGATGACGAGGTTGACGACCGTGAAGTTCGCGAGCACGACCGCGTAGCCGACGAACACGAAGTAGGCGGCCTTGCTGCCGCTCCAGCCGCGGGTCGTGCGCGCGTGCAGGTAGGCCGCGTAGACGACCCACGCGACGAACGTGCCGACCTCCTTGGAGTCCCAGTTCCAGTAGCGACCCCACGCGTCCTCGGCCCAGATCGCCCCGCCGATGAGCGTGAGCGTCCAGAGCACGAAGGCGAGCGCGTTGAGCCGGAAGGACAGCGCCTCGAGCCGGCGCGAGTCGGGCACCTGGTCGAGCCAGCGGAACCGTGGGCCGGTCACGGCCAGGCCGGAGATCGACTGGCGCACGCCGTCCGCGGACTTCCACGGGTGGTCGAGGTGCGAGCGGCCGGTCTCACGGCCGTAGCGCAGCACCTGCAGGACCGACGTGGCGAACGCGACGGTGAAGATGCCGGTCGCGATGATCGCGACACCGACGTGCAGCACGAGCCAGTAGTTCTGCAGCGCGGGCCGCACGGCGTCGGCCCGGACGAAGAAGCTCTCGATCGCGACGACGAGCGCGGTGACCGCGATGCCCATGACGACGACGCCGAGGAAGGCGATCACGCGACGGCGCTGGACGACTGCGAGGACGGTGGTCGCGACGAAGACGCCGACGAGCGTGAACTCGTACATGTTGGCTGTCGGCCACCGGCCGGCCGCGATGCCGCGCAGCACGATCGCCGCGAAGAGCAGCACGCAGCCCAGGTAGGTGGTGCTCCGCGCGATGCCCTCGGCGCGCGGCGAGCGGCCGATCGCGGCCTCGTCGGCCGACCCGGCGATCGCCGACGCGCTCGCCGACCGGGTCACCGGGCCCGAGCCGGACCCGAGGTGCTGGGAGACCGGGGACGCGGCCCCCGCGCTCCCGACCGCGACGGCCGCGGGCACGCCCGCGCGGTCCTCGCCCGCCTCGGCGTCGAGCTCGGGCCGACGGCGCTGCGCGTTGTCGGCGAGCCGTGCCAGGTCGATCGTGTAGGCGACGAGCGCGATGGTGAAGGCGGTCGCTGCGGCCCAGACCAGCAGCGTGCTCAGGTCACCCGTGTTCATGCCATCTCCCCATCACTGACGTCGCGTGAGTCCGTCGTTCGGTCGGTCCGTCCGGTCGCGGTGCGGTCCGGCGGGTGCGGTGCGGTCCCGGCGGACGCGAGCGCCGCGAGGAGCACGCGTTCGAGCTCGGGCTGCAGCCCGACGTCGTCGCCGCGCGCGAGCCCGGCGGCCGTCACCACTGTAGATCGATGCGCCACCGATGCCCTGCCGTCGCCGGGCGGGCCGCTCGCCGACTCGGCGGGGTCCGCCTCGGACGCGCCGTCGCCCGCGCTCGCGCGGATCCACAGGCGCCGGCGCGGCGCGAACAGCGAGGCCGCCAGCCCCGCGAACGCGGCGAGCGAGAACACCAGCACGTAGGTCAGCGCGGGGTCGTGCCGCAGGTCGAGCGCGACGAAGCGCGACACCGAGCCGAACGTCACGGAGCCCAGGCCGTCGGGCAGCTCGACGGTCTCGCCCGGCCGCAGGTACAGCGTGATCGCGGCGCCCGAGTCGTCGACTGCCTGCGTCATGCGGGCCTCGTCGAGCTGGTAGGCGTTCTGCGGGACCCCGGTGTCGAGGCCCAGGTTGCCCGACCACACGGACAGCACGAGCAGCGGAGCGTCGGCCTGCGGGTCGGTCGAGCGGTACAGGCCGTCGGCCACCTCGACCGCGGTCGGCAGGAGGTAGCCGACGAGGCCGATCTGCGGCTGGTCGCCCGAGACGTCGGGCACCTTCACGACGCCGCGCGACGTGTAGACCTCGTCCTGCGGGAGGAAGGGGACGGCCCCGGCGAACGCGACCTCGCCGGACGCGTCGCGCACCGTCAGCTCGGGCGCGTAGCCGTTGCCCTGCAGGTAGATCTTGCCGCCGTCCCGCTCGAGCGGGTGGTTGACCTTGATGACCTCGGCGTTCGCCGTGCCGTCGGGGTCCGTGACCGTGACGTACGCGGCGAAGTCGCGCGGCTCGAGCGTCTCGTCGTCGAACCGTGCGGTGAAGTCGTCGAGGCGGACCGTGAAGGGCTGCAGGCTGTCCTCGCGGAACGCCGAGCCCTTCTCGAAGGTGTCGTACTCCTTGACCGCGTTGGCCATGCCGCGGCCCTGCAGGATGATCGCCTGCCCGCGGTAGTGCAGCATCTGACCGGCCGCGACCGAGACGAGCAGCCCGACGAGCGCGAGGTGGAACACCAGGTTCCCGGTCTCGCGCAGGTAGCCGCGCTCCGCGGAGACGGACCACGTGCCGCGGCCCTCGTCGTGCACGTCGACGCGGTAGGACCGGGCGAACGGCAGCCACGCCGGCCCGCGGCGCAGGACGGCGCGCGCCGCGAGCACGACCTGCTCGGGTGTGGCGTCGCTCGTCGCGTCGGCCTGCGCGGGGAAGCGGGTGAGCCGTCGCGGCGTGCGCGGCGGCCGGCCGCGGAGCCCCGCGAGGTGCGCGCGCGTGCGGGGCAGGATGCAGCCGACGAGCGAGATGAACAGCATCAGGTAGATCGCGGAGAACCAGATCGACGAGTACACGTCGAACAGGCCGAGCCGCTCGAGCCACGGCCCCGTCGTCGGGTGGTCGACGAGGTACTCCGCGACCCGGGCGGGGTCCTGCGCGTTCTGCGGGAACATCGTGCCGGGCACGGCGGCCACGGCCAGGAGCATGAGGAGCAGGAGCGCGACGCGCATGCTCGTGAGCTGGCGCCAGGCCCAGCGGGCCCAGCCGACGAGCCCGAGCGTGGGCAGCTGCGGCGCCGAGTCGCGCGCCTCCGCGGGGGCGGCATCGCCTGCGGGCTCGCGCGTGTCGGTCGTCGAGAACGTGTCCTCGAGACCGTCGGGGCGGTAAGAGGTCACGTCACACCACCGGCACGAAGCTGTCGGTGAACACGTTCTGGAGCCATTGCGCCCACTGCGACCAGACACCGGTGACGAGCGCGAGGCCCAGGACGACGAGCAGGCCGCCGCCGACCCGCATGATCGCGAGCCGGTGCCGACGCAGGAACGCCAGGGCACGCGCGGACCCCTCGACGCCGAGCGCCACCAGGAGGAACGGGAGCCCGAGGCCGACGCAGAAGGCGACCGCGAGGAGCGCGCCGCGGGCCGCGGACGCCTGGTCGAGCGAGAGCGTGTAGATCGCCGCGAGCGTCGGGCCGATGCACGGCGTCCAGCCGAGCCCGAACGTCACGCCGAGCAGCGGCGCGCCCCACAGCCCGGCGCGCGGCGCGAGGTGCAGCCGCTTGTCCTGCTGCAGGAACGGCACGAACCCCACGAACGCGAGGCCCATGAGGATCACGACGACGCCGAGGACCCGCGACAGCGTGTCCGACCACTGCACGAGTGCCGCGCCGAGCGTGCCTGCGAGCACGCCGAACAGGACGAAGACGAGCGAGAACCCCGCGACGAAGAGCCCGACGCCGGCGAGCACGCGACCACGCCCGGCCGCGGTCGCCGTGGCGGCCCGCCCCTCGTCGGCGGCGCGCGCACCGGACGGCCCACCGACGGTCGGCAGCCCGGGGACCGTGCCCCGCACGACGCCACCCGCGACCGCCGGCGCCGAGCCCGTGCCCACGGCCGTGCGGCCCGAGGTGGCACCGGTCATCCCGCCCAGGAACGCAAGGTAGCCGGGCACGAGCGGCAGCACGCACGGCGACGCGAACGAGACGAGCCCGGCCAGCACGGCGACGGGGATCGCGAGCGCGAGCGACCCGGTGGAGGCGGCGCGACCGAACGCGTCGCCCGCGTCCGCCAGCACCGGCGCGGCCACGGGCACGGCCAGGGCTCCGGCGCCGACCGACGCCGCGAGCGCGGCGATCGTCACGACGCCACCGACTCGTCGAGCAGGTCGTCGACCAGGGTGCGCAGCGTCGAGCCGTCCGCGAGGCCCACGATGCGCGCGGCGACCTTGCCGTCGCGGTCGAGCACGACCGTGGTGGGAACGGCGTTGAGCGGCACGATGCCCTGCAGCGCCGCCACGGCGGCGCCGCTGCGGTCGTCGATGCTCGGGTACGGGATCTCGAACGTGCGCTGGAACGCCTCGGCCGCACCGGCCTCGTCGCGCGAGTTCAGCCCGAGCACGTGCACGCCGCGGTCGGCGTAGTCGTTCGCGAGCGCGACGAGGTCGGGTGCCTCCGCGCGGCACGGCGGGCAGGCCGCGTACCAGGTGTTGAGGACGACGACGTCACCCTGCCACGCCGCGACGTCCTGCGCCTGGCCCTCGTAGTCGGTGCCGGAGAGCGCCACAGGCCCTTCGCGGTCGCCCGCGGCCCAGGTCTTCGTCGAGCCGTCGCCCGACTGGTAGTTCTGCCCGACGACGTCGTTCGACGCCGACTCGTCGGCCGAGCCGCAGCCCGCGAGCACGCCGACCAGCCCGGTGGCCATCACGGCGGCCAGGACCGGAACCCGGCGCACGGCACGGGGCGCTCCGGCACGGGCCGCTCCGGTGCGGGCGCGCGGACGACGGCCCTCCGACGCGCTCACGTCACGCCCCGGCCACGGTCGCGGCGCCCGGCAGCAGCGCCGCGGCGGGTTCGGTGTAGGTGATCGAGACGAGCTCGTCGTCCTCGTAGCGCAGGCTCGTCAGCGAGGCCAGCGAGCACTGCCGCTTGCGCGGGTCGTGCCACAGCCGGCGGTTCTCGAGCGCGAGCCGCGTGATCCACACGGGTAGCTGGTGGGAGACGAGCACGACCTCGTGACCGCGCGCAGCGGCGCGCGCGTCGTCGACCGCCGCGAGCATGCGGTCGGCCTGCTCGCGGTACGGCTCGCCCCACGACGGGCGGAACGGGTTGCGCAGGTAGGGCCAGTGCTGCGGGTGGCGCAGCGAGCCGTCGCCGACGCCGAACGTCATGCCCTGGAAGTGGTTGGCGGCCTCGATCAGGCGCGCGTCCGTGCCGATCTCGACGCCGAACGCGGCGGCGATCGGCGTCGCGGTCTCCTGCGCACGCTCGAGCGGCGAGGCGATCACGGCGACCACGTCGCGGCGCGGACCCGCGCTCAGCCCGCTCCCCGCGCTCTGCGCGACGGTGTCGGCGGCCTCGTCGTCCTGCCCGAGCTCGCTGAGCCACGCGCCGTCGTACTCACGGCCCGACAGGTGCACCGCGACGATGCGCGCCATCGCGCGGCCGCGTTCGGACAGGCGGTAGCCGGGCAGACGGCCGTAGAGCACACCCTCGGGGTTGTGCACCTCGCCATGACGCATCAGGTGGACGGTGGTCGCGACCATGGCAGTCAGTGTCCCTCACGCACCCGTGTGCTCGGGGCCCCGTCCCGGCTCACGCGGGGTGACACGCACCACCGGTGAGGTGGACGCGCACGGCCTCCATCGCCTCGCCGAGCGCGGCGAACTGCGCGGGCGTCAGGACGTCGACGAGGTGCGCCCGCACGGACCGCACATGGCCGGGCGCGGCGTCGACGAGCCGGCGCCAGCCCAGCTCGGTCATGGTGCAGTCGACGCCTCGCGCGTCGGAGGGGCACTGCTGCCGCTCGACGAGGCCCTGCTCCTCCATGCGCCGGACGGTGTGGGTGAGCCGGCTGCGCGAGTGCGCGAGGCCCGTCGCGATCTCGGACATCCGCATGGTCCTGCCGGGCGCCTCCGAGAGCCGGACCAGGACCTCGTACTCGTGGACGGACAGTCCGGAGTCCTTCTCGAGCTCGTGCGCGAGCACGTCGGAGAGCATCGCGGTCGCCGTGCGGAACGCACGCCAGGACAGCTGCTCGTCGGCGCTGAGCCAGCGCACGGGAGCCTGCGGGGGCGCGTCGGGAGCGTCGGGTGCGCGCTCGACGGTGGTCGGGTCGGTCACGGGTCACCTCTCTCGGTCGAGCACAGGCCGCGCGGGGGGTCGACGGCGCGGGGGACGGGCCGGTCGAGCGTCGTGAGCGGGGCTGTGACGCGCGACACGTCGGCTTGCGCTCCACCCACCACTGTAGTACAACTTTGAACTAACAGGTTGTTGAGACTTCAACGATCGACCCGAGAGCCGCAGCCCCGAGCACCACGAGCGACGCGGCCCCCACGACGAGGAGCACCCCATGAGCACCGCCACCAGCACCCTCCCCACCGGCCTCACCACCGGCACCTGGGCCATCGACCCGTCGCACACCGAGGCGGCCTTCACGGTCCGCCACGCCGGCATCTCCAAGGTCCGCGGCACCGTCGCGGTCACCGACGGCGCGATCACGGTCGGCGAGGACCTCGCCTCGACCGCCGTCACGGCGACGCTCGACCCGTCGACGGTCTCGACCGGCGACGCGAACCGCGACGGCCACCTCAAGAGCGGCGACTTCTTCGACGTGGAGAAGTTCGGCCAGTGGACGTTCGCCTCGACCGCGATCCGCGCCGAGGGCGGCGACTACGTCATCGCCGGTGACCTCACGATCCACGGCGTCACGCGCCCCGTCGAGCTCGCCACCGAGTTCAACGGCTCGGCGGTCGACCCGTTCGGCAACACGCGCGCCGGGTTCGAGGCGTCCGTGACGATCTCGCGCAAGGACTTCGACCTCACCTGGAACGCGGCCCTCGAGGCCGGCGGCGTCCTCGTCTCGGACAAGGTCACCATCACGCTCGACGTCTCGGCCATCAAGCAGGCCTGAGCGTCGCGTCGGCTCGCCTCTGAGCGAGTCCGCACCGCCGCAGGGCGGGTCCGTCGCACACGCGCGCGGGCCCGCCCTTCGTCGTGGTCAGACGCCCTCGTGCCGGCGCGCGTCGTGGAACGCGAGGATCTGCAGCTCGCTCGCGACGTCGACCGCGCGCACCGTCACGCCGTCCGGCACGCGCAGGGCGCGCGGGGCGAACGTCAGCAAGCCCGTCACACCCGCCCCGACGAGCCCGTCGCACACGTCCTGCGCGTACGGCGCCGGCACGGCGATCACCCCGACCGTCGCGCCCGTGCGCGCCACGACCTGTGCGAGCGCGTCGACCGGCTCGACCACGAGCCCGGCCACGCGCGTCCCGACGACCTGCGGGTCCGCGTCGACGAGCGCCGCGACGTCGAACCCCCGCTCGGCGAACCCGCCGTAGCTCGCGAGCGCGTGACCCAGGTACCCGATCCCGACGATCACGACCGTGCGCCGCGTCTGCACACCGAGCACCGCACCGATCTGCCGCTCGAGGTGCGCGACGTCGTACCCCACGCCTCGTCGGCCGTACGAGCCCAGGAACGACAGGTCCTTGCGCAGCTGGGCCGGGCTGACGCCCGCGGCGCGCGCGAGCTCCTCCGAGGTCACGACCCCCGTCCCGCGCACGGCCTCGAGCGCGTGCAGGTACCCGGGCAGGCGCGCCACGGTGGCGCCGGGGACCTGGGCCGTGCTCATCGGGTCACGCGCTCCGGACCGGGCTCAGCGCGCAGCCAGCGCGCGCCGCAGCCGCGCCGACTCGATCCGCCAGTAGCCCTGCCGGACGCCGTCCACCTCGACCACGGGGACCAGCTCGCTCAGCTCGCCGAGGTCGCGGCCGGGCTCGGTGTCGCGGTCCACGTCGACCTCGCGCCACGTCGTGCCCGCGAGCGCCGCCTCCGCCGCGACGAGCGCGCGTGCGTCGGCGCACAGGTGGCAGCCGTCGCGAGAGAAGAGCACCACACGGGGGGCGGTCGTCGGCTCGTCGTGCACGTGCCGACACTAGACCCGCCGGGGCCCCGCGTGGGGCGACGAGCGGCACCCGCCTGCCCGTACGCACCGGCCCGGCCCCGGATCGTTGCGGGCCCGCGCGCTCGTTACAGTGACCGGGTGTCCGAGCCGCGTGGTGCGTCCAGCGCCGACGACCCCGTCGCCGACGCCGCGAGCACGCCCCGGCCGGCCGCGTTCTTCGACGTCGACAACACGATCGTGCGCGGCGCGAGCGCGTTCCACCTGGCCGTGGGCCTGTACCGGCGCGGGTTCTTCCGGCCGTGGGACCTCGTGCGGTTCGCCGGTCACCAGCTGCGGTACCGGATGCTCGGAGAGAACCGCCGCCAGATCGACCGCCTCCGCGGTGAGGCGCTGACGATCATGCGCGGCCACTCGGTCGCCGAGGTCACGGCGATCGCCGAGGACGTGTACGACGAGGTGCTGCACCTGCGCATCTACCCCGGCACGCGGGCCCTGCTCGACGCGCACCGCGCGGCGGGCGTCCCGGTCTGGTTCGTGACCGCCTCGCCGCGGGAGATCGCCGAGCTGCTCGCACGGCGGCTGGGCGCGACGGGCGCGTTGTGCACCGTCGCGGACGAGGTCGACGGCTTCTACACCGGACGCCTGGTCGGGGACCTGCTGCACGGCGAGGCCAAGGCGCGCGCCGTGCGCGAGCTCGCCGACCGCGCGGGCCTAGACCTCGCGCAGTCGTTCGCGTACGGCGACTCGACCAACGACGTGCCGCTCCTGAGCACCGTGGGGCACCCGTGCGCGATCAACCCGGACCGCCGGCTGCGCCGCCGCGCAACCGAGCTCGGCTGGCCCATGCGCGACTTCCGGCCCGCGCGGCACCGCGTGCGGCGCGGCGCGCGTGCGGCGACCTACGCCGGCACGGCCTGGGCGCTCGCCGTGACCGCCCGGGCGGCGCGCCGCGCCCTCACCGCGCGCACCGACCGCTGATCCCCGCACCGCAGACGCCGAACTCGTCGCCGCACCTGGGTGCCAGCGCCCTGGTCAGGGCCCGATCTGCGGCACGAGGGCGCCTAGTGTGGTTCGTCGTGACCGTTCTCGTCCGCCCCGCTCGACGCGACGACGCCGCCGCCCTGGCGGAGCTCGCCGCCCTGACGTTCCCCCTGGCGTGCCCGCCCGGCTCGACCCCCGAGGACCAGCGCGTGTTCGTCGAGACCGTGCTGTCGCAGTCCTCGTTCGAGGGCTACCTCACCGACGGCCGGCGGACGGTCCTGGTCGCGCAGGACGACGAGAGCGAGCAGCTCGAGGGGTACGCGATGCTCGTCTCGGGCATGCCCGCGGACACCGACGTGCGGTCGGCGCTGTCGCTGTGGCCCACCGTCGAGCTCTCGAAGTGCTACGTGCGCCCGCAGCGGCACGGCGCCGGGGTCGCGGACCTGCTCATGGGCGCGTCCCTCGACGACGCGCGCGACCGCCGGGCCGTCGGCTGCTGGCTGGGCGTGAACCAGCTCAACGAGCGCGCGCAGCGCTTCTACCACCGGCACGGCTTCCGGCGCGTGGGCACCAAGCACTTCCGGGTCGGGTCGCGCATCGAGGACGACTACGTCCTCGAGCGCGTCCTGTGACCCGTTTCCTGTGACGGCCGCGGGCTTTCACTCCCCCGTGCGCAGGCGCACCACGTTCCACGACACCGGCGGCACCTCGACGCGCAGGCGCCCGTCCGCGACCTGAGCGGTCGCGTTGGCGCGCGGCGCGACGGACGTGTCGTCGTCCGCGGTCGCCTGCCAGGTGTGGTCCGGGTTGGCCAGCGTGCTCGCGTCGACGAGCCGCAGGCCCGGGATCGAGCGCAGGTCCACGTCGAGCAGCGCGGGCTGGGTCGTCGACCGGTTCACCGCGAAGAGGGCGACGTCGCCCGTCTCGGCGTCGTAGGTCGCGACCGCGTCCGCGAGCGCGGCGTCGCCGAACTTGGCGGTCTCGTACGTCGCGACGTCGAGCGCGACGCGCAGCACGTCGCCGCGCGCGAACCGCGACGCCTGGGCGAACGGGTGGAAGATCGTCTGCTTCCAGGACCGGCCACCGGGCTCGGTCATGATCGGCGCGATCACGTTGACGAGCTGCGCGAGCGACGCGGCGTGCACGCGGTCGGTGTGCCGCAGCAGGCTGATGAGCAGGTTCCCGACGACGACCGCGTCCGCGACGTTGTACGTGTCCTCGAGCAGCACGGGGGCGACCGGCCAGTCATCGCCCACCGGCGGCTGGGACTCGGCGCGGTGCTGGTACCAGACGTTCCACTCGTCGAACGAGATGTGGATGCGCTTGGACAGCTTCTTGTGCGCCCGCACGGCGTCGGCGGTCGCCGAGACCGAGTCGATGAAGTGGTCCATGTCGACCGCGGAGGCCAGGAACGACCCGAGGTCGCCGTCCTCCTCCCAGTAGTACGCGTGCGCCGAGATCAGGTCGACGTGCTCGTACGCCTCGGACAGCACGACCCGCTCCCACTCGCCGAACGTCGGGATCCCCACGCCCGACGAGCCGCACGCGACGAGCTCGAGGTCCGGCTGGACCATCCGCATCGCGCGGGCGGTCTCGGCGGCCAGGCGCCCGTACTCGTGGGCGGTCTTGTGCCCGATCTGCCAGGGGCCGTCCATCTCGTTGCCCAGGCACCACATCCGGATGTCGTGCGGCTCGGGCGAGCCGTTCGCGCGGCGCTGGTCCGACAGCCGCGTCCCGCCCTTGACGTTGCAGTACTCGAGCAGGTCGAGCGCCTCCTGCACGCCGCGCGTGCCGAGGTTGACCGCCATCATCGGCTCGACCTCGGCCGCCTTGGTCCAGCGCATGAACTCGTCGACGCCGACGGTGTTCGGGTCGGTCGAGTGCCACGCGAGGTCCAGCCGACGCGGCCGCTGCTCGACCGGACCGACGCCGTCCTCCCAGCGGTAGCCCGAGACGAAGTTGCCACCCGGGTAGCGCACGGTGCTCACCCCGAGCTCGCGCGTGAGCTCGATGACGTCCTTGCGGAAGCCGTCGGCGTCGGCCGTCGGGTGCGCCGGGTCGTGGATACCGGTGTAGACGCAGCGGCCGAGGTGCTCGACGAACGAGCCGAACGTGCGACGTCGCACGGGGCCCACACGGAACGCAGGGTCGAGGGTGATGCTCACGGGGATCATGCGAGGACCTTCTGGGACGGCGAACGGGTGTCGTGGGACCGGACCGTCACGACGGCAGTGACGTGACGCGACGCGGTCCCGACGGGGCGGGGTCGGCCCGGCTTCTCCATCGTTGTAGAAACTCGCGAGAAAAGCCACGCCCGGCGCGCAGAACGCCCGGATGCGCCGCCAAGGTCCGGATGCGAGATGGGTCCGGATGCGCAGAACGGTCCGGATGCGCAGAAGGGCCCGGCCGTGGTCGGCCGAGCCCTTCTGCCACGCGCTGCCGGGGCAGCGCGAGGTCACTTCTTGTTGCGACGCTGGTGACGCGTCTTGCGCAGCAGCTTGCGGTGCTTCTTCTTGGCCATCCGCTTGCGGCGCTTCTTGATGACGGAGCCCATGGGTCCACTCTCGCTTCCGGGTGTGGCCCGCGGAGGCGGACCGGTGCTGGTCGATCGGCACGTGGTCACCCGTGAGGGCCTCGGTCGCGCGCTTGCACGCATCAACTGTCCACGCAGAGGAAAGTCCGAGCGCCTACCTTACGCGATCGCGGGGCATGCCCGCGACGCGGGCCGGCAGCGATCGTCCCGATGCCCGCCATGACGCCCGTCACGTAGGCGTCGGCACGGCCGTCAGGACGTGCGGCGCTCGGTGTCCTGCTCGGGTGCGATCGTCGACATCGACGACCGCAGGTAGGCGTCGAGGGCGTCCTGCGGCACGCGGAACGACCGTCCCACCCGCACGCCGGGCAGCTCGCCCGAGTGCAGCAGGCGGTACACCGTCATCTTGGAGACGCGCATGACGTCGGCGACCTCCACCACCGTCAGGTAGCGCACGCGGCCCGGCTGGTCGCTCATCTCTGCGGTCATCCTCCTGGAGCGCCTCGCGACGCTCGTCCCACGGTCCGCTGGCGGTCCGCTCGTGCCCGTCGCCACCCCGTCCTCGGGGTGACTGGGGCCAACCCTAGTGGCGCGTGGGACACGAGTGAAAGGGGTGACGAGAGTGACAGCCGAACGTGCGACGGCGCGCGCGCTCAGTCGTGGTCGACGTCGAGGCCCAGCAGCGGGAAGCTCATCGCCCGCGTCGCACGGATCGCCCGGTCGACGTCGTCGGACGGGTCGAAGCCCGAGCCCCAGGACCGGAACGTCGGCGTCGCGCCGTCCGTCATCAGGCGCGGCCCCTCGCGGCCGTACTCCGCGGCGACGCGCTCACGCCACGCCTCGGGCACGGGGGTGGCGGGGTCGATCGGCCGGTGCGCGGCGACCGCGATCAGGTGCGTCCACGCGCGCGGCACCACGTCGATGATCGCGTAGCCGCCGCCGCCCGTCGCGAGCCAGCGTCCGCCCGTGAGCTCGTGCGCGAGATCGTGCAGCCGCTGCGCGGCCAGCCGCTGCGCGTCGACCGAGACCCGCAGGTTGCTCAGCGGGTCGAGGCCGTGCGCGTCGCAGCCGTGCTGCGTGACGAGCACCTGCGGCTCGAACGCCCGCAGCACCGCGGGCACCACGGCGTCGACCGCGCGCAGCCAGCCGACGTCGCCGGCCCCCGACGGCAGCGGCAGGTTCACGGCGGAACCGGGCGCCGCGGAGCCACCGGTCTCGTGGGGGTCCCCCGTCCCCGGGAACAGCGCGCGACCCGACTCGTGGACCGAGACGGTCAGGACCCGCGGGTCGTCCCAGAAGACCGCCTGGACGCCGTCGCCGTGGTGCGCGTCGAGGTCGACGTACGCGACCCGCTCGGCCCCCTGGGCGAGCAGCGCGTGGATCGCGACAGCGACGTCGTTGTAGACGCAGAAGCCCGACGCAGCGCCCGGCATCGCGTGGTGCATGCCGCCGGTGATGTTCACGGCGTGCTCGCACTCGCCGCGCCACACCGCGAGCGCCGCGTCGACCGTGCCCTGGACCACGCGCGCGGACGCCTCGTGCATGCTCGGGAACAGCGGGTCGTCAGCCGTCCCGAGGCCGCGGGCCTCGTCGCGCACGCCCTCGTCGGCCGCGCGGCGCACCGCCGCCACGTACGCGGGCTCGTGCACGGTGGTGAGCAGCGCGTCGTCGGCGATGCCGGCACGCACCAGGTCGACGTGCTCGAGCAGGCCGAGCGCGTCCGCGAGGCCGATCGTGAGCGCGAGGCGATCGGGCGCCATGGGGTGCCCGGTGCCGAAGTCGTAGCGCAGCATCTCGGGCGCCCACTCCACGCGTGCCCGCTGCGTCATGCCCTCACCCAAACATCCCCGGGGCACGCTGTCGAACGCCACGCGGCGCGTCTCGTCGTGCGTCTCGTCGAGCGTCTCGTCGTGCGTCTCGTCGCGACGTGCCGGGACGAGCGCGACCTCATGCGGCGTGTCGTGCCAGAGTGTGCGATGCACGTCCGCGGACCACCCGGCCCGGGCAGGGACGGCGTCGATCTCGACGGAGCCCTTCCGGCGCACGGGCCGGTCCCGGGCGAGGTCGCTGGGCACGAGGGGAGCGTGGCGGGCATGGCGCGCACGGGTCCCGGTGTGCTCTGGCGGGCGCGGGAGATCGTCGACCGCTCGGCCCGGCAGTCCCCGGCACGGCTCGCGCTCGGGGTGTTCGCCGCCGTGATCGCCCTGGTCACCGTGCTGCTCTCGGCGCCCTGGGCCACCGCGCACGGGTCCCGCGCGCCGTTCGTGGACGCGCTGTTCACCGCGACGTCCGCGAGCACCGTCACCGGGCTCGTCGTCGTCCCGACGGGCGAGTACTGGTCGACGTGGGGCCTCGTCGTGATCCTCGTCGCGATCAAGATCGGCGGCCTGGGCGTCATGACGCTCGCGTCGCTGCTGGGCATGGCGGTCTCGCGCCGCATCGGTCTGACGCAGCGGCTGCTCGTCTCGTCCGAGACCAAGTTCACGCGGCTGGGCGAGGTCGGCTCGCTCGTGCGCACGGTCATCGTGACGTCGACGATCCTCGAGGTCGCGATCGCGATCGTCCTGCTCCCCCGCTTCCACATGTACGACGAGTCGTGGGGCACCGCCGCGTGGCACGCGACGTTCTACGGCGTCTCGTCGTTCAACAACGCCGGGTTCGTGCCGACGCCCGAGGGGCTCGCGCCGTTCATCTCCGACTGGTGGGTGCTGCTGCCGATCATCGTCGGCGTGTTCATCGGGTCGCTCGGCTTCCCGGTCATCCTCAACGTCGCGCAGCACCTGCGCGAGCCACGCCGGTGGAGCCTGCACGCAAAGCTGACCATCACGACGAGCTCCGCGCTCGTCGTCGCGGGCGCGGTCCTGGTCGCCGCGTTCGAGTGGACCAACCCGAACACGTTCCGCGACCTCGACGCCTCGGGCACCGCGCTCGCGTCGCTGTTCGCGGGCGTCATGCCACGCTCGGCGGGCTTCTCGACCGTCGACGTGGGCCAGATGCACGAGTCCACGTGGCTCCTGACCGACGCGCTCATGTTCGTCGGCGGTGGCTCGGCCTCGACCGCGGGCGGCATCAAGGTCACGACGCTCGCCGTCATGCTGCTCGCGATCGTCGCCGAGGCGCGCGGCGACCGCGACGTCGAGGCGTACGGCCGGCGCATCCCGCGCGACGCGCTGCAGGTCGCGATCGCGGTCTCCCTCATCTCCGCGACGTTCGTGCTCATCGCCTCGCTCCTGCTGCTCGCGATGACCGGCGAGCGGCTCGACACGATCCTGTTCGAGGTCATCTCCGCGTTCGCCACGTGCGGGCTGAGCACCGGCATCACGCCGACGCTGCCCGACGGGGCCAAGTACGTGCTCACCGTCCTGATGTTCATCGGCCGGACCGGCACGATGACGCTTGCGGCCGCGCTCGCGCTGCGCAACCGTCGTCGGGTGATCCGGCTACCGGAAGAGAGGCCGATCATTGGCTGAGACCATGCGCGACGCGCGTTCCAGCACGCAGAACGCGCCCCGCACGCCCAAGAAGGACTCCGGCGTCCTGGTGATCGGGCTCGGCCGGTTCGGCTCGGCGATCGCCGCGACGCTCGACCGGCTCGGCCAGGACGTGCTCGCGGTCGAGCGCTCCCCCGAGCTGGTCGCGCAGTGGGCCGGGCGCATCGCGCTCGTCGAGGCCGACGCGGCCAACCCCGAGGCGCTCGAGCAGCTGGGCGCGCGCGACTTCCCCGTCGCGGTCGTCGGCGTCGGCTCCTACCTCGAGGCCTCGGTGCTCATCACGGGCAACCTCGTCGACATCGGCATCCCGCAGATCTGGGCGAAGGCCGTCTCGAACGAGCACGCCCGGATCCTGCAGCGCATCGGCGCGCACCACGTGGTGCTGCCCGAGGCGGACGCGGGCTCGCGCGTCGCGCACCTCGTCTCGGGCAAGCTGCTCGACTACATCGAGGTCGAGGACGGCTTCACGGTCGTCAAGATGCGCCCGCCGAAGGAGACGCAGGGGTTCACGCTCGCGCAGAGCAAGATCCGCGAGCGTTACGGGGTGACGATCGTCGGCGTGAAGTCGCCCGGGCTGGACTTCCAGTACGCCACCCCTGAGACGCGGATCTCGCAGAACGACATCATCATCGTCTCGGGTCACGCCGACCTGCTCGAACGGTTCGCCGCGCGCCCCTGATCGGGGGTACCGCCGGGCACCGCGCGCCGATAGCATCGCTGGTCGCGGCCGGGTCCCGGTCGCGCGAGCACGTCCGGTGCGAGCCGGGCTGCCGAGCAGGAGCGGAGGTGCGCGATGGCGAAGAAGCCGTCCGCCGACGAGGTGCGGGCACGGCTCGACGACGTCGCGCGGAGCCTCGAGGCCGCTCCGGGCGTCCGGATCACCGACCTCGACGCGGCCTCGACCCCGTCGTTCGACGACGGGCGGAAGACCGGAGAGAAGCTCCTCGGCACCATCGGCGAGCGCATGTCGGAGCTGCAGGAGCGCCTGTACGCGCACGGCCGCTCAGGCGGCGACCGCTCGGTGCTGCTCGTCCTGCAGGGCCTCGACACCGCCGGCAAGGGCGGGATCGCGCGGCACGTGCTCGGCCTTGTCGACCCGCAGGGCGTCGCCCTCAAGGCGTTCGGCCGGCCCACGCCCGAGGAGCTCGAGCACGACTTCCTGTGGCGCATCCGCAAGGCGCTGCCGCCCGCGGGCCGGATCGGGCTGTTCGACCGCTCGCACTACGAGGACATCCTGGTCCCGCACGCCGCCGGGACGGCCGACGCCGACGAGCTCACGGCGCGGTTCGCGGCGATCGAGCAGTTCGAGCGCGAGCTGGTCGCGGGCGGCACGACCGTCGTCAAGGTCGCGCTGTGGGTCTCGCGCGACGAGCAGTACCTGCGCCTGCGCGAGCGGCTCGAGCGCCCGGACAAGCACTGGAAGTACTCCCCGAACGACGTCGACGTGCGCCTGGCCCGCCCCGCGTACGAGGCCGCGTACGACGAGGTGCTCGCCCGCTCGTCGTTCGACGTCGCGCCCTGGTACGTCGTGCCCGCGGACCGCAAGTGGTACGCGCGGCTCGCGACCAGCGCGCTGCTCCTGCGCGCGCTGCTCGACCTCGACCTGGACTGGCCCGACCCCTCGTACGACGTGGCCACCGAGCTCGCGCGTCTGGACGCCACCCGCTGACGCGCGCCTGATGTCAGCTAGTTGGCACAACGAGGTGCCGACCAGCTGACTGCCCGCCCCCACGCCACGCGCGGGGGCCACGCTCAGACGCGCGTGGCGAGGAGCAGCGCGGCGTGGTCCACCTCGAGGGCCGGGGACTGGACGCCGACGGTGGCCAGCACGAGGCCGGTCAGGCGCAGCGGGCGCTCCCACCAGCCGGGACGGTCCCAGTCGTTGCGCACGCTCGACGGACCGTGCGGCACCACGTCGTACATCGCGTCCGGGTCCAGGCCCGGCAGCCGCACCCGGCCGGGCGGCCACGTCGCGGGACGCTCGCGCTGCACGAGCGCGAACACCGCGCGGGAGCGGTCCTGCGCGACGACGCCGTGCAGCCACTGCCCGGCGGCGGGCAGGTCGTCGCGCACGGTCCGGCCGGTGTGCAGGAGCCCTCGCTCGGCCTGGTACAGGGCGATCCACGCGGCCAGCTCGGCGCGCTCGTCGTCGGACGCCTGCGTGAGGTCCCACTCGATGCCGAACGACCCCAGCAACGCGGTCACCGCGCGGAACGACAGGTCGAGGACCCGGCCCGTGGTGTGCGCCCGGCCCGCGCCCACGTGCGAGCCGACGAGCTCGGGCGGCAGGAGCTGGGCGGTCCACCGCTGGATCTCCTGGCGCTCGCGCGCGTCGAGGCAGTCCGAGGCCCAGACCCGGTCGGTGCGCTCGAGGACGGCCAGGTCGACGCGCGCGCCGCCCGACGAGCACGACTCGATCTCCAGGCCGGGGCAGTCGGCGCGGATCGCGTCGAGCAGCGCGTACACGGCCGTCGTCTGCGCGTGGACGCCGGGCGTGCCGTCCACGCCACCGGCCTCGACCAGGTCGCGGTTGTGGTCCCACTTCACGTAGTCGACGCCGAGCTCGCGCACGAGCGAGACGACGCGTGCGCGCAGGTAGGCGGCGACCTCGGGGCGCGCGAGGTCGAGCACCTGCTGGTGTCGCTGCAACGGCGGCTGACGTCCGGGGACCTGCAGGATCCAGTCGGGGTGGGCGCGGGCGAGGTCGGAGTCCGGGTTGACCATCTCGGGCTCGAACCACAGGCCGAACTGCATCCCGACGCCGTGCACGCGCTCGACCAGCGGCTCGAGCCCGTCGGGCCACACGTCCTCGTCGACGAACCAGTCGCCCAGGCCCGCGCGGTCGTCGCGGCGCCCGCGGAACCAGCCGTCGTCGAGCACGTACCGCTCGACGCCGAGCGACGCCGCGAGGTCCGCGAGCTCGAGCAGGCGGGGCAGCGAGTGGTCGAAGTAGACGGCCTCCCACACGTTCAGCGTGACGGGACGCGGCGTGCGGGGGTGCTGCGGGCGCGCGCGCAGCAGCGCGTGGAACCGGCCCGCGAGCGCGTCGAGCCCGTCGCCGTACGAGCCGTACAGCCAGGGCGACGAGTACGAGGCGCCCGGCGCGAGGCGGACCTCGCCGGGCAGCAGCAGCTCGCCACCTGCGAGCACGCGCGTGCCGTCGGGCATGAGCTCGGCCTGCGTGCGGTGGTTGCCGGACCACGCGACGTGCACGCCCCACGCCTCGCCGCGGCGGAACCCCGTGCCGGGCTCAGCCGCGATCAGGACGAGCGTCGCGTCGGCTCCCGTGCGACCGCGCCGACCTTCGCGTACGTGCGTGCCGACCGTGAACGCGTGGCGCTGCGGCGTGCGCTCCTGGGACCAGCGCCCGGCGAGGTCGTGGATCTCGCTCGCGTGCGAGGGCACCGGCAGCGCGGGCAGGAGCGAGTCGAGGGTGTAGGTCGAGCCGCCCTCGTTGGTGAGGGTCGCGCGCGTGCGGACCACGCCCTGCGCGGTGAGCTCGATCGTGAGCTCGAGGCCCAGGCGCGCGCTCTCGTCGGACGCCGTGACGCGCAGCGCACCGCCCGCGCCGGGGGTGTCGACGACGTCCGACGAGCCCACGGCGAACGAGGGCGACCACGCCTGGCCGTCCCGATGGCCCGCGACGCCCGGGGTCCCGAGCCACGCCTCGGCCTGGCCGGGCAGCACCGACGGCGGCACGGGGGCGTCGGTCTGCGTGCCCGCGTGCGGCCGGACGGACGCGACCGCGAGCGCGGCGAGGGCGTCGTCGCCGAACCCCGCGCCGAGGTCGCTCCCCCAGTGCAGGACGCGCGGCAGGCGGTCGTCGGACTCCAGGAGCAGGCTCACGCCCGAGGCGCGCAGGTGGACGAGCATGCGCCCCATCCAACCAACTCCCCCGCCGGCGGGCGCCCGGTTCGGCCCGCTCACGCGACGGGCC